>NZ_CP134227.1:604032-1208064 GCF_031656915.1 Nocardioides marmorisolisilvae | reverse complement strand
TCTGATAGCCGGTCATGCCGCTGGGGCCGGTCGCGCCCGTATCACCCTGCGGCCCGGTGGCGCCGGTTGCACCTTGCGGCCCCTGCGGCCCGGTGGCGCCGGTTGCACCTTGCGGCCCCTGTGGTCCTGTCGCGCCGGTCAGTCCTGTCGCCCCGGTCGCGCCGGTCTTGCCGGTCGCGCCGGTCAGCCCTGTCGCGCCGGTCTTGCCGGTCGCGCCGGTCAGTCCTGTCGCACCGGTCTTGCCGGTCGCGCCGGTCAGTCCTGTCGCCCCGGTCGCGCCGGTCAGTCCTGTCGCACCGGTCTCTCCCTTCGGGCCCTGCGGGCCGGCGGGACCGGTGTCGCCCTGGACCCCCTTCTGGTTCCAGCTCAGCGCAACCTCGTTCGACCTGCACGCCGCAGCATCGTCGACCACCCGCAGGTTGGCGTTGCCGTTCTGGGCATAGCAGGCCTGGATGACCCCGTCCCCGCCGGGGACCCCGGCCGCATAGGCGATGCCCCCGGTGAGGGCTGCGCCGAACACGGCGGCGGCCACCAGGGCCGGGGCACGTCGATTGGTCTTCGTTGGGAACTTCATCATGGCAACCTTCCGTTGCTCCGACCAGCCTGTTCCCGCCCCGCAGGCACCGTACCGCCGGCCGAGCACACCGGTACGGCGTTTGCGTAAGCCACCGGGACCTGCCCAAGCAACCACCGCGCCGTCGTGTACCCGATTGCTCATCGTCACGCGGAGCGTGACCACTACGGGATCCGCTTGCGGAACTGAAGCGACCGGTCAGCCGGAGATGTCCACATCCTCACGGCCGGAGTGTGGCGGCGTCCGTGCGTCCTCGCATGAGATCAGCCGGTGCGGCGTCGGCCCGTCGTGGAGGAACGCTTTCGTTCGACGACCTCCGCGGTTCGGGGCGGCAGTTGGATCGGCCCGAGTGCATCGTCGGTTCTGTTGAAGACGTCCTTACGCATCCGGGCATCGGCCTCTTCGGCGTCGCCCGTGGCGCGCTCGACCTCAGCGCGATCGAGTGTTGCGACCTCGTCGTACGGCGACGCGGCCAGAGCGACATTTGAGGCGAAGTCGGCGAGGTCGAGGTCGCCCAAAGCCAGGGCATGCGTTGTGACGATGTGACCGACGTCCACGATCGCGGCGGTCATGATGTGGTCGAGACGATCGCCTTCGAGGAGCCAGCCCCAGCCGTCCTTGCGGAGGTCGGTGAACGGCTCGCCACTGACGAGATGAAGTGCGCAGACGAGATCGGCCATACCCTCGGACCCCCGGCTCTGGCCGCGAGCGCGCAGCCGACGGAACAGGTCGAGGTCACAGAGGACGCCGTCCAGTGCGTATGTCGCCGGGACACCGTCCTGGTGGGTCTGCTGTGCTCGCGGCAGGTACGGCCTGCCTGCGCGACTCTGTCCGAGCCACTTCCTGACGATGCTCAGGTCGGAGCGCGCCTTCTGAGGACGGATGCAGAGGTCCTCGGCAAGCTTCTCGGCGCTGACTCCATGGGGATGGAGCGCGAGGTAGGCCAGAAACTCGACGTAGTAGGGCCGCCGGTGCGCGGTCGCTGTCGCGTCGCCAAGGGTCCTGACCGCGACCGGTCCGAGCAATGTGACCTTGGGGGCGGCGGGAACCGGGGAGTCCCAGCGGGCAACGTCTTCATCCAGATCCGGGTCGGCGGCCTCCACCGCCGGCGCAGCCTGAGCGCCTGCATTCGGAGCGAGAGCGTCGACGTCGTCGACGGTCGTGGCCGCCCGGTCGGCGTACATGTGGGCGTCGAGCGGAAGGAGCGACGAGCTGCCCGCTTGTTGTTCCTCTGGTCGTGGTTCGGTCAGCTCTTCCACGAGGGCGCCAGCGCAGTCCGACACGGCCCCACTGTCAGTCGGGCGGGGGACGGGCACGACCTGGGCCTCCGCTGTGAGGTCGATCAGGGCTGCACACGCCTCCGCTTCGGTGGCGGTGAGCCCTGCTGCAGCGAGGTCAAGGTCGAGGGATGGGATGCGGAGACGGCCTTCGGGAGACAGGTTGATGTCGACGTACGGTGCGGACGCTTCGGTTCCGACGGTCACGAGAGCCACGCCGGATCGTCCCGGGAATCCGACGAGGGCTCCCGCCAGGCGAGTGAGGCCATCTGCGTTCTCGTCGGCTGTGATGACCGCTGCGTGGAACTCGTCGGGCTCGCCGGTCGGGCTGGCCGCGCCGAGGTCGGCAGCCAGCGTGTCCAGGAATGCCGCGTCGCCTGGATCGTGAACGTGGACGAAGTCGCGGTTGATCGCGGCGATCTCCTCGCCGACGCCGAGCGCCTCGACGTGGACCGGCGAGGCCCATGGGTTGACGACCAGTTCGGCCACGACGTGACGAGCCAGCGCAGCGCTCCGTTCGTCATCGCCGGTCAGTGCCACTGTGCGGAGCTCCTCGAGATTGAGCAGGACGAGCGTCCCGTCGTCGGTCTCGCCGACGCTGACGAGCATCGGGTACGGCGACAGCGCGTCCGGCTCAGGAGTCGTCAGTGAATCGATGGGGATCTGCCATGCGACTCCTTCGCCTGTCCATGGCTGGGGGATCTCAGCTGGCTCCGCGAGCGTCAGGCTGATCCGTTTCTGCGAGAGCCGGGCAGAGATCAGGCGCGGCGCAGGAGCCAGGCATCGGAGGGCGGCGTCGAGTTCCTCGATCCGGTGGGCGGTCGCGGTGCCCGTCACCTGGATCGACTTCTCGGCCGCACGCAGCTCCTTCGGCGGGGGAGCGATGACCGTGCCGGGTCGGCGGTAGCGCAGCTGTGTTCTGCGGTGCTGACGTAAGACCAGCCAGAGCGAGCCGGCCAGGAGGGTGCCCGCACCGGCGAGTCCAGGAAGCAGCCATCCCGGGACGACCTGGTCCTCCGCGGGCTGGTGATCGCGTTGCGTCGGCGCGGGCTCGGGGGGTCCCGGGGCAGGTGTGAGCTCGACCGGGGGAGTCGTCTCAGGGATGGTCGGCTCCTGGACGTGCTTGTGTTTCGTGGGCTCGTGCGGATCGGTGTGCCCCGGGATGGTGAGGCGCCAGCCGGGGAGGATCAGGTCGGGGTCGCTGAGGTGGGCGCCGTTCGCCTGCACGGTGTCCCTGGATGCCTCGAAGATCGAGGGGTAGACGCGGGCGTCGCCGAGCTCGTCCTCGGCGATCTGGCCGAGTGTGTCGCCGGGCTGGACGACGTAGTCACGCTCGGGGGCGGTCTCGGCGACGGGCACTTTCAGGACGGTGCCCGGCAGCAGGAAGTCCGGACGCCCGTTCAGGACCGCGTCGTTGAGGGCGACGAGTTCGGCGTACCTCGTGCCGTCGCCGAGGCGTTCCTCGGCGATCTTCCAGAGGCTGTCACCGCGCTTGACCGTGTAGCGCTCCGTGTCCGGCTGCTGCTTCGAGTCCGCGGTTTGATGGGTGGTGACGGGTGTTTCCGTGGGCTGGGCGGCTTGGGGAGCGGTGTCGGGTGGGGGAGTCGCGGTGATCGCTGCCTCTGCCCTTGGCTGGGGGAGAAATGCGGTCGCGGTGGGGATCGCAACGAACAGCAGCGCTGCGGCTGCGACGAGGCGGTCGGCGGCGAGTTGAGGTACGACGAGGCCCGGGATCTGCAGGGCTCGTATGCCGCGGAGCTGGTAGACGATTGAGGCGATCAGCTGGCAGGTGAAGATGGCCCAGGCGATCCAGCAGACGACCGCGATCAACTGCAATGCCAGGGTCCCGTCGTCCGGTGAGGTGAGCCGTGATCCGGCGAACGCGCCTGGATCGGGGACGGCGGCGATGGCGAGGAGCAGGGCTGGTACGCCGACCACGAACCCGACGAGCGCGAGCGTGGCGAAGAGGCCGCGCAGCCTGGAGTTGGCTCTGTTCATTGCTGGCTACCTCCGAGGGTGCGGATGAGGCGTGCGGTGGCGGTGCCGGTGACGTCGAGACGGTGGATGCCGATCAGCCCGAGGAACTGCGGCTTGTAGCTGTCGTGGACGGTCACGGTGATCGTGTTGCCGTCGGTGACCGCGGCGGTGCCGCTGACTCCTGCCTGGTCGAGGTAGCGCTGTGCGGCGGCTCGGGCGGCGGCCGGGTTGATCGTGAGGCTGCTGCCCTGGATGGCGGGACCTCCGTCGACCTCTTCGCCCCCGGCCCGAGCGGCCTGCGCGGCGACGTCGTGTGCGCGTTCGTGCGCGTGGACCTGACCGCCGAGGTCGACGGCGAGTCCGACGAGGAAGATCATCGCGAAGCTGGCCAGGGCCAGCCAGACGGTGATGGATCCGCGCTCATCGCGCCGGCGGTTCATCGCTCGCGCCATGTGTCGATGGGGCTGGACATCGTGCTCGTGAACACCCTGGACCCCGGCAGGCCCGGCACCGCGAGATCCGACAAGCTGAGGCGGCACGAGATTGTGACGGCTACGGATCCGGGCACGCCCGGTTGCTTGTCGAAGTCGGAAGTGTCGACGGTGACGTCGATGTTGGTGCAGCCGAGATGTTGGTTGGCGATGCTCGCTGTCGCGGCTCCTCGCGCCTCGTCCCGCGCGGTCTGGGCGTCGCGCGCGAGGGACGCAGATCGAGCGCTGTCTGCTGCGGCGGACTGGAGGGCCTCGTGGGCGCTCGCGGTACGGCCACCGAGGATGATCAGGCCGACGAACAGCGCGAAGGCCGGTACGCCGATCGCTGCCTCGATCGCCGCAGAACCGCGCTCGCCTCGCCGGATCATGGTGCCCCCGCTGCAGTGGGATCTGTCAGGCGTTCGACTGGCACGGAGGCGCTCTGGACGATCCGGACGTGCCAGCCGGGGATGACGCTCAGGCTGAACCCAGTAATCGTGACGGTGGCGGTCGTGCTGGTCCGATGAACCGTGGTCGTGGTGTTCGTGAGCACGCCGTCACCGCCGGCCTCGTCGATGAAGGCGTTGGCCGCGGCGGCGCCGTCCGTCGTACGTCCGTGCTCGGCACCGGCGGCCCGGGCACCTTCCTGCGCGGCCGCGATAGCGGTCGTCCGGGCGTGGTAGAAGAGCGCGGCCTGCATCCCCAGGAACATGACCGCGAAGAGCGCGGGCAGCAGGATGACGAGCTCGATCGAGACCGAGCCTCGCTCTTCGTGGAGCCTGGCGCGGCTACTTGAGGTTGCCGGACTGCTTGGTGACATAGCTGGTGATGGCCGCGACGACGATGCCGACGATCGCGATGACCGCGACCGCCCAGAGCACGTGTTCGGTGGTCACCGATCCGCGTTCGCGACGCGACCGCTTCCGCAGGACGTCGTAGAGGTGGAGTGCTGCGATCTGCAGCACGACGAGGGCTTTCAACATCGGGTTCCTCCTGGGTGGTTGTCCTTCCGTGTCACGAGACCGTGAGCATGCGAAGCAGTGCGGGGGCTACGAGCAGCGCCATGAAGATGACTCCGAGCATGGAGCCGGGGATGGTCATGCGTTCACCGACGGCGTTTGCCTGGGCGATCTCGTCGTTGAGCATCGCCGCGCGCATGGCGGCCGAGCGGGCGCGCAGGGTGGCGTACACACCGGCCCCTTCCTCGCCGGAGAGCCGCATGATGTCGGCGAAGTCGTCGAGTTCGGGCAGTCCGAGCTCTGTAGCCAAGGTGTGTAACGCGTCCCAGGGCGGCAGGCCGGACCATCGCGACTGAGTGAGCTCTTCGGATAGCCGCGTGAAAACCCACGAGTCGCCGACCTCGGCCGCGGCCTCCATCGCCTGGCGCACACCGATGCCGTTGTTGCGTTCGAGCGCGACCAGATCGATGTAGGCGCCCAGTGCGCGCGCGAACTCGAGGCGGGCCTTCTTCGCGTCGTCGAGTGCGTTGTAGTTCGGGATGAAGAACATGACCGTCGCGAGCACGATCGAGGCCAGCGCCGGGATCGGAAGCGGCACGCCCAGGCCGAGAGAGTTGAACAGCAGCGTCAGCCCGGGCGGGATCACGACGCCGAGTCCGGCGAAGGTCAGCTTCTCGCCGTAGAACTGGGCGGTCGAGATCCGCAGCAGCGCAAGCTCGCGCATGGGCGTCCGGACCCAGATGCCGGGCGGGAGGACACGCAACCCCCACAGGCCGAGGCGTTCCTTGCCGCTGCGCGCGGTCGTCGCACTGGCGGTCGCGCGACTACGGACGGAGGTCACCCGGTCGAGGGCGTCGGCCAGGTCAGGCTCGACGGGCAGGATCCGGGCGACCAGCAGCGTCAGGCCGAGCCCGACGAGTCCGCCGGAGACGATCGCCAACTGGAGTCCGGAGATCATGGCGCGGTCCTCGGTTCAGAGCGCCGCTCGAAGAACCGGGGCAGCGGCTTGCCGGTCGCCATGCGGCGCATCCAGACGAGTGTTGCGACGTACGCCGAGAGCAGCACGACGAGGATCACCTGACCGATGGCGCTGCGATACGGCTTCACGTAGCTTCCGGAGAGGGCGAGTACGACGAGCACGCTCGCGCTGATCAGCGTGACCCATCGGGCGGTCGAGCGTGGCTTGGCGCGGTCCGCTTCGACCTGACGTCGAGCACGTACGTCGGCCGCGACCGACTCGGCCAGGCCCTCAAGAACGCTGGACAGGCCCGCGCCGCGGCGGCGCGCGGCGAGGATGAGGTTGGCCGCGATGAGGTCCCCGGTGGCATCGTCGAGTTCGTCGGCGAACGCCCGGAGCGCGGCCTCGGTGTCCCAACGGGCACGGAGCCTGCTCACCAGTCTGGTCACTTCGGCGTTGATCGGCGCAGGTGCCGAACGCAGTGTCGCGACGAGTGCCTGCTCCAACCCGATGCCGACGGTGAGGACCCCGGAAAGTGATCGGGTCCATTCCTCCATGGCTTCGAGCCGGTTGATCTGGATCGCGGCCGGCGGGGCGGAGAGCAGGGCCGGGAGTCCGATGACCGCGACCGGAGCGATCACGAGCGCCAGGACCCAGCCGGTGACGACCCAGCCGAGGAGGCCGAGCCCGAGGCCGGCAAGCAGAAGCACTCGGACGCGAGCGCTGAGGTTGAACCGGCCGCGGGCGGGCTTCGTCCTGGGGGCCACCGGAACTGTCCGGAGCCCCACGACGATGCCGAGGATCCCGACGGCGACCAGACCGCCGGCGAGACCCGGAAGCAACGGGTTCACGGGGTACCTCCCATCGGCCGGGTGGAGAGATAGCCCGCGAGGTCGAAGCCGTGCCCTGCAAGTGCTCGGTACTCGTCGGGCAGCACATCAGGTACCGCGACCCCGGAGGCGTCGGGGCTGAAGACGTGGGTGGTTGCGTAGCCCGGGTCCTTCTCACCGGGCGCCAAGGCGATGATCTCCGCGACGCGACGAGTGCGCCGCCCACCGCCGGGGACGGGCACGGTCTCCATGCTCAGCTGGACGATCAGATCTACCGTCGCGGCGAGCTTGCTGGTCGCCAGGCCCTGAGTGATGTGCGGCCCCGCCTCCATCGCGCAGGTCACGAGCTTTCGGACCGCGGCGACGGCATCGGCGGCGTGGGTGGTGGAGATCGAGCCGGTGCCCGACTCCATGGCCTTGATCATTGCCCAGATCTCCTTGCCGCGGACCTCGCCGACGATCTGGCGCGACAGATTGAACCGGAAGGAGTCGACGAGCGCCTCGTCGAGAGTGAACTCGCCGGCCTGTCGGCCATCGGGGCCGCGCTCACCAGAGCCCGGACGCGACTCCCAGGCGTGCACGATCTGGTGCCGGTCGAGCTCGTGGAGGTGGAGTTCGTACTCGGTCTCGAAGGTTCCGATCGCCTCCATCTCGTCGATCTCTGCGCACAGGGCGCGGACCAGGGTGGTCTTGCCCGCCCCTTGGGCGCCGGCGACAACGATCGACTTCCTGGTGCGGACCGCCGCCCGCAGGAACGATGCTGCGATCGGCGTCAGCATCTCCCGCTTCACGAGGTCGTCGAGGGTCACCTGCATCAGTCGGTGTCGCCGAATCACCACCGACGGGCGCGGTGTCACCCAGGCGGCGGCGGCCAGGCGGGCGCCACCGTCGAGTCGCAGGTGGAGCCGGGGTTGGGCCTCGGAGAAGGAACGGGCGTTGACCTCGCTGCGCGAGGCGAGGAAGACGAGGAAGTCGATGAGCTCCTGGTCGGAGTCGGCCACCGGCGGCCCGTCGATGAGGGTGCCGTCGATCAGTTCGAGCCGGACCCGGTCGTAGCCGATGATGATGATGTTCTCGACGCGGTCGTCGTCGACGAGCGGCTGGAGCCGGCCGAGCCGGAAGAGTGAGTCGAAGACGGCCTGTGCGGTCGCCTGCTGTCGGGCCGGACTCCATGTGCCCTGTCCGGCGTTGGCGGCGTCGGCCATCGCGGACTCGATCAGGTCCAACACGATCGAGCGGCCGAGTTCCTGCTGGGCATCCTTGTCGAGTCGGCTGCGATCAGAGGCGATCGTCTGGCTCAACTGCTCGGAGGCTTGGGCGCGCAGTGCTGCGACGAGTGACCAGTCGACGTCGTTGCTGACGGTCGACGGTGTGATGACCGTGGCGCCGAGTCCGGTCGGTGTCGGCGGCGCTGCGTTGGTCGGCTGGTTGAAGAGCGGGACGCTGGACAGCTCGCCGTACTCGCTCAGGTAGCGCGACGCCTCGCTCATCGTCCTGGCTCCTCGACGACCGCGAACCGGCCGCGGGCGAGCTGTGCCTGGACGGACTGGGCGGCTGCCTGGAGGCTGCGCGCGTAGGGGCCGGTCTCGAAGTGACGCGGCGGCGGCGCACCGCGGTGATAGACCGCTGCGGCCTCGGGATCGTCGGGCAGGTCGGCGACGACCGGGAGGCCGAGCACCTTGGCGACGTCGGTGGCGTGGTAGGGCTGTCCTTCGCCGACCAGCAACAGTCCCGGGTGGCGCCAGCCGGTCGCAGGCTGGCGGGCGGCTTCGGCCCACGACCGAGCCGCCGAGATCGACGGCAGCGTCGCCCGCGTCATGAGCAGGGTCAGATCCGCAGCCTCCAGAAGAGGCTGCGGGGAGCCGGCCAAGCCGAGCCGACCGGCATCGATGATCACATCCTGCCCGCTGGCCTCCAGGTCGCTCAGTGCACTCGCCAGCGGCTCCCACACGTCCCGCAGAGCCGCGGCCTGTGCGTGCGTCCTCGTGCCGGCGACCAGTGAGACGGTCGGGCTCAGGGGACGCACGACGTCCCGTAGCGCATCGGCGACGCCGAGCGGCGACAGGGACAGCTCAAGCAGTCCGACGTCGTAGGGCGTGGTGCCTTTCAAGAAGCCTGCGAGGACCCCGGACCCGCCTGTTGGGTCGGCCTCGACCAGCACCGCCGGACGAGGCCAGCAGAACGCCAACCCGACCGCGGATGACGTGACGCCCGGCGATCCCGCGGCGGAGGTCAGAGCGACGACGGCCATCAGTGAACCTCGGAGTCGAGGACGAGCGCGACGTGTCCGGTCGCGGCGCGGGCGGCCAGGACACCGGCGTCGGCGTACGGCACGAGGACGTTGACCACAGTGTTTCCGGTGGTCTCGTCGAGGGCGGTGTCGACGACCTCGGCAGAGGTGAACTGCGGGGTGCCCACGGCTCCGCTTCCGTTGTCGCCCGGTGTGACGATGATCCGGACCTTGTCGCCACCATGCATCGGCAGCGCCGGCGTCTGCGCTGGGGTGAGGGAGATCCCGACGATCGACTGGCCGTGCGGCGGCATCGGTGCGCCGCTGGTCGAGTCGGTCGTCAACAGGCCGCCGGCGGAGATGTCCAGAGCGGCGCGTCTACCGACGACGTGGTCGTATGCCGACGCAGGGAGCGGCGTCAGGGCGGGATCGCCGCTGATCCGGATTCGCTCGATGTCCCCGGATGTGATCACCTCGCCGCGGTGGATCGTGTGCCGGGCGGCGAGGACTTCCTCGGTGTTGGTCGTCGCGCTCCACGCCCAGGCGCCGAGCAGGCAGCCGAGCGCGGTGATGACGACGGCGATGACGACCAGTGCGGGGCGCTTTCGGAGCTTGACCGGGGGAGCGACAGCGGCGCCGGGATCCGGCGTGGCGGTGCGGGGGCCGGGCTTCCGGTCCTCTCGGGCAGTCGTGGTCATCGTCGTACCTCCTGCGCAGCGCTCGTCAGTCGACCAGCACCTGCGCTTCACCGATCCGGATCTGGGTCGAGCGGTTGAGGCCGTCGAGGCGGATCGTCCCGGTCTGGCCGGCGCCCGACCAGGTGATGACCCAGCTCGACGTGGCGGTGACGGTGTAGGCGTCATTGGTCTCGCGCGCGCTCGACAACTTGTAGGTGTAGCCACAGTCCGGGGAGGCCTTCCGCCCGTACTCCGGCTTGTACGGCGTCCCCGCCGTCTTGCAGACGACCCGCGACCCGTCCCCCATGTCCCAAGTGACGTGAAGCAGCTTCGCGATCGCCGTGATGGTGATTCCGCCCGCCGATGCCCTCGCGGTGATCGGCCCGACGGTGTGATCGTTCGGCGCCTTCGCCCACATCCACACCGGCATACCGACCAGGCCCACACTGTTCTGCCCCGGCCTGGGCACGATGCCGATCTCGATTGCGGAGAGCTTCATCCGCTTGACCGCGATCTGAGCGACGTCGCGAGGCGACGGGCCGGCTCCTGAGGCGGTAGGTGTGGACTTCGCCCACAGCTCCGCGACCAGATCCGTCTGCGGCTGATAGCACGAGTAGACCGCGCCGTCGCCAGGCGGATGGCCCTGCCGGCTGGGGTCTCCCGCCGGCGGCTGAGGCTTCTCGATTTGGACGTAGCAATTGTGGATGTCCGACCAGTAGCCGTACTGCGACGACGTACACGGGACAGGGCCTGCTGGTGGCCCCTTGAGTCCCTGCTTCGCCGGATCCCAGTAGCAGGCCGCGCCAGCGCCAGTGTCCCTCGGGCCATCGTTGGCCGCGGCAACAGGACTGGCCGGGCTAGGAGCCTTGACCAATACGACGCACTCGCCCGTTGCTGGATTCACGTGCTGGCAGTTCGTGCCCGCTTCAGCTCTCGAACAGGTGAGAACCGCCAGACAGGTACCCAAAAGGGCGACGAGAGCCGTCTGCCTCAGGAGACCGCGCATGGTGTCGCCTTCAGGTCGTGCGCGTCGGCGACCCGCCATCCGTTGCTGGGGTTTGCTCGATAGTGATAGTTCGCGACGTCGTAACGAGTCCACCGGCTGTCCGCTCGGTTCGGGCTGACGATCGACTTGCCGGTCCGGTCCACCACGTCGACCTTGCTGACGTCCCAACAGACGTCAATCGAGACCGTCGGGACCCTTCCCGCAGTCGGATCCGAATTGTCGAGATTGACCGACTGAACTTTCAGATGAGCGATCCGTGTGTTTCCTACCTGCCGTTCGCCGCGGCGGTGCTGCGCCCGGAGGAATGCTCGCTCAGCCGTCAGTTCGGTGCTCGTCGTGACGGAGGCCAGTGAGCTGAGGCGACTGGTTGGGTGCTGCCCAAGCCGGTCCAGGGTGGCGAAGTACTTCCGGACAACTGCCGTCGCGTCGGTCGCGGCCACATCCTCGGGGGAAGAGGGCGACGCACTGGTCGAGCCAGCTGTTGGCGTCGACCGCGTGGGGGAAAGTGAGCTCGAACCGCTGGGATCGGCGGCTGTGCCACCACAGGCGGATGCCACGGCCAACACCACCGCGCCGGCCGCCCAAGACCTCAACCCGAGAAAATGAGTCATGTGCGTTTCCTGCTCCCTCTTGCCTGTCGGCTCGAGGCGGACGAGTCGCCCCGCGGGCGGTGCGACACATCGTCTGGCCTCATCGTAAGCCTGTTTTCGCCTTCCGTGGCAGGTCGATTTGCCGGGACTTCAGGGGATAGGTACTCGTCACCTCCCACCCCCTCGCCTGCCTTCTTCCTCTCCCTCCACTTCTTCTTCACCCATCTCCCCATCCCTTCCTCTTCCTCTTCCTCTTCCTCTTCCCCTTCCCCTTCCTCAGCCCTCCTCACCCTCCTTCCCACCTCCTCCACCTCAACCCTTCCTCGATCTCACACGCATGGCAGACCGAGGTTCCTGTGGAGAAGGAGGCGCACCTGAGGGCTGTGGAGAGGAAACGGTCGTGACGGTCTCGATGCGTCGCATGTCAGCAGGCAGTGGCTACAAGTACCTCCTGCGGTCCGTCGCCGCGGGTGACGGCAACCGCGCGCTTTCCACACCTCTCACGCGCTACTACTCCGAGGCAGGTACGCCGCCGGGGCGGTGGATGGGCTCGGGGGTCCGAGTCTTCGGTGACGGTCAGCTCGTGCCCGGGTGTGTCGTGACGGAGGAGCAGCTCGCGCTCCTCGTCGGCATGGGACGCGACCCGATCACCGGCGATCAGCTCGGGCGCGCCTATCCGTCGTACAAGCGGCTCGCGGAGCGGATCCAGGACCGCGTCGACGCGCTTGACCCTGAGATGACGTTGGATGACTGCGCGGCGGAGACCACGCGCATCGAAGCCGAGGAGACGGCCGCGGGCATGAGGCAGGCGGTGGCGGGCTTCGATCTCACGTTCAGTGTCCCGAAGTCGGTCTCGGTGCTCTGGGGCGTCGCCGATCCCGCCACCCAGGAACGGATCGTGAAAGCGCACCATGACTCCGTCGCTGACGTCCTCGACTACTTCGAAAGAGAAGTCGCAGCTACCCGGACCGGAGTCAGCGACTGCGACGGAGCCGTCGCCCAGGTCGACGTGGTCGGAGTGGCCGCGGTCGCCTACGACCACTACGACTCACGCGCCGGCGACCCCCAGCTCCACACGCACCTGGTCGTGTCGAACAAGGTCCTCACCGTCTGGGACCAGCGCTGGCGCAGCCTCGACAGCAGACCTGTCCACGCCGCGGTGACGGGCCTGTCGGCTCAATACAACGCTGTCCTCGCGGACCGCCTCAGCCGCGACCTCGGCATCGAGTGGGAGCTGCGCTCTCGGGGCGCCGACCGCAACCCGCAATGGGAGATCGCCGGGGTCGGCGACGATGTGCTTCGAGAGTTCTCCTCACGCAGCCGCGAGATCGAGCTCGAGAAGGACCGCCTCATCGCCGCCTACCGTCGCAGTCACGGTCGAATGCCTTCAGAGAAGAAGATCGTGGAGCTCCGCGCCCAGGCCACGCTCGCCACCCGACCACCGAAGGAGATCCGATCCCTCGCGGACCTCACCGCCGAGTGGCGCACTCGGGCAAGTGAACTGGTCGACGGCACCGCTGAGCTGTGGGCGGCTTCGTTGCTTGCTCGTTCGGCTGACCAGCCCCTGGCAGCTCCCGATGTGCCCATCCCTGCGGTGCACGCGCTTGCCGCCGACGTGGTGGGCGCCGTCAGCGTGAAGCGATCGACATGGAGCCACTGGAACCTGCTGGCCGAAGCGTCAAAACAGACCATGGACCTACGCTTCGCGAGCACATCCGACCGCGAGGCCATCGTCGGCATGATCGTCGACGCAGCCGAGCAGACGTCGGTCTCCCTCACACCGCCAGAACTGGCAGCGAGCCCTTCCGGGTTTCGCCGAACTGACGGCACGAGCGTCTTCCGTCCGCGCCACTCCGTGAAGTTCTCCTCGCAGGCCGTCCTCGACGCCGAGGCCAGACTGCTCGACCGCTCCTCCGCCTTGGGTGCACCGACCACCAGTCCGCTAATCGTTGAACGAGTCGCGCACCGAGCCACGAAGCTGAGCCCGGAACAGCGAGCCGCGATCGGGACCATCGCCGTCTCCGGAAGGCAACTGGATCTTCTGGTCGGACCGGCGGGCGCCGGCAAGACCACCACGATGCGAGCTCTGCGTCATGCCTGGATCTCCGAGCACGGGCAGGGGAGCGTCATCGGTCTCGCTCCGTCGGCCAACGCCGCACAGACGCTCGCCGAGGATCTTGGCATCGTCTGCGACAACACCACCAAGTGGCTCTTCGAGCACGACCGGGACAACCCCGAGTATCAACTTCGCGCCGGTCAGCTCGTCATCGTCGACGAAGCGACGCTCGCCGGGACGACGACCCTCGACCGGCTCTCCAGTCTTGCTGCAGCGGCAGGCGCGAAGCTCCTACTGGTCGGCGACGCCTACCAGCTCTCGGCCATAGACGCTGGTGGCGCCTTCGCGCTCCTGGTCGACCGTCGCACCGATGCTCCGGAGCTGGCCGAGATCCATCGCTTCAAGCACGTCTGGGAGAAGGCGGCATCCCTCGCGCTGCGCCGAGGTGACGTCGAAGTCATCTCGACGTACGCCCGGGAACACCGAATCGAAGAGGGCAACACTGACGAGATGCTCGACGCGGCGTACGAGGGTTGGCGTGCGGATCAGCTCCAAGGACGCGCCAGCATCCTCGTGACCGAGTCGGCCCATGCCGTGCGGGCACTGAACGAGCGAGCGCGTGCCGAGCGCGTGGTGCTCGACGGCGCCGACGACGGTCGCGAGATCAACCTGGCCGACGGATCGCGCGCATCGGTCGGCGATCTCATCATCACTCGTCGCAACGACCGATCGCTCCGCACGATGCGAGGTGGCTGGGTGAAGAACGGCGATCGCTGGCGCATCACAGACATTCGTAAGGACGGGTCGGTCGCCGTACGGCGTCTTGACACGAAGCGACGGGGGAGCGCGGTCCTCCCTGCGGACTACGTCGGTGAGCATGTCGATCTCGGCTACGCGATTACCGCTCATCGGGCCCAGGGCATCACCGTCGGTACGGCACACGTCGTGGTCTCGTCCTCGACCGCCCGAGAGAACCTTTATGTGTCGATGACGCGCGGCCGCGACGCCAACATCGCTTACGTAGCGCTCGACCAGCCCGACGACAGCCACTCGACGCCCGAGCCCGAGGACGTCTCCGCCCGCACCGTGCTCTACGGGGTGCTCCAGCACACCGGCGCGAGCCAGTCGGCTCACGCGACGATCGAGGACGAGTACTCGACGTATGTCGGCATCGACAGGCTCGCCGCAGAACTCGAAACCATCGCGGCCGAGGCGCAGCACGACCGCTTCGTCGATCTGCTGCGGCGCTCCGGACTCAGCGACGCCGAGCACCATGCCGTCACCGAGTCGACAGCGTTCGGCCCGCTAGCGGCCGCGCTCCGCAGGGCCGAGGCGAACCACCACGATCTCGAACGACTCGTGCCGCGGGTCGTCGCCCAGCACGGGCTTGCAGACGCTGACGACGCGGCAGCAGTCCTGACCTACCGCGTGGACAAGGCAGCCTCATCGGTGCCCCGAGGCAAGCGCGCCGTGAAGCCCCGACTCATTGTCGGTCTGATCCCTGAGCCGCTCGGTCCGATGAGCGACGAGAACCGCCGGGCCATCGACGAGCGCAAGGACCTGATCGAGACCCGTGCACGCGCGCTCGCCGAGGAGGCGGTCGAGAAGCGGCCTGCATGGATGCGCCGTCTCGTAGCACCACCGGCAGACCAGACGGCCCGCGAGTCGTGGATCGCCGAGGTCAGCACCGTTGCTGCTTACCGGGACCGCTACGGGATCGTGTCTGACCTTCCGGTCGGCGGTCGGTCCACGAACGCGGCGCAGGAGAACGAACGACGGCGGGCGCTCGAGTCGGTTCGTGCTGCGGCGAGTGTGCGCGACGGCGCCCCTTGGCCGCGACAGACCCTCAGTGCGCCGGCGATATCTGGTCCATAGGAGCGGTCGCGGGGTCGTCGTCCACAGGTCCAACCTTGCCGAGCGCGCTCAGGACGGCTGTGGCGTACGCAGTGAAGATCCGACGAAAGGGATCACGATGGTCCTCCTGCTTGCTCTTCCAGTCTTCGCTGCGGTGGCGCTCGCGCACCGATCCCTGCAGATCTACGCCCCGACCAACCTGTTGGCCCGTCGGGTCCGAGCGATGACGCCCCGCGTTCGGACCTTGACGGTGTTGGTTGTCCTAGCGTCCGTGCTCCTCGTCGGGATGCACGTCCTCGCGGAGGCAATCGCAGTCGGTGCGCCCGGATGGCTGAACCTAGTCGTTTTGGTGCTGGGGTGGGACGCCATCAAGGTCTCGTGGTTGGCGTTGGGAGTCGTGCTGCGCCTCCTCACGCTCGCGGTCCGGCGGGTGACGGGCAGGCGTGCGCAGCCCCGCACTTTCTTTTCCTACAGTTGACCTGTGTCTGACGATCTTTCCCTCTTCGGTGACGACCCGAGCCCGGCGCCTGCTGAGTTGCCGAGCGCGCCGACGCCGATCGCCGACTGGCAGGTGGACCTCCTGCGCAAGGCGCTCGATGCCCGTGGCCTGAAATCGATGGCTGACCGGCGGCAAGCCGTCGAGTCGGCCACCGGCCGCAATGTCGAGTCGTTGCGCGCGCTCACCCACGAGGAGGGCCTGCAGGTCCTCTCGCGTCTCGGTCCGAGGTCTTCTGGCGAGCGAAGTGCCACCTCGCAGTGGGATGAGCGTGAGGCGGACACCTGGATCGACCGGCTCTGACTTCGCTTCACGGGCGCTCGCTACCGCGAAGATTAGTCAACCGGCCCGTCACTTCGGCGGGCTCGTGAAACTGTCGGTACGTCCGAGTAGCGTCTGCAGGCTGTCAACCAGGAGGTTTCACACGTGCTGCTCGAGGAACTCAAGCCGGGTCTGCGGATCGACGGGCTGATCCCGGCCGAGGTCATCACTGTTGTTGCCGTGCAGTGGCACGGCACCGACGCGCTGGAGCTGACCTACAAGCACTCCGCTGGCGGGCTCGGCCAGCAGGTCGTGTTCCGCAAGGACGAGGGCACCCTTTCGGCCGCGCAGACCGGTGGCCGCGCGTTCGATGCGACCGCGAGTGACTTCAAGTTGGTGGCCGAAGCGCAGCGGATCACGCTGGCCGGCTTGTTCGACCCAATGCTCGCGGTTGCAACCAGTGACGTGCAGCCGCTCCCGCACCAAATCCAGGCTGTCTACGGCGAGCTCCTGCCGCGCACGCCACTGCGGTTCCTGTTGGCCGACGACCCCGGTGCGGGCAAGACGATCATGGCCGGCCTCTACGTCAAGGAGCTGCTGCTCCGCGACGACGTCAAGCATTGCCTCATCGTCGCGCCGGGCGGCTTGGTAGAGCAATGGCAAGACGAGTTGTTCTTCAAGTTCGGGCTGCGCTTCGACCTGCTGACGAATCAGTTGATTGACGCCAACGTCAACCTCAACGTCTTCGAGTCCAACCCGCTGCTGATCGCGCGGATGGATCAGCTCTCCCGCAACGAGGAGTTGCAAGCGCAACTCAAGGAGACCGAGTGGGATCTGATCATTGTTGATGAGGCACACCGGATGGGTGCGCACTACTTCGGCGGCAAGTTGGAGAAGACCAAGCGCTTCCAGCTCGGGGAACTGCTCGGCGACATCACACGCCACCTGCTGCTGATGACCGCCACCCCTCACTCCGGCAAGGAGGAGGACTTCCAGCTCTTCCTTACCCTCCTTGACCGCGACCGGTTCGAGGGCAAGAGCACCAAGTCAGCGGACCTTGATGGCGTCATGCGACGCCTCACAAAGGAAGACCTGCTCACCTTCGAGGGCAAGAAGCTCTTCCCGGAACGCATCGCCGAAACCGTGCCCTACGAGCTGACAGCCTTGGAGTACGACCTCTACGAGGACGTAACCCACTACGTCCGCGAGGGCATGAACCGCGCCGAGAAGCTCGGCGGCAAGCGTAAGAACACCGTTGGCTTCGCCTTGACGGTGCTCCAGCGCCGACTCGCGTCCAGCCCCGAGGCGATTTACCGGAGTCTGGTACGTCGTTCGGAGCGGTTGGAACGCAAGAAACAGGAGATCCTCAACGGCACTTACTCCGACACCGACTCCAAGGTCGACCTCTCAGATCTGGACTCGGACGACTTCAATGCCGAGGAGATCGAGGAGATCGAGGAGGAACTGCTCGACGCAGCCACCGCTGCGCAGACGGTCGAGGAGTTGAACGCCGAACTGATCGAACTCGCAGACCTCACCAAGTCGGCCAAGCAGGTCCGCGACGTCGGGACCGACCGCAAGTGGACCGAACTGTCCACGATCCTCCAAGACAATGCGCTTATCACCGACGACAGCGGGTGGCCGCGCAAGTTCATCATCTTCACCGAGCACCGCGACACCCTCGACTACCTCCATCGCCGGATCACGTCACTAATCGGCAAGCCCGATGCCGTCCGCGCGATCCACGGAGGCGTACGCCGAGGCGAGCGTCGTCTGATCACCGAGGAGTTCACCAAGAACCGCGACGTCCAGATCCTGCTCGCGACCGACGCCGCGGGTGAGGGACTCAACCTCCAGGCCGCGCACCTGATGGTCAACTACGACCTGCCGTGGAACCCCAACCGCATCGAGCAGCGCTTCGGTCGCATCCACCGCATCGGCCAGGAAGAGGTCTGTCGGCTCTGGAACCTCGTTGCCTCCAACACTCGTGAGGGAGAGGTCTTCACCCGGCTGTTGGAGAAGCTCGAACAGATGCGCCAGACCTACGGCGGCAAGGTCTTCGACGTCCTCGGCGAAGCATTCACCGAGACCCCACTGCGCACCCTCCTGCTTGAGGCCATCCAGTACGGCGAACGCCCAGACGTGAAGGCCAAGATGCACGAGGTCATCGACGCCTCCGTCGGTGACGGACTCAAAGACCTGCTCGACGAGCGAGCCCTCGCGTCGGAAAACCTCGCAGAGGCGGACCTCCAGGCGCTGAGAGCGGCGATGGACGAGGCCCGCGCACGCCGTCTCCAGCCGCACTACATCGAACTCGCGTTCAAGGCGGCGTTCAACCGCCTCGGTGGCCGGATCGCGAAGCGGGAGCAAGGTCGCTACGAGATCGCCAACGTGCCCCAGCAGATCCGGGCCGCGGGCAAGGGGCCAATCGCCACCAAGTACGACCGGGTGACCTTTGAGTTGAGCAAGGTCGGCGGCGAAGACCTCGCCCGAGCCGACCTGCTCGCGCCAGGTCACCCGCTCCACGACGCAGTCATGGACGAAGCAGTCCGCCAGTTCGGCGGCACACTCAACCGAGGCACCGTCCTGGTGTCCTCGACCTTGGAGGAACCGAACCTCCTCGTCGGAGTGATCGAGGAAGTTGCTGACGCCACGGGCGGGTCGGTGTCACGAAGATTCGGCTATGCCTTCGTCGACAGTTTTGGCACCGTTACCCCAGCGGGCCCCGCTCCGTACCTCGACTGCGTCGCAGCACCCGACAGTCCGGCCACTGCCGCCGCGCGTGCTTTGCCCTGGCTCGCCGATGCCGAGGATAAGGCAACGAGTTGGATCATCGCCAACCAGTTGCCGGAGTACCTCGTCGAAGTCCAGCCGCGACGACTCGCCGAGCTGGGCAAGGCCCGCGCCCTCGTCACTAAGCGCCTCGAAGGCGAACGCGACCGCCTCCTCCTCGACGCCGTGATCGCATCGGAGAAGGAGCAGGTGGGCGACAAGCCGAAGGAGTCGTCGGAGAGTCTCAACCGCAAGGCCGTCGAACTCGACGTGCGTCTTCGCAAGCGGCTGGAGTTGCTCGACCAGCAGCAGCTCATGTCGACCAAACCGCCACGGATCGTCACCGCCGCACTCGTGCTTCCCATAGGGATGCTGGAAGGCGAGCTGCCCGCGACCGCACCTATCCACGCCAAGGAGACGAAGGAAGTCGAGCGCCGCGGCGTCGACCTGGTCCTCGCCCGGGAGCGAGAGCTCGGTCGCAAGCCCGTCGAGCAGGCGTTCAACAACCCCGGCTTCGACATCCTCTCTACCGGCGCGACGGGCGACACCTATCGCATCGAGGTCAAGGCACGTATCGACGGCGCAACCGACTTCTTCATCACCCACAACGAGGTGATGACCGGCAAGAACGCCGTCCCGCGCTACCGTCTTGCTCTTGTCCGTGTCGACCCGCGCGGAGCACAGCATGACGAGGTCCGCTATCTCGACGACCCGTTCGCCACCACCGACCTCGGCGACTTCGACGCGACCGGTATCCGAGGCGACTGGGCGAAACAGTGGGCCAAGGGGAAGCAGCCGTTCTGATGACAACCCGAAGCGCTGAAGGCGCGGCTGGCAGCCCCCTCGGGCGGTTGAGCGACGCGGCACTCGCAAAGGCCGAGCGGTACATGCGAGCTCTGCGGCGCGCCGTCCTGTCGTACTGGTACGCGACCATCGAAGACCAGCAGGCAGCGCTCATCGAGGCGGCGAACGCCTGCGTGATCGTGAACCTCCTCGACGAGGCGGTCTTTGAGCCCGAGCTCGGAGAGCCTTACAAGAGTCTGCGGGGGACCTCAGCAGGTGGTCGAGTCGTCACGGGACTGGAATTAATTAGGAACTGCGAGACGCACTCGCCCGTCGTCTTCGACGATTTGCTCGTTGAGAAGCGCTGCTACAGCGTCCCGCTCCACGCGGGAGCTCAAGTCATGAGATCAGTGTGGCACTGGGCAGACTACGTCGCGCTTCCTCCCGCCTACGTTGAGCTCCAGGGCGATGCTTCCGAAGCTCAGAAGCGGGCGCGTAAGGAGGCACAGCACGGCTACCGACCGGGCGTTCAGGGGAGATCGGTGATCGAGACGCTGTTCGATGCGGAGCGATTTTTCGCGGACATTGATCCTCGGTTGGCGGTCCCACCCGGGCACTCGCTGGAGCATTCCTTCGCAGAAGTTCCGCAGGGTGAGTCCGTCGTTCTACATCGGCCGCTTGAAGGCTTCGGTGGCACGGTGCCACTGCCTGACCTCGCAACACGATGGGGCGAACGCACGACGGCAGCCAAACCGCCAGCCGACCAGTACGTGAAGGACCTTGCTTCAAGCAAGAACAAGGATCTCCCCGCCGGCGATAAGCGGATCATCACGCACAAGGTCTCCGACGGGTCGCGGGTGGTTGGCTACTCCGGCGATGTAGAGATTGCGCCTGGATTCCTCATGAACTGGGTCGAGCGAAGTTCGCAGATCGGGCGAGACATCCGTTCAGGATTCCTCTACGCCGTCCAACGAGGAAGCGACGAGGTTCCGGTAGCCAGCAACGACAACCTCGTTCTGTCGGCCGAGGACGATGGTGGGGATCTTCTCGGAGGAATGCCCGAAGCAGAGGACTCACGAGGGCTGGGCCGTCTCCGGGCGCTCGAGGAGTACCCCGATCACTACCTCTCGATGCGGAAGGGCCTGTGAATGACGCGTGGCTCGAGTGGTGGCCGTGAGTCAGATGTGACGTAGCGCCACGTTCCGTCGGCGGTCGCAGCTAGGTTTGGACACAGAGGATGCGGCGCTCCTGCGCCGCTTGGTCATGCCCGGGGTCGGGCAGAGGGGTCGTTGTAGTGCAGAAGCGCAAGCTGATCGAGGTGGCGTTGCCGCTGGAGGCGATCAATCGGGAGTCTGCCCGGGAGAAGTCGATCCGGCACGGTCACCCTTCGACGCTGCACCTCTGGTGGGCCCGCCGCCCGCTGGCGGCTGCCCGTGCCGTGCTCTTCGCCCAGCTCGTCGATGACCCGTCCGCGCACCCGGAGGAGTTCCCGACGGAAGATCTTCAACGCGCGGAACGCGAGCGCCTCCACGCGCTGATTGAGCGACTTGTCGACTGGAACAGTGCACGTGACGAAAAGCTCCTGGCGGAGGCGCACGCTGAAATTTTGAAGTCAACAGACGGCAACCCGCCCACGATCCTCGATCCGTTCGCCGGCGGCGGAACGATCCCTCTTGAGGCCCAACGACTTGGCCTAATTTCGCACGCGTCCGACTTGAACCCTGTCCCCGTCCTGATCAATAGGGCCCTCATCGAGATCCCGCCGAAGTTTAGGGATCAGTCTCCAATCTTTCCTGGCTTGGCCGAGTCTCAGATTCGCGTGTGGCGGGGCGCTGATGGCCTCGCGGCGGACGTTAGGGCCTACGGCAAGTGGATGAGGGACGAAGCGGCGGTTCAGATCAGCCACCTCTATCCGCTAGCGAAGCTCGACGATGGAACTACGGCAGATGTGATCGCATGGATCTGGGCCCGGACTGTTATCTGTCCGAACCCGGCGTGTGGCATCGAAACGCCACTCGTCCGCAGCTGGTGGCTCGGGACCAAGAAGGGGCGCGAAAGGTACGTGATCCCCTCGGTGGTTGGTGATCCGTCGCATCCGTCGGGCCTTCGCGTGAAGTTCGAGCTCGGCAAAGGCGCGGGCGGCCCCAAGTCGGACGGGACGATGTCTGGCCGTCAAGGCGCAGTCTGCGTTTCTTGCGATTCGGCTGTGAGCAAGAACTACATAAAGTCCGAGGGCGTCGCGGGACGCATGGGGACTCGCTTGATGGCGATTGTTGCAGAGGGCAATCGGCAACGCGTTTACTTGCCGCCGACTGACGAGCACGAACTCGCGGCGAGGGTGTCGCGGCCAACTGATGTGCCGGACCACGAACTGGGCTATGACCCACGCAACCTCTGGACTCCGCAGTACGGTCTGGCTCGCTTCTCGGACCTGTTTACAGACCGTCAACTGGTCGCCCTCACCACATTCTGCGACCTAATAGCCGAGGCACACGATCGCGTGTTGGTAGATGGCGGCTCAAATTCCTATGCGGATGCCGTTGTCACCTATCTGGGCCTTGCGCTTAGCAAGGCGACAGACATGAACAACTCGCTTGGTAACTGGAAACCGAGCATGGACCAGGCCATCAACCTGTTCAAGCGGCAGGCGATACCGATGGCGTGGGACTTTCCAGAAACGCCACCTCTGTCTGCTAAGCACGGTGGTGGCTACCTCACCTCGCTCAACGGTATCGCGAAGGTCCTTGAGTCGTTGGTTCCTGCAGCGGAGGCGTCAGTCGAGCAGGCTGACGCAGCGGCTCGCTCGTATGACTCGTACGTCATCGCCACCGATCCGCCCTATTACGACAACATCGACTACTCAGATCTGTCTGACTTCTTTTACGTCTGGCTGCGTCGGGCACTCCGGCCGTTCTACCCGGACCTCCTCTCGACCGTCCTGGTTCCGAAGGCCGAGGAACTCGTTGCAAACCCGTACCGACATGATGGCAAGGACGGAGCGCGCAGGTTTTTTGAAGACGGGTTCCGCTCCGTCTTTGCGAGGGCCAGGGAATCTGCGTCTGAGGACTTCCCGATCACCGTTTGGTATGCGTTCAAGCAGAGTGAGTCCGATGGCACGGGCGAGGCCTCCACCGGTTGGGAGACGCTGCTGGAAGGGATGATCCAGTCCGGCTGGGAGATCACGTCAACTTGGCCGAACCGTTCGGAGATGGGCAACCGCATGATCGCTAGCGGAACAAATGCCTTGGCGTCGTCGATCGTCTTATCATTAAGGCCACGCCCAGAAGGATCGGCAACGACCGATCGTCGCGGATTCATCGCGGCGCTTGAAGCGGAGTTGCCAGACGCCCTACGGAAACTTCAGCAAGGGCAGATCGCGCCAGTCGATATGCCGCAGGCGGCAATCGGACCCGGCATGGCGGTGTTCAGTCGGTATTCCGCGGTGCTCGAACCGGACGGGACGAAGATGACCGTGCGCTCTGCCCTCGCTCGGATCAACGAGATCCTTGACCAGGTACTGAACGAGCAGGAGGGCGACTTCGACGCCACATCAAGGTTTGCGCTTGCCTGGTATCGCAGCCACGGGTACAGCGCGGGCAAGTTCGGCGACGCTGACAATCTTGCGCGCGCTCGGAACACGAGTGTCGACGTCATGGACCGCGACGAGATCCTGACAAGCCGCGCAGGGACCGTACAACTCATCAAACCTGCGGACCTGCCCTGGGACTACGACGTGCTCAAGGACAGTCACACCAGCAACTGGGAGGCTCTCCACCACCTCATCAAGGTTTTGGAGCGGGATGGAATCGCGCCGGCAGGTGACTTCCTCCGGGCGGCGCTGGGCCGCGCGGATGGGGCCGTCGATCCAGATCTTGTGAAGGAGCTTGCGCACCTCCTGTTCCGCGTTGCCGAGAGCAACAGCTGGACGAAAGACGCACTCAGCTTCAACAACCTGGTGACTAGTTGGCCCGAGGTCCTAGAGGTTGCCCGGACTACCAAGAAGACCACTCAGACACAGGGCGCGTTCGAGTTCGATGAGGATGAGTGACGTCGTGATTGGCCCACTCCCCAGTTCCGATCACCGATTCATGAGGCGAGTACGTGTTCATCAGGCGTGGTATCGCGCAGCCGTTCTGGGTGTTGAGCGGTACGGGCGTCTGGCGGGGAGCGGTGCGCCTTGCGGATCAGTTCTGCCCGATGATGCGGCGGCACGTCACCTGAACTTCCTCGACCACGAGGCAGTTCAGCGCTATACCGAGCGTCGGTCGCAGGGTTGGGGTGTCGATCCAGAGCGGTGCACGAAGTATCTGACATCGAGTCAGACACTCAGCTTCAACATGCTCGCGACGGCCGTCAGCAAGCCGACGGCATGCGCAGAACTCTTTAACGCTCTCTTGGGTCGCACCGACCTGGCCAGGTTGGACACGTCGTCATTCGAGTTCGCGGCTCAAGGGACGACGTACGGCCTCGGGGACAAGACGCTCGTCGACGTAATGCTGCGGTTCACAACTGTCGCGGGTTCCCTCCAGATGGTTGCCGTTGAGACAAAGCTCGCGGATCGCTTCTCGACGCGGCGAACGGCGGGCATGCATGGAAGCAAATACGCGGACCTGGGAATCCGCAGTGGATCCTGGCTCGATCTGAATGCGAGCCTCGCCGACAACCGCACCAGGCAGTTGACCCGCTGTCATGCGTTGGCCGAGTCCGTGCAAGAGCAAGAGGGGTGCCCAGGCGAGCACGCTGTATTGGTTATCCTCACGCATCCCGATGATCGGAACGCTGCCGACTGCGTTGCGAGTTACATCGCGGGCGTCGCGACACCAGGATCGGTAGTGCACCAGCACTGGTCGACTTTCCTGCTGGCGGCCGAAAGGGCTGGGGCACTAGACGAAGCAGCGGCGTTCGAGTTGTCTCGCCGGTACGTCGACCTAGCGTGGAGTGACGCTGCCTGGCGCTCACTGGAGAGTTCACGTCGCAAGGCGACTGCAAGGCAAGGAGCGTGACATGGCTGTGAGCAATCGCGACCGCATCGGCAAACTGTTCGAGGTCATCGCGCCCGCGCTCGACGACTACATCTCGTCAGTGATCGGTGCTGTCGACGCTGCGGTCGGCGCCAACTGGGTACAGCTCGTCGCCGCGAAGGATGGTCACGCAGGCAAGGTCTACGACCCCCTCGACCCTCAAGTCCAGCTGCGCATGCTGACGGAGTCCTCGATTACCAACAATGTGAAGCCCCGTTGGTATCCGTTCTCGGACACCCTGGGTCGGGTTGGCGAGGCGTTCGCCACCGAGCTGAAGAATGCCCGCAACACCTGGGCACACAACGGGTCGTTCACCGATGATGACGCCTACCGCGCGCTCGACACAGCCGAGCGGTTGATGACGTTGCTGGGCAAGCCTGCGGAGGCAGACCAGGTCAGGTCGATCCGACTCAACCTGCGGCGAGTCACCGCTGATCGTGACGATAAGAAGGTCCTCAAGGCCGCCGTGGACAACCCCGAGGCCACGGGCGGTCTCAAGCCGTGGCGCGAGGTGCTTCAGCCGCACGACGACGTCGCCACCGGCAACTTCCACGCCTCTGAGTTCGCCGCCGACCTCTACAAGGTCGCCACGGGCGGGGAGGTCGACGCCGACTACGCCGACCCGGTCGAGTTCTTCAAACGCACCTACCTCACCGAAGGTCTCAGCGACCTGATCGGCCGGGCGGTGCGCCGTCTGTCCGGCGACGACAACGCTTCGCCGGTCATCAACCTCCAGACCAACTTCGGTGGCGGCAAGACCCACTCGATGCTGTCGCTGTGGCACGTCGCCGCAGGCCTGCCGGTAGGTGAGTTCCCGCAGGAGACGCAGGAGCTGTTGCTCGCCAACGGCTACAAGGGCACCAAGGTCAACCGAGTCGCCATCGTCGGCAATCACTTCAGCCCGTCCGGTCTCATTAAGGACGACGGCACGCACGTCAACACGATCTGGGGCGAGCTGGCATGGCAGCTCGGCGGCCCCGAGGCGTACGCGCTCGTTGCGAAGGCTGACGGTGACCGCACTCACCCGGGCGATGCGCTCCACGATTTGTTGAGCAAGTACGCACCGGCCGTGATCCTGATCGACGAGTGGGTGGCGTACGCGCGGTCCCTCGTCGGCCGCGACGACCTCGCCGGTGGCACGTTCGACGACCAGTTCACCTTCGCGCAGTCACTCACCGAAGCATCCAAGGGCACGTCTGGGGTGCTGCTGGCGATCTCGATCCCTGCGTCGGAGAGTGGCGACGATGCTCAGATCGCAGTTGGCAACGCCGAGGAGGTCGGTGGCGCTAACGGTCTCGAAGCACTCAAGCGGCTCCAGAACGTCGTGCGCCGCGTTGCGGACCAGTGGCGTCCGGCTTCGTCCGACGAGGCGTACCACATCGTCAAGCAGAGGCTATTCAAGCAGCCGGACGCCGCCGGTCTCGCCTCCATCGGCGCGACGGCCAAGGCGTACGTCGAGATGTACCGCAAGTACACCGACGACTTCCCGCGCGAGGTTCGGGACGCGGCGTACGAGGACCGCATCAAGCGGACGTACCCGATCCACCCGGAGTTGTTCGACACGCTCTACGAAGAGTGGTCCTCGCTGGAACGGTTCCAGCGCACCCGTGGTGTTCTGCGTTTGATGAGCACCGTCATTCACGCACTCTGGACGGGTGAGGATGCATCGCCGCTGATCATGCCCGGCTCGATACCGCTCGCTACGGCAAACGTGAACGCCGAGCTGACGCAGTACCTCCAGGACTCGTGGAAGACGATCATCGACGCCGACGTCGACGGCCCCAACTCCGAGCCAGCGCGCATCGACAAGGAGAAGCCGCTCTTCGGCCAGCGTGCCCTGACCAAGCGCCTGGCCCGCACCGTGTTCTTCGGTGCCGCCCCGACCGTCGCGCCCGGCTCCACCCGCAAGGGCATCGGCACCCAGCGTGTCTTCCTTGGCACGGCGGTCCCCGGCGATGTGCCCGGCAACTTCCACGCCGCACTGACCTCCCTCGGCGACCGGGCGACGTACTTCTACTCCGGCTCGGGCAAGTACTGGTACGACCTCCAGCCCAACATCACTCGCACCGCCAAGGACCAGGCCGAGCGACTCCACAAGGAGGACGTGTGGGCTGAGATCGTTAAGCGGCTCCAGGGACAGGGCCGCACGCGCGGTGACTTCGCGGGGGTTCACGTTTGTCCGGAGACGAACGCCGACATCCCAGACACCGACGAAGCCCGGCTTGTGATCCTTCACCCGAAGGTCGCCCACAAGGGCAAGTCCGAGTCGGAGGCCAAGGCGTTCGCGCAGAAGGCGACCGAACAGCGCGGCAGCGCCAATCGGACCAACCGCAACACAGTCGTCTACCTCGCTGCCGACGAGGCACGACTCGAAGAGCTCGACGCCGCGACGCGCGACTACCTCGGCTGGACGCATGTCCTCGCCAACGAGTCCGACCTCGACCTCACGCAGAACCAGAAGAACCAGGCGGCGCAGCGTCAAGCGCAGGCCGACCAGACTGTGACCGCTCGGTTGTTGCAGTCCTTCACCTGGGCACTCGTCCCAACGCAGCCGGACCCGGGTTCGCCGTTCTTGATCCGCGAGTCCAAGGTCGAGGGTCAGTCCGAGTCGCTCGCCGAGCGCGTCTCTCGGCGCCTCGGGAACGACGGTGATCTCTCGACCAGGCAGGCCGCTGCGACGATTCGCTTGGCAATCAACAAGGTGCCGCAGATCTGGAAGGACGGCCACGTCACCCTCGGTTCACTGTGGGGCCTCTATTCGCAGTACCCCTACATGCCGCGGCTGCGGGACCGGAAGGTCCTCAACGAAGGCATCGTCGACCTGCCGATGATCTGGGTGACCGACGCATTTGCGCTGGCCACCGGCTTAGATGAGGCCGCCGGCCGTTACATCGGCCTCTGGACCCCCGACGACAAGGGCCCGGCGCCGGTCGCCACCGACACGCTCCTGCTCGTGCGGCCCGACGTCGCGTCGAAGCAGCGCGAGGCCGAGTCGGCAGCGAAGGCATCGCCCGAGGAGCAACTGGCTGAACTCGTTGATCAGTACGGTGGACCCACGACACACGACCCGTCGGCACCGAAGGTCGACATTGTCTTCACCAAGCCCAAGACCCGCTTCTACGGCGTGAAGACTCTCAACTCCGACAAGATCGCGGTGGACTTCAAGAACATCGCCGACGAGGTCATCGCCAACCTCCGCGCAGCTGACGGCACGGCGTTGACCGTCCGCATCGAGATCGAAGCCACCAACCTGGTTGGCTTTGAGGATGGCAAGGTCCGCACCGTGTCTGAGAACGCTCGCACCCTCAAGTTCGACCAGTCGGGCTTCGAGGAGAGCTGAACCCGGTCCGATCATGTCAACTGACGAGGCCACGAGCGGCGTGGAAGATGCCTCTGGGTCGCCTGGCCCGGAGCACCTTGCTGCGTTCGCCGGCCTCGCATCTGATCCCACCGGAATCACCACGTTCGAGCGCTATGTCTGGCAGGCCAAGCTCGCGATCAGAACGTGGTTAGGCGTGTTCGCTGGTACTGGAGTGCTCGCCGTCGTGTGCGAACACGTCGAGGACCTCGCGATCGTCCAAGCTGACGGGTTCCGCTTCGCTCAGCTCAAGACGAGAGACAAGGGTTCCTGGAGTGCAGCCAAGATCTGCGAAGCCGGGCATGCCATCGAGCGACTCGTGGCCTCCTACAAGCTTGCAGACGAGGCAGGCATTTCGAGCCTGTCGAGGTTCGAAGTCTGGCTCGAAGGCCCGCCGTCCGAGCACAAGACGACTACCGAATTCTTCGCCGACCCGTCGTCGGCGTCGGAGGAGATTAAGAAGAAGATTCGTGGGTTTGGTCTGACCGGCGTGAAGCTGACGGACTTCCTCAAGAGGCTCGCGATTCACAGCCGCCAGCCGGCGAGGCAGGCTGTAGATGCCGTCAACATCAGGCTGATCGGCGCGATTTGGCCGGGACATTCGATGGAGCAGGTTGAGCGGCTGTACGAGACTCTCCTTCAGGCCGCGGAGGCTGCGCAGAGCGCCAGTGCGACACCACAGAGTGTGCGGAGCGCTATGCAAGCAGCGCGCAATGCTCCGACCTCTGCTGATGCGTGGTCGCCTATCTCAGCCCAAACCCTCACCGACCAACAGCTCCGATCGCTTTGCCCGCCATGGGCTGCGGACACTGACCAGGACCTCGTGGCACGGGCCGCGTCCGGTGAGGCTTCGCTCTTGGAGCTCAAACTCGTCCGTGCCGGAGCTTCGGAGGCGACAGTGAAGAGCGCCCTCCTCGCACGAGCGGACGCCGACGTCGCGGCGACCGGCTCAAGGGCCTCGGGTGCCATGACGCCTGAGTCAGAGGTCGCGCTGGACACGCGCCTTCTTGCCGCCGCGGGCTCAATCGCATCCTTGGCCGCGTCAAATGGGACGACCTTGCAGAGACCGGCAGAACACATCTTCCACAGCTTGATGGGCAACGTCGCGAACACGGCCGCTGTTGACGTAGACGGTGTCTACAACCGTGACCACCGACTGGTCGTTGGCCACCTATGCAGCGTGTCGGACCAGTGCAGATTCGGCTGGGGGGTCACATGAGCGCAAGCGACGACATCGTGCCGCAGAACCCGACGGACTCAAGACGTGCAGGTTTCAGGGCGACTCGCGAGGCGGAGGCTCGTGTGCTCCTGTTGATCGACGGTTTCAGCAGGAAGACCACCGGACCCCGCACACTAGAAGGTCGCGTGAAGCTCGCGAAGCTGGACTTTCTCCTGCGATACCCCCGCCACCTTGCGACGGTCCTTGCGAGTCGGGGTGTGCGCGATAGCGAGCGCCAGACTCTCGACCGACAGGACAGCCCTTTGGAGTCTCGGATGATGCGCTACCGATACGGCCCATGGGACCCGAGCTATTTCGCCGTTCTCGGCTCTCTTGTCGGGCGCGGTCTCATCGAGGTCGTGCCGGCGGAGGGGACCAACGCACTCGGCTACCGCACCACCGAGCCGGGCGCCGCCCTCGTGGAGCACTTCAAGATCGACGGAGCGTTCGACGAAGTAGTCGGACGCATAACGCTGCTGCGCCGCCATCTCGACCTGACCGGCGAATCACTAAAGAAGATGCTCTACGACCTCCCCGAGGTGGCGGATGCGACGTGGCACGAGGAGCTCACATGACCGAACAGCCAAGCGAAGCGACCATTCGCCATGATCTCCGACTTGACGAGATCGACTTGGTTGGGGGTTTGCGCACGGTCGCCTTCCAGCAGGGCCTCAACTTGGTGCGCGGCGACATCACCACGGGCAAGACAACGCTGATTCGTCTCATACATGCGTTCTTGGGCAGCATTCCGAATAACTTGCCGCCGGAGACGGCCGCAGTGCGCGCGATCAAGGGTCGTGTGCTTCTTGGCGTACAGGCATGGAACATCTACCGGCCGATGGTGACGACCAACGAAGCGCCGGTTGAGGTCGCGTCCATTCCAGACCAGGCGGGCGAGGACGGGCTCGCCGTACGTCTGCCCGCGGGGGGCCAGGGCGGTTACGGCGAATTCCTGCTCGCTCAGCTCGGCTTGCCCATTGTGTCGGTTCCTCGGGCGCGCCGAGAGCCCACGAACGAGCTGTCTCCGGTCACGATCAACGACTGGCTTCTGTACTGCATCGTCACTGGCGACGATCTCGATACGCAGGTGTTCGGACACAGGCACCCGTTCCGCGACCTTAAGCGTCGCTGGGTCTTCGAGATTGCCTACGGCCTCTACGACGAGGAAATGGCGAACCTCGCTGCCAGCCTCCGCCGAGCGGACTTGGCCATCCGTGCCTCCGAGAGCGAGGCCGAGGTCATTCGGCAGTTCCTCGCGGGGACCACGATCGGCAAGCCCGAAGAGTTGGAGACGCAGCTCGCGCAGCAACAAGCGCGACTGGCCGAGCTTCGTGACCAGGCTCAGAGTCTGAGTGGATCGAGCACTGCTGAGCCCGGCGCGGAGATCGGCCGAACGCGCGCAGGACTACTTGATGCGCGTCAAGAACTCGATTCCATCCGTGCCGAAGTGCGGCAGCATCAGTCCCAACTCAGGGACCTCGGCGACCTCCAGCGCCAACTCACAGGGCTGTCCAAGAGGCTGACCCGCTCGATCGTCGCAGACGAATGGATGGTCGACTTCGACTTCGTCGTGTGCCCTCGTTGCGGCCAGGACGTCGACCAGCACCGGACCTCGTCGCCGATCTGCTATCTCTGCGAGCAACCCGAACCAACGTCTGCCCCTGACCGGGACGCGCTCATCCGGGAGCAGGACCGAGTCACCTATCAGATCGCCGAGACCGACCAATTGATCGCCGAGCGGACCAAGACGCTGGACGAACTGCGACTACGGGAAGAAGAGGTGTCGGGCTCGCTGGCAGCGCTCTCCGGGCAGCTGAACAACCTCACGCAGGAGTTCGTGTCCGCCCAGGCTGCTGAGTTGCAGAGCGTCGCAGCCGAGACGGCAACCGTTGAGGCGAATGTTGAATGGATCAAGCGCTATCTGACGCTGATCGACAGGCAGTCGGATCAGTCGGGCTACCTGGATGAGCTGCGAACGCAAAAACTTGAGCTGGAGGCGCAGATCGAAGCGCACAGTACGAGCGTTGCGGTCGCCGACGACAACATCGACGCGCTTGAGAAGCGGATCGTTGACTACTTGACCCGCCTGCACGTACCACAGCTCGGTGACCTGTTGACGGTCAAGATCAATCGGAACACCTACCTCCCCGAAGTGAGCACTCGAAACTTCGACGAGCTTTCAAGCCAGGGTCTCAAGACGCTAGTCAATGTCGCTCACGCGCTTGCGCACCACACAGTGGCCATTGATCGCGGGCTCGATATGCCCGGGCTCCTGATCCTTGACGGCGTTTCCGCGAACTCCGGCAAGGAAGGACTCGAGGGTGATCGCATCGTCGACATGTACAAGCTCTTCGGTGAAGTTGCAGACCAGTACGGAGAGCAATTGCAGCTCGTCATCGTTGATAACGATCTCCCACCTGAGGTGGCTGACGAGATGTCCGACCGGATCATTTTGACGCTGGCGCAGGATTCCCGGTTGATCGGCAGCGAATCGAGCACCGGCGATGAGACGTCGACAGTGTGATGGATGGTGCACCAGCGCCTGCCGTTGAGGGGTCCGACGACAAGCGGATGAGGCTCCGCTACGCCGGAGCGTGCCGCCTCTGTGGCTCCGACCTTTCAGCCCGCGCCGATGCCATCTACGAGCGGACGACCAAGACCGTCCGATGCATTGAGTGCCCGACCGTGGTCGAAGTCGTGGTGCCGGGAGTCGAAGTCGGTGCCGAGGAGCCGCCTGCCTTGGTCGCAGACGAAGACCCGGGAGTCGCAGGATCATCTGCTCGCCGTGAGTACGAAAGGCGCAAGTTCAAAGATGAGGAGCGGCTCCGCCAGAAGTGGGGCAAGCTCGGCGGCATCGCCGTTGCGCTCGCCGACGAGAAGCAGAGCACGAAGGCGTGGGCAACCGGTGCCGTCGGTGAAGAGCGGCTCGGCGCGCGACTCGACTCATTGGCGTCGGAGTCGGTCGCAGTCCTTCACGATCGTCGCATCCCCGGGACCAATGCGAACATCGACCACATCGTCATCACCCGCGCAGGCATCTGGGTGATCGACGCCAAGCGGTACAAGGGTCGACCCGAGCTGAAAATCGAGGGCGGGCTCCTGCGGCCCCGGGTTGAGAAGGTACTCGTCGGTCGACGGGACTGCACCAAGTTGGTCGACGGCGTGCTCAAGCAGGTGGACCTCGTGCACGACTTGCTCGGTGACATCCCGATCACGGGATCGCTCTGCTTCGTCGAGGCAGACTGGCCGCTCATCGGCGGTGCGTTCGAAACCCGTGGGGTGCAGGTGCTCTGGCCGAAGCGGCTCGCCAAACTCCTGGTCGAGGCCGAGGGCGCCGTTGAGGTTGCTGCCATGCGCGAGGCGCTGGCCGCACACTTCAAGCCTGCGTGACCTCCACCTCTAGGTCCTCGCTGCGTGCGAAGTCGATGCGGGTGGCGACAGGTTGCTGAGCCAGTTTGGCCGGTACGAGATGGGCGAGCAGTCGTTCGAGCCGGCTGGATGCGTGGCGTCGGCTGTAGATGGCGTCCACGGGGGCATCCTCAGAATCCGGGCGCGGGTCGAGCCGGTCCGGCTTGTGTAGCCGAGCGGCGGGCGGTGAAGTCTGCCGCGTTATCCGGCCCGCGCGCGGCGCGTCGGGAGTTGGCAACTTCTCACTCGCGCGGGTGTATGCCCGTTTGGACGGCGGCGGCCACGAGGTTGGCAAGTGGGTAGGGCTGTGCCCGATCAGGCGTGAGTTTGGACTTGACATGTTCCGGGGCCGCACGACCCGCTGGGACCGTTTGGGCCGCATTTTGGCCGCACGTCAACGACAAACGACCCCTGACGCTGGCAAACGTTGGAAGACGTTTGCGCAGGTCAGCAACGCGGCGCCGGCTTCGCTGGGCGCACCGTGGTGCGCGAAGATTCCCGTGCAGCCGTTGCGGTTCGCGCCGGTCGGGGTGGATCGTGGTTTCGTCCGTCGTGGCGACCCCGGAAGGCCCCTTGGTGCCCGTGAGCCCGCAGGTCAGCATGGCGGCGGAGGACTTCCACGGGAACCGTGGATTGGTGCCATGAGCCCGAGCGTCAGACTTCCGATTACTCCCGGTCCTCCCCACGACGGACACCCGTTGTGGACACCAGGAGGAGGAAGTCGATGGAAGTGGTGCATGGCCGATGCGCCGGGCTGGACATCTCGAAGAAGGACGCCAAGGTGTGCGTCCGGATCGCCGGTGCCGGGCGCCGCAAGACGGTCGAGACCGTCACGACCTGGAGCTCGATGACCAACCAGGTCCTTGCGCTGCGTGAGCATCTGATCGATCAGAAGGTCACCTGTGTGGTGATGGAGGCGACCAGCGACTACTGGAAGCCGTTCTACTACCTGCTCGAGGACCTGCCAGGTGTGGAACTGATGTTGGTCAACGCCCGGCATGTGAAGAACCTGCCCGGTCGCAAGACCGACGTCGCCGACGCAACCTGGCTAGCGCAGCTCGGCGCGCATGGCCTGGTGCGGGGCTCGTTCGTGCCGCCGGAGCCGATCCGGCAACTGCGCGACCTGACCCGGACCCGGACCGCGATCACTCGGGAACGATCCCGGGAGGTGCAACGGCTGGAGAAGCTGCTCGAGGATGCCGGGATCAAGCTGTCTGCGGTCGCGAGCGACATCATGGGCGTGTCAGGGCGGGCGATGCTCGAAGCGCTGATCGCCGGCGACCGCGACCCGGCCGGGTTGGCTGACCTGGCCAAGCGGCGGCTGCGGTCGAAGATCCCTGAGCTGACCGAGGCGCTGGTTGGCCGGTTCACCGAGCACCATGCTTTCCTCGCTCGGGTGCACCTGGACCTGATCGACCGGCACACTGCTGCCATCGAGGAACTCACCGCGCGGATCGAGGTGGTGATCGAGCCGTTTCAGGGCTTCCGCGACCTGATCTGTTCGATCCCCGGGATCGCAGCCTTGGTCGCCGACGTCATCATCGCCGAGACCGGCGCGGACATGACCCGCTTCCCGACCGCGAAGCACTTGGCCTCGTGGGCCGGGACGACACCGGGCAACAACGAGTCCGCGGGCAAGAAGAAGTCGACACAGACTCGTCCCGGCAACCCCTACCTGCAAGGAGCCCTTGGCCAGGCAGCGATGTGGTCGGCTCAGCATCCCCACACCTACCTCGGCGCGCGCTACCGACGCATCAGCCTGCGCCGCGGGCCGCAACGCGCAAACGTCGCAATCCAACACTCGCTCCTGATCGCGATCTGGCACATGGGCACCACCGGCGAACTCTACGAGGACCTCGGCGGGGACTACTACACCCGCCTGAACCCCGAACGAGCCCGTACCCGAGCGATCCGACAACTGGAGGCCATGGGCTACCAAGTCACCCTGGACAAAGCGTCATGAAACACCCTGACGCGAAGACCCACCCACTTGGGGTGAATCTTCGCGTCAGGGGCCGTTTTAGGCACCTAGCAGGCGGGCATCAGACGGTATGACGTGACCGCCTCGACGTGAGGGGGTTGCGGGCCGGGGCCTCTCACATGCATGAACGTGGGTTATCGGGCAGGAGCGGCCTGCTCGACCTATCCACAGGCATAGGAGGCCCCGGTGTTCACTGAGCGTACGAGTGTTGGACTCGATGTGCATGCACGGTCGGTCGTCGCGACGGCGATCGACACCACGACCGGCGAGCTGTTCAAGGAACGGCTGATCCCCTCGAACGAGATCGTCCTGGAATGGCTGGCTCGTCTGCCCGGTCCGGTCGCGGTCACCTACGAGGCAGGACCGACGGGGTTCGGATTGGCCCGAGCGCTGGCTGCGGCCGGGCTGCGGTGCGAGGTCGCGGCACCGTCCAAGCTCGTTCGTCCGGCTGGTGATCGGGTCAAGACCGATGCCCGTGACGCGCTGCAACTTGCCAAGCTGCTGCGCAACGACGACGTGACCAGCGTCCGGGTGCCGACGATCTCCCAAGAATCGGCACGCGACCTTGTCAGGGCCCGTGAGGACGTCCGCGGCGATCTGATGCGCGCCCGGCACCGGGTCTCGAAGCTGTTGCTGCGCCACGGACACGTCTACTACGGCGGGCAGACCTGGTCGGCCAAGCACCATGGGTGGCTGCATCGGATCCGCTTCGAGGAGCTGGGCACCCGATGCGCCTACGAGGCCGACCTCGAGGCCATCGAGTTCGCCGTCGCGCGCCGCGATCGCCTCGACAAGCTGATCGCCCAGGTCGCCGCAGACAGCGAGTTCACCGACGTGACACGTCGACTGTGCTGCCTGCGCGGTATCTCGACCTTGACCGGATTCGCGCTCGCCGTCGAGCTCGGTGACTGGCAGCGATTCAACGCCAACGGCATCGGCGCCTACCTCGGACTCGTCCCTTCCGAGCACTCCAGCGGCCAGTCCCGCCGCCAGGGCTCGATCACCAAGACCGGCAACAGCCACGCCCGGCGGCTACTGATCGAGGCCGCCTGGCACCACAAGCCCCGCTACACCGTCGGTGCGGTTCTGCGAGCCCGCTGGGAACAGGCCCCAGAAGCGGCACGCGTGCGCGCGCACGTGGGCAACACCCGACTCAACCAACGCTGGGCCAGCTACACCCGCCGGCACAAGAAGAACACCGTCGCGAACACCGCGATCGCGCGTGAGCTAGCCGGCTGGTGCTGGTCACTAGCCATATTGGAGTAGCCGGCCTACGAAGACTTGGCCTGGCCCGTCAACCGTCTTGACGAGCAGCGCGAGGAGAACCCCGTCCGCGATTGGGCTGTGAGCCACGAAAAAGCTCGTGACGCTCGACCTCAGAGAAGCCGACCACTCCTGCCGCACGCCGTCCTGCGGTAACCAACCCGCGCATATCAGCATCGACCGCGCGTCGACAACGACACGCTGCGACAAGACGACCACAGCCCCAGACCAAGAGAGGCGCCGCCAGCACACCCAGTGCCGGCGGCGCCTCACCCTGCCCTCTTGACAGACAGGGCCCACATATCAGCCCACGCTGGATTAGATGTCGTAGTACTGACTGACTGACCCATGCTGACCTGCGCAAACGTCGAGGACTTTCGACAATTTGTACCACGCTTGTAACGGATGCGGGTCTGCTAGGGAGTCGGGGTCATCGCTCCGGGCCGTCGAGCTCCGTGCCCTGTGTCGGATCTTCCTGGCGGGCGGGGGAGTGGACGCAGTCGATGCGCCCGCCCATGGCAGCCATGAGCGAGCGACCGACGGGCGCGAGATTCTCACGGCATGGCCGATCGGGACGACCTGCCCGCCGTCCTTGGGGAGGGCGAATACTTGGTCGCCAACGACTACAGGATGGGCGGGTTCTGGGGAGTTCTCATCGCTCCTTCTGAGGAAGCCATCCGCGCGAAGACCCCGAACTCATCATCGCCAAGACCCGACCGAAGTGGATGGACGAGGCCGCGCTAGAAGCAAAGCTGAGAGACGCCGTTGTGGTTGGACGACCACCCGCCGCAGGCTCTGCTTCTGGGCGCTGGTGCCTCAACCGGTGATCATGGCTTTGACCTTACCGAGCACGGTTCGCGGCCGAGGCGTGCGAGCGGTGCTTTGCTCCACGATGTTGCGTCGTCGCGCTTCCAATTCGAGACGGTGGCCGACTCGAACTGCTGGTTCATCGAAGGCACTGGCCAGCCCGGCGGCGACGGCCATGGCGGCCCAGTCGTTGTGCGCGGTCGCGCGGACGGCATGAGCAACTTCTTCGGTGGGAGGGTGGTCCGCGAGGTCGTCGATGACCTTCCGCACGCCCCAGTAGATCCAGGTGGCGTGCCGCCAGGCCTCGACAACGGCCTCTTCGCGGTCCTCGGGCTCGTCGGCGAGTCCCCGCTCTAGCGATGCCACCAGGCGGGTGTGCCATCGAAGCAGAAGAGCGTTCGCGAGGTCTTCGATGCCGTTGAAGAAGGTGTCGATGCCTTCGATGTCGGTGGGGATCTGTCCGTCCTTCCGGACAAGGATCTCCTCGATCACGTCGTGGAGGACGCTGGCGCGGCTTGGCTTGGGTCCTTCCTTCATGGTTGCTCCTTTCGAAGATGAGGTGGTGCGCCTGACCTACTGCAGGGCCAGCGAGGAGTAGCCGCGGATCGGGCCGGAGCGAAGTCGGAGCGCTGAGTCGAGGTCGACGTCCCAGTCACGTCGGCGGGCTAGGAGTGCCTGCAGGGCGATGCGTGCTTCGAGGCGGGCTAGGGATGCGCCGAGGCAGAAGTGGATGCCGCGTCCGAAGGCGACCTGTCGTTCGGGGTGACGGTTGATGTCGAAGTGGTCGGCGTTGGGGAACGCGTGGTCGTCTCTGTTGGCCGAGCCGAAGAGCAGCAGCACGGTGTCGTCGGCCTTCATGCGTTGCCCGTGCAGGTCCAGGTGTCGGGTCAGGGTGCGCGCAAGGCCTTGGACCGGTGAGTCGTAGCGGAGCAGTTCCTCGACCGCGGTCGGCACGAGATGTGGGTTGTCTGCGAGCTGCCGTCGGCTGTCGGGGTGCTGGGCGAGTATGACGGCGCTGTTAGAGAGCAGGTTGGTGGTGGTTTCGTGCCCGGCGACGAGCAGCAGCAGGCAGAAGCCCAGGAGTTCGTCTTCGCTGAGGTGTTCGCCGTCCACTTCGGCGTGGACGAGTGCCGTCATGAGGTCGTCTCGGGGTTGAGCCCGTCGTTCGGTGAGGAACGCCGCGAAGTATTCATAGAGCGCCGCGGCGGCGTCGAGGCCGGGGCCGAACTCGCCTCGGGTGGGGTTGGACTGGATGAGGGTGGTGGACCAGGTCCGGAACTGGTCGCGGTCTTCGCGCGGGACGCCGAGCATGTCGGCGATGACGATGGCCGGGAGGGGTCCGGCGAACCCTGAGACGAAGTCCCAAGGGCCGCTTTCGGGGGCTTGGTCGAGGAGGTCGTCGACGAGGGTGTGGATGCCTGCTTCGAGACCGGCGATGCGGCGGGGGGTGAAGGCCTTGCTGACGAGGTGGCGCAGCTGGGTGTGGCGGGGTGTGTCGCTCATGATGAGCATGGGCAGGAACAGTTCGGTCATGTCCACCCCGGGTGGGGTGGGGAAGATGCCGGACGCGGAGGAGTAGGTCGCTGGGTCGGTGAGGGCGGCGGAGACGCCGTCGTAGCGGCTGAGCACCCACGAGCTCGCGTCTGGTGACCAGTACGCGGGGGCGTTGTCGCGCAGCTCGCGGTAGACGGGGTACGGGTCCGCGATCACCTTTGGGTCGAACGGGCTGTAGGTGAGCTGCTGGTTGCTCATGGGATCTCTCTCGGTCGTGGGGTCACGCGCGTGCCTCGGATGTGGTGGCTGGCCGCGCTGCGACGGGGCGGTTCGGCCTCCGGTGCGGCCACCAGCTGCGGTCCTCGAAGAGCGCCGCGCAGGCGGGTACGACCAGCGTGCGGACGATGAACGTGTCGAGCAGGAGTCCGGCGGCGACGGCGAAGCCGGTCTGGGCGAGCGCCTCGACGGGGGAGAAGAGCAGGGCCACGAAGGTAGAGGCGAAGATGAGGCCGGCTGCGGTGATGACGGGTCCGGTGGCGGTGACCGCGCGGGCGACCTCGTTGCGGTCCAGTGCGAGACCGCTTTCGCGCATCCGGCTCATGAGCAGGATGTTGTAGTCCGCGCCCACCGCGACGAGCAGGACGAAGACGATGACCGGGACGGTGAAGTGGATGTCTTGTCCGGCCAGGTGCTGGAACACGAGCGTGGTCAACCCCAGGGCGGCTGCACAGGACAGGACGACGGAGGCGAGCAGGTACAGCGGTGCGGCCAGGGCGCGGAGGGTGAGGATGAGGATGAGCAGCACCATGAGCAGGACGGCGAGGACCACGAGGACTGCGTCCTGGGCGAGGTAGTGGGCCAGGTCTGCGCCCAGGCCGGCGGCGCCGGTGGCGAGGATGGTGGAGTCGTCGAGGCGGGTGTTGTTCATGGCCTGTTCGGCGGCGTCCTGGACTTCGTTGTAGCGCTCCTGGCCGGCGGGGGTGAGGGGGTCGGTGTCGCCGGTGACCTGAATGCGCGCGAGCTTCCCGTCCTCGGAGAGGAACTGGTTGCGGGCCAGGGCGAAGTCGGGCTTTCCGAGCGCGGAGGCGGGCAGGTAGAAGCCGCCGGCCTCGGGGGTGTCGGCGCGCTGGTTGACGGCCTGGAGGTAGTCGCCGGAGTCGTCGAGCCCGTTGCCTAGCTTCTCGGTCTGGGTGAGGAGCTGCTCGATGCCCGGTGCGATGCCGGCGGCACCGGTGGCGAGCCGGTCGGTGCCGCCCTCGAGCTCGCCGAGCTTCTCGCTCAACAGCGCTTGGCCCTCGGCGATCCGGTTGCTGCCCGACTGGGCTTGGCGGAGGCCGGCGGCGAGCTGGTCGAGCCCGGTCGCGAGGCGTCCGTCACCGGCGGCGAGGCGTTCCGCGCCCGCGGCCGCGTGGGCCAGCCCGGGCAGGAGCCGGTCGCGTTCGCCGGTGTAGATCTTGCGCAGGCCCTCACGGGAGCGTTTGCAGATCGGGTCGGCGGTGCAGATCGGATCGTCCTCCAGGGCTTCGACGATCCTGCCGAGGCCCTCGACGGCCTGGGCGACCTGGTCGTGTGCGGTGCGAAGCCCGGCGGCCAGTGCGGCGGCGCCCAAGCGGAGCCGGCGGGCGCCGCTGGCGGCCTGGCTCGTGTGATCGGCTGCCTGCCCGAGGCCGTGGGCGATGCGGCGGCTGCCGTCGCTGAGCTTCCCGGCGCCGTCTTGGGCCTTCCCGGCGCCTGCGGAGACCTGGCCGAGGGCGTCTCCGAGGTCGCCGGCCCCGGACGCGAGGCGTTCCAGCCCGGGTTCCCCGGACTCGAGCTTGCGGTCGGCCTGGTGGAGTCCTCGGGCGAGTTTCCCGAGCTGGTTGGCGATGGAGGCGGGTTCCAGTCGCCTTCCGGCCGGTTGGGTGATGCTGCGGACCTGGTTGACGCCGTCGACCTTCGCGACCGCGGTGCTCACGGAGTTGATGACAGCCAGGTCGCGGGTGTTGGCCATGTCGTGGTCGGAGCGGATGAGCAGATAGTCGGGCAGGGTCTGGTTGGGTGGGAAGTGCTCGGCCATCGCCGCGAGGCCCAGGTTGCTGGGGGTGTCGGGCGGTTGGGCGGCGCGTTCGTCGAAGGAGAGCTGCATCGTGGGCAGCGCGAGGGCCAGCAGGACCAGCATGGTCACCCCGGCGACCAGGATCCGGGCCGGGTGGCGCCCGACGAGGCGGCCGGTGCGGACCCACCACGAGTCCGGTCGCGGTGCCGGAGCTGGCCCGATCCGCGGTCCGAACCAGCGGATCAGGGCGGGGGTGAAGGTGAGACTGACCGCGAGGGTGACCGCGATACAGATCGCCATCGGGGGACCGGTGGTGGCGAAGATGGCCAGGTCGGTGAAACCCAGGCAGATGGCGCCGAGGATGACGGTGGCCGCCGAGGCCAGCAAGGCCGGCCCGACCCGGGAGACCGCCTCGGCTACCGCATCGAGGGGTTCGAGGCCGTTGCCGTATTCCTCCCGGAATCGTGAGATGAGGAAGACGCAGTAGTCGGTCCCTGCCCCCAAGGTGATGGCCACCACGAAAGCGTCGGTGTAGGTGGACAGGGCCAGCCCGTGCTCACCTGCCCAGGCCAGGGCGCCGCGGGTGCACAACAATGCGACACCGATGGTCACCAGCGACACCAGGACAGTCGCGACCCGGCGGTAGACCAGCCACAGGATGCCGACCAGCAAGAACAGCGAGACCGCGGTGATCTTCAACGAGGCCTCGTTCACTGCCGTGGTCAGATCCGAGATCATCGCCGGGTCACCGGTGACGTGCACCTCCGTTCCGGGTGGAGCATCGAGGTCCTCGACGGCCGAGCGGAGCCACTTCACGTCCTCGTCCGAGGCCGGGGAGCCGACCGCAGATCGCAGCCCGACGACCAGGTAGGTCGCCTCGCCGTCCTTGCTGGTCATCGAGCGCCGGGCCTCGGGCTTGCCGAGGTAGTCCTGGACCTCCGAGACCCGCTCCGGCTCCTTCTGGAGGGTGCTCACGAGGTCGGCGTAGACGCGGCGGTCCCCCACGCCCAGGCCGTCGTCGTCGGTGATGACCACGAACACATACGAGTGGGTGTTGCCCGACCCGAACGCGGTGTCCATCACCCGCAGCCCGTGCAGGGTCGGTGAGTCCTCGGGCAGGAAGGCAGTGCTGCTGCGTTCGACCACGGTCCCCAGCGGGGTGACCAGCAGCGAGAGCGCGGCGGCGGCCAGCACCCAGCCGAGCACCACGATCGATGGGAAGCGGTGCCCCAGCCTGAGGGCAGACCTCAGCGGTCCGCTGCTTCCGGCTCGTGGTCCGCGACCCATCACCCGCACCAATGCTCTGGACTGAAATGTTGTACTGGCAGTACAACATAGGATGTGGTCGACGTCGAGGCCAGTTGGCACGGTGGGGCACAAGGGGAGGAGTGAGAGCGGTGAGGAAACTTCCGGCGAAGCTGGCCAGTCAGCTCTACGGCGCGGCCGAGCTGATCGCCGAGCGCGGTCTGGACGGCACCAAGATCGACGACATCGCCGAAGCCACGGGTATCCCGAAGGCCACGATCTATTACCACCTGGACGGCAAGAACGGGGTCCTCGCATTCCTTTTGGGAGACCTGCTTGACCTCATCGCTGGCGAGGTCGGCGTCGCAGTCTCCACTGAAGAGGACGCCCGAACCCGGCTCGAGGCCGCCGTCGCAGCCCAACTAGGCGTGATGGTCGAGCATCCGTTCCTGTGCCGGGCGCTGGTGGGGGACCTCGGCCGCGCCACTCGGCTGCCCGACCTCGCTGAGGCGTTGCGCAGCGCGTTCTACCAGCCGATCGAGAAGCTCCTGTCCGAGGGCGTCGCCGACGGCTCGCTGCGCCAGGTCGCCGATCCGGGTGCCGTTGCGATGAGCGTCTTCGGTGCCATCACCGTGGCCGGTCTCAGCGCCGCGGTCGAGGGGTCTTCAACTGAGGCGTCCGCAGATGCGGCACGCTTCTCCGCGGCGATCTGCGAACTGATCCTCGACGGTCTCGCGACACCTCGCACTCGCGATGACCACGAATCGGGTGAGCGGCCGTGACCAGCCTGGATGAGCTCCTCGCGAGCTGGAACGAGAAGTTCCGGCCGCACGAGGACGGCGCCCGGCTTCCGCCGCACCACGACCACTGCCTCGCCTGCGGACCCGACAACCCCCACGGCCATCACCTCACCGTCCAGCGTCGCGGCGACGAGGTGCATGCGGTTCACGTCTTCGACGAGCGCCACGTCGGCGCTCCCGGGATCGCGCACGGAGGCGCCGTGGCAACGGTCCTCGACGACCTGTTCGGGTTCCTGCTCTACCTCACCGGCAGTCCAGCGGTGACCCGGAAGCTCGAGGTGCGCTACGACTCGCCCGTCATCCTCGGCACCACCTACGAGCTCGCGGCCAGGGTCGTCCGGACAGAAGGGCGCAAGCTCTTCGTGGAGGCCGACATGAGTGAGACCGGAGGACCAACTGTCGCCTTCGCTTCGGCCCTTTTCCTGAGGGTGGACGTGACCCACTTCGACCAGGGCAGGCCGCGATGACTAAGACGTGGGTGGGCCGCTTTATCCCCGAAGTTCCCGTGGGCGCCACGGTCGCAAGCGCACCGTGGCGGAGGGACTCTGCGGGATCTCAGCGCGGTCGGGTTCGACACGGGCGCGACCGGTACTCCCGGTCGGTACTCCCGGCTGGTGCCTGTTCCTCTGCCGTGTGACGACGGAAGGGTGCGAGTCGCACGCTGGGCTGACATGGCTGTCGGCGTGCGTGTCGGGAGGGATGACGCCCCCACTTGGATCGTGAACGGTGACGTGACTGCGTGAACAACGCCGCGAGCGTGCTGCTTAAGTGGCGCGAAGCGAGCGAAGGTTGGTAGCCGGGCCCTACCTAGCCCGGTTCGCGGCGACCGAACTGACGGAATTCGCTTGGCGACTGCCCGGTCCAGCGTTTAAAGGCATGCGAGAAGTTGCCCAGGTCGCTATAGCCGAGATCTATGGCGATCTGACCGACCGTCAGCGATCGGTCGAGCAGGCGGACGATCGCCCTCTCGCGCAACAGCGATTGCTGTACGTCGCGGAAGGTCGTGCCCTCCTCGTGGAGGCGCCTTTTCATGGTGCTCGGGGAGACTGCGAGGAGCTCAGCCATGTCATGGCTGCTGATGTGTCCGGGGTCCTCCTCGAGCAATCGCCTCACGGTCTCGGTAAAGCTGGTGGCAGCGGTGTGACGGTCGAGGCTTCGGCGCAGTTCGCCGATGGCCATGCGATAGGCGACCGGGTCGGGGAAGCGACAGGGTGCTTGGAGGATGTCGACGGGAACGTCGATGAACGACGCGCGTGCGCCGAACACCAAGCGTCCGGCCAGCGCGCCGGCGATGCGCTGAGGGGACTGGGGTGTCTTCCAAGCCAGGTTCATCGTGACGCCTGGCAGCGGGCCCGTCAGCATGTCGAGGAGCCGCAGCAGTGCCGCTCCGCCGTAGGTGATGACTAGGCAGTCGAGATCACGGTCGCCGGTGTGGCCGGTGAGGCCCACGGTTAGGCTGCGCTGACTGCTGTGGAAGTGGGGGCGCAAGGCGCTCGAGATGATCGGAAGATACCCGAGCAGCTCGAAGACCTCGGCCACGGAGCCGGAGCTGACTAGCGGCAGGCTGAGCGGGCCGAACGACGTCAATTGCGCGTGCTCGGCGAAGGAGAGCCCGAGGCTTGTGGCTTCGTCGTGGTCGAGTCCGGGGTAGACCTCACGGAACCACCGGATCGGCACCTGTCGGTCGCGCTGGACCAGCTCCAGTTCGGAAGTCCCCTCGCGGTCGATGATCGCGCGGAAGCGACCTACGGCTTGAGGACCGAGAGCATCGCTGTTCAAGAGCTGGACGAACGCCAACGGAGGCACCCCGGGCTCGGGGGACTTCATGGGCAGTGACCTCCTGAGCCGAAATCACAACATATTGACTCGAGTGACCATAGCCACAGCATGTCCAGAGTGCCAACACTTGACTCACGTTCGAGCAAGGAGTCGTTCCATGTCAGTTGTCACCTTCATCTCCCACGACGGGGAGAAGCGCGAGGCACCCCTCGAGGAGGGTGCGTCCCTCATGCAGATCGCCGTAGACAACATGGTGCCCGGGATCGACGGCGATTGTGGCGGGGAGGCCGCGTGTGGCACGTGCCATGTGATCGTCGAGGACCAGTGGATCGCCGAAGTCGGCCGTTCGGGTCCGGTCGAGGAGGAGATGCTCGCCATGAACCCCGAGCGCGAGCCGACCTCGCGGCTCTCGTGCCAGATGCGGGTGAGCGAGAGCTGGGACGGCCTCGTCGTCCGACTCCCCGAGTTCCAGATGTGACCGTCGAGAGGAAGACTGCACCATGACGACCCTGACTACCGTGACCGACGCCGTGGCTGAGCGAGCCCAGTCCATCATCCCGATGGAGATCCAGATCCGCGGGGCGCACCTGTACGACAAGACCCGTCGCTTCGTGACACGGACCAACGGGAAGAAGATCTTCGTCGAGGAGCCCATTCCCCCCGTGGAGGACGTCGCCCTCGCCGACATCGACCTGAGCAACCCGTTCCTCTACCGTCAGGGCAAGTGGCAGTCCTACTTCGAGCGCGTGCGCAACGAGGCACCCGTCCACTACCAGGCCGACAGCCCGTTCGGACCTTTCTGGTCCGTCACTCGGCACGCCGACATCATCGCGGTCGACAAAGACCATGAGACCTTCTCGGCTGAGCCCTTCATCATCATCGGCGAGCCCCCACGGTTCATGGATGTCGCGATGTTCATCGCCATGGACCCGCCCCGACACGACCGCCAGCGAGCCGCGGTCCAAGGCGTAGTCGCCCCCAAGAACCTGCGCGAGATGGAGAGTTTGATCCGCACGCGGGTCCAGGAAGTACTGGACGAGCTCCCGGTAGGTGAGCCCTTCAACTGGGTCGACCGCGTCTCGATCGAGCTCACCGCGCGGATGCTCGCGACCCTACTCGACTTCCCATACGACCAACGCCGCAAGCTCGTCGAGTGGTCGGACCTGGCCAGCTCCATGGAGCAGGCCAACGGCGGACCATCCGACAACGACGAGGTCTTCCGGGGCTTCGTCGACGCGGCGCGGGGACTGAGCGCGCTGTGGCGGGACAAGCAGGCGCGACTCGCGGCAGGTGAGGAACCCGGGTTCGACCTGATCACCATGCTCCAGAGCAACGAGCACACCAAGGACCTGATCGACCGCCCGATGGAGTTCCTGGGCAACCTGGTGCTCCTGATCGTCGGCGGCAACGACACCACACGCAACTCTATGAGCGGGGGTGTTCTCGCCCTCAATCAGTTCCCCGACCAGTTCGAGAAGCTCAAGGCCAACCCGGACCTCATCCCCAACATGATCTCAGAGATCATCCGCTGGCAGACGCCGCTGGCCTACATGCGTCGCGTTGCGAAGAAGGACACGGTCCTCAACGGCCAGTTCATCCGTGAGGGCGACAAGGTGGTCATGTGGTACGCCTCGGGAAACCGCGACGAGCGAGTGTTCGAACGTCCGGACGATCTCATCATCGACCGCAAAAACGCACGCAACCACATCGCGTTCGGCTTTGGCGTCCACCGGTGCATGGGCAACCGTCTGGCCGAGCTGCAGCTGCGGATCCTGTGGGAAGAGCTGCTCCCGCGCTTCGAGAAGATCGAGGTCGTGGGTGAGCCGGAGTATGTCCAGTCCAACTTCGTGCGCGGGATCAGCCGGTTGATGGTCCAGTTGACGCCGAAGACCGACGCGTGACCTCGGGGAGGGCGCTGATCGTCGGGGCCAGCCACGCCGGGGCCCAGTTGGCCGCCAGCCTTCGCCAGGAGGGGTGGGCAGGTGAGGTTGTCGTCATCGGTGACGAAGCCGCGCTTCCGTACCAGCGGCCTCCCCTGTCCAAGGCCTACCTTGCCGGCAAGAGCAGCTTGGAGGAGCTCGCCATCCGCAAGGCGGAGTTCTACGACAAGCAGAAGATCCGCCTGTTGCGGGCGACGGTCACCGAGATTGATCGTGCGGCCGGAGAGGTCGTGCTGAGCGACGGTGAGACGCTCGCCTACGACGGCCTCGCGTTGTGCACCGGGGGCCGGGCGCGTCCGCTGGCTATTCCTGGCATCGATCTGCCGGGCGTCTTCTACCTGCGGACGTTCGCGGACGTCGAGGCGATCCGTGAGGCCACGGCCTCGGGTCGCCGAGCCGTGATCGTCGGCGGGGGCTACATCGGGCTGGAGACCGCCGCGTCGTTGCGCGCCCTCGGGCTGGAGGTAACGGTCCTGGAGGCCGCCGAACGTGTCCTGGAGAGGGTCACGGCTGCTGAGGTGTCGATGTTCTACGAGCGCATCCACCGCGACGCCGGGGTCGTGGTGCGGACGGGCGCTCTCGTCGAGGCCGTGGCCGGCGACGGCCGCGCCGGCGAGGTGGTGCTAGCCGGGGGTGAACGGATTCCCGCAGACCTGGTCATCGTGGGTGTGGGCTTGGTCCCGAACACCGAGCTCGCCTCTGAGGCGGGCCTGCAGGTCGAGGACGGTGTCGTGATCGACGACTTCGCCTCGACCAGCGATCCCAAGATCGTCGCGGCGGGGGACTGCGCCATCCATCACATTGCTCGCTACGGCCGGCGGGTGCGACTTGAAGCGGTGCCCAGCGCGGGTGAGCAGGCGAAGGCGGCTGCCGCCACGCTGTGCGGCAAGGAGCGGCCTATCTCGGCGCTGCCGTGGTTTTGGTCCGACCAGTACGACCTGAAGCTGCAGATCGCGGGACTGAACACGGGCTACGACGAGATCGTGCTAAGCGGCGACCCCGCGCGCGATCGCGACTTCACCTGCTACTACCTCCAACGTGGGCGGTTGCTCGCCGCGGACTGCGTGAACCGTCCCCGGGACTTCATGAAGGCCAAGAGAACGCTCGGCCAGGGTCTCGACGTCGATCGGGCGGAACTGCAACGGCCCGCCGCCTCCTGCTGATTCACAGTGCCGGGCGCGCGCCTCGGCGAAGCCCCGCACCCCATCACCGCCCCCCTCAACACCCCATCGCCGGAGGACCACTCGTGCAGAGCACCATGATGAACGTCCAGCTGACGACGGCAGCCATCCTGCGGCACGGTGCCCGTGTGCACGCCACCGCGCGCGTGCGCACGCTCCAGCCCGACGGCTCGGTCAGGACCGGCACGTTCGCCGAGGTGGGACGCCGCTCGGCGCAGCTGGCCCACGCGCTGCGGGCCTGCGGGGTCGTGGGGGACGAGCGGGTCGCCACCTTGATGTGGAACAACCAGGAGCACGTCGAGGCCTACTGTGCAGTGCCCTCCATGGGGGCAGTCCTGCACACCCTCAACCCTCGACTGACCCCCGAGCAGCTGGTCTACATCGCCAACCACGCTGACGACCGGGTGGTGATCGTCGACGGTACGCTCGCCCCGCTCCTGGCGGCGGTCCTACCGCAGCTCGCCGAGGTGCACACCGTGGTCGTCACGGGGGGTGTCGATCTCGCGCCGCTCGAACGTGACGGCCTCACCGTTGTCGGTTACGACGACTTCATCGGAGGTCACCTGGAGACGTTCGAGTGGCCGGAACTCGATGAGCTCTCCGCTGCGGCCATGTGCTACACCTCGGGCACTACCGGCAACCCCAAGGGCGTGGCCTACAGCCACCGATCGACCTACCTCCACTCGATGGCTGCGTGTGCCGCCGACGGGCTGAGCGTCACCGGTGACGATGCCATCCTGGCGATCGTGCCGATGTTCCATGCCAACGCCTGGGGACTGGTCTACGCGGCTTTGATGGCAGGAGCCGACCTGGTCATGCCCGAACGGTTCCTCCAGGCCGAGCCACTGGTGCGACTCATCAGCAGCGAGCGCCCCACGATCGCCGGAGCTGTGCCGACGATCTGGAGTGACGTCCTGAATCACCTCGACTCCAACCCCGGTCACGACATCTCGTCGCTGGGGCTGGTGGCCTGCGGTGGATCGGCCGTGCCGCTTCATCTAATGAAGGCCTTCCAGGAGAAGTACGGCGTGCAGATCGTGCAGGCGTGGGGGATGACCGAGACCTCGCCCCTAGCCGCTATCGCTCGGCCGCCGGCAGCGGTCGAGGGCGAGGAGCACTGGGCACTGCGGGCCTCCCAAGGTCGTCCCGTCGCCGGGGTCGAGCTGCGACTGATCGACGACGACGGTAACGAGGTGCCGCACGACGGGAAGTCAGTCGGGGAGATCCAGGTTCGCGGCCCATGGATCACGGGGTCCTACATCGGTGACGAGGACGCGGAAAAGTTCGACGACGGATGGCTGCGTACCGGAGACGTGGGACGCATCGACGAGCGTAGTTTCGTCACCTTGACCGACCGGGCGAAGGACGTCATCAAATCGGGCGGCGAGTGGATCTCGTCAGTGGAGCTCGAGTTGCTGCTCGCAGGTCACCCGGATGTGCTGGAAGCGACCGTCATCGGCGTTCCGGACGAGAAGTGGCAGGAACGGCCCCTGGCCGTGATCGTCGTTCGGGACGGGTCCGAGGTGACTCCCTCCCAGTTGCGGGACTTTCTCGAGGGCAAGGTCGCCAAGTGGTGGCTGCCCGAGCGGTGGTGCTTCGTGCCCGACGTGCCCAAGACCTCGGTCGGCAAGTTCGACAAGAAGCTGCTCCGCGCCCGGCACGCCGACGGCGACCTCGCTGTCATCGATCTCTGACTGCATGGGAAGGCATCACGGCGCGAGGCGCGATTGGTGGACGAGCTCGCGGCCGAGTCCGGCCGGGAGCTGCCGCCGCTGCCGCCGATCCCGTTCCAGCAGGAGCCGTCCAACGGCATCCCGCGCCGCTCCCAGCGCGAGCCCGGGGCATGGTGCCGCGAGCACGGATCACCCCGCCTGCGTACTCCTTCGCCAGCGACATCGCAACTGCTGCTGTCCCGCGCACTCCGCTGCAAGCCCACGGCGGCCCCCGTCGACCGTCGTCTGATGGCGCAGCAAGCCAGGCCCTCCCGGGCACCGTCACCGACCTCGAGGAAGTGTCATGAACGCCCCGTCCGCACCCACCCTGCACATCCGACGTCCCGCCGACGGCGAAGTACTCCGATCGGTCCCGATCGCCGACGGCGACCGCGTGCGCGCCGCCGCTGAGGACCTGCGCGCGGCGCAGGTCGCGTGGCGCGACATGGGTCCTGCTGCGCGAGCCACCTGGCTGCGCAAGTGGCGGGGCTGGATCCTCGACCACACCGATGAGCTCACTGACCTGCTCGTCGCAGAGACCGGCAAGGTCCGCCCTGACGCCTTGGTGGAGACGACCGCTTCGTGCGAGTTCATCTCCTTCTACGCCGACCATGCGAAGGAGTTCCTCGCCCCCGAACGAGTGGGGGCAGGAGGGCTGCTCAGCCTTCCGAAGCGGCTGACCCGCAGCTATCGGCCCTACCCGTTGGTCGGACTGATCATCCCGTGGAACTTCCCGATCACCCTGTTCCTGATGGATGCAGCGCCGGCGCTCGCAGCGGGATGTGCGGTGCTGACAAAGTCGTCGGAGATGACCCCGCTGACGTGCGCGCGCATCATCGAGGGATGGCACGAGATCGGCGCCCCGCCGGTCCTCCTGCACGTCGCGGGGGCCGGGGACACTGGAGGAGCGGTGGTCGAGGCTGTTGACTTCGTTCAGTTCACGGGCTCGACGGCGACGGGCCGTCGGGTGGCCACGCGCTGTGCTCAGCTGCTCAAGCCGGTCAGCCTGGAGTTGGGCGGTAAGGACGCTGCCATCGTGCTCGAGGATGCCGACCTCGATCGGGCCGCGCACGGGATCGTCTGGGGCGGGATCTTCAACTCGGGGCAGGTCTGCATCTCGGTCGAGCGGGTCTACGTGGTGGACGCGGTCTACGACCGGTTCGTGGAGAAGGTGGTGGCGGCCCTCGGAGCGCTGAAGCAGGGCTCTCGAGCCCGCGATGATGTCGGCGCCATGGTGACCCGGGCGCAGGTGGACACGGTTGAGCGGCATGTGCGGGAGGCTCAGGAGTCCGGTGCGCGCGTGCTTGTCGGCGGGTCGCGGGGCGACGAAGGCAACTTTTTCGCCCCCACGCTGCTGGTGGACGTCGACCACAGCATGGCCTGCATGACCGAGGAGACGTTCGGGCCAACACTGCCGGTCATGCGGGTGGCCGACGAGGCCGAGGCTGTGGCCCTGGCCAACGATTCCGCGTACGGGCTCTCGGCCACCGTGTGGACACGAGACGTCTCCCGAGGGCGGCGCATCGCCGACCAACTGGAGGTCGGTGCGGTCAACATCAACGACGTCTTCAGCAACCTCTTCGCCGTGGGGCTACCCCACAGCGGCTGGAAGTCCTCGGGCCTGGGGGCTCGCCTCGGCGGCGCGCAGGGTCTGCGGAAGTACTGCCGCGTCCAAGCGATCACCGAGCCGCGGATCCCGCTGACCACCAAGGAGCTCACCTGGTACCCGTACTCCGCCCGGCGTACGGCGATCGCCGGCCGAGTGCTGCGCCTGGCCGCTGGTCGCGGCCTGCGGCAGCGACTCGGCCTCTGAAAGGAAGCGAAACCATGACGACAACGAACAAGCGACGGGTGGTCGCCATCACCGGGGGCGCCCGGGGGATCGGATATCACACCGCGGAGGAACTCATCCGGCGCGGTCACCGGGTCGCCATCGGGGACATCGACGAGATCCAGCTCAAGGTGGCCGCCGAGGAGCTCGGCCTCGACGTCGCGGTGCGTCTAGATGTCACCGACCCTGCCTCCGTGGCGTCCTTCCTCGACGTGACCGAGGAAGCACTGGGGCCGATCGACGTCCTCATCAACAACGCGGGTGTCATGCCGACGGGGCACGTGCACGAGGAGACCGACGAGGTCACCCGCCGGCAGGTGGAGATCAACATCCTGGGCGTCATCTTCGGCACCAAGATCGCCCTGCAGCGGATGCTGCCACGGCGACAGGGACACATCATCAACACGGCTTCACTGGCCGGGGAGCTCCCGGTCCCGGGGCTGGCGACGTATTGCGGGACCAAGTTCGCGGTCATCGGGTTCACCGAGGCCGCCCGGCAGGAGTACCGCAGGTCGGGTGTCACCCTGTCCACTGTGCGTCCGACCTTTACCAACACCGAGCTGGTCGCGGGGACGAGCGGGGCCAAGGGCATGCGCAACGCAGAGCCGCAGGAGATCGCGCGCGCCACGGCGGCTCTCATCGAGCGCCCGCAGCCCTTCGTGCGAGTCACGCGTATCGCCGGCACGATGGTGGCGGCGATGAAGTTCGTTCCCGAGCGGATCGCGACCCAGCTCGGGGCGATGCTCGGGACCGACACGGTCTTCCTCGACCGCGTGGACTCCGCGGCGCGTCAGGCCTACTTGGAGCGGGTCGGTCGCAGCTGATGCCACAGGGCGTGATCGCGCGCCACGGATCATCCGAAACGACCGCGAGCGTCGCGTGGCGCTCGCGGTCGTCTCCTGTCCCGTGGCTTAGGCCGGGTGCTGGCCGCCCTCGACGACGGGCATCAGGTCCGGGGGGCGAAGGCCGGCCGCTCCGGCTCAATGGCGGAGATCCGCTGGTAGCCGGCGCCCAACGGGGGACGCTCGTCCCGATTGCCCTTGTTGGGCCACAGGGAGGCTGCCCGCTCGGCCTGCGCGGTGATCGTCAACGACGGGTTAACCCCCAGGTTCGCCGTGATACTGGAGCCGTCGACTACGAAGATCCCGTCGTGCCCGTAGAGACGGTGGTAGGGGTCGATGACCCCGGTCTCCGGGGAGTCACCGATGGCACACCCGCCGATGAAGTGAGCGGTCATCGGGATGTTGGCGATCTCCCCCGTGGACCCGCCGGCCACGCCGTTGATCTTCTCGGCGACGCGACGGGTGACTTCATTGCCGACGGGGATCCAGGTGGGGTTGGGCGCCCCGTGGCCAGGTCCCGAGGTGATCGTGGGGCGACCGAGGAGGGTCTTCCTCGACCGCACCGTGATGGAGTTGTCCAGCGTCTGCATGACCAGCAGGATGACTGTGCGCTCCGACCACCGTCGCGGGCTGAACCACGTCAGGTGAGAGGGCTGGGTCGCGATTGTCCGCAGCCAGCGCCACCACCGGGGCCCATGGCCGTCCCCGTCGGTGAGCGCGGTCTGGAGTAGGGACATGGCGTTGCTGCCCTTGCCGTAGCGCACCGGCTCGATGTGGGTGAACTCGTCGGGGTGGATCGAGGATGTGATGGCCACGCCGCGCGTGAAGTCGCTGGATCGATCGCGGGACTTCGCCCCCAGGATCGACTCGGAGTTGGTACGGGTCAGGGTGCCCAGTCGGGCGGAGATGTGCGGCAGGGAGCCCGTGGCCTTCAGTCGGTGGAGCAGCTTCTGGGTGTTGTAGGTGCCCGCTGCGAAGACGACGTGGTCGGCCGTGAATGACTGCCGGTTGCGGCGACGGCGCGCGGACCTGCCGGTGCGGACGGTGTCGACGACGTACCCGCTTCCCTTGCGCGGGCGCACGTCGACCACGGTGGTCAGGGGACGTACCTCGGCCCCGAGCTTCTCCGCGAAGTACAGGTAGTTCTTGTCCAGGGTGTTCTTCGCCCCGACCCGGCACCCGGTCATGCACGACCCGCACTGGGTGCAGCCGGTGCGGCGCGGCCCCGCCCCGCCGAAGAACGGGTCGGGAACCTCTTTGCCGGGCTCTCCGAAGAAGACGCCGACGGGGGTCAGTGTGAAGGTGTGCTCCACACCCATGTCGCGCGCGACCTCGCGCAGCACCTCGTCCGAAGGCGTCACGTGGGGGTTCTGCGTGACACCCAGCATCCGCCGTGCCGTCTGGTAGTGCGGGTCCAGCTCGGCGTGCCAATCGGTGATGTGCGCCCACTGTGGATCGTTGAAGAACGGGGCAGGAGGTTGGTAGAGGGTGTTGGCGTAGTTGAGCGAACCGCCGCCGACGCCGGCGCCCGCCAAGATGACGACGTCGCGCAGCAGGTGGATGCGCTGGATGCCGAAGCAGCCGAGCCGTGGCGCCCAGACGAACCGACGGGTGTCCCAGGACGAGGTGGGCAGGTCGTCGGTGTCGTAGCGCTTGCCTGCTTCGAGCACCCCGACGTGGTAGCCCTTCTCCGCCAGGCGCATGGCGGTCACCGAGCCGCCGAAGCCGGAGCCGATGATCAGCACGTCGTAGTGGGCCGAGGTCATGGGATGTGGATCCTTCTGTGAGGTGTTCGACGCGAGTGGGGCGGCGGACCGGCAGTGCCGCCGATCTGACGGGTGTACGTGCAGGCGGTCAGCTGTGGATGGCGTGGAGCGGTCTCCACTTGTCGGCCAGGAGTACCGAGTCCGGGTCGATGCCCGGTCGATGAGGGCGACTCGCTAGCTCATGGCACTCCTGTCAGACGATGTCTGTCGAGGGTGTCACCTCGGTGGAGTGGGCGTCCTGTGCCGTTGCTCAACGCGGAGGATCCCGCGGGGCTCGGCGCACAAGGCCCGGCCCGCCGGCTCCAGCGGTGCCGCCGGAGCCGGGTCGGTCCTCACAGGGACCGGCTGATGATCTCCTTCATGATCTCGGAGGTGCCGGCGTAGATCTGGGAGACGCGCATGTCGGCCCAGATGCGGGCGATGGGGTACTCGTTCATGTACCCGTAGCCGCCGTGCAGCTGGAGGCAGGTGTCGGCGACGCGCTGCGCTCGTTCGGAGCACCACAGCTTCGCCATGGCGGCGGTGGGGATGTCCAGACCCTCGCCGACGTGGAGCTGGATGCACTCGTCCACGAAGGACCGTGCCACGCGAGCTTCTGTAGCGACCTCTGCCATTTTGAACTTGGTGTTCTGGAACCCCCAGATCGGCCGTCCGAAGGCGCTTCGGTCGCGCACGTAGGCCAGTGTCTCGGCCAAGCAGAACTCCATGGCTGCGACGTTCGACACTGCGACCAACAGCCGCTCCTGGGGGAGCTGCTGCATGAGCTGCACGAAGCCCTGGCCTTCGGTGAGGCCCAGCAGGTTGGTGACCGGGACGCGGACGTTGTCGAAGAAGAGCTCCGAGGTGTCCTGCCCCTTCATCCCGATCTTGTCGAGCACCCGACCGCGGGAGAAGCCCTCCGTGCTGGTGGGGACCAGCATCAGCGAGATGCCGGCGGCGCGGTCGTCCGGATCGGTCTTGACCACGGTGAGCACCAGGTCGGCCTGCGAGCCGTTGGTGATGAAGGTCTTGGAGCCGCTGACAAGGTAGTCGTCACCCTCGCGCACCGCCTTAGTCTTGATGTTCTGCAAGTCCGAGCCGGTCCCGGGCTCGGTCATCGCGATCGCGCCGACGACCTCGCCGGAAGCCATCTTGGGAAGCCACTGCTGCTTCTGCTCCTCCGTGCCGTAGGCGAACAGGTAGTGGGCGACGATGCCGTTGTGCAGGGACGCCCCCCAGGAGCTGTCGCCGACCCGTGCCTGCTCCTCGATCAAGATGGCCTCGTGGGCGAAGGTGCCGCCGCCGCCGCCGTACTCCTCGGGGATCGACAGGCAGAGCAGACCGACATCACCAGCGCGGTTCCACAGTTCCCTGTCGACGTGCTTGTCGGCGATAAAGGTCTCGATGTGCGGTTTGATCTCCTTCTCACAGAACGTACGTGCCAGGTCGCGCACGTCGTCGAGGTCTTTGTCCATCCAGGGGGAGCGACGAGTGGGCAAGGGGTGCCTCCGGCAGGTCGGGTACAGAGTGTACCAATCTGACCACACCCGTCGCCCTGGGTACAAGGTGTTCCATGCATGCGGACCCGGGAGTCGTTGGTTTCGTCGACCCCGCATAGGCTGCCTCTTGTGGTCGAGGTCGGGCGATGGGTGGATTCAACGGTGCGGCGCCGGTCGTCGCGCGATGATCAGGTCCGGGCGCGGCGACGACAACAGGTGGCGAGCGCCGCTCTGCAGGTCGTCGACGAGGCAGGAGTGGGTGCCGGCACGGCCCTGATTGCCGAGCGGGCTGGCATCCCGAGGCCGCACGTCTACCGCTACTTCTCCAGCCGTGAGGACCTGGATGACGATGTGGTACGCCTCGCCGCGCAGGACCTCATTGCCTGCGTCCGGCCCCACCTGACTCGGCGCGGCACGCCCTCACAGGTCGTCGAGGGGCTGGTCCACGCCTGCGCCACCTGGGCCGACGTCCACCCTCACCTCTTCCGTTTCCTAGCCGCACGGGGGCAGAGTCGCACCCTTCACCGCGCTCGGATGGGTCGCTCGCGATTGCTGGACGAGATCGCTGCGGCGGCTCGCGGCTATACCAACTCGGCCGAGGAGACCTTTCCCGAGGGCATCTTGGTGGGCGTGATGGGGATGGTCGACGCGACAATCATCTGGTGGCTCGACCAGCGCGACGAAACCCTCGAGGTCATGGTGGGGCGCCTCTCGCGCCACGTCACTCTAGTGCTGCACGATGCCTTGGCCGCCCACGGAATCGACCTCGACCCAGCGGTCGAGCTGGAGCCGTTCATCGGCGGGTGAGTCATCAACGGCCCGCAATATTGCCCTGCTCAAAGTGCTCAACATCGACGACGACGAATGTCGCGTGTGCGGTGGCGACCGGGTTGCCGTCCGCATCCAACGCCGCGGCTTCCACGTGTAACCGCCGTCCCGAGCGGTCCCGGACGTGGGCAGAGAACTCGTAGTCGGTCCTCAGCAGCACCGGACGGAGGTACTCGACGGTCAGGGACCTCGTCACGGCAAGCTCTCCGACCCGGTAGAGGAGGAAGCCGAAGAGGTCGTCGAACGCTGCAGCGACCAGGCCGCCGTGGGTGATCCCGGGCGCCCCTTCCTGACGGTGGTCGAAGCGGTGCACGGCGCGAACGCCGACCTCGGTGGCGTCGACCTTCAGTGCAAGACCAGCAGGATTCTCCGTCCCGCATCCCGCGCAGGTGGGGGAGTGCGAGGGGAGGCGTCCCTCCGCCGACGGCTCGGGCCGCGACATCGAGCGGATCCACGCCTCCAATGCCGACATGGCGCCCCCCTCGGAGTGTACCTCGTTCGCCGGGGCGGTTTGCTCGCCTGCGCCGGAGGCGCCTCGGAGCGGGTCGCGCATGGAAAGCTCCTCAGATTCAAGACCGACGGGCGCGGAGGCACAACGTCGCATCTGTCTCTCTCGCATACAGGATCAAGTCGTCGTCGTGACGAGAGTGGCCTATAGCCGAAAGTCAATGACCCGCCGTTCGCCAACGCACGAGACATGATGGCATATTTGTATTCACGTGAGACGTTGGGGCTACATTTGTCTACACTCGTCGCTATGCGGCTCATCTGGACACCTCACCGTCCTCAAACCGATGCCGAGCGACGTGGCCTTGCCTGGTGGGTGGCCGTGCTGAGCTGCAAGCCGTTCCTGATCGTGCTGCGCCGGCCGGACTGGCGCGGAGTCTCAGGGATCCCGAGGTCGGGTGGGGCAGTGCTGGCCGCCAACCACGTCTCGCACATCGACCCTCTGCTAGTCGCGGAGCTGGTGCTGGCCTCGGGGCGGGTGCCGCGGTTCTTGGCGAAGGACAGCCTCTTCCACGGTCCGATCGTGGGCAGGTGGTTCCGTGCGGCCGGCCACGTCAAGGTCGACCGGGCTGCCGGACGCGCAGGGTACGACGACGCGGTGAAGGCGGCACGCTGTGGTCAGCTCCTTCTGGTGTATCCCGAGGGTTCTATCAGCAAGCGGGAGGACGGTATGCCGATGACGATGAAGTCAGGGGCGGTTCGCATCGCCCTCGAGGCGTCGGTCCCGCTCCTCCCGGTGGCCCAGTGGGGTGCCCAGGAGATCCTGCCCGCATACAGCGGGCGGTTGCGATGGGGTTGGCGACGGCAGGTGAGCGTGTTCGTCGGCGCTCCCGTCCCGCTCGAGGACCTCCGTGACCTGGAGCCCGCACGTGCCGTCGAAGTGGGCCGTCAACGGCTCGAGGACGTCCTCATCACGATGGTGTGCGAGCTGCGTGGAGCCACCGCGGCGGCGCGGTCCATCCGTGCTCAGGCGCCGAAGGCGGGATCCTCAGGGCGCGAGGATCCCGAGCCGCGCACCATCGCGGGGCCGTAGGTGTCCAGCAGTGTTGCCATCAGCTCATCGAACGGTAGGTCCACGAACATCCCCCGCTCGCGGACGTACTCCATGTGGCGGCGGCCGGCGCCGTCGGCTGCGTGGAGCAGGGCGTCCTGCGATCCGTCGAACTCCAACGGAGGTACGCCGAAGCGGCGGCACAGCTCGGAGTTGAAGGCCGGCGAGCCCTTGCGCCACCGGCCGTCGACGTACGCCGCGCTCCACCCGTGGAACACGAACAGGTCCGTGCCCATCAGCTCCAGCAGCGCCTCGCTGTTGAGGTGGTTGCGGACATCGGAGAACCCCAGTACGGCCGGGATCCCCGCAGCGCGCAGGCTCGCCGTGAGCAGCACCGCCTTCGGGACGCACCAGGTGGGGCCACCGTCAAGGATCGCGCTGGCGCGGTAGGTCGGGGGGGCCGCGGTGACGCTGTAGGGGTCGTAGCGGAGTCGGTCGCGGACCTCCGCGAAGAGCAGCCCGACCCGCTCACGCGGATCCTGGACACCTCGCACCACGGACTCGGTGAAGTCGCGCACGTCGTGGTGGTCGCTGTCGATGAACCCGGTCGGGGCAAGGGCCTGCCGGGGGTCGAGCTCGTCGCCCATCAGGCACTGACCTCGGCGTTCTGGAGTGCGCCGGCCGCCCCGAGGGCCGTGACGAGGTCCCGCTCGAGCGACGGGAGGGCGGCAGCTGCGAGGGCGGCTTGCTCCGCCCGGCCCCGGGCCGGGCCCTCCTGCCGGCCCAGCGACGCGACCAGTGACCATGTCTCCGCGCAGAGGTGCGCAGCGTTGGCGACTTCGCTCGCGCGAACGTCCCCGGTCAGACGCGCGATGTCGGCGGCGCCGCTGGAGAGCAGTCGCCGGAACAGCCCACCGCCGGTGCCGGCCTTCTCCACGAATGCGCTGAGTCCCTGGAGCGCCAGGTCCAAGACCTCGTCGGGGAAGACCTCTGGCCATCGAGCGAGGTCCTCGGCGAACAGGTCGACGGCGGCCAGCCCCGTGGCCCCGGTCGCCGTGTCCCTCCCGGTGACAATCGAGGGACCGGTCGAGGTGGTCATCGCGACAGCCGCCTGGGCGAACGCCGCCCGGGCGACGGTGGCCAGGTCGGGCAGCGAATCGGGCCAGGCGATGTCGAAGTAGGTGTGGCGCGTCGGGACCGGAAATCCTCGGGAGGAGCGAGCCCGAGCCAGAGCCTCGTAAGGCACCAGCTGCACCTCGTCGCGGTCGTTGTCGACGACGTGCGCGAGCTGCTGCACGTCGTCGTAGCCGATCACGACGATGTCATGGCGACTCATCTGAAGGCGCACGCGCAGGTAGGGCAGCTCTGCGATGTCGGCCCACACAAGGGCTGGGCGACCGGCGCGCACGGCATCGCGCACGTAGGTCCAGCCCACCTGGGGGTCCTCCGTGGCGTGCACGGTGACCACGGCGCCGAGTCGTGTCGGGAGATCGGTCTCCAGGTCCCCGCCCCGACCCACGAGGTACACCGGTGGCATGAGCGCTGCATTCCGGACGTAGGAGAGGTCCAGCGACCCGCTTAGCGCGAAGACGAGGCCCTCGTCGGGCGGGCCTTCCCAGCCGAGCCCGGCCCATTCGAGGAGGTCGCGCATCGCGCCCGAGCCGCAGTGGCCGCCACGTCGGTGCGGGTAGGGAACCGCGACGGCGTCGCTCGAGCTGGCCATGGAACTCATTCCTAAAGACAATTTGCATGATTTGTTCCAACCTAAGGCACGAGCATCTCATTGTCATGGCCAGGTCCGATGTGACATGAGTCCGTTGGGCACCACGGTCGCTATCGTGTCCACCGTGTCATCCCCCTCCATGCGCGATCGGTACCGCGAGCACGTCCGCACGGCTGTGGTGGAGGCTGCTCACGGCCTGATCGCCGATCGAGGCTGGGAGCGAGTCCGCATGGGTGAGATCGCCGAGGCAGTCGGGATTTCACGCGCCCTGCTCTATAAAGAGTTCGGCGACAAGCCCGGATTGGGAGAGGCCGTCGTCCTGAGGGAGGCGGCGCGCTTCATCGAGGGCATCGAAGGAGTGCTCGCGCACCACGACGCCGATGCTGCTCGCGGCCTCGCGGCCTCGGTGGAATTCGTGCTCGAGGAAGCTGAGAACAGCTCTCTACTCAGGGCGGTGCTGATCGCCAACCGCGATTCCTCCCCGACCGCGACGGGCATTCTCCCCCTGCTGACGACCTCCGCGCAGCTGCTGGAACTGGCCTCGAACTCGTTGGCACGGTGGCTCATGGCTCACGTGCCCGGGGTGCAGGCCGACGATGTGGCGGACGCTGCGGAGGCTCTGGTGAGGCTCACCGTGAGCCATCTAGCCCTGCCCACCATGTCCCGCAAGGACACTTCACGGAAGATCACCGAGGTCGGACTGAGGTACCTCGGGCTCTCCGTCGAAGCGGCGACGTCCGAAGCCACGACCTGACGTACACTCCCAGCCGGTGATCGGGTCCGCCGCCACCGCAAGGACCAAAAGCCAGAGCTTCTACGGCCACTTCTACATCGAGCACAACCGGGGCCATCACGTCCGCGTCGCCACACCGGAGGACCCCGCCAGCAGCAGGTACGGCGAGAACTTCTACCAGTTCTGGCCGCGTACGGTCGGTGGTTCCCTCAAGAGTGCCTGGAACATCGAGAAGAAGCGCTACGCGCGCAAGAAGCAGCACCCGTTCCGGACTCAGACCGTGGAACCAAGGTGAACTCCGTGACTTGACCGGTGGTCGGCGGTGTGCCCGAGATGGGACATACTTGAGATGGAAAAGGCTACGTCAACAAGCGCACAACGCACCGGATTACACACGTTGGCGCAAGCGACCACCCGCGCTGTCCTCGTACGGCACCTCACGGGAACCCGACGGTCTCATCTGGGAGGTGGAGTCCGTCGAGGACCAACTGTCCGAGGCGGCGGGCGATCACGTCGGGCCGGTCGGCTGGTAGCACGATGTGACTCACGGTCCTGCGGTCCGTGCCTGGCTTGGCCCCGTTCTGGCTGCGCGGGTGTTGGCTGCGATCGGCGATGACCCAGCCCGGTTCACCAGCCCCTCCGGGCTGCGAGCGTTCGCCGGAACTGCGCCCGTGACACGAGCGTCCGGGCGATCGCACTACGTCAAAGCCCGCAAGATCCGAAACAAGCGGCTCGGCGACACCCGCCACTGGTGGGCATTCGCCACTCTGACCAGATCACCAGGAGCACGAGCGCACTACCGGGGGCGGCGACCGAGCCCAGCTCCGAACTTGACCCGTGGCAAAGCCCATTCCCGCGACATTGGGACCCGCCCGCTTGCCAGGTGACGCTCTTGCGTCTCGGGTCAGTGGTTCACATCCACAACGAGCTGCGGTCTCATCGACGCGCCCGTGTCATCGGCGAACTCGTCGGCGATGCGGTCGACAAGCGGCTGCAGGAAAAGGCGTCCGAGCTGCCGCACCATGATGGTGACGACCTGCTCGCCGACGGTGTGCTTCGTCGAGGCGACGCCGGCCTCCCGCAGATCGTGGACCTGCTGGGCGGAGAGCTGGCTGAGCCGGCTGACCAAGTCGACTCGCCCTGCGCTCCCATCGAGGATAGCCCGCCGCAGGTAGTCAACGATCGCTTGGTTGGCCGAGAGCATGGCGGCGACAGCACGGTCGCGTGCGGCCGTGACCTGGCCCGGCGGGCATTTGCCGAGCGGGACGGACGCGATCGTCTGGGCGAACTGCTCGACGATCGCGAGTTCGACGGCTTCGCGCAGTGCCTCCTTCGTCCCGTAGTGGTGGACGATGAGACCGACCGTCACGCCCGCCGCGGCTGCGACCGCGCGTAGCGAGGTGGCCTCGGCGCCATGCGCCGCGAAGAGATCGAGTGCGGCGTTCCGGATCCGTGCCTTCGCGGTGAGGTCGTCCGCGCGTAGAGCCGCACTGGGCTGTCGTAGCGTCATGTCTCCTCAGCCCTCGTCGGTCTGCGTTATCGGATCGGCCCGATACTAGCCCAACTATTGCACGAACGTACTAGATGCTATACAACTGTACAAACAGTAGCGGTGGTCAAAGGAGCAGCCAGTGTCGAGCACGCCAGACGCGACCGCCGTCGCGGGCGTCGGGGTCGTTTCCCTGGCCGTGAACCTGCCTGGACCCTTGGCGGCTGCCCGCCTTGCCTCGATGGGGGCGTCAGTGACGAAGGTCGAGCCGCCCTCCGGAGACCCGCTCCAAGCGGTCGCGCCGAGCTGGTACAAGGAGCTCGTCGCTAGCCAGGAGGTCGTCCCGCTCGACCTCAAGAACCCAGTCGGCCGATCAGCGCTGGAGACGCGGCTCGCGGCTGCCGACGTGCTGCTGACCGCGATGCGGCCTTCGGCACTCACGCGGCTCGGGCTTGTGGCTAGCGTCGAGCGGCATGGTCTCGTGCTGGTCGAGGTCGTGGGCTACGACGAAGAACGATCGGAAGAGGCCGGGCATGACCTGACGTACCAGGCCGTCCAGGGCACGCTCATGCCGCCAAGCATGCCCCTCGTGCCGTTTGTCGACGTGCTCGGAGCAGAGCGAGCGGTGACCGCGACACTGGCCGGGCTGCGGCGACGGACGTCAAGGAAGACGGCCGTACGCGAGCGGGTCGTGCTCGACGATGTGGCCTTCCACGCATCGGCCGCGGTGCGCCACGGCCTGACGCGTCCCGGTGACGTCCTAGGTGGGGGCCTGCCCACCTACGGCATCTACGCGACGGCCGACGGACATGTCGCCGTCGGTGCGATTGAACCGCACTTCGCTCGCCGTCTCGCCGACGCCGTGGGGCGCACGCGTGAGGAACTGGTCGCCCGGTTCGCCACCGAGTCCAGCGCCCACTGGGAGTCGCTAGGCCGTTCGCTCGACATCCCCCTCGTGGCCGTCCAAGACCTGCGTGCCGGTGTTCCTGACACGCCCGTCCCTTTCCACAACCTCGGCTGATCCCCACCCCAACTAGGAGTCCTCCGCCGTGCCCAGCCTCGCCCGAGTCCTCGCCCGAACGGCCAGCCGTGTTCCCCAACGGATCGCCGTCGAGTTCGGTCCGGATTCGATGACGTACGCCGAGCTCGACGCCAGCGTCAACCAGCTCGCGCGTGAGCTGACCGACCGGGGCCTGGCCAAGGGCGACCGTCTACTCCTGCTCTCGGGCAACAGCGGCGCCTTCGTCGTCGCGCTCTACGCCGGACTCCGTCTGGGCGCCATCGTCGTACCCGTCAACCCGCGGTCGGCGCCGCCCGAGATTGACCACTTCGTCACCGACTCGGGCGTCAGTCTGCTGCTCTTCGGTCCCGAGGTCGTCGAGAACATCCGGGGGCTGGCACGCGGCGGGGGCCGCGCAGGTAGCATCCCCGCGCTCGCGCTGGGTCGCGCAACGGGTTTCGACGACGTGCTGGCAGCCGCGGCCGTCCAGTCCGCTGAGCCGATCGACGTCGAGGTCGCGGAAGACGACGACGCCCTCATCATCTATACCTCGGGTACAACCGGTCGACCCAAGGGCGCCCTCTTCGACCAGCACCGCATCCTGTGGGTCGGCATCAACACGGCGATTGGGTTAGGACTTCACGAGGGGGAGCGGACGTTGCACGTCGCTCCCCTGTATCACTCAGCGGCCCTCAACATGCTTCTCATCGGCGGGATGATGTACGGCGCGACGCACGTCATCCTGCCCCGCTTCGACCCGGAAACGGTGCTCGAGATGCTCGAGCGCGAGCGGATCACCCAGTTCTTCGGCGTCCCGACGATGTACACGTTCCTGCTGCGCACCCCGTCGATCGCGACACGCGACCTGTCGAGCCTTCGTGTCTGCCTGTACGGCGCTGCTCCGATGCCGGCGACGACGGCTGAGGCGCTAGTGGCGGCGCTGCCGGCCGCGTCAATCATCCAGGCATGCGGCCAGACCGAGGGCGGGCCGGGGGGCATCCTCCTGCAGCATGACGAGGTGCTCGCGCGACCGAGCGCGAGCGGTCGCAGCGCCATCGCCAACACCGAGGTGCGCATCGTCGACCTCGACGGCAACGACGTGGCGCCCGGCGGGGTCGGCGAGATGATCATGCGCGGCGAGACGATGATGAAGGGCTACTGGGGCAACCCCGAAGCGACGGCGGAGACCGTCCGAGACGGCTGGGTGCACACCGGCGACATCGCCAGCATCGACGAGGACGGTTACATCACGCTGGTCGACCGGCTCAAGGACATGATCATCACCGGCGGCCGCAACGTCTATTCGGTCGAGGTTGAGAGCGCCCTGGCCGGTCACCCAGCGGTCGGGGACATCGCCATCGTCGCGCGACCGAACGAGGAGTACGGCGAGAGCGTCGTGGCCGTCGTGACCCCACGGGACGGTGCCACGCTTACCCTTAAGCAACTGCGCGAGTACGGCCAGCAGTGCCTCAGCAGCTACAAACTGCCCCGCGAGCTCATCATCGTCGACGAGATTCCCCGCAACGCCTCCGGCAAGCTTTTGAAGCACCAGATCCGGGCGGAACTCAATGCCTGACACCTCAAGCGACCTGGGCAGTGGATCCGCCGCCAGAGCGCCGACGACCTCGAAGACCCTGCGCCTCACCGTGGACGGGCCCGTCGCCACGGTCGAGCTGACCAGGCCTGAGCGCCGCAACGCGCTGAGCCCTCACTCGGTGCAGGATCTGCTCACAGCGTTGGCCGACGTCGCGTTGGCCGCCGACGTTCGTGTCGTGGTGCTCACCGGCGCGGGGGGCAACTTCTGCGCCGGCGCGGATTTGCTCGACCTCGACCCCGGTCGACTTGGCGAGGCCATGGTCGAGTTCAACAAGATCGTTCCTGCCCTGCGCGACTTGCCGCAGCCGGTCATCGCCAAGGTCCGTGGCAACGCGGTCGGCGCCGGCTGCAACCTGGCCCTTGCCTGCGACTTCGTCGTCGCCGACGAGACGGCGCGGTTCACCCAGATCTTCGCCCGCCTCGGCCTGTCCATCGACCTCGGTGGCAGCTGGGTCCTGCCCCGGCTCGTCGGGCTGCGGCGGGCGCGAGAGTTGGCCCTCCTCGGGGACGACCTCGACGGGCCGACCGCCGCTCAGGTCGGACTCATCGCACGCTGCGTGCCATCGGACGAGCTCGATGACGCGGTGACCGCCCTGGCCCGACGCCTGGCCGGCTTCTCCCGGTCTGCCCAGGCAGGCACCAAGCACCTCCTCGACGCGACGTGGAGCTCTGCCCTCACCGAAGCGCTGGCCGCTGAGGCCGAAGCCCAGGTCGCCAACGTGTTGACGCCCGAGTTCCACCGAGCCCTGAACGCCTTCCGCACCCGCCACCGAGGAGTCAAACCATGACCCGTGAAGCAGTCGTTGTCGACGCCGTCCGCACACCGGTCGGCAAGCGTGGCGGCCAGCTGCGCGACTGGCATCCCGTCGACCTGCTTGCGCACACCCTCGCCCACCTCGCCGAGCGCACCGGCCTCGACCCAGACCGACTCTCCGACGTCATCGTCGGCTGCGCCCTCCAGCGCGGCGAGCAGAGCGGCAACGTCGCCCGCAACGCCTTGCTCGGTGCGGGCCTGCCCACCGCCGTGCCCGGCACGACCCTCGACCGGCAGTGCGGGTCCGGCCAGCAGGCGGTCCACTTCGCGGCCCAAGCGATCAAGTCCGGCGAGTACGACTTCGCCATCGGCGCAGGCGTCGAGTCCATGAGCCGGGTCGACCTCGGTCCGCTCTTCGTCCCCGGCGGCGGCCAGGGCGACTGGTACGGCGAACGGGCCCTGGCGCGCTTTGACGGTAACTTGCCCGCCCAAGGGCCGTCGGTCGAGCTCGTCGCCACGAAGTGGGGTTTCACCCGTGAGCAGCTCGACGCCTTCAGCGTCCGGAGCCACCGTCGCGCCGCCGCGGCGACCGACGCCGGGCACTTCGCCTCCGCGCTCGTGCCTCTCGACGGCGCGGCCAAAGACGGCTCAACCGCGCCGATGACCTTGGACGAGGGGATCCGGCTCGACATCGACCCCGCGCGGGTCGCCGCCCTGCAGCCGGTGTTCTCCCCGGACGGCGTCATCACCGCCGGCAACGCCTCGCAGATGAGCGACGGAGCGGCCGCCCTCCTGGTCGCCGAACGCGCCGCCGCTGAGGCGGCCGGCCTGCGACCGCGGGCTAGGGTCGTCTCCATGGCCGTCGCCGCGGACGACCCGGTGCTTCAGTTCACGGCCATCATCCCAGCCAGTCAGAAGGCCCTGGACCAGGCCGGCCTGACCGTCGGCGACATCGACCTCGTCGAGGTCAACGAGGCCTTCTCGCCGGTCCCGCTGCTGTGGTGCGAGGAGTTCGGCTACCCGGAGGACCAGCTCAACGTCAACGGCGGATCCATCGCCATCGGCCACCCGCTCGGCTCGACCGGCGCGCGCCTGCTGACCCAGCTCGTCAACGAGCTCGAGCGCCGCGAGGCCCGCTACGGCCTGCTCACCATCTGCGAGGGCGGTGGCATGGCCAACGCCACGATCATCGAGCGCATCGCCTGAGGAGCAACGACATGGAGATCAGCAACCACACCTTCCTCGTCACCGGAGGCGCATCCGGGCTCGGAGGCGCGACCACCGCCGCCCTACTCGAGCGAGGCGCGCACGTCGTCGTCGCCGACCGCGCCGGGACAGCGCCCGCCGGCGCCGTCTTCGTCGAGACCGACGTCACCGACGCCGGCGCGGTGGCCCACGCGGTCGAAGTCGCCAGCCACCAGCCGGGACCGCTCTGCGGGGTGGTCAACTGCGCCGGAATCGGCGTCGCCCAAAAGGTGCTCGGCAGGTCCGGGCCTCACCAACTCGAGGACTTTATGAAGGTTCTCGAGGTGAACCTCGCCGGTACGTTCAACGTGATCAGGCTCGCCGCCGCCGCGATGAGCGCCGCCGAGCCTGGCCCGAGCGGCGAGCGTGGTGTGATCATCAACACCGCCTCGGTCGCCGCCTTCGACGGCCAGATCGGCCAAGCCGCCTACTCGGCCTCCAAGGGCGGAGTTGTCGCCATGACGCTCCCGATCGCCCGCGAGCTTGCGCGGTACGGGATCCGGGTGGCAACCATCGCGCCGGGGCTGTTCCTCACCCCCATGATGGGCGTGCTGCCTGAAGCCGCCAGGGAGTCGCTGGGCCAGCAGGTGCCCTTCCCGGCGCGGCTCGGCGACCCGTCCGAGTACGCCGCCCTCGCAATCCACATCATCGAAAACCAGATGGTCAACGGCGAGGTGATCCGTCTCGACGGAGCCCTGCGCATGGCCGCCCGCTGAACAGGAGACCGTCATGACTTTCCCCTTACCCACCCGACCCCTCGTCACCGGCTACCCGTCGACTATGGGGGACGACGTCCAGCTGAACACGACCACGCTCATCCTGCACGCGGCACGCACGCATCCCGAGCGCGAGATCGTCTATCGCACCCCGGAAGGGGGCTGGGACCGCTACACCTACGCGGCGGCATACGAGCGCGTGATCCGGGGCGCAAACGCGCTGCGCGCTCTTGGCGTCGAGCCCGGGGACCGTGTCGGCGTCCTCGACTGGAACAGCCGCCGCCACTACGAGCTCTACTGGGCCATCCCGGGCCTTGCCGCCGTGTTGGTCCAGCTCAACCTCCGCCTCGGGCCAGAGGACCTGTCCTTCGTGATCGACGACAGCGGCACGTCGGTCATCTGCGTCGACGAGACGCTCCTGCCGGTCGCCGAGGCCGTTGCCCACCTGCTACCCGGAGTGCGTGCATGGGTCGTGATGACCGATAAGCCGCTCTCACAGGTCGAGACCAGCCTGCCCAACCTGCACCACTACGAGGACCTCGTCGCCGCGGCCAGCCCGGACCTGGTCTGGCCGGAGATCGACGAGCGCTCCGCGTACAGCGCGTGCTACACGACCGGCACGACCGGCCGACCCAAGGGCGTCTACTACTCCCATCGGGCGATCTACCTGCACTCGTACGGCATCGCCACGAACATCGGGATGGTCCTCGACGACTGCACCATGCTCATCACTCCGATGTTCCACGGCCAGGCGTGGGGCCTTTCCCAGGCAGCGACGCTGATGGCCAACAAGATCGTCCTACCCGGCCGCTATATGGCCGAGGACACCAAACCGCTGACCGACGCGATCATCGCCGAAGGCGTCACCGTCACCAACGGCGCACCTGCAATCTTCCTGCCGATGTTGCATTACATCGAGAGCCTCGACGAGAAGCCGGACCTGTCCCGGCTGCGGATGATGTCTGGAGCCACCGAGCCGCCGCTGACGATGATGCGCGGCTTCCGAGACCTGACCGGCGCCGAGATCGTCCACGCCTACGGCGCGACCGAGACCACCCCGCTCGTGACGATGAACCGCTACAAGCCGAGCGTGCGCGAACGCCTGAGCGAGGACGAGCTGTTCGAGCTCAAGCGCAAACAGGGTCTGCCCGTCACGGGCGTCGACGTCCGGCTCATCGACGGCGTCGGCAACGACGTCGCATGGGATGGCGTCACGCAGGGGGAGATCTGCATGCGAGGCCCGTGGGTCACCAGGACCTACCACAACATGCCAGAGGACGACCGAGCCGGCCGGTTCCACGACGGCTACTGGCGAAGCGGCGACGTCGGGACGATCGACGCGGATGGGTACCTGAAGGTGACCGACCGGGTCAAGGACGTCATCAAGAGCGGCGGTGAATGGATCTCCTCGATCGACATGGAGAACCTGCTCCTCAGCCACCCGGCTATCGCTGAAGCCGCGGTCGTGGGACTGGCGCACCCGAAGTGGCAGGAGCGGCCCTTCGTCCTCATCGTCCCCAAGCCCGGGCAGGAGATCACCCTCGAGCAGGTCCGCAGCCACCTGTCGAGCGCATTCGCCGCGTGGCAGCTGCCCGATGCCATCGAGATCGTCGCCGAGATCCCCCGTACGAGCGTCGGCAAGTTCGACAAGAAGCAGATCCGCGCGGCATACGCCGCCGCCTACGGGGGTGAGCAGGCCGATGCCTGAGCAGCTCGTGTCTGCCGAAGCCCACGGTACGACCCTGGTTCTCACCCTTGACCGGCCCGCCGCTCTCAACGCGTTGAGCCGCACACTCGTCGACCACCTCGCTGACCGCCTCGAGGAGGCCGCCGCCGACAACGCCGTCCGCGCGGTTGTCGTGTCCGGATCGGGCAAGGCATTCTGCGCTGGCGCGGACATCGGCGAGATCCCCGGCATGGTCAACGCCTCCCCGCTCGACGCGTTTCCGTTCGACCGGCTCTTCGAGACCGTGGCCTCCCTGCCCGTCCCGACGATCGCCGCGGTCCGCGGCCTCGCCTTCGGCGGCGGCTGCGAGCTCGTCCTCGCCTGCGACACCGCCGTCGCAGGGCGCTCGGCCCGCTTCGCCGTCCCCGAGGTCAAGCTTGGGGTGATCCCCGGCGCCGGCGGAACCCAGCGCCTGGTCCACGCCATCGGCAAGGCCAAGGCCATGCGGATGCTCCTCACTGGCGCGCCAGTCGACGCCGAATGGGCCTACACGGCGGGCCTCGTCGCCGACCTCGTCGACGACGGCCAGGTACTCGACCGCGCCCTCGAGCTCGCCGCCCAGATCGGCGCCAACGCTCCCCGAGCCGTGGCGTATGCCGCTGACTCGGCCCGGCGGGGCCACGACCTGCCGCTTCAACAAGGACTCGCCCACGAGCGGCGCAACTTCCTCCTCGCGCTCGGCACGTCCGACGCTGCGGAAGGGATCGGCGCTTTCACCGACCGACGCACGCCCGCCTTCACCGGCAGATAAGGACGACCCGATGATCCTGGACGACTACCGGTCCCCCTGGCTGACTGAGGACCTAAACGACCTGCAGCAGCTCGCCCGCACCTTCCTCGACAAGGAGGTCGTGCCGAACCAAGCCCGGTGGGCCGAGCAGCACATGGTCGACCGCGACTTCTGGCGCGCGGCCGGACGCGCCGGTCTGCTGTGTATCAGCATCCCCGAGGAGTACGGCGGCGGCGGCGCCACTTTCGCACACGAAGCGGTCATCGCGGCCGAGCAGGCCCACGTCGCCGACGACGCCTGGGCCAACAGCGTGCACAGCACCATCGTCGCGCACTACATCAACGCCTTCGGCACGCAGGAGCAGAAGCTGCGCTGGCTACCCGGCATGGCCTCCGGTGAACTCGTCGCTGCGATCGCAATGACCGAACCGACCACTGGCTCGGACCTGCAACGGGTCCGCACCCGCGCCGTACGCGACGGCGACCACTACATCATCAGCGGCTCCAAGACATTCATCTCCAACGGAACCCACTGCGACGTGCTCATCATCGTGGCCCGCACCAGCGACGAGCCCGGCGGCCGAGGCCTGTCCCTCGTCGTCGCCGAGACGCAGGACCTGCCGGGCTTCGAGCGCGGCCGGGTGCTCGAGAAGATCGGCATGCACGGCCAGGACACCCGAGAGCTGGCGTTCGTGGACATGCGCGTCCCTGCCGTCAATCTCCTCGGGGGCGTCGAGGGCCGCGCCTTCCAGCAGCTCATGGAGCAGCTGCCCCAGGAACGGCTCATCATCGCCGTCACGGCGGCAGCCGCGGCTGAGACGGCTGTAAGGCACGCGATCGCCTACGCGAAAGAGCGAGAGGCCTTCGGGGAGACGCTCCTGTCGTTCCAGAACACCCGATTCGTCCTTGCCGAGTGCGCTGCTGACGCCCTCGCCGCGCGCACCCTCGTCGACAGCTGCATCACCCGGCACGTCGCCGGCGAACTGGACGCGGCCGGTGCCTCCCTCGCGAAGTTCTGGTGCACCGACATACAGAACAAGGTGGTCGATCGCTGCCTGCAGGTCTTCGGCGGCTACGGCTACATGATGGAATACCCGATCGCCCGGATGTTCGCCGCCGCCCGCGTACAGAAGATCTACGGGGGAACGAACGAGATCATGAAGGAACTGGTGGCCAGAGCCCTATGACGTGCTCCGACGTTGAGACAACGCACCCGTGCTCCTGCCCGCTGAGGACATGCCCGTCGGGCAAGACATCGACTGCGGCCCCTATCAGGTCACGGAGAACGAGGTCGTCGAGTTCGCCTCGGCCCGGGCCCCGCAGTACGTCCACGTCGATCGCGATCTCGCCGCGCACACCGACGTCCGCGCACTGGATCGCCAGCGGTCTGCACACGGCCCGGATCATCCAAAGGGTTCGCAGCGACCGGCGTGTATCAGCGGCACGGCCTCGTCGCGGGCGAGGACATCCACGACATACGCTTCCTTCGCCGCAGCGCGCCGGTGACGTGGTGACGCGGTGACGTGCTCGATCGTCGTCCAGCCCGTCGTGACGGTTCGGACGGGGTCCATGACATGACGACGCCAACGACACCGACCCACCGGGCGATCTCGGCCGACTCCGGCACGCACTGGACCGCGGAGGGCGCGTGGCAGGTCGCTGAGGGCATCCACCGAATCCCGCTGCCGCTGCCGATGGACGGCCTGCGGGCGGTCAACGTCTACGTCATCGACACCGATTCCGGCCCCGTCCTCGTCGACGGCGGCTGGGCGATTCCCGAGGCCCGCGAACTGCTGGACCGCTGCCTGCGCTCGCTTGGCTACGGCTTCGGCGACATCGATCGGTTCCTCGTCACCCACATTCACCGCGACCACTTCACGATGGCCTCGGTTCTCGGCCGGGAGTATGGCGCCGAGGTCATACTCGGCGAGCCGGAGCGGCCCGCGCTGGAGCTGCTGCTCACTCCCGACACCAAGCGCAACCCGTTCCACGACGTCCTGGTCACCGCCGGAGCGCGTGACGTCGCCGAGGCCTGGGTTGAGGCCGGCCCAGGCGAGATGCCGGACTTGTCGATCTGGGCGCTCCCGGGCAACTGGCTCGAGGGCGACCTCACGGTCGACCTGGGCACGCGGGTGCTGGACGCCGTACACACGCCCGGCCACACTCCCGGCCACTACGTGTTCGCCGAACAGGCGGCGGGGCTGCTCTTCGCCGGCGACCACGTGCTGCCGACGATCACACCGTCGATCGGTCTCACCGTGCCGCCCGCTGATGCGCCGCTCAGTGACTTCCTCACCTCGCTGGCCAAGGTACGCGCCTTGCCCGACCTCCAGCTCCTGCCTGCCCACGGGCCGATCGCGCCGTCGACCCACGCACGGGTAGACGAGCTGCTCATACATCACGAGCAGCGGCTCGAGCTCAGCCTCGCTGCCCTCGCCCGTGGTCCGTCGACCGCGAAGGGCGTCGCGACCCACCTCGGCTGGACCCGCCACGAGCACCCGTGGGACCAGCTCGACATCTTCAACCAAGGCATGGCCGCCATGGAGACTAAGGCCCACCTCGACCTCCTCGTCGCCCGCGGCCGGGCCACCGCCACCCCAACCTCCGGCGGGGTCGTCTACACCGTCAGCCCTCGCCGACCAGTTTCCATGGGCTTCCCCTCGTAGCGTGGAGCATCGCCACAAACGATGAGCCATGGCCAGGTAGCGAAGTTCGACGAACTTCGAGCAGGGCGCGGTCCGGCTGGTGCTCGGAACCAGGAAACCGATCGCGCAGGTGGCCCGGGAGTTGGGGATCATCGAGGGACGTTGGGGACCTGGGTGGCCAAGGCCCAGCCGGGGAGGTCACGCGAGAACGCGCCGTTGAGCGAGTCCGAGCGCGCGGAGATGCAGCGCCTGCGCAGGGAGATCATCGATCTTCGGCCAGCGTGATGTGCCCAAGAGCTTGGTGGCCCACTGGGTGCACGAGGCGATGTGCTGGTATCCGTGGCCGGATCTATCGCCGCCCAGAGGGCGAACCACGGCGTGCTGCCGTCGGCGACTACGCGTCGGGCGTTTCTGGGCGTTCGCAGGGAAGGTTCTACGAGTGGCGCGACGGCGACCGTTCGGCGCAGGAGAGAACACCGTCGCGGCGATGATGCCCGAGCTCGGGCTGGCCGCCGAGTGTCGGCGGACCACTCGTCAGCGTCGGAATCGGTGGCGGGCACCGAACCTGGAGCGGTCGGGACTTCGGCACCGATCGGCTCAACCACAAGAGGTACGGCGACGGCACGGAGATCCCCTCCGATCTGGGCAAGCTCTACCCGTCCGGGCACAGCTGGCTCAGGCACCGTCTTGGTCGATTGCCGGAAGGGGACCCGACAGCATCACCAGCACTTGGTGGGCCAGGTCCTCGGGCGTGGTCGATCCCAGTGGGTCGTACCACCGGAAAAGGCTGGTGAGCATGGTCAGGGTTAGGTTTGCCAGGACCGTGCCATCCGCTTTCGGCTCGAGTCTCTCGCTCTTGCGGTAATCATCCAGGAGCTCGGCGAAATCGCGGGTAACGGTGTGGGACCAGGATCGGAAGGACTGGAGCGCCAGCTCCGACAACTCCGGTTGCTCACCCCAGACAGTGGCGTAGAAGACGCGTTTGCTGGACGCTGACTCGATGTGGAGCTTGACGACCGCCCGAATCTTCTCGCGGGGCGAGAGGTTGCTGGTGAGCAGGGCCTGCAACTTCTCGCTGAGCTCCTCCGTGACGTGCGCCACCATCTGGTCCAGGAGCCACAACTTGCTCTCGATGTACTTGTAGATCGTCGGACGGGAGATCCCGGCCTCGAGGCAGATGTCGTCGATGGTCGAGCTTCGGTAGCCCTTGGTCTGGAACACGCGAGCGGCGGCTTCAATGATGTCAGCCGTGGTCGTCGCCCGTTGCCTGGCCACACGTGCTCCCTCCGGATCCGGACGGCTGCAGGCTACTCCACCGGTGTCTCGAGGCTCGTGCGGTGCTCACATAGCTCTCGAGGCGCAGAGTGAGGACCGTCTTGCCGTGCTGATTCTCCAGGCGGCCCTCCACCTCGAGTTTCGCCATGCCGTTGCGCGGGGGACAGGCGCCGTTGACACGGACCCAGCCGGTCAGGACGTCGCCAGGGAGGACCGGCCGCGGCAGCAGCATCTCGCGGATCGCACGTCCCGCGAAGACGGCCCAGGAGGAGTACGCCGCGTCGACGGCGAGCCGCTGGAACATTGCAAAAGTGTGGAGCCCGCTGGCGATCACACCGCCGAAAGGACCCCCGTCGCCGACGTGGATTGGAAGCGGGTCCCACCGCTGCGCGAAGGCGCGGATCTCCGACTCGGTCATGGTGACGGGGCCGAGCGAACTCAGTACGCCGACCCGCGCGGCGAGGTCTTCGGCGTACAGCAGACCGTCCTGGATCGGAGCTGGACCCGCACTGCTCACGACGCGGGCACCTTTCTCGAACGAGGTCGTGCTCGACCTTGACGTACGTGAAGACTTGCCTAGACTAACTGATGAGTTAATCCGGCGGAAGGCGTCAACATGGCTCACTCAGCCCCCACCATCCCGGCCGCCTCGCGCGGAGCGACGTATAGCGACCTCATCGTCGAGGCGTTTGAGCGCTTCGCGGACAACGAGGCGTTCGTGCTCGGCGAACAGCGCATGACGTTCGCCGAAGCGGCCGACTCCATGAGTCGCATAGAGCAGCTGCTCGTCGACCGCGGAATTTCCCATGGGTCTGGCGTGGGGGCGCTCAGTGTCAACATCCCCGAGGTCTGGCTGACCCAGGCGGCGACCTACCTCATCGGCGGCCACTACACCGGCCTCCACCCGATGGGGTCCGTCGAGGATCACGTCTGGATCTGCGACGACGCCGAGATCGAGGTCCTCATCGTCCATCCGACATTCGCGGAGGTGGGAGCCGCTGTCGCCGAACGCTCCAAGACGGTGAAGCATCTGCTCGTGTTCGGTGAGTCCGACGCTGGGCAGGACCTGTTCGAGCTGATCGAGGGCTACGACCCGAAGCCGCTCGAGCCGGGCCCGGCCGGCCGGGAGGACCTCGCCTGGCTGCAGTACACGGGCGGGACCACCGGCACGCCGAAGGGCGTCATGCTCTCGCACCGAGCGATGGCCGAGCAGTGCAAGGCGGTGCTGACGAGCTGGCAACTCCCCGCCAAGCCCCGCTACCTGGTCGCACCGCCGATCACGCATGCCGGGGTGCTGCCGCTCTTCCCAACCCTGGCCCGCGGCGGCACGGTCATCTTGCTTCAAGGCTTCGAGCCGAAGTCCTTCGTGCAGGCGATTGAGAAGGAGCAGGCCAACTGCACCTTCGCGGTGCCGACAATGATCAACGCCCTGCTCGACCACACCACATCGGAGGACGCGGACCTGAGCTCGCTCGAGACCTTCGTTTATGGCGCAGCACCGATTTCGCCCTCCCGGCTCACCCAGGCCCTGAACCGGTTCGGGCAGAAGTTCGTCCAGTGCTATGGCCAGACTGAGTGCGTCGGCGTTACGACGAGCCTCCTACGTGAGGAGCACGACCCGGTTGGGCGTCCGGACCTGCTCAGTTCGTGCGGGCGTCCGGTCATCGGCACCACGGTGACGATCGTCGACGAAGCCGACCAGCCGGTCCCTGATAGGATTCCCGGTGAGCTCTGTGTCCGCTCGCCAGTCATCATGTCCGGCTACTGGAACCGGCCCGACTTGACCGAGGAGACTCTGCGCAATGGGTGGCTGCATACCGGGGACATGGCGATGCGTGACGAGCAGGGCTATCTCCACATCGTGGACCGCAAGAAGGACATGGTGATCTCAGGCGGGTTCAACGTCTATCCGAAGGAAGTCGAGGACGTGATCGCGGCGCATCCCGACGTCGCCGCGGTGGCGGTCGTAGGCATGCCGGACGACAAGTGGGGCGAGGCGGTCACCGCGTTCGTTGTCCTCCACGAGGGAGCCGCCATCGACAAGGCCGTGCTCAAGCGGCTCGTGCGCGACGCGAAGGGCGCGCACCAGGCGCCTAAGGAGATCCACCTCGTCGACGCGCTGCCCGCCACCCTCGTCGGGAAGATCGACAAGAAGCGTCTGCGCGCCATGGGTGCAGAGATCGGCGCCGAGGGTGGGGATCGATGAGCGCAGTGACGCGAGCCGCCGTCACTCGTATCGACAAGGGCCCCGTGGCCTGGTTGTCGCTCAACCGGGCCGAAGCGATGAACGCCCTTAGCGAGCGCGTGCTCGATGCACTTGCCGCCCATCTGGCTGACATCGAGGACGAGCGGGACGTGCGTGTCGTGGTCGTCACGGCGACGGGCCGTGCCTTCTGCGCCGGCGCAGATCTCAAGGAGGTGCTGGGCCCGGACGGCAAGGTGGATCCCGCTCGACTGCTCGCCTTCGAGAAGGGGGCGGCCGAGACCTTCGCCATGCTCGCCTCGCTGCCGAAGCCAGTCATCGCTGCGCTGAATGGGATCACGATGGCGGGTGGACTGGAGCTTGCACTGCACTGCGATCTAGTCGTCGCCTCGGCCGACGCGCGCCTCGGCGACGGCCACATCAACTACGGCCTCCTCCCCGGCGCCGGCGGCGCAGCCCGGCTGCCACGGGTGGTCGGCCCCACCCGCGCCAAGTACCTCGCCTTCACCGGTGAGCTGGTCACTGCGAAGGAGGCGCAGGCGATGGGCCTGGTCAACGAGGTCGTCCCGGCCGACCAGCTTGTGACGCGAGCCGAAGAGCTTGCCACGACGATCGCGCGGCGCAGCCCGAGCGCGTTGCGCCTGTTCAAGCAGGCGATCGACGACGGCCTCGACCAGCCGCTCGCCAGCGCCTTGCGGCTCGAGCGACTCGTCACCGCCGAGCACCTGCACAGCGCTGACGTCGACGAGGGGCTCAGAGCCTTCGCCGAGAAGCGTGCGCCGCTGTTCAAGACGACGTCGGGAGGCACCAGATGACGGACCGTGACGAGCTCGCTGACTTCCGCGACAGCGTTCGCGCGTTTGCGCGCAAATCCTTCCTCGAGGGGTATCTCGAGCGCGCTCAGGGTGCCCCCTACCCGCGAGATACCCTTATCGACCTCGGAAGGAATGGGTTACTCGGCCTTTGCGTCCCCGAGGAGCAGGGAGGTCAGGGATCGGACCTGCAAGCCCTCGGCATCGCCTGCGAAGAAGTCAGCTACGCCGACGCTGCCTGCGGCTACCAGGTGTTCGCCAACAACGTCACGGCCGACCTGCTGGTCAAGTCCGCTTCGGAAGAGGCAGTCCGCCGCTGGCTCGGACCGGTGATCGCAGGGGAAGCAGTCTGTGCCATCGCACTCACCGAGCCCGCGTCCGGGTCCGACGCCCAGGCGCTGAGCGCCAAGGCCGTTCCTGTGGACGGCGGCTGGGAGCTGTCGGGTGAGAAGACCTCGATCACCCAGGGGCCCGATGCAGACCTCGCGATCATCGTCGCGCGTCAGACCGACACGGGACGCATCAGTGCATTCGTCGTGCCCATGGACTCACCCGGCCTGTCCGGCCAGCGCTTCGCCGACCCTGGATTCCGGCCGGTCGGCCGCGGTTCGATCGCCATGGAGGGTGTCTTCGTTCCGCACTCGCACCAACTCGGTCAGGGCGGCGAGGGGTTCGCAATGATCATGAACGAGTTCGACCTGACGCGCACCCTTATCGCGTTCATGGTCGTCGGCATCGCCCAGCGGGCCATCGACCTGACCATCGAGCACATCAAGACCCGCACGAGCTTCGGCAAGCCGCTGAGCCACTACCAGGGCGTGACCTTCCCGATCGCCGAACACCTGACGTACCTCACTGCCATCCGAGCCCTGGCCACGTCCACGCTCGAGGCACGCAGCAACGCAAGGCCGCACACCGTCGAGGCGGCAATGCTCAAGTGGTGGGCACCCCAGGTCGGCTTCCAGGCGGTGCAGGACTGCATCGTGCTCCACGGCCATGTCGGCTGGTCGGAGGAGATGCCGCTGCAGGCATTGCTGCGCGACGTGTCCGGCTTCCAAATCGGTGACGGCACGCCACAGATCCAGAAGCTCATCATCGCCCGGTCCGCCATCGGCCGCGAGGTCATGGGCCGCTGAACCGGCACCGAGAACCACAACGCTCCCGGGAGAAGCCGTGAAGATAGAGAACGTCGTAGCAATCGTGACCGGTGGCGCCTCCGGCCTAGGTGAGGCCACCGCCCGCCGCCTGCTCGCGCTCGGAGCCCGGGCAGTCGCCGCGTTCGACCTCAACGACGAACGCGGAGCCGCCCTCCGCGCCGAGCTGGGGGAGCGCTACCGCTACCACAAGGTCGACGTCAGCCAGCTCGACCAGGTCGAGACGGCCGTGGCGGCCGTCGAGTCCGAGCACAGTGCCGTCCAGGTCGTGGTGAACGCCGCCGCCGTCGCCGCCCCCGCCAAGCTCCTGTCCAGCCGCGGACCGCTGCCTATGGAGGTCTTCGACAAGGGGATCAAGGTGAACCTCTACGGCCCGATCCATGTGATGCGCAGCGTGGCCCCCGGCATGGCGGCCAGCGAGCCTACCGCCGGCGGCGAACGTGGTGTCATCATCAACGTCGCCTCAGGCGCGGCGTGGGAGGGCCAGATCGGGCAGATTGCCTACAGCGCCTCCAAAGCCGCCCTCGTCGGCCTGACGATGCCGCTGTTCCGTGAGCTCGCCCAGCACGGAATCCGTGTCATGACGGTAGCGCCCGGTGCCTTCGACACGCCGATCTACGACCAGGTCCCTCCCGCCCTGAAGGCGGAACTCGCCGCCCAGTCACTCTTCCCACGGCGCATGGGCGAGCCCGCGGAGTTCGCAATGTTGATCGAAGAGATCGTCCGAAACCCTATGCACAACGGCCGTTCGATCCGGCTGGACGCCGGGATGATCCTCCCGCCGAGCTGACCCGTCCTCCCATGGACCGCGACCTAGAATCAGGAGCATCGACGTGACCAACCCCGTTCCCCTGCGCGAAGGACTCTTCCGCGAGACAGCGGCAGGTCCGACCCTGCTCGCGAGCTGCTGCACCGCGTGCGGCCACACGTCGTATCCGCCCGCTCCTCGCTGCCTCGACTGCGGCAGGGAAGCGCAGGAGCCCGTGGAACTCGGCTCAGACGGCGAGCTGCTCTGCGCGACCGTCGTACACATGGGCAACCACCGCTACCCACCTGGCTACACCGTCGGCTACGTGACCATGCCCCACGGCGTGAGGGTCTTCGCCCAACTCGCGATCTCCGCCGGCGAGGACCTTCCGGCGCCCGGCACCCCGATGACGCTCGAGATCGTGCCGATGTGGCGTGAGCAGGAGCAGGACGTGCTCGCCTACCGCTTCGTCCCGGCGCCCGGAAAGGAATCCGCCCATGCGTGAGGTCTTCGTCATCGGAGTGGGACAGAGTGACTTCTGCAAAATGCCCGAGCGCAGCATCGCCGACCTGGGAGGCCAGGCCGCCCGCGCCGCGATCGCCGACGCAGGCATCAACTCCGCCCAGATACAGGCCGTCTTCTCCTCCCGGGTCTACGACGCCATGATCACCAGCCAGACCATCATGAAGGACCTCGGCGTTACCCGCGTCGAGATGGTCAACGTCGAGAACGCGTGCGCGGGTGGATCGACAGCGATCCGCAGCCTCTACAAGGACATCGCCGCCGGCTTCGTCGACCTCGGCATCGCCATCGGTGTCGAGTCGATGACCACGAGTCCGATCGCCGGGAAGCTGATCCCGCCGGACAGAGACGACCTCGACGGTCAGCTCGGACTCAGCATGCCCGTACTGTTCGCGCTTCAGGCGCAGCGTCTCATGGAGACCCACGGCGCGACACCTGAGGACTTCGCCCAGGTGTCGGTCAAGGCGCATGACTTCGGTGCCCTGAACCCGCGAGCGCAGTACCAGAAGCGCTTCACCGTCGAAGAAGTACTGGCCTCCCGGATGATCGCCGACCCCATCACGCTGCTCCAGTGCTGCCCCAACACCGACGGAGCTGCTGCCGTGGTCATGGCGTCCGCCGACGTGGCGAAGAAGTACGCCGAAGCACCGGTCCGCGTTGCTGGATCAGCGCTGGTCTCGGGCGACTACGATTTCCGGCGCTCCGACATCACGACCCTCGAGCTCGGTGCGCGGGCGGCGGCCCTCGCCTACGAGCAGGCCGGTGTGGCGCCCTCCGACGTGGATGTCGTCGAGTTGCACGACGCCTTCGCGAGCGAAGAGATCGTCCACTATGAGGACCTGGGGCTGTGCGTGCGCGGTGATGGCGTGGGTCTGCTCCGCTCCGGCGCCACCTCGTTAGGCGGGAGCATCCCCGTGAACCCGAGCGGTGGGCTGCTGTCCCTCGGCCACCCGCTGGCCGCATCCGGCGTCCGGGTCATCTGCGACATCACCGACCAGCTGCTCGGGCGCAGCGGAGCCAGCCAGGTACCTGGCGCGAAGGTCGGCCTTGCCCACATGCTGGGTGGCGTCGCCACCGGGCTGGACGCGGCAGCCGGCAGTGTCCACATTCTGACGGTCTAGCAGGTTGAACGTAGTTCGCGAGTTGTAGGTCGTGTCATCTGCTCGATGCGTCTGAACACTTGTGGGGGGCAACGCCTTTCCATACGACCGCCCCAAGGCCGAAGGCGCCGGGGTGTTTCGTGACGCGGTCCGCTGCACCATCAAACGGGTTGGTCTATGCCCGTGGCCTGAACCTGGTCGTGATCACCATGCAGATACAGCCGCCGTGGGGCGGGTGTCCGGTCACGGTTTCGGTCAACGTTCGGGTGCACAAGAAGCACGCCCCACGACGACGGTCGCCCACGTCGTGGCGATGCTCGCTGAGATCGTCGACTGGCTCCCCAGGCGGTGCTTCCATGGTCACCGACGGCGCCACCCCCACCCTCGCCGGCGCCGGGCTACCGGGAGCCCACCGGACCTCGAGGATGCGTCGTGAAGCCGCCCTCAACGAGGCCGCGCACCGCCAACCGGGGCAGTCCCCCCGCACTAAAGGCGAGCGGCTGCCCACGACGGCCAACTGTCCCAGACCGTGCCTAAAGGCGGCTGGCGCAAGGTCGCCGTCGACGTCCGCGGGCACACCATGGACCGCCTGATCACCGTCCGACTCGCCACGGCTGGGCATTTCTGATCCGCTGGTCCGCCCAGCCTTCCACGTGTTGATCCCCGGTCAGTGTCGCGGAGAGCAGGCGGCGGCGATCACCCGACATCACGATCGTCAGCCCGGCCGCTCCACGGATCGAAGGTAAGGGAAGAACCCATTGACCCGGCGTCCAACCGCGAGTAGGTTTTTCGACCAGCGATCGAATCGGTGCATTGGTCGAGAGAACAGAGGGGCGCCTTAATGGATGCGTTTACGTACGACCGCGATCACGAGACCTTGTCGGACCGTCTCGTCGCCGCGCGGGCGCAGAATCCCCATCGAGAAGCGGTCGTCTGCTATGAAGACGACGGCGAGCGAGTGCGACGGCTGACCTATGACCAGCTCTACACCCAGGCCGGGGAGGTCGCCAAGGGGTTGAGTTCGCGGGGTATCGGTCATGGAGACCACGTCGTGGTATGGCTGCCAAACAGCATCGAGTGGGTGCTGTTCCAGCACGCCACCGCGATGCTGGGAGCCGTCTTCGTGCCGGCGAACTCCTTCTATCGGCAGTCCGAGTTCGAGTATCTGCTCCGGCAGTCTGATTCGGTGGCTCTAATTTACACTCCGCGATTTCTTAATGTCAATTACGAGCAAATCCTCCAAAATCTGTTGCCTGAGTTAAGCGGCTCCGCTGCTGGTGGCGACGGCCGATTCGACCGGTTTCCGATGCTGCGGGACGTAGTTTGCGTGGGGGATCCCAGTCTAACCGGAGTCATTGGCCTCGACGAGCTAGTGAATGCCGGGCGCTCCCTCAGTGACGAGGAGATTCTCAAGCTCACAGCCAACGTCAAGCCCAGCGACACGCTCATGATCATGTACACGTCCGGCACTACCGGGGAACCGAAGGGCTGTCTGCTGTCTCACGCGAATCTGTTGGAGAACGCGTGGCATTTCAGTGAGGCCATGGAACTTGATAGCGAAAGCAGGTATCTCATTCCAATTCCGTTCTTCCATAACGGCGGCTGTGTCCTTGGCCTGCTGAGCGCTCTTCAAAGGAAATCCACGCTGATCTCCATGGACCGCTTTGTTCCTCCCCTCGCCTTGCGTATCTTGGCTGAGGAAAAGTGCACTCATACAGGTGGAGTCCCCACCATCTACATCACGATGCTGCACGATTCGAGCCTTCCCGATTGGGACTTCGGCCCATTGAGGATGGCGTTCATGGCGGGCGCGCCGTGCCCGGTCGAAACGTGCAAGGCGGTGGAGGGCGCCTTCGGGCTGACGCTGATCATCGGACTGGGCATGACCGAAAGCTCGCCGCTGATCACCATTTCCAGCCGGACCGATCCCCTCACTCAGCGAGTCGGCTCTGTGGGCCGCCCCAAGGGATGTGAAGCCAAGGTCATCGACCCAGTTACTGGGGAAGAAGTGGGACCAGGAGTGGATGGCGAGCTTTGTACTCGAGGGCCCAACGTCATGCAGGGCTACTACAAGATGCCTCGGGAGACGTCCAGAGCGATCGACGAGGACGGATGGTTGCACACCGGGGACATGGTCAGGTGGGACGAAGACGGCTTCTATTACATCACGGGTCGTCTGAAGGACCTGTACATCGTCGGGGGGGAGAACGTTGCTCCGGCCGAGGTAGAAGCTTTTATGCGGACTCACCCTGCCGTCCAAGACGCCTATCTCGTCGGCGTTCCGGATGAAAAGTACGGGGAGGTGGGCCTTGCAGTGGTCCAACTGAAGGAAGGCCAGGAGGCGACCGAAGCGCAACTGATCGATTACTGCCGTGGACGGCTCGCCAGTTATAAGGTGCCTCGCTACGTTCAGTTCGTCTCCGAGTACCCCCTGACGCCGGCGGGCAAGGTTAAGAAGTTCGTGCTCCAGCATCAATATGCCGAAGCCCTAGGGATCAAAGCGGGTGAATAAGGCCGTGGTGGTGCCTCATGGAATAGGCACTGCATGGAGGGACGTCAAGAACGTGTCCTCGTCGAAGCGAGTCCTCTTTTACGAGGGCGAGGACACGCGGATGCTGAGAGCTGCTATCGCCGCGGCGGACGCGGGGTTGTGCCGTCCGGTGGTGTTAGGTCGCGTGTCTGAGATGCTGACCACTGCCCGTGGCCTCGGCCTGGACCTCAGTGCAGTCGAAATGCGTGACGTGAATGACGAGGTCTCGCTCGACAATCAGGTCGACGAATACGGGCGCCCCTGCCATAGGGTCGGCCTCGACACTGAGTTCTTGTCGAGTCGTGCCCATGCGAGCGCGCTGCTTGTCCGCTCCGGATGGGTCGACGCGGCCATCGGTGGGGCCCGGACCAGCAGCGCGGACATACTCGGTGCCGGAATGTCCTGTATCGGACTGGCGCCAGGGCGAACCACCGTCAGTGGCGCCGTCTTTCTCGACACCCAGCGGCCGGACGTCGGATCAGGGGGCACACTTGCCTTCGCCGACGCTGTCGTAACTCCCATGCCAACGGTTGAGCAACTCGTGGACATCGCTGCAGCCACGGCCCATTCATGGCGGTCCTTGATGCGGACCGAGCCACGGATTGGATTCCTGTCGTTTTCCACTAAGGGCAGTTCCAAATCCCGGCACGTAGATCGGGTACGGGACGCACTTCGTCTGTTCCAGCGGACTTTCCCCGACGAAGTCGTGGACGGGGAGCTGCAGTTCGACGCGGCTGTGTCTGGTGCCGTTGCCGCTCGGAAATCCGCATCAGGAGCGGTGGGAGGCTCGGCGAATGTTCTCGTATTCCCGAGCCTCGACTCGGCCAACATCGCCTACAAGGTGGCGGAACAGCTTGGGGGTTCCAAGGCACGAGCCTTCCTACAAGGGCTCGCTCGGCCATTTGCAGACGTCTCAAGGGGATGCACTGTGGACGACATCGTGACCACTGTTGGAATGCTGCTATACGACGTACTGCAGGACCGAGAGTCCCCGGGATCCCACTGTCAAGGAGAGATGAATTGAAGACGGTCAGGGTCGCGAACGGGCAAGCCTTCTGGGGCGACAGTCCCGCGGCGCCGGTAGCCCAGGTTAGAGGTGGCGTCATCGACTACCTGACTCTAGATTACCTGGCGGAAATCACCATGTCGGTGCTCCGGAAACAGTATGAGCGCGACGCGACTGCCGGGTACGCCAGGGATTTCGTCGGGCTGATGTCTGAAATCATGCGGGAGTGCCTAGAGCGAAATATTAAGGTAGTAGCCAATGCTGGTGGGATAAATCCGGAAGCTTGTGCCCGGGCCCTGCTCGACGTTGCCGCGGTACAAGGAGTCCGCGGTCTGCGTGTCGGTGTCGTCACGGGCGACGACATCATGGGGCAGTTGGACGACCTGATCCGGGTCGGGGTGTCCCTGCAAAACTTGGAAAATGGTGATCGGTTCGACACGGTCAGAGACCGGATAGCCAGCGCGAATGCGTATTTGGGGGCCGAGCCAATCGCGCGTGCTCTCGCTGAAGGTGCGAACGTCGTGATCACCGGACGTTGCACCGACCCCGGACTCGTACTAGGGCCGCTGGTGCATGAATTTGGTTGGCAGTGGGACGACTGGGACCTGCTAAGCGCGGGCACCATCGCCGGCCACATTATTGAGTGCGGGGCCCAAGCCAGCGGCGGGAACTTCCAGGGTGGTTGGGAGAAGATGCCCGACTTGGCTCATGTCGGCTACCCAATCATCGAGGCTCGCGCGGACGGAACCTTCATCGTTACCAAGCACCCCGGAACGGGTGGGGCCGTCACGACCGCGACCGTGACCGAACAGCTGCTGTACGAGCTCGGAGACCCCACCGCGTACCTGTCGCCCGACGTGACGGCGGACTTCACGAGTATTCGGCTGCGCGAGGTGGGTGAGGACCGCGTCGAGGTGTCAGGAGCGCGAGGCAACTCACCGACGGACTCGCTCAAAGTGTCGATGGCCTATCCGGATGGATTCCGGGGTTCCGCGATGATCACCTGGGCTTGGCCGGACGCGGTCGCCAAGGCGGAGTTGGCGGATTCCATCCTGCGGACCCGGCTGGACGAATTGGGCCTATCCTTCCGTCAGATCCGCACCGATCTCGTCGGCTACAACTCCGTTCACGGCCCTCTCACGCCGCCAGCATCGGATCCGACTGAAGTCGTCTTGCGGGTCTCGGTGTGGGCGGAGGACGAGCGTACGGTACGCAGGTTCGCGGCCGAGATCGCTCCTTTGGTAATGGGCCCGCCTGGGTTCACCGGCCTGCTGGCCGGTGGTCGGATTCAGCCAAGCCGGGTGATGGCCTACTGGCCGGCTCTGATCCCCAAGAGTGCGGTCGATCCTCAGGTGACTATTTGGGAGCGGGTATGAGACTCATCGACATCGCGCATGCCAAGTCTGGGGACAAAGGCGACTCTGTCAATATCGGCCTTATCGCACGCGATCGCTCGAATTATGCGCTGCTCGCGCGAGAGGTGACCGCCGATCGCGTGGCGGAGCACTTTGCGGGTATCTGCCTCGGCGAGGTTCGGCGGTACGAACTGCCGAACCTCGGGGCGCTCAATTTCGTTTTGGAGTCTGCGCTCGGCGGGGGAGGCACGGCTTCGCTACGGGTGGACGCTCAAGGGAAGGCGATGGGTGAGGCGTTACTGCTGATGGAGATCGATGCCTGAACGGCGGGGGCTCAATGGTGGCCCGGGGGTCCGCAGGATATGGATGGACGGGCATGTATGCCATCGCCCTAGGGGAGGGAGTCGTATCGTGACTGAGGGTGCAAGTGGAGAACGCAAGGCGCTACGGCAAGCCCGCCGGCGGAAGGAGATCCTCGCCGCGGCCGCGGAGGAATTTGCCACCTGTGGCTATCACGAGGCGAGTTTGCGTCGAGTCGGCGAGCGGGTCGGGCTTTCGAAGCCCAGTCTCTACTACTACGTCTCATCCAAGAGCGACCTGCTTGCTGAGTTGCTGAGCGACGCGATCGAGACTCAGCCGATCGAGGTTGAACAGGGCGAGCCATCCGAGCGTTTGCGAGCTTTCGTCCATACGCACGTGAGCCGTGTGGTGAACACGGTGGCAGGTAGGGCCTTGGCCGAGAACAGTGCGGTGCTGATGTCTAGGTCGGCCGCGCCTGGGCTGGCCGAGGCTCGGCGACATTACGAGGACGTCCTGATGTCGATCCTAAAGGCTGGCATTGAGGCTGGTGAGTTCCGGGACGTGCCACTGCGACCCGTAGTCAAGTTCATCTTCGGGGGACTCAACTCGCTTCCGCAGTGGTACGAGCCCGACGGGAAGATCTCCCTCGATCGGATGGTCGACGACATCATGGCGATCCTGTTGGCGGGTGTTCTCAATAGCGACGATTAGCAGGAGGCGGCGGCGATCCGCAGCGATCTAGCGCGCCAAGTTGAATGCAGATGAGATGAGGAGATATGCAGGTACTGCCAGATCGCGTGGATGCCTCGGCCAGCGAATTCCAGCAAAATAGGCAACACCTCCTCCAAAAACTGGCGGAACTCGACGGTGTCCTCGCTGCAACGCTTGCCGGTGGCGGCGAAAAGTCTGTAGCGCGGCATCGCGCACGGGGAAAGATGCTGGCGCGCGAACGCATCGAGCTTCTGCTCGACGAGGACTCGGCGTTCCTGGAGCTCATGCCTTTCGTCGGGTGGCACAGTGAGTTCACGGTGGGAGCCAGCCTGGTGACAGGCATTGGAGTCATCGAGGGCGTGGAGGTCATGGTGATTGCACACGATCCGACGGTGCGGGGCGGCACGTTGAATCCGCACAGTTTCAAGAAGGTCTCACGGGCGATGGAAATCGCGAAGGAGAACCGGCTGCCAATTATGACGCTCGTGGAGTCGGGAGGCGCGGACCTTCCGACCCAGGCGGAGGTGGCGATTCCGGGCGGTCGCATGTTCCGCGACCTGACTGACCATTCCGCGGCCGGCCTACCCACGATTGCCTTGGTCTTCGGCAATGCAACTGCCGGCGGTGCCTACATGCCAGGCATGTCCGATTACGTGGTCATGGTGCGCGAGCGATCAAAGGTCTTTCTCGGGGGGCCGCCACTGGTCAAGATGGCTACCGGAGAAGAGTCCGACGACGAGTCGCTCGGCGGAGCGGAGATGCACGCCCGGACCTCTGGGCTCGCCGACTATCTTGCGGAGAATGAGGTAGACGCAATCCGTATCGGTAGGGAGATTGTACGACGGTTGAACTGGCGCAAGTTGGGACCGGGGCCCAGCGAACCGCCCGACGAGCCGCTTTACCCCGCAGATCAGCTCCTGGGCATCCCCTCGCACGAGCCAAAGGTGCCGTTTGATCCGCGTGACGTGCTCGCCAGAATCGTTGACGGATCGCGGTTCGATGAGTTCAAACCCCTCTATGGCACCTCCCTCGTGACCGGCTGGGCGTCCCTCCACGGTTACCCGCTGGGCGTGCTGGCCAATGCCCGAGGCGTGCTCCTGAACGAGGAGGCCGAGAAGGCAGCCCAGTTCATACAGTTGGCTAACCAGGTCGATACCCCTCTGCTGTTCCTGCAGAACACGACGGGCTACATGGTGGGCAAGACCTACGAGCAGAACGGGATCATCAAGGACGGAGCCAAAATGATCAATGCGGTCACCAATAGTCGAGTGCCGCATCTGACCGTGAACATCGGCGTCTCATACGGTGCAGGAAACTACGGAATGTGTGGTCGTGCCTTCGGCCCCCGCTTCCTTTTTTCCTGGGCCCACTCCAAGACTGCGGTCATGGGTCCCCAGCAACTAGCGGGCGTGATGTCGATCGTGGCTGAGCAGTCCGCTGCCGACAGGGGCGTTCGGTTCGATAAGAAGGCGGACGCGCGAATGCGCGAGGCAGTGCAGGCCCAGATCGAGCGTGAGGAGACGGCGTTGGCCAACAGCTCAAGGGTGTACGACGACGCGGTTATCGATCCGCGTGACACTCGGGCCGTTCTTGGCATATGCCTGTCGGTCGTCCACAGCACCGAAATCCGTGGTCAGCGCGGCTACGGCGTCTTCAGGATGTGAGGTTCATGATTTCCATGAAGATGATGCTGGTCGCAAACCGGGGAGAGATTGCGCGGCGAATCTTCCGCACCTGTCGTGAGATGGGCATTGCCACGGCTGCGGTCTACTCCGACGCCGACGCGGACGCACTCCACGTTTCAGAGGCGGATGTAGCCGTGCGGCTGCCCGGCGTGACACCGGCGGAGACCTACCTAGACCCTGACCTCCTGGTGGCTGCCGCCCTCGCTGTGGGCGCGGACGCCGTTCATCCAGGGTACGGATTCCTCTCCGAGAACGCCGCCTTCGCCCGTGCCTGCACCGATAAGGGGCTGACGTTCGTCGGTCCCCCCGCGGAGGCGATCGCAGCTATGGGATCCAAGCTCACCGCCAAGGCGATGATGGCGGACGCCGGCGTCCCGACGCTGCCGTGGGTTGACGTGTCCGACCTCGAAGAGGACGAGCTCCGAAAGGTCGCGGAAGATATCGGCTACCCACTACTGGTCAAGGCGTCGTCCGGTGGCGGGGGGCGAGGCATGCGTCAGGTGCTCGACGGACATGGGTTGATCGATGCCGTCACGGCCGCCAAGCGCGAGGCCGCAGCCGCCTTCAGCGACGCGACCGTGTTCCTCGAGCGACTTGTCGTCCAACCTCGCCACGTCGAGGTCCAAGTACTGGCCGACTCTCATGGCAGCGTGGCCGCTCTGTTTGAACGGGACTGTTCGATCCAGCGTCGATACCAGAAGATCATCGAGGAGAGCCCCTCACCCGCAGTCGACGACGCACTGCGCGAGCGGATGGGTAGTGCCGCAGTATTGGCCGCGCGAGCCGTTGGCTATGTGGGCGCGGGGACCGTGGAATTCGTGATGGATGGGGACGGACACTACTACTTCCTGGAGATGAACACGCGTCTGCAGGTCGAGCACCCGGTCACCGAGCTCGTTACCGGTATCGATCTGGTCCGGCAACAACTCTTGGTCGCCATGGGAGAGCCGCTTCCCGCCGAAGTATCGGAGGCAGTGATCACCGGTCATGCCGTGGAGGCGAGGCTCTACGCCGAGAACCCGGTGCAGCAGTTCCTGCCCCAGACCGGGACGCTCGAGACGTTCGACTTCGACACATTGCCAGGAGTGCGCATTGACAGCGGCGTGGACTCCGGATCATCGATCAGCCAGTACTACGACCCCATGGTGGCAAAGGTGATCTCCTGGGCGCCCAGCCGCACCGAAGCGATCCGCAAGCTCAGCACGGTACTCGCGGGCGCCCGGATCCACGGGCTGGTGACGAACCGGGACCTCCTGGTTCGGATCCTCCGGCACCCAGAGTTTCTGGCCGGCGACACCGATACGGGGTTTCTAGTTCGCCATCCGCCTGCAGAACTCGGTAGGCCGCTGGCCAATCCGGACGCAGACCGGTTACATGCGGTGGTGGCCAGCCTGGCTCTTCTCGCCCAGAAGCGAGCCAATGCCTCGGTCCAGCAGACCGTTCCCGCGGGATGGCGGAACAACCCCTCCCAGATGCAGAACGTCACCTTCGAGGTGGCAGAGGACCAGTACCGGGTTGACTATGTGCTCGCTCATGGCGCCGTTCTCGCGCGCGTAAACAACGAGGACGTTCCAGAGCTGCTGCTCCGAACACTGGCCCCCGGACGGGTGACCCTGGAAATCGCCGGCGTGCGCACCGCTTTTGAAGTCACTCTCTCTGGAGATGCCGCCGCCTCTTGCATCGTCCATGTGGACAGTCGGCTGGGATACACCCGGCTGATTCGGGAGCCGCGATTCGGGGCGCCGAGCGCGGCAGACGCAGGTGGCTCGCTCACGGCGCCCATGCCGGGCAGCGTCGTACGCGTCCTGGTTGAAGTCGGCGAGGACGTCATTGCCGGCCAGCCACTCCTGGTCCTGGAAGCGATGAAGATGGAGCACACAGTAACGAGCCCCTACCCGGGTCTTGTCCAGGAGGTCGCAGTCCACCAGGGAGCAGCAGTCCGCGACGGGGAGGTGCTCGTGGTTCTCGAGCGGGAGGACAAGTAGAGAGCTTTGTCTCGGTAGTGATGAGCCCAATTTGGGCACTCGGAATGTGGACTTTGATAGGAGATGACAGGTGGATTTTCGCGAAACGGAAGAGCAGCACGCGCTGCGTGAGGCCGTCGGCAAGCTCGGACGATCGTTCGGCCACGAGTACTTCGTCGAGACGTCGAAGTCTGGTGGCACGAGCACCGAACTCTGGCAGATGGCAGGAAAGTACGGCTTCCTTGGAGTGAACCTGGCAGAGGAGTACGGCGGCGGCGGCGCCGGGGTCTACGAATTGCAAATCGTGGCAGAGGAGTTGGCTGCCGCCGGCTGTCCGCTGCTCATGCTGGTGGTCTCCCCTGCCATTTGTGGCTCCATCATTCAGACCTTCGGCACCGAGGCGCAGCGTGAGCGCTGGCTGCGGAACATCATCAGCGGAGAGTCCATCATGTCCTTCGCCATCACCGAGCCCGACGCCGGATCGAACTCACACAACCTGTCGACCACCGCCGCCCGCGACGGCGGCGACTATGTGCTTCGCGGCACCAAGTACTACATCTCTGGTGTCGACGAGGCTGACGCCATCCTCGTCGTGACCCGGACCGGCACCGACGATGCGGGGCGTGGTCAACTGAGCCTCATCGTGGTTCCCACGGATGCCCCAGGCCTGTCGAAGACGGTGATCCCCGTTGAGATGACTGCGCCGGAGAAACAGTTCACGCTCTTCTTCGACGATGTCCGGGTCCCTGCGGAGAACCTGATCGGTACCGAGGGCGACGGTCTACGCCAGGTCTTCCAAGGTCTCAATCCCGAACGCATCATGGGTGCCGCCGTCGGCAACGGCATCGCTCGATACGCCCTGGAAAAGGCCGCAGAATACGCCTGCGAGCGCCAGGTCTGGGGTGTTCCCATCGGTACACACCAAGGCGTGGCGCACCCTCTTGCGCATGCGAGGATCAACGCCGACCTCGCCCGGCTAATGACGCAGCGCGCCGCGTGGTTACACGATGAAAGAGATCCCCTGGCCGGGGAGGCCGCGAACATGGCTAAGTTCGCGGCCGCCGAGGCGGGGATAGCCGCCCTCGACCAAGCCATCCAGACCCACGGTGGCAATGGGCTATCTACCGAGTACGGCCTGGCCACCCTCTGGGGACCGATGCGGCTTATGCGGACGGCGCCGATCAGTCGGGAGATGATCCTCAACTATGTCGCCCGGCACAGCCTCGGCCTGCCCAGTTCCTACTAAGGAGTGCGGATGACAGAGATGAACGCTGCTACCGACGCGGTGACCTACGAGGTCGTCGACCATGTCGCCTGGGTGAGACTCAACCGACCAGAAGCACGCAACGCGATCAACGCCGCGGTTCGCGCCGGACTGTTCCAGGCCGTCGAACGATTCAATGCCGATACGGAGGCCAAGGTCCTGATCCTCACCGGAACGGGTGACGCTGCCTTCTGCGCAGGAGGCGACCTGAAGGAGATGGCGGAGCAAGGTTTGGCTTTGCCACCACGCGACTTCATTCCGTACTTCGGTCGGACGGTTGCTGTGAACAAGCCGACAATCGCCGCCGTGAACGGCGTGGCTTACGCCGGTGGCTTTCTCCTGGCGCAGATGTGCGACTTGGTCGTCGCAGCAGACCATGCCCGCTTCGCGGTGACAGAGGTCAAAGTTGGTCGCGGATCCCCGTGGGCGGCGCCGCTGCCCTGGTTGATTCCGCCGCGGGTGGCACTGCAGTTGCTTATGACCGGCGACCCTATCGATGCCACGAGGGCCCGCGAGGTCGGCCTCGTCAACGAGGTTGTGCCGGCCAAGCAGCTGCACGAAGCCGCTCAGGAGCTGGGCGAACGTATAGCAGTCAATGCCCCGCTCTCCGTCGCTGCATCCAAGGCGATGGTTTACGCGTCAGCTGATCGTGGCTGGCACGATGCGCTTGACGAGGCGGACCGAATCTGGGAGCCGGTCTATCTGAGTGCCGATGCCCAGGAGGGGCCGCGAGCTTTTCGAGAGAAGCGTGCACCACAATGGCAGGGCCGGTGACAGGCAACGCGATGAGCGCCCGCGCCACCGGCGGCCCAAAGAGCGTGGAGCTCGAGGCACTGCTCCGGGATCTCGGTGACGAGACCGGTTACCTGATGGGCCTGCTCCTCGCCTTACCGACGCCGGCATGGGACACACCCACACCAGCGGAAGGGTGGACCGTGCGGGATCAGGTGAGCCACCTGGCCTTCTCCGACAACGCGGCCCACCATGCGATCACCGACGAACGTCGGTTCGAGCAGCTTCGCGCCGAGGCCCTTTTGGACCTCGCGGAATTCATCGAGCGCGCAAACATTCCAGGACGGCGGTTGCCCGGAAACGAGTTGCTGGGCCAGTTTCTACGTGCTCGAATGGAATTGATTGAGTCGCTTCGCTCCGTTGCACCGCAGGTGCGAATCCCCTGGTTCGGGCCCGCCATGAGCGTCGCTTCATTCGCCACCGCTCGTCTCATGGAGACGTGGGCACACGGGCAGGACATCATTGATGCTCTCGGGCTCAGCCCGGTTGCGACAGACAGGCTCAGGCACATCGCGGATCTCGGGGTCCGCACACTTCCAAATAGCTTCCGAGTACGCGGTCGTCCAGTGCCAACGGCACCGGTTCGAGTAGAGCTCACCGGACCCCATGAGCGCGGATATGGAGTTGGGGCGCACCGGAGGCGACGAACCACGTCACCGGCCCGGCGCTCGACTTCTGTCTCGTCGTTACGCAGCGACGCCATCTCCTCGACACACGCCTGGCCGTGGTGGGCGACGTGGCGACGGAATGGATGGCAGTTGCCCAAGCCTTCGCCGGCCCACCGGGGGAGGGTCGACGTCCCGGCCAGTTTCCAGTCGGAAAACGGTTAGCAAAGTCTCGGACCGACGCTACAGTGCCCCCAACCGACGGTCCAACAGGGCGGGCCGCCATTTTCCCTGCCTCGCGGCAGCTGTCGGCGGCGCTCGAAAACTGAACAGTTTCGGCGGTGAAAAGTGAGCACTCAACGATTGGAGAGTGATCACTTTGGAGGACTGGGCGCTGATCAGAAGGCTGGCTGCAGACGGGGTGCCGAAGACGCGGATCGCAGCGCAGCTGGGGATCTCGCGGACCACGGTCATCAAGGCGGTGAACTCGGACGCTCCGCCGCGTTATGAGCGCAAGGCGGGGCCGACGTCGTTCACCGCGTTCGAGCCGGCGGTGCGGGCGCTGCTGGACGAGGTGCCGGACATGCCCGCGACGGTGTTGGCCGAGCGGGTCGGCTGGACGGGCTCGATCCGCTGGTTCTCGGAGAACGTGAAGCGGCTGCGCCCGGATCACCGACCGGTCGACCCGGCTGACCGGATCACCTGGACCGTCGGCGACGCCGCGCAGGGCGACTTGTGGTTCCCGCCGCGCAAGATCCCGCTCGAGGACGGCACCACGAAGTTGTTGCCGGTGCTGGTGATCACAGCCGCGCACTCGCGGTTCATCACCGGGCGGATGATCCCGACCCGGAAGACCGAGGACCTGCTACTCGGGTCGTGGGAGCTGATCCAGCAGCTCGGGCGGGTCCCGCGTCGGCTGATCTGGGACAACGAGGCAGGCATCGGTCGCGGTCAACGCCGCGCCGAAGGGGTGGCCTCGTTCATGGGCACCCTGGCCACCAAGCTGGTGCTGCTGCCACCGAATGACCCGGAGTCCAAGGGCCTGCTGGAGCGACGCAACGGCTGGTTCGAGACCTCCTTCATGCCCGGCCGGTCCTGACTCGTGCCACTTGAGTTGAGATCGCGGATCACGCTGGTGTTTTCGCAGGTCACGGGGTTGCGGGCGGCGTGATTGACACACCCCGTTGGTCGGTAGGGTCCGGCCAGTGGTGTTTGTGCGGAAGGTCCCGGGGCGTTCGGGGAGCACGAAGGTCCAGCTCGCTGAGCGTCGCGACGGGCGTGATGTCGTCCTCGAGCACCTTGGCACGGCCCGCGACGACGCCGAGCTGGCGGTGCTGTTCGCGGTGGCGCGTCGACGCATGCACGAGGGCCAGGAGGCTCTCGACCTGGACGGTGTCGGCCTTGAAGATGAGGGCGTGCCAACCAGGCCTGCCCCGATCACGAGCAAGCGCTCAGCGCTGCTGTGGCAGGTCCTCACCTCGGCCTACACGCGGCTGGGGTTCGACGCCATCGACGACGAGGCCTTCGCGCAACTGGTGTTGGCGCGGATCATCGAGCCGACCTCGAAGGCCGACTCGGTCCGGGTGCTGAACGAGATCGGCGCGCCGACGGTGTCGTTGCGCACGATGTTCCGGTCACTGCAGCGAGCCCAGGAGCGCGACTACCGCGATCGGATCGCGGCTGCCTGCTTCGACCACGCGATGATCACTGGCGACGTCAGCCTGGTGCTCTACGACGTGACCACGCTCTACTTCGAAGCCGAGAATGAGGACCAACTCCGCAAGGTTGGCTACAGCAAGGAACGCCGGGTCGATCCGCAGATCGTGGTCGGGCTGCTGGTCGACCGGCGTGGGTTCCCGCTCGAGATCGGCTGCTTCGAGGGCAACAAGGCAGAGACGTTGACGATCATCCCGATCGTCAAGCAGTTCCAGGCTCGGCACGGCGTCGCTGACATGGTGATCGTCGCTGACGCCGGGATGCTGTCGGCGACGAACCTGCGCGAGCTGGACGAGGCGGGCCTGCGGTTCATCGTCGGGTCGCGGGTGACGAAGGCCCCGAAGGATCTGGAGTCCCACTTCCGCTGGCACGGCACCGCCTTCGCCGATGGGCAGGTAATCGACACCATCACCCCCAGGGATCAACGCGGCACCGCGGTGAAGGCCAGTGACCCGATGCGGCGGGCCGAACCTGTCTGGGACCCGAAGGTGCATGCGAAGTCGTGGCGGGCGGTGTGGGCCTACTCCCGCAAGCGAGCTGTGCGAGACAACAAGACCCTCTCCTTGCAGGAGAACAAGGCCAGGGCGGTCGTGGCCGGCGAGAGGGCCGCGAGGACGCCCCGGTTCGTGAAGTCCCGCAACGGCGCCACCGTCCTCGACGAAGCCTCACTCGCCCGGGCGCGTGAGCTGGTCGGCTTGAAGGGCTACGTCACCAACATCCCCGCCGATCTGATGCCCGCCGGTGAGGTCGTCGCCAGCTATCACGACCTGTGGCACGTCGAGCAGTCATTCCGGATGTCCAAAACCGACCTCGCCGCCAGGCCGATCTTCCACCACACCCGCGACGCGATCGAGGCCCACCTGACCATCGTGTTCGCTGCCCTCGCGATCGCCCGCGACCTGCAGAACAGCACCGGCGCGAGCATCAAGAAGATCATCACGACCCTGCGGCCGATCCAGGAGATCACCGTCCGCATCGCCGGCCACGAGCACCTCGCCGCCGACCCGACCACCCCAGCAGCCCAGGCGATCCTCACCGCGCTACAGGCCAGACCTCACTGACACACCCCGGTGGCACGAGTCAGGCTGGAGCGACGCAACGGCTGGTTCGAGACCTCCTTCATGCCCGGCCGGTCCTTCAGGTCGCCGGACGACTTCAACGACCAGTTCACCGACTGGCTGGACAAGGCCGACGCCCGCGTGGTGCGCACGATCAAGGCCGCACCGGTCGACCTGGTCCAGGCCGACCGGGCCGCGATGCTGCCGCTGCCACCGGTCCCGCTGCACCTGGGCTGGCGCAACAAGATCCGGCTCGGGCGGGACTACTACGTCCGTCTGGACACCAACGACTACTCCGTCGACCCGACCGTGATCGGCCGCATGGTCGACGTCAGCGCGGACCTTGACCGGGTCCGCGTTCACTGCGAGGGCCGGGTCGTGGCCGAACACCCGCGAGTGTGGGCCCGAGGAACCACGGTCACCGACCCGGTCCATGTCGAGACCGCCGCTTGGCTGCGCAAACAGTTCCAGCAACCCCGCCCTGCCGCCGCTGCTGGCGATGACCTGGCCCGGGATCTCAGCGACTACGACCGCGCTTTCGGTCTGGAGGTCAACTGATGGCCGCCACCAAGTCCAGCGCGAAGGCCACGAGCACCGAGGCACGGCCCGGTCACCGCAGCTCAGCTGCTCGTCACCGCTGGCGGCAATCCCGAGCGACTCGCCAGCGATCCCTCCTTCGCGGCTTAGTGCGGCACCGCGCCCGTTCCCGCGTCGTCGGGCAAGACCCGCTACCGGCTCTCCCGCGGTTGGGCCCGGCACGCCAACGCGGCCCTGCACACTGTCGCCACCGTGCGAATGTCCAGCGATCCCCGGACCCGAGCGTTCGTCGCGGCACAACGGGCGAGGAACAGGAGCAATCCTGAGCTCCTGCGGATCCTCAAGCGCACCATTGCCCGCGAGGTATTCAGGCTGCTCCGGGAGCCCAACGCTCTGGCCAGCATCGACGACCGCCACCGCGTCCGACGCGAGAAGAACCTGCCCCTACGCAAGGTCGTCGAAGCGCTCGGTACCTGCCAAATCCACGTCAGTCGCATCGAGCGTGGCATCACCCACGACCGCGAGTTCACCGAGCGCTACCGAACCTGGCTTCAGGCCGCTTGACACCAATAGGAGCATCAGTTCGTGGCAGGCGCGGGTCAGTTGCGGTGCTACCGGACTTGTTCGGGCGCGAAGCGTCTTCACCGGCCACGACTCTTGGCTGGGATACCGGCGGTGAGCGGTGTCACTTCATTTCGCCCGGCCGGGCTTTGATGCGTATTCACCCTGGCCGGGACTGGTTCCATGCTCGGTGTGTGCACCATAATCACTGCGGAGGCCGAGCTGGTGGCGTCGATCGTGGCGTCGCTGGCCGCGCGCAGGGTCTCCGCGACGGGCGGGGGGAGTGGCACGAGGCGCTTGTTGAGGATGTCGGCGGGGGAGACCCAGACGACGTCGCCCTCGGCCGGCGGGGTGGCCAGGCCGGCCTCGACGTCGTTGTGCGCTCGACGGGACAGGGCGCGGGCCGGGCCGACGAGGTCCTCGTCGGCCTTCTCGGCGACGACAACTGCGAGCTCGGAGCCGGCCTCGATCGCGCGCAGCGTGGCGAGAACTGCTTGGGGGAGTCCTGGGCGGCCGGCGATGACCTCGGGACTGGCCAGGGTGGTCTTGTTGTGGGTGATCTGGCGGTAGGCGGCGCGGACCTCCGCGGCCGCGCGTGCCAGCCGCTCCTCGAGGCGGGCTCCTGGGGGAGCGAGGTCGCCCCAGCGGCTGGCCAGATTGCTCCAGGAGCGTCCTGCCTCGGCGATGGCGGGGACCAGGCGCTCGGAGCGCTCGAGCACGCCTGCGGCCGCGGCCGCGTCGATGAGGACCATGCTCGCGCCGGCGATCAGGCCTTGGGTGCGGGTGATCAGCAGGATGTTGGACGGTTCGAGATCTCGGGCCAGCGCGCGGTGGGTCTGGATGTCCCAGTGGGCCAGCGCTTGCGCGAGCCGGCTGGGGTCGTCGACGGGCCGCATCGCCTCGCCGGCGAGGGCTTGGGCGAACCGGTCGCTTAGGTAGCTGCGGGCGGTGTTCTCGCACGCGGAGATCCTGTCGATCCAGGCGCCCGTGGGGGCGATCGCGTAGGGAGAGTGGTGCTGCGCCAGCTGGATCCGGTGCCCGGAGCCGCGGGCGTCGTTGAGGCGGTCGCGGCCGTGCTCGTGGAGCGCGACGTTGACGGCGTGGGCGGTGAGGTAGAGCCCGTGCATGATCCGGGTGCGCGCGGCCTCGAGGTCGCGGTGAGCGTCGGGCTGTGCGTGGGGGATCTCGGCACCGTAGCGGCGGACCAGCGCGGCGGCGTTGAGGAACGTCTGGGTCATCTGGTCGATGCGGGGGCTGGTCGGGCCCTGCCCTGGCCAGGCGGTGCGGCCGGAGAGGCTGGTCTCGATGGTGGCGGCTTGGGCGGAGAGGGTGGTGATGGGACGGTCGCGCTCGTCGATGCCGGGGCGTCGACCGGGCAGGGATGCCCACAGGTCCTCGGCGGCCGCGACCATCGTCGGCCAGCTGCGCAGCAGCGTGCCGGCGGCGTCTCCGTCAACATCCATCAGGAGTTGGCGCGCCAGGTAGTCGACGTCGAAGAGCATCTCGCCGACGCTGCGCACGTCGCGCGAGGTCACCGGGATCTGGTCGATGTCGAAGAGCTCCTGGTCGATGTCGGCGTACGCCACCCGCAGGTCAGTAGCCAAGGCCGCGTGCTTCTCGGATGAGGTCGCACAGGTCGACGACCAGCTGGGAGCCGTGAACCAGGTCGGGCCGGTGCAACGGCAGGGGCCGGGTCAACCCCTCGGCCTCGGTGAGTAGCTGCAGCGGGGTGCGCTCCTCGAGCTCGTCGACCTCGACGTCGGGCAGCTCGTAGTCCTGGGGCAGCAGGGCGCTGGCCCGGGAGTGCGCGAGGTAGACACCGAGGCCGAGGTCGTGCAGTGGCGAGTCGGCGGCAGACCGGTCGGCGTCGCTCCATACCTGGGTGGCGGCCTGGTGCAGCAGGAGGGCGATCGAGCCGAGGCGGTCCCAAGTGCCGTCAGCGTTGAGGGTGTCCACGGGTGTTCCTTTCGGTCGGAGGTCGGTCTGGCCCATGAACCCACGTCCGGGTCGGTCCTCGCTCCGCTGCGCGGCGGGCTGTGGATAACTCGGGGTCGTGTCGGCGGCTGGGCACAAACTGGTCTCGTTCGCCTATGTCGTATGGCGGTCGCCGGACGATCACCACGGATAAAGTCAAGAGATTCGCACTAGTGCTGACAGATGGAGGAGGGTCGTGATGAGGAGGTTCCCGATGACCGTGCTGAGAGTGGTGACGCTGGCGCCGGCGGTGCTGGTGAGCTTCGTCCTCACCGTGGTGGTGTGCGCCGTGCTCCCGCCGGCGCTCGGCCTGATCGCGTTCCTGGCTGCAGCGGGCGTGCTCGTTGCGCTGGCGCTCGGCCGGTTCGAGGTGTCGGCGACCGCAGCGCTGACCGGGTCGCGGCCTGCGACTGCGGCTGAGCTCCAGGTGATGGGGCCTGTGCTCGCCGAGCTGGGTGTCCGCGGTGTCGACGTCGGCGCCCTGTTCGTACGCCGGCGTCAGGGTCCGAGCACCCTGGTGGCTATGGCGATCGCAGATGGCGCTGTCGTGGTCAGCCCCGGCCTGGTCGACGCCACTTACCGCGGAGGGGTGACCGACGCGGAGGCGGCCTCCGCGATGGCTCATGCCGTCGGCCGGCGGCGTGCGATCCGCCCGCGGCTCGAGCTCGCGGTGCTTGCGTCGACGACGCCGTGGCGGCTGGTGGTCGCGTCGTTCCGCGGCGTGGCCCGGGCGTTCGCCTGGCTTCCGTTCGTGCGGCTGGCGTGGACGCTGCGAGGTGTCGTCGGAGTGATCTGCATCGTGCAGTCGGTCGTTGAGGGCCGGCCCGCTCCGGGGATCCTGGGCGGCGCGGTGATCCTCCTGACCTACCTGGTGCCGGCGGCCAGCCGCCGGATCGAGGCCAGCGCGGAGGCCGCGGCCGACCAGCTGGTGGTCTCCCTGGGGCTCGGCTCCGTGCTGGCTGGCCTGCTCCGGCGTCATGGCAATCCGATGACGCTCGAGCGGCTGCAGCTCCTGGAGGCGGCCGTCGAGCAGCCGGCGCGGCCGCGGCTGCACCTGGTCCACGGCTAGGCACACTCTCCGGCGCTGCAGGTCCGCGAGCTACTCGTCGTCCTGGAAGCCGGAGGTGGAGTGGTGCACGCAGCCGCGGCCGTTGCCCTCGTGCGGCTTGTGGTTCATGCACGGCAGCGAACCCAGCTTGTGGGAGCAGTCGACCCAGCGGACCGTTGTGCGGCCGGGGACGTGACTGACGTCCGCTGATGCGAGCGCGGTTGCCATCACGACCTCCTAGCGGCGCGGGCCGCGGCGGCGGCCGATCTGGGGCCGCTGGTAGGCGGCCGTGTCGGTGTGGTCGTGCTGGCGACCGGAACGGTGGACCTGCGTGATCTCGGCGTCGGGGGAGGGGCCGGTGTCGGCGGCCGCGGCCTGGGCGGCGGCCTCCTCAGTCGCCCTGATCTCCTCGGCGCGCTGACGGGCCTCTTCCTCGCGAGCGGCTTCACTCATGTGAACTCCCATGGATCCCGTGGACCGGCACCGGCTGCGCCAGTCCTCCTTGGTCTCCTAAGTGCGGGCCAGGGGTGGGAGCGATCACCCGCGGCGGATCCGTCTCGACGGGCCGGGTCCGATCACGCCGGCCGGTCGCAGCACGGGTGGGTGTCGAAGCCCTCGTCGACGACGATGCGGTGCAGCTGGCCACCGCACGCGCGACAGCGGCGGTCGGCGTGGGTGGGGCACTGGTCGGCCGCCACGGCGCAGGGCAGGCACGCAGCGGGCGCCGGTGGGCTCACCTGGTGGTCGCGGTCCCAGTCGAGGCGCTGCCGCAGCAGGGTGGCGGTCTGTTGCCATAGCGCCTGCTCGAGGTGCGCCGGCGCCCGTCGGCCGAGGGCCTGGTCGACGGCGAGTCTGCGCAGCTGCTCGCCGCAGCCGAGGAGGCGTTCGTCGACGCCGAGGGCGTAGCACCACCGGCCAGCGTCTTCGCGGCCAGCGTCAGCTGCTCGTCCATCACCTGCACCGGGGCTCTCAGCAGCTTCCCCACAGGCCGCGCTCAGCGCCCTGGGCGTCGTCGACGGCGCCGGCGTACGACTCCTCGCGGGCAAGCGCCTGGTCTGCTTCGTAGCGGCGGGCGGCGCCGCTGGCCAGGAGCTCGCGGGCTACGTCGACGGCATCGTGGTCGACGTAGCGCAGCAGCCGGTCGTAGCGGTCACGGCTGGGCTGGGCGGTGTCGGTGACCAGGTCGACGGTGCTGCCGACCGGCGCGAGTCGCTCGAGCAGGCGCGTGGCGTCCGCGGCGTAGCACTCGGACGGCTCCAGCGGATGAGCGACTTCGGGAGCGTCGATCCTTCTCTAGGCTATTCAGAGTCGTCGGTCACGACCTGCTTGGAGAGAGCGTTTGTCTGCTGGGATGGAAGGGTGGACGGTGACGTTCTACGACTTCACGGCGTCCGTGACCACGCCTGACGCTGAGTGTTTGTCGGGTTTCGGGGAGGTGCACGCCCGCGCTGCTGCCAATGGTGCCCGGCACGGGACCCCGGTGTTGATCGGCCCGGGCGGGTGGCCTGACCCGCGGGTCAATCTGTTCTTCCGCACCGGGCCGATGGCCGAGGCCCGCCCCGGAACGTGGCGCCGGTACGCCTACGCCCTGGTGGTGTGGCTGGACTACCTACACGTGGTCGGCCGCGGCTGGACGGACGCGACGGCGAGAGACGTGGGAGCATTCAAGGAGTGGCGGCTGACGTCGCTGGACAATGCCAAGCGGGTGCAGCCGACGAGCTTCGACACGGACCGGTCGGCATTGAACAGCTTCTATTCGTGGGCCGGCCAGCGGTACGGCGTGGCCAATCCGGTCGCTACCGCCGGCATGGGCCCGCGACGCAGCGTTGCGCCGCCCGAAGAGGCGCTGCGCCGCCGACCGGGTGGCCGGGATCCCTTGCGGCCCGCTGGCTCAACGCGGCGGCAGGTCAAGTGGATGCTGCGGTCGGCGTTCGAGCAGTGGCGCAACATCGGGCTGTGTGGCTACGGCTTCGACGGGCTGCGCCGCCCTGGCTGGCGCGGCATCAATGAGGACCGGGATGCGGCGTTCGTCGATGGCCTGTACGGGACGGGCCTGCGGTTGGCGGAGTGGGCCAGCGTCCTCGACCTCGAGATCCCCGCACCGGGCGCGGCCCGGTTCGCGCCGGCGCACCTGTCGGCGGCATGTCTCAAGGGCGCCAAGGCCGGCCGGACGTATCGGATCCCGCGAAGCGTGCTGCACGCGGTAGCCGCCTACACCGACCCGGTGGCGGGCTCCCGGGCTGAGGTCGTCCGACGGGCACAGCGGGCCGGCCGCTACCAGCAGTTGCCCGGCGTCCGGGTCGTGACCGGCTACCGCGCGCACAGTCAGCGGCTGCTGATCGAGGACCCGGGCGGGCCGGTGCCCGTCTCGGTGGACGTGCTCGGCCCGGACGAGCGACGCCGTTTGTTCCGACGCACCCCGGACGGGCTGGCGCCGTTGTGGCTGTGGCTCGCCCCGAATGGGTTGCCGAAGAAGCCCTACGGGTGGGAAGACACCTTCGATCACGCCAATCACCGCATCGCCCGCGTGTGGGCCGAGACCGTCGGTGACGGGGTGGACGCGGACCAGTGCCCGTTGTGGGCGCGGCCGCACATGCTGCGGCACTCGTTCTGCCTCAAGTGGTACTCGATCTTCTCGGCGGTCTGGCGGACCCGGGTCACGGGCCTGTCCGAGGAGGAGACGCGTGACCTGCGCGACCAGCTGGGTGACATCTGGTACCAGCTGGCCACGCTGATGGGCCACGCCCACCCGATGACCACGCGAGACATCTACCTCGAACCATTCGCCGGGCTTGAGGTCGACTACTTGATGGCCCTGTTGGACGAGGGGGAGACCGCCGGAGTCGATGCGTTGCTGCGTACCCTTGCCCGCGAAGGCGGGCGCACGGTGCAGCCGATCACCCTCACCGGGGTGGTGTCTCGGTGAGCGACCGCGTGGGGGGAGGACAACCCGCAGCCCTGCCACCGGCCGGGTGGGCGCCGCGGCCACGACTGGGAGCCGATGGTCAAAGTGTGCTGTTCCTCGACGAGACCAGTGGGCGCAGCACGCTGTTCGAGTTCACCGACCTGCCGGTGGCCGAGCCGATCCGCCGGTGGCTGGCCGGCCGGGTCGCCCGCCAGGTCACCACCCGTTCGACGGTGAAACGATTGCCCACCGCCAGGTCACTGGTGGACACGGCCCGCCATTTCGCGGTCGTGCTGTCCGAGCACCCGGTCCCGGTCCGGCAGCCAGAAGACGTCGTCGCCGAGCACTTGCTGGCCTTCCGGCGCCGCTACGAGCACCTGAAACCACGAACCGTGAGCGGCTACGTCGAGAACCTGCGACGTTTGCTGCGCGACGACGAGCGTCTCAGCCCCCAGGCGAGGGCCGGGTTGGCGGCGATCCGGGTACGCGGGATGGGCCGGGGCGACATCAGCAAGCGGGGCTACACCGAGGCCGAATGGCAGGAGATCTTGACCGCCGTTCGACATGACGTGCGGGCGGCCCGGGACCGGATCCACGCCGCGCGGCGGCTCCTGGTCCGGTATCGGGCCGGAGAGCTTCCAGCGGGCAGCGAGGACGTCACACTCGGTCGGTTGTTGGATGGCTTCGAACGCACCGGCCAACTGCCCCGCAGGGTCGACACGAACGGCACGCCGGACGTGCAACGGTGCGGCGGACTGGTCAAGGTCGCCGGCATGCTGTGCCCGTCCCCGGACGAACTGGCCGCGTTCGCGCTGCTCCTTGTCGCGTTGACCGGGCAGAACTACGGCACGATCGTCACCTGGCCGGCCGCGCACTTCCGTCCCGACGGCGGGCTGACCGACGAGGGCCTGGCACTGGTCGAGGCGTGCAAGCCACGCCGCGGACCCGACCGGGAACACATGGTCATCGCGCTGGAAGACCTCATCACCGGCGGCGACAGAGAACACCGGTGGTCCCGGTCGCCACTGAGGGTGTACCGGATGCTGCTCGACCTCGGCGACACCGCCCGCCGCCTGAGCAACAGCCAGGGACTCTTCACCGGCCGGATCGCCAAGAAGACCGTTCATACTCCAAGCCCGTGGATCACCACGCTGACCAGCCAGCATGTGCAGCGGTGGGCCGCCGCCCGCAGCTTCCCCACCGCCACCCTCGCGGTCCCTGCCGGGAAGCCGGTGGTCTCGGTGAGGACGCTGCGGCTGACCGCGATCGAGCGGCGCCGTCGCCCCGTGGCGCACACCGCGACCACCATGCGCGATACCTACCTGATGCCCCACCCCACCGTCCAGGCCGAGTCCCACGCCGTCGTCGCTGCCGCCCTGGACGACGAGGTGAGCAAGGCCCGCGACCATGCTCGGGTGCCGGTCTTCACCCAGAACTTCCTAGACCTCGCCCGACGCGACCCACAGGCCGCCGCCAGCCAGGCCGACATGAGCATGAGGCAGTTGGCCGGGCTGATCGAGGGCGGTCGGGACACCGTTCTGGCGTCCTGCCAAGACCACCGGGCCAGCCCGTACGACCCGCCCGGGGCCGCCTGCTCGGCGTCGTTCCTGGCCTGCCTGGACTGCGCCAACGCCCGCGCTCTGCCGCACCAGCTACCGATCCAGCTGGCCGCGATCGACGCACTGGAGCAGATGCGTCCACACCTGCCCCCGGCCCTGTGGGCGCGCCGGTACGCACCCCGCCTGGGCCAGCTGCGCGACATCACCGCCGGCTTCCAGCCCGCCGAAATCGACCACGCCAGGGCCAGGATCACCGACGGGCACCGCCAACGCATCAGCGACCTCCTGGAGGGCCAATGGGACCTGCACTGATCAGCGACGAGGGCGACCGGAACCGTGTCGGGGCACCGATCCTGCGCCACCGCACCGTGCGTCCCGGCACCCCGCCGGGCAAGCTGTCCCGCTTCGAGGACGCAGTCTGGCACCTGGCCCCCGCCCATCCCGACGCGCACGCCAAGATCAACGCGATCCAATGGGACCGCTGGCCCACCGAGCTGGTCGAAGTGTTCAAGAACGTCACCCTGGCCTTCCTGGAACACCCCACTCCGCGCAGCGTCACCCTCACCAGCGACGGGGACCTGATGAGCATCGGCACCCTGGCATTCCGGCTGTGCACGCTGCGCGTGTTCGCGGCCTGGATGAGCCAGCAACAACTGCCCAGCCTGCACGAGGTCACCGACCAGCAGCTGGAACGCTACCGCCAGCACGTGCTCCGGCTGGAGACCAGCAACCGCCGCAAGCGCGACCTATTCGTCGCGGTCCGCACCGTCTGGGAGTACCGAGCGCGCCTTCCGCCGCACTGCCGACTGGACACCCACAACCCCTGGGGCGGTGCGCCCCCATCCCGGCTGGCAAATGCGCCCTGCCGACCGGCGGGCGCGGAGAACACGACCCCACGCGTCGCCCCGGCCACCATGGAGGCCCTACTGGACTGGAGTCTGCGCATGGTCGAGGTGATCGGCCCCGACATCGTGGCAGCGCGCGCCGAGCTGGACCAGCTCGAGGCCGGCACCCACCCCAGCCAGGTGACCCTGGACGGGTTGTCCTCCCGGCAACGACTCGAAGCCTTCGCCGCCGACGCATCCGCGCAGGACCGCGCCCTGCCCGGACACCCCAGCAGTAACCCGCAGGCGCAACCACGGATCAACTGGAGCCACCTCGCCAGGATGCTGCGCCTGCCCCAGCGTCAAGTACCGCCCAGCCTGCAACCCGTCATCCTCGACAGCGGCCTACATGTCGCCGATGGCTCACCCGTGGGCACCATCACCGGACTCATTGACGGCCGCCCGTGGCGCGAACGGCCCCTGACGACACAAGAACTCCCCGCCCTGATCTCTCACCTGTCCGCGGCCTGCTTCGTCGTCATCAGCTACCTGTCGGGCATGCGACCCGGCGAGGTCCTCAACCTACGCCGCGGCTGCACCTGCCAGGACGAGACGACCGGTCAGCTACTGGTAGCCGGCCGCTACGGCAAGGGGCCGGCCCGCACCCCACGCCCCACCCTCGGTGACGATCCCTGGAAACGCACCTGGGTCGTGGTGCGCCCCGTCCACCAGGCCATCACCCTGCTCGAGCAGCTGACCGACGCACCCTTCCTGTTCCCGTCCAGCCTCCACAAGCCGCACGCGATCCGGCCCGCCGAGCGGCACGCCCGCCGAAACGGCGAAGTGACCCGCGACCTGGAAAACTTCATCGCCTGGGTCAACGCCAGCTTCCACCGGCTCGACGGCCACGCCGCAATCCCCCCTGATCCGGCCGGTCGGATCTACCCGACCCGGTTTCGGCGCACCCTGGCCTACTTCATCGTGCGCCGCCCCCGCGGCCTGATCGCCGCGGCACTGCAATACGGGCACGTGTCCACCACCGTCACCCTCAGCTACAGCGGCAAGGCCGACACCGGATGGCTCGACGACCTGGCCGTCGAACGCCTGGAGGCCATCATTGAGCACAACCAGCACGACCACGCCTTGTTGGCCGGCGGCGAACACGTCAGCGGCCCCGCCGCCACCCACTATCGCGACCGAGTCGCATCCACCCACAGGTTCGCCGGGCGGGTCGTCAACCGCGTCCGCAACGTCGAACGCATCCTGCAACACGCCGACCGCAGCATCCACCACGGCGACGGGATGACCTGCGTATACCGGGCCGAGACCGCCGCCTGCCGCACCAGCCGACAAGCCCAAGGGCTGCCGATCGTCGACGGCCCGCTCGAGGCGGAATGCCAGGCCGGGTGCGTCAACCTGGCCTACACCGACCGCGACATCACTCGCCTGCGCGAACGCCTCAACGTCCTCAATGATGCCGCCGACGAGCCGATGGCGCCGGCCCCGCTGCGCGACCGCGCACGCGCCCAAGCCGAGCAGATCCGCGGCGTCCTCACACGACACCAGACACCGCCCAAAGAAGGACGCACACGATGACCCGCAGGCGACGCGACCTCGATGCCGAGCGCCGCGACCTGGCCGCCGCCGCGGAACGACTCCTGGCCGGCACCCCGCTGAGGTCGACCACCGGCAAACTCACCAGCACACAGCTGATCACCGAGTCCGGGCTACGACGTGACGTCGTCTACGGCGACCACAAGAACCTCGTCGACGACTTCAAGGCCCGCGTCAAAGCCCAGCACGCCACGCCCAACTCGACCACACGAATCGCCGACGAGAACCGCGCGCTCAAGAACGAAAACGATGCTCTCAACACGCAGCTCGCCGAAGAACGCGAGACCACCAAGACGCTGACCAAGATCGTCGGCGAACTGTCCCTCGAACTCCACCAAGCACGCGAAGAACTCGCCTCGCTCCGACAGGTACCACATATCGGCGCGCATTCGTCGGCCTAGCGCGCTAGACCCTGAGGGGATTCGCCCCGCGACCGGCTGTGCCATGCAGGTCGCGGTGCACCCGCTGGATCAGCGCGCCGAACGGGCAGACAGGGCCAGGCAGCCCACCGGCTCCAACCACCCGAGCCGAATGTGTGGGCTGCGTCCCGGAAAGCGATCGGCCAGCGGCACATCTTGGGCCGGCGATGGATGAGCGCTGTCACGCGGTTGTTGGGACGGTGTCGAGTCCGGTGAGCTCGGAGGACAGCCGCCAGAGTCGGGCAGCTTGACCGGGGTCGATGGCATAGTCGCGGACTCCGCCGGAGTCCATCGGCCCGACCGGGTCGGCGATGGTGGCGATGTCGCAGTCCTCGCAGTACACCCCGCCGAGTCCGGACAGCCCAGGTGAGGTCGCTGCCCATACGCCTGTCGCGGCGCCTTGCGCCAGGGTCTTGAAAGTTGGGTCCGCGGGGTTGCCGGCGGCGTCGACCCAGCCGCGGTCGGTCAGCTCGTCGTGGCTCATGTGGCGTTGCAACGGGGTCAGGATCGATCCCGGATGCAGCGAGAACGCCCGCACGCCGTGCTCCCGACCAAGGGCGTCGAGGTGCACGGCAAATAGCGCATTCGCGGTCTTGGACTGCCCGTAGGCCAGCCACTTGTCGTAGCCGGTGTCGAACTGCACGTCGTCCCAGCGGATGCCCGACAGGTGATGACCTGCCGAGGAATAGGAGATGACGCGCGCCCGGCCTGCGACCAGCGCTGGCCACAACTCGTTGGTCAACGCGAAGTGGCCGAGGTGGTTGATCGCGAACTGGCCCTCCCAGCCAGGGCCAACGCGGGTCTCCGGGCTTGCCATCACCCCACCGGCCCCGATGAGAAAGTCGATCGATCGGCCGATAGCCAGCAGTGCGTCTGCCAGACGGTAGATGCTGTCCAGATCGGCCAGGTCCATCGGCTCGACCCTGACCCCGGGTACGGCGGCCAGCTCGGCGCGCGCCACGTCAGGTCTGCGGGCCGGAACGATCACCTGCGCGCCGGCCGCGCTCAGCGCTTGGGTGGTCTCTAGTCCGAGGCCGGAGTAGCCGCCGGTCACCACGGCGGTCTTGCCGGTGAGACTGATACCGGATAGGACATCATTGGTGGTGCTGCGGAAGCCGAAGCCTGATCCGATCGGTTGCTGCGGAGTTGTCATACCAACACGCTAGGAGTTAGAGCGTGGTCTAGGTCAAGGGCTACCGTGACACCATGCCAGCGATCCACGACAGTGACAGTTTCAGTATCGGCGGCGTCGCCGCCCGCACAGGCCTGAGCGTGCACGCCCTGCGGTTCTACGAACGCGAGAACCTGATGGTCTCGCCGGTGCAGCGCACGTCCGGTGGGCGGCGCATCTACACGCAGACCGACGTCGACTGGTTGACCATCTGCACCAAGCTGCGCGCCTCGGGCATGCCGCTGGCCAGCCTGCAGACGTTCGCCGACCTCGTTCGCCAAGGTCCCGGCAACGAGCACCAGCGCCTCGATCTGCTCCGGTCTCACCAAGCGCGGGTGCAGGCACAACTGGACGCACTCACCGAGTGCTTGGACCTGATCACGTGGAAGGTCGCCGTGTACGAAGAACACGTGGCCACCGACACGGCCGAAGGGCTCTGGGACCCCGCCGCTACCTCTGCCGCCGATGCACGAGATCAACGAACTGCGTCGTAACGGGAACCACAAACGGTGAACGCCCAGGCTAGAAGCCCATCCTGGCCCGACCACCCGGCGGACGTCCCGTAGGAGCCGTCCGGGCTCCGTCACCGGGACGGGGGCCTCCTCTGACATACCCACGGCGGCAAGTCGATCTCGTACCGGGACCTTCCGTTCCGGTGTTTCCACGGGTGCCGACTACGACAGGTTCCGCTGCCACGGGGCACGACAGGTCCAATCCCGACACCAGACTTGACTAATGAATGATGCCGAGCAGCCGAACTCGGCCGAGCTGGCGGCCTCCTAGCGTCTCGACGCGGATCGTGTCGCCGTCGACGACCGCGGTCACGCGCACCTGGCTGGTCTTGCCCTCAGCGGACTCGGGGCCTGACTGGACTCCGGGGATCGCGGCCTTGATCCCGCCGGCGCTGAGCGCGAGGACCGCGGCCGCGGCCAGCCCGATCAGGGCCTTCACCGGGCCACCCTCAGCTGCGGCCGCTCGCCAGCAACGGGGATCGCCCGCTGCTGCTCGCGCAACCCGAGGGAGCGGTGGCCGCTCTCGGGCACGGGATCGTCGACGTCGAGCCGGCCGGCGCTGGCGCTGGCCCGCTGCTCGGGAGATCCGCGGCGATCTTGGCGGCCAGGTCCCGAAGCGGCGGGGTCTTCTCGATGCGGCGGGTGGCTTGCAGCACCGTGGTGTGGTCGCGCTCGAAGTGCCGGGCGATCGTGGGCAGGCTGTGCCCGTGGATCCGGGCGGCCGTTATGGCCACCGCTCGGGCATCGGCGGCCGCCCGGCTCCGGTCGGCACCCAGGGGGACCTCGGGTGTGGTGTTGAGGGCCTCCGCGGCCGCCAGCACGGCGTGTTCGACCGGGCCATCGGGCTCGAAAGTCGAGGCGGGCGGCCGCTGGGGGAGGTCGACCACGTTCTCTTCGGTGCGGGGGAGACGGGCGGTGTAGCGGCTGTTGACGTGCTCGCTCACCCGCGCCGCGGCGTCGGCCAGTCGGGGCCGCTCGGCGGTGCGGCGGACCGCATGGATCACCGAGCCGTGGTCCTTGTTGAATTGCTCGGCGATCGCTGGCAGGGACAGGCCGGTCTCGCGGGCGGCCGTCATGGCCACCGCCCGCGCATCGCTGACTGGTCGGCGGCGTTCGGCGCTAAGAATCGCCTCCGGCGTCGTGCCGAACATCGGCGCCGCGGCGTTGATGGCCAGCTCGCACACCGCGGCCGGGCCGGTTGCCGAGGAGGCCGGCGCGCTCTGGTCGACCTGGACGGCCAGCACCGTCACCAGCGAGCGCAGCCGCTCTGCATCGAGCGGTGCAATCAGGCTGGCGACCTGGTCATGTTCGCCTCGGCCAGCCGCGTCGAGGATGAGGCCCGCCAGCTGGCGGCCGCCCGGGTCGAGATCCATGGCTCGCTCTACCGACCCGGGGTCCTGGGACCCGGCAGGGTGGGGCTCGGGATCGGGTCACGGGCCTGCTCGGACATCCGCCGGCGAGCGTTGTCGGTGATCTCGCTGGCGATCCCGGCCGACTCACGGGCGCTGGCCGCGGCGTGGTCGACGACGTTGCCGAGCAGGCGCACGTCCTCGTCGGCGCGGCCGAGCTCCTTGCCGGCGGTCGCGATGCTCCGCTCCAGGCTGACCGGCTCCAGCAGCCCCATGGCAGTCACGTCCTGGCTGGCCTGGTGTGCCGTCTCGACGTGCTGGGCAGCCAGCTGGGCGAAGGGCTTGGCCAGGGCGACCATCTCGCCGACGACCGCGAGGTGCGGCTTGAGTTGGGCGACCTCGCTGGCGATGACGGGATCGGAGGTGTCGGCCGGGTCGAGGAGGGCACGGGCGTCGGTGACCGACTGCGACGCGCGATTGAGGTGTACGAACAGGTCGTGCGTCAGGTCAGGCATCTCGTTGCACCTCGTGCGCAGCCGTCCTAGGTGCTCGCCGGCGGCCTCGAGGTAGAAGGAACCGCGCTCGGACAGCTTGGCCTTGGCCGAGTTGAGTTCGGCGTCGTTGAGCACGCGGAGCGCGGAGCCGATCGTCTCCTTCAGCTCCTCCACCACCCATCGGGCCCTGCCCACGGCCTGCTCGGCCTCGAACACGGCGTCGGCGGCGCTCAGTGTGGTGTCGGTGGTCATGCCGACTCACCGCCTCTGGTTTCGGGCGGGCGGAGCGGTGGGAGGGGGCAGGACCTCGCGGAGTTGATCGAGCGCAGCCAGGGCCTGCTCGAGGTGTGCGCGGACGTCCTGGACCGGGTCACGGTCGGCCGCGGACGGGGAATCGGTGGGCGTGCTCACGCGCAGCTCCTTGGTGGACCGGGGTCATCTCTCAGTCACCAAAGGAATGTCGACCCGTCGGGGCGATCACCCGACGCGAAGAAATCTTCGCTGATGCGTCAGCGGGGCCGGGTCAGGGCTGGTCCCAGGGCATCGACTCCTGGCCGTCGTCGGCGCCCTGGCTGATGACGTGCGCGGTGGCGTTGCGCGCGGCGTTGAGGTGCTTGTGCAGGTGGACCGCGAGACCGCGGGCCTCCTCTAGATGGAGGCGAGCGACGCCGATCGCCATCGCCGGGTCCGACTCGTCGGTCATCGCATCCATGCTGAGCACCTGGTGAGCCAGAGCCTGCTCGAGCGTGCTGGAAAGCTGCGATAACGCCTGGGGGAGTGCGGCCGCGATCTCGGCGAACTCCGCAAGCTGGGCGGAGGTCTCAGCCGGGATCTGGTCCTGCTCCCACATCGTGGCGCGGTTGAAGCCGTAGACGTGCTCGCGGGCCGCCGACGCGTGTCCGCCTGCTTCGAGCTGGTCGTTGTCGTCCACCGGGTGCCCTTCCCTCCGAGAGGTTGGGCTTGAGTCTCGCGGATCTCGCCGGCCGGCGCGCGCCGCTGGCGGTGGGGCTGTGGACAACGGGAAAGGGACTCCCTCCAGGTGTGTGGGGAGGGAGACTGAGCAGCCATGGACGACAAAGCGGCCCTGATCGCGCGGCGCGTCGCGATGTCCGCCGCCGCGTGGTTCAACGCCCCCAGGATGTTGAGGCCTATCGCCGGCTCGCCGCGGCGGTCAGTGAGTGGAACGCCTACTGCGCCCGACGACGGAGTCACTGACGGCAGACGACTCCGAGTTGCTGGACGAGCTGGCCGACGTCGCGCCGCCGCAGTCCCTTGCCGCGCTGCTGCCCGACGTGACAGGGCCTCATGCTGCGGCGGGCCCGCCGCCAGCTCTAGCGCCGCGCGGACTGTCGCGGTCCGTGCCGGCCCGCTCCCAGCCTGTTACACGGCTGCGTTGTGTAACGGAACGTATGTCCGCGCGTTCGGTAGCGGTGCGTGCGGCCACTCAGGAGCGCGGCCGCCCAGATTCGCCGCTGGGCGGTGGCAACTGGCGGGTCTCGTTCTGCTTGCTTCGGCGCAGCATGTCCCGATCCGCGTGGGCTGCTGACGGATCCAGCCCGGCGTTCGCGATCATCTTCTGCAGGCTCAGCAGTTCGGTCGCTGCCTCGGGCCGCGTGCGTTCGTAGTGGCTCAGAACGAAGTGGTTAAAGAGCGGAACCGCCATCGCCAGCTGGCCGCGTTTGGGTGCGTAGACGTCGCCCTCCTCGATGAGCTCCTCGCGGAGCCAGGACAGCTCTTGCTGGGAGCGACCGAGAGTCTTGGCGATCGCCGCTGTCGAGGCGCGCCCGCCGTGCAGAGCGAGGGCGGCAAGGAACTCCATCTGGCGATCGCTGATGCGGTCCCAGCGGGGACCAAGCGTGCGGCGTTCGAGCATGTCGGCGACCTGGGGGAGTGCGGCTTCGACGTCGCCGAGGGTGATCTGGTCGGGCCCAGGCGCGGATGTCCAGATGGCGTGGGCGAACAGCTGCAGGTGGGCCGGGTAGCCGTTGCTGGCCTCGACCACGGCTGCAGCCGCCTCGGGGGTCCACGCGACACCGGCCCGGCGTGCTGGCTCCACCACGGCGTATCGGGCGTCATCGGGTTCGAGCGTCAGCGGGATGGGCTCCAGCACGAAGAGGCGGTCTGGGTGGGTCACGCCGGCCTTGCGGAGTGCATCGGGGGTGAAGGGCAGTCCGGTGCCGGCGAAGAGGACCGGTGCGGAGGGGTGGTCGACGTTGAGTCGGTGCAGCGTCGCCGCGAGCAGGGCGAGGTCGGGCCCAGAGGCGACCTGGAGTTCATCGACGGTGATCAGCAGGCCGCCGCTGTGGGCGTCCTTGCGGACCTCGGCCGCCAGCGTGGCCAGGGCGTCAGCGAGCGTTCCCGCGTCCAGGCCCGGTGCTGCGGCGTCGGATTGGCGGGTAGAGATCCCGGCACCGATGCCCGCGATGCTGAGGTTGACCCCACCGATCCGCTCGAAGGCCTTGCGGGCGCGCTGCCAGGGGCCGGCCTCCTCCGCCATACGGGTGCGAGCGCGCTGGAGCAGCGCCTCTACAAGACCAGCGTGGCCCGACACAGCCTGGAGGTTGACCACCTCGAAGCCTTGCTCCTTGCCAAGGTCCGCGAACGCGCTCACCGTGACGGTCTTCCCCACGCCGCGCGGGCCAGCAAGGATCATGTCCTGGGCACGGACGCGGCCGCCAGCGACAATGTCGTTGAGCATCAAGTGCCAGTCACGGAGAAGGCCGTCGCGTCCTGCCAGGACGGGCGGGTTGTGCCCAGCACCGGGCGTGTACGGGCTCTGATCCACCAGCGCCACCTTCCTAGACTCACCTAGATTTAGGGGGTTTTCTAGGTCAGTCTAGGTGGTCACTCGGCGGGCGAGCTCTCGCGCGTGGGACCGGCGTGTCAACGGCCGATCCGGCGTGGCGGGGGAGGAGCGCCGCCGGCAGTGGACCGGTCGGCGCCGAGGCGTCTACGGGCTGCCTGGTCGGGACTCTCGGGGGCTGGGCCGGCCTCGCCGCAGACGAGGGATTCGCCGAGCTTGTCGGCAAGCTCGGCGATGTCGGCGGACAGCACCTGCTCGAGAATGTCGGCGATGCTGCCGGCGGAGCCGTCGCAGTGGTCGACCAGGTCGGCGGCGAGGCGATCGAGGGCGCGGTCGCCCTGCTGGGTGAAGGTGACGAAGCCGGGGCCCGGCTGCTCTGCGGGTGAAGTGCTCATCTGGGTCCTCCTCTGCTTGGTCACCTAGGTGATCCCGGACCTTGGGAGCGATCAGCTGCGCGAGGTACTTTCGCCAGCTCACCGGCCTGGGCCGGCACGCGTAGTGCACCGGCGGCGGGCACGGCAGCATCGGATCCGCTGCTAGGCCGTGTCTCCCAATAGGCGAAGCCAGCGGATGCAGGCTTGGAGAACGGCCGCGGCCCGGTAGGTGATGGCGAGCTTGTCGTAGCGGGTGGCCAGGCCCCGCCACTGCTTCGACAGGTTGAAGGAGCGCTCCACGACGTTGCGGCCCTTGTAGATCTCGGCATCGAAGGCTGGTGTCCTCCCGCCGGCAGAGCCTCTGCGTAGTCGGGCCGCGATCTCGGTGTTCTTCTGCGGGATGACCGTCTTGACGCCGCGCGCGGCCAGCATGCGTCGGTTGACGCCGTTGGTGTAGGCGCGGTCGGCCACGACGACGTCGGGACGTGTGCGCGGACGTCCCGACCCCAGCCGCGGCACCCGGATGTCTGCCAGCACCTCAGCCAGCATCGCGCCGTCGTTGCGCTGGCCGCCGGTGACCACCAGCGCCAACGGGCGGCCGTGACCATCGACCGCGGCATGGATCTTCGTGGTCAGCCCGCCACGAGAGCGACCCACCCCGTGACCTGCGGGTTCTCGCTCACCGCCCAGCTGGCTCGCGATGAACCCGGCCGGCAAATTCGTGTAACTCGATCGAGCCCCCCGTGTCCTGATCCGGGCGGGTGGTGTTCGTGCCGTGCTGGTGGGCACGGCTGATCGTGGCGTCGATTGAGACTGTCCAGTCGACCTTGCCCGCAGCGTCGGCCTGAGCCAGCAGTTCGGCAAGCACCCTGTCCCAGGTGCCGTCCTCGGCATACCGACGGTGTCGTTTCCACACCGTCTGCCAAGGCCCGAACACCTCACGCGGCAGGTCCCGCCACGGCATCCCCGTGCGGTAGCGGTAGACGATCCCCTCGACCACGCGCCGGTCATCGCCGAACGGATGGCCCCGCCGGCCAGCGTTCGATGGCAGCAACGGCTCTATCCGATCCCACTCCATGTCCGACAGCGCCCGGCACCTCGAAGAACTCACCCACCGATACTCACGTGCGCCTCACCTGAGATATGGGAGACACGCCCTAGCTGCGCACGACTCGCAGGGCGATGATTCGCCACCCGTCAGGAACGCGGCGTCGGGCGGCCGCGAGCGCCTGGTCGTAGTCGGAGTCCTGGACGGTCAACTCCTCTCGGCCGAGGGTGTAGCCGCCGCGGTGGTCGGGCGGGATCTCCTGCACCCGGGGCGTACAGGGCGAGGACTCGAGCTGCGGTCTCCGTCACGTGCTCGACTCCTGCCCGGCCATAGTGCGCATCAGGCGAACGTCTCGGCGGAAGGCTGATGGGAGCCCAGCGCTCTGCTCCGGATCCCCCTGGTAGCCGATCAGGCCATCCTCCACCAGGTCTGCGGCGGTCTCCAGGATGCGCGCCACGCGCAGGAGAAGCGCCGGGGGCATCTGGACCGACGGCTCGTCGTAGAAGCCTGTGGTGGCCACCTGGTCATGGACCAGCAGTCCGAGATAGCTCTGCGCGTGCGCGATCTGAGCCACCCGATCGCGGGTGTGCTCGAGATCGTCGCGCTCGACGAGGAGGATGCGGACGACCTCGCCCAACCCCGCGAAGACCCGGCCGGCGAACCTCACGGGAACCGCGGCGGTCCGCGGTGCGCTCATCAGGTCCGCACCCGGTGTCTCTTCGACGAAGCCGAAGACGATCTCCCTGGCCATGCCGGCGAGGGCATCGTCGGTGAGGTACCGGCGGGCGTTGGTCTCTGTGACACGCATCTGCTCGGCGACGAACTTGACCCGTTCGTCGAGCAACTCGCCGGCAGCGGACCGGGACATCGTCATGCCGAGGTCGGAGACGGCCGCCAGGAGGTCGTCGATGCGCCGGTCGCGCCAGGATCGTGCAGCCACCCGATCAGCCGGCCGCAGGGGAGTAGCGGTCTGGTGTAGTCATCACTGGGATTCTGCCATCCAGGTGCGGGTCACCTTTGTGATTGAGGAGCGTCCGAGCGATCAGCAAGAGGCGTTCGGGGGTGAAGCAGTCCACCGGGGCGGCTGTAGCCTCCGGGGCGCCTGGCGGCTGGACTATGCCCAGGAGTTCGAGCACCTCGGCGCGGTCGCGGAACTGTGATCGTTCTCCCTGTCGCTAGTGTTCGTCGCTGATGGTTACCGGAGTCGACCCCTCGGAGTTGCGGGCAGCACGCGAGAAGGCGGGCCTGACCCAGCACGAGCTGGCGCGTCTCGTTGGTGCTGCCGGCGGGGAGCGCGTCTCGCGCTGGGAGCTCGGCACGTCCGTTCCCCGGCCGGATTTCCTGGTCAAGCTCGCAAGAGCCCTGGACATCCCGACCCTTCGTCTCATCCACATTGACGGTGAGATCCCCGACCTCAGGGCGCTGCGTCTGCAGGCCGGACTGACAGTCCCCAAGCTGGCGGCGGCCGTGAACGTTGCTGTGCCTACCTACTACGCCTGGGAGCAAGGCCGCTGGGCTCGGCTCCCTGCGGCCAGGCAACTCGACAAACTCGCCGGTGCCTCGGGGCACCCCGTTGATGTCGTCGTCGCCGCCTTCTTCGAGGCACAACGCCAACGCCTGCAGCGCGAGGAGATCTAGCTTCGGGCAGACAACGCGCAAACGCCCCGGGTTGACGGTTATCCACAAGGAACAGGTTCTCCCCGGGAGAACCGGATGATTTTGTGGTCCCATAGATCCGGACATTCGGTGCGCGAAATTGATCGGTCCCATCGGGGGACTGGGCCGCGCAACCGCTTCCGGTCAGGACTCGGGCGATGACATCTCGGAGTTGGTCACCTGCGGATAACCACTCGCTCGATAGAAATGCACTAGTGTCGTCTTGTCGAGTTGGGTTGGCGATGATCGCTCCGGACCCGTCTTGACACGTAGGTGATCGAGACACGAGAGGACTCGGGATCCATGTCGATGAACATCACTCAGGAACGGTCGGGCGAGGCACCCTCCAATATCCCGACCACGCCCCACATCAACCACTTCCCGCCCGTCAGACAACGCCCCAGGCGGTGGGTGTTTGCACTCTGCGCGGGCTTGGTCGCTGCTGGTGCGCTAGGTACCGGCTACGCGTTCACGTCTGTTAATGACACCCGAGAGGTCTTGGTCGTCAGGAGCGACGTCAAGCGCGGCGAGACCATCGAGGCCGGTGACCTCGCCGTCGTGCGGGTCAGTGTCGACCCGGCGTTGACGCCGGTTCCCGGCAGCCAGAAGGCGGAGCTCGAGGGCAGCCGCGCCGCCGTCGACCTGTGGGCCGGCACCCTGCTCACCGAGCAGGCAGTCGCGGACAACCTGGTGCCGGGGGAGGGGGAGTCCCTGGTGGGCATCAGTCTCACTCCCGCCCAGATGCCCTCGGAGCCGCTCTACGGCGGCGACGTCGTCAGTATCGTCACCACGCCCGGCGACCAGGGCGAGATCACCGACAAGGAGCCGGTCAGCATCGAGGCCACCGTCGTTGGTGTTAGCCGGGTCGAGGAGACGGGGGAGACCGTTGTCGACGTCTCTGTCCCTGAGGGCGATGCGGCCGACCTGGCTGCCCGGGCCGCTACCGGGCGGGTCGCACTGGTCCTGGACGCTCGGGAGCGCTGAGCGATGGCGCTGATCGTCCTGGCCTCCGCCAGCGGTTCGCCCGGTGTCTCCACCACGGCGCTGGGGCTCACCCTCGACTGGCACCGTCCCGTGCTCCTGGTCGACGCCGACCCGACCGGTTCCTCCTCGGTCTTCGCCGGCTACTTCCACGGCACCCAGGAACCCACCGGCGGGCTGATCAACCTCGCCCTCGCGCTGCGCGAGGGGACACTGGCTGCCGCCCTTCCTCGCGAGACGCTGTTGCTGGACCCCGAGGTCCCGGCCGAGCGCTCGGCCTGGTTCCTGCCCGGCATCCGGGCCCACGAGCAGGCCCCTAGCCTGCTGCCGTTGTGGGAGCCGCTCGCCGAGCAGCTGCGCGCGCTGGACCGCAACGTTCAGGACGTCATCGTCGACTCCGGGCGGCTCGGTCTCGCGGGCTGGCCGCAGCCGCTCATCGCTGCCTCCGACCTGACCCTGCTGGTCACCCGCAGCTCACTGCCGGCACTGGCCGGTGCACGCTCGTGGGCCAAGTCGCTGCGCGACCAGTTCGGTGCGGTCGGTGGCCTGTCTCGTCTCGGGGTCCTCCTCGTCGACGAGGAGCGCCGGTGGCCCACGGTTCCCACCGGAGCCCGCGTCCGGCCATACACCGCCCGCCACATCGCCAAGGCCCTGCAGATCCCCGTGGTCGCCTCCGTGGACTGGGAGCCCGAGGTGGCCGAGGTCTACTCCCACGGCGCCCGCAAGCCCCGCAAGTTCGAGTCCTCCGGGCTGCTGCGCGGCTACCGGGCCAGCGCCGCGGCGATCCAGTCCATCCTCGGCGCCAACCAGGCCGCCCTCGCTCCCACGAACGGAGGCCACGCATGAGCACCAACGGACACCACCCGGAAACCAACGGCCGTGACCCGCTGCGCGCCGATGAGTGGCTCGAGGCCCGTCACGCCGCGAACCGTGAGCAGACCTCGCCGTTCGCCCGCGGCCGCGGCACCAACGGCTCCCCGCCGCCTCCGCCGCCGGTCGTCGAGGACCACGACCCGACCTCTCTGCCGATCTTCGCCGGCGCCTGGACCAGCGAAGGCGAGGGTCAGCTGCCCGGCCGCGCCCGCTCGGAGTGCAGCTTGCGCCCGCTGGTGGCGCCCACACCGGAGGAGCACCATCACATCCACGGTGCGGATGGCGAGGTCGAGTTGGACTGGGAGCTGATCGCGCAGTACCGCGCGGAGATCTCGTCGCGACTGACCGCCCGGCTCGACAAGGAAGGTGGCCGGGTCACCGAGGAAGACCGCGAGCAGATGGGCCTCGACGTCATCGAGGAGCTCATCAAGTCCGAGGCCGAGACGCTGGTCTCCACCGGTCGGCCGCCGTGGACGACCGGTCAGGAGAAGGCGCTCAAGTCCGCCCTCCGTGCCGCCCTGTTCGGCCTCGGCCGCCTGCAGCCGCTGGTCGAGCGCGAGGACGTCGAGAACATCATCGTCATCGCCCGCGGCCCGGCCTGTTCGGTGTGGCTGGAGCTGGTCGACGGCACCCTGGTCGAGGCCGCCCCGATCGCCGACTCCGAGGACGAGCTGCGCGAGTTCCTCTCCGACCTCGGCGCCCGGCAGAACCGGCCCTTCACCGAGGCCCGGCCGCATCTGGACCTCCGGCTGCCCGGGGGAGCGCGGCTCGCGGCCGGCTCCTGGGTGATGGCCTACACCTCGGTCGTGATCCGGCGCCACGGCATGCGCGAGGTGTCGATGGACGAGATGGTCTACGACCGCAAGGCCTGTAGCCCGGTCCTGGCCGACTTCGCCGCCGCCTGCGTGCGCGCCGGCAAGAGCATCGTCGTCTCCGGGGTCCAAGGCAGCGGGAAGACCACCTGGGTCCGCGCCCTGGCTTCGTGCATCCCGCCCTGGGAGATGATCGGCACCTTCGAGACCGAGTTCGAGCTGCACCTGCACGAGCTCGTCGACCGGCACAAGATCGTCCACGCCTGGGAACACCGCCCCGGATCCGGCGAGGTCGGCATCGACGGACGCCAGGCCGGTGAGTTCAGCCTCGAGGAGGCCATCCACCACTCCTTCCGGTTCAACCTCGCCCGCCAGATCGTCGGCGAGGTCCGCGGCCCCGAGGTCTGGAACATGCTTAAGGCCATGGAGTCCGGCCCGGGCTCGATCAGCACCACCCACGCCCGCAGCGCCGAGCACACCATCGAGAAGCTCGTCTCCTGCGCCATGGAGAAGGGCCCCCAGGTCACCCGCGAGCTGGCCATCAGCAAGCTCGCCGCCGCGATCGACATCGTGATGTACCTGCGCTCGGAGGTCATCCCCAACCCCGACGGCACCTCCCGCAAGCAGCGCTGGGTCGAGGAGGTCCTGGTCGTCCAGCCCAGCATCGACGCCGCCAGGGGATACGCCACCACCCCGATCTTCGCGCCCAACCAGCTCGGCCAGGCCGTCGCGACCGGCAAGCTCGACAACTTCCTCGCCCAGGAGCTGGCGCGGCACGGGTTCGACCTCGAGGCGTACAAGGCCGAGTCGCTGGCCAACCCGGGGGTGGCCACCTCATGAGCACCGCGTTCCTGCCCGCCGTCTTCGGCGCGCTCATCGTCATCGGCCTGATCGGGATGGTCTACGCGCTGATCCCGGCACCGCCGAAGCCGCGCCGTCCCGCCCGGCCCGTCACACCGTTCGGACGGCTGGGGAACTGGTTCGTCCGGCTCGACCGCCGCACCCGGATGCTGATGGTCGGCGGTGCCGTGGCCGGCCTCCTGGTCGCGCTGGTGACCGGCTGGGTGATCGCGATCGTGCTCGTCCCGGCCGGGATCGTCGGTATCCCGCTGTTGTTGACGCCCCCGCCGGCGGCCGCGAGCATCGAGAAGCTCGAGGCGCTCGAGGAGTGGACCCGGTCGCTGTCGGGCAAGCTGACCGCCGGCCAGTCCCTGCGCTCGGCGCTCATCAAGTCCCTACAGTCCGCGCCGGCGCCGATCGAGCGTGAGGTCGGACTGATGGTCTCCCGGTTGTGGAACAACACCGCCAGCACCGAGGACGTGCTGCGCGCCTTCGCCGAGGACCTCAACGACTCCACCGGCGACGTCGTGGCCAGCCAGCTGATCCTGGCAGCCAGCGGCCGCGGCCAGGCCGGTCTGGCGAAGGCCCTGGACGCCCTCGCCGAGACCGTCGCCTCCGATGTGCGCGCCCGCCGCCAGATCGCCGCCGACCAGGCCAAGCCCCGAACCACCGCCCGCACCGTCACCGTGATCACCCTCGGTGTGCTCGGCATGCTCGCCTTCACCGGCGACTACATCGAGCCCTACGGCTCGCCGCTGGGCCAGGTCATCCTCGCCGTCCTGCTCTCGGCCTACGTGGCCACCTTGCTGTGGTTGCGCCGGATGGCGGTCGCCAAGCCGCTCCCGCGGTTCCTGGACCTTCAGGCCCGCAACGCGCACCGCGCCGCCCAGCGCACGGCACCGGGCGACAGGGAAGGCGCACTCGCATGACCGGACTGCAGATCGCTCTCGCCAGCGGCGCCCTCCTCGGACTGGCCCTCGCCCTGCTCGTGTGGCGTCTCGCGCCGTCCGACCCTGATCTGGTCGACGCCCTGGACCGTCTCTCGCCTGACCACGTCGGGCCCCGCCGCAGCGCCCATGGCCTCGACGACGCCGGCACCGGCACCAGCTCGGCGGTCGACCGGATCGGCTTGTGGGCGATGAAGAACCTGCCCGGTGGTGCCTGGGCGCACACGCCCCGCAAGGACCTGGCGCTCCTGCAGATTAGCGAGACCCGGTTCTACGGCGAGAAGGTCGTCTGGGCGATGCTCGGGCTGATCATGCCGCCGCTACTTGCGGGATTCTTCAGCCTGATCGGGCTCCCGCTCCCGTTCGCGATCCCCACGCTCGGGTCGCTGGCCCTGGGCGCCCTGTTCTGGTTCATGCCCAACTACAACGCCGCCGACGACGCCAAGAAGGCCCGCATCGAGTTCAGCCGCGCCCTGGGCGCCTACATCGACATGGTGGCCACCGGTGTACGCGACGGATCCAGCGGCCAGCAGGCGCTGCGCCAGGCGGCCGAGGTCGGCGACAAGTGGGTCTTCAAGCGGATCGAGAGTGAGCTGCGCCGCGCCCGCTACATGACCCGCGCACCCTGGGACTCCCTGCACGGTCTGGCCGACGAGCTCGGGGTCACCGAGCTCGATGACCTCGCCGACATCATGCAGCAGTCCGGCCAGGACGGAGCCCAGATCTACAACAACCTCCGGGCCCGCGCCGCCGCACTCCGCTCGGCGATGCTCAGCGCCGAGGTCGGCAAGGCCAACGCCACCTCCGAGCGCATGTACATCCCAGCCAGCCTGCTCGGCATCGTCTTCATGGCGATCCTCGTCACCCCCTCCCTGCTCCGCTTCACCACCTGACCGACCTAACACCGACCCCAAGAACCCGGGTCCACCCAGACCGCAAACCGAACAACCAGGAAGGAAGAACCCCGATGTTGAAGCTCTTCATCGCCCTCCAGATAGCGGCGCTGACCACGCTCGCCTCCCTCGAGGACCGCGTCACCAGGCAGCGCGACGAGCGCGGCTCCGTCACGATCGAGCAGGTCCTGTGGGCCGGCGCAGTGATCGTCATCGTCGGCATCGTCGTCGCGGCCATCAAGTTCTTCGTGACCAGCGAGTCCGCCAAGATCAAGTAGGCCGCCATGTTCGCCAGCCTCCACCGCCGCAGCCGGGACGAGCGCGGCTCAGTGACCATCCAGATGGTCTTCCTGATGCCCGCGCTGTTCCTGCTGATGTTCCTCGGCCTCCAAGGCGCCCTGTACTACCACGCGAAGCAGGTAGCGCTCGCGGCCGCGCAGGAGGGCGCCCGTGAGGCAGGCAGCGAGACCGGCACCCGCGACGCCGGTGTGGCCACGGCGAACACCTTCCTCCACGACGCCGGAGGCTCCGACGTGATGACCTCCACCAGCGTCTCCGGATCACGGACCACGACCACCGCCACGATCACCGTCACGGGCAAGTCCATGAGCGTTGTCCCCGGCTGGCACGTGACCGTCACCCAGAGCGCCAGCGTCCCGGTCGAGAGGCTGACGGAACCCTCCCGTGAGTTCACGAATACTGAAGGGTCTAGCGGTGGGAACTGACGCCTTGAGCGTCTCACAGAGCGCCGTTGTGGTCGTGGGTTCGCGAACTGACGGCGACTGTTTGGCGAGCGGGCTACTCGAGGTCGGCGGGCTCGGGTTCGGGGAGGTAGCGCAGTGCTCCTTCGACGGTGAGGCCGAACAGGTCGCAGATGCGGCGGACGTCTCCGCCGGTGGCGCGGGCTTCGTGAAGGATCCGGTCTTCGCGCATCACGTGAATAGGGATGCCGGTGGCCAGGGTGAGCCATCGTGGGCCGACGGGCGTGGTGCGGCTGCAGTTGCGGTGGTTGAGGAACACGTGGGGGTTGGCGGTGCCGGGCCAACGCTGGTTGCGGTAGTCGAGCCAGGCGCGGATCCGGACGCGGACGGGTTCCGCCAGCAGGATGCTGCGGTGGCCGACTCGGAGTCGGCCGTCGGCGAGGTCGGTCAGGTGCATGTTGCGCAGCTCGCCGGCGCGCAGCCCGTGGAAGGTCGCCAGGGCGGTCAGGGCGGCGCCGGCGGGGTTGGGCGAGAGCAGCGATGCGCGGATCTCCTCGGCGTGCGCGGGCAGCGGGTCGCGCCGTTCGTGGCTGCCGGTCTGGATCCGGGCAATGGGGTTGACGAACAAGATCTTGCGGGCCTTGAGCAGGGTGAGGATGGAGCGGAGCCCGGCGCCCATCGTGGAGCGGGGGTTGCCCGAGGGCGGCAGCACGGCGCGGACGTCGGTGCTGGTGATCTCTCGCAGCGAGGTGTGGCCTTGTTCGGCCCAGGTGGTGAGGGCGGGCATCGCCCAGCGCAGGTACATCCGGGTGGTGTTCTGGTCGCGGGGTTTGCGTCGTGGCGGTGTGGTGGAGCCGTTGAGCATGATGGTGAACCACTCGCCCAGCTCGGTGCGCATCTGCTCGGGCAGGTCGGCGGTGGTGGTGTCGACGTAGGCGTGGATGGCGGGTTGGCGGTCATCGAGCATGACGCCGGCGGCGGTGGCGACGTCGATGACGGGGATCGCGGTCAGCCCGATCTCGTGGAGCCGAATGGCGTCGGAGGTGAGCAGCATCGCGCCGGGGGTGTCTTGCATGAGCTGCAGAACGCGCATCGAGCGTTGGGTGCGGTGGATGGTGGACTTGGGCCAGCCGTGGCGCCGCGCGTGGTCGAGGACCGCGGCGTCGAGGAAGGCCGCCATCCGCGGATGGGGCGGGTCGGGGAGCGGTTCGCTGGACAGCTCTCGACCCAGGGCGCAGGTGAGGTCGCGGGGCATGTCGAACAGCGCGAACTGGATCTGCTCGACCGGGTAGAACTCGATGGTGGCGAACCTGTCGGCGCGGTCGCGGTGGAGGTTGCGAGGGTTGGGCTTGTCGAGCCGGCGGACGTTGCCCCAGCGAATCCTGGTGGGCTGCCAGGGCATGTTGGCGAAGTAGAGCTGCTGCCCGCCGGTGTTCGCTTCGTCGACGGTGGCGCCCAAGGTGATGCTCATCTGCCGGTCGCACAGGTTGCAGACGGCGTCGGGGTTGACCGACAGGTCGACACGGTGACAGAGCCGGCAGGTTCCCTTCGGGAGCCGGGCGCGCCAGCTGCGGCAGCGCCAGCACAGCCACTTGTGCTTACGGATCACACCCCAGGCGTGGCAGTCGCGGCAACTCGCGAGCCGCTGCGGTGCGTGCAAGTGACAGCGGGTGCACAGGCCCTGGGAGTAGTACTCGACCCCGAACCCATCCTGGGGCTTGGTCCTGCCCGACGCCCCATCACCGTCCGTGCCGGCGTTGCAGCGTGTGCAAGCTGGTGGCGGGAATGGGCCGCCAGGCAGGCACTGGTAACAGTAATCGACCCGTGGCTTCGTCCAGGCTGCTGGACGCTGACGGCAGGCGATGCAGGGCTTGGGTGGTTTGCCGCCGCTCACTCAGGGGGCCGGGTCCGGTTGCGACCCAGCCGCGGCTGGACAGTTGGGGTCGGGTTGCCCGGCCCGTCGCCGGTGGCTGTCGTGTTCGAGCGCAGCGCTGCGACCTTGCCGGGTTCGCGGATCAACAGCTTGGAGGGCTCGCAACCGAGGACCTCGCAGATCACGTCAAGGTCATCGAGGCGGATGGTGGTGGGGTTGCCGGTCCACAGGCCCGACATCTTCCCGGCGGAGATCTCGAGCCCCGCGTCGGCGAGCATGCGACGCAGGTCGGTGGACTTCCAGATGCCATGTTCGGCGGCGGCCATGCGCAGGTTCCACTTCATCGGATCGTCACTCCCTCGGGTCAGAGGTCAGGTTGAATCGCTGGGCGACGCGTTCGTTGGCTACGTCCCAAGCCCGCTCGATGTGGTCGTCGTGGACGTGCACGTAGGTGGTGGTGGTCTTGAGCCAGGCGTGCCCGAGGAGGTCCTGGATGGCCTTGAGCGCCATCCCGCGGTGGTAGAGCGAAGTGGCGCAGTAGTGGCGCAACACGTGTGGTGTCAGGCGTTGCTCCCAGGCGGGCAGCCAGCGTGCGGTGGCATGGGCGATCCCGGCACGGAGGGCATCGTCGCCCACCCTGGTCGGTCGGCCGGTCATCTTGTCGTAGCGCTCGCTGGGCAGCAGGGGTGCGTCGGGGTCGTTCCAGTCGTCACCGAACTGGTGGCGCACGTCGGTCAGCCACCAGTTGAGCAGCCCGTCGACCCCGTTGATGGCCGGCACCAGCCGGGTCTTCGGACCGCGGCCGCGAGATCCCTTGCCGAACCGGACGTGGAGCTTGCCGTGGTCGCCGAGATCGGGACGCCAGTCACGCAGATCCAACATCCGCGACTCGTTGAGCCGGAGCCCGACGCGTCGCCACAGCGAGGCGGCCATGAAGTCGCGTGCCGCGGTCAAGTACTTGCGCTGATCGACGAGCGTGTCGGCCCAGTTGGTGAACAGGTGGTCGACCTCCTTGTCGGTCGGTGGCACCCGGATCGCCTGAGTCCAGGTGGACGCCGGACGGTTGAACTCATCGACCGGCTGGGCGACCACGACGCCGGTGAGGGCATGGATGTCGCCCTGGTAGCGGGCGATCGTGAACTCGAAGAAGCGTGCCACCGCGGTGGCCTTGCCTTCCACTGTGGATCGCGACAGTCCCCGTTCGCGCCGCAGCCAGGTCAGGTACCGGTCGGCGTCCGCGCTGGTCGCGCACCAGACAGGCTCGCCGAGGAAACGGGCGAACTCGATGACCGCGGACCGCTCGGCGTCGATGTAGCCGTCGGTCAGACCAGCACCGACCATCGCCAGCGCGTGCTGGTCGACGATCTCCTGCTCGAACACCTCCGCATCCGCGGCAGACGCCAGCCGCAGCGGCGAGTCGATCGAACGCACCACTGCCAGAGTCATGCGCGGCCCTGGGGATCACGAATCCATGTCACGCCTCATAGATATCAGAGTCTGTTCACGAATTTCTACCTTCTCTCGAAGATTCCCAGGGGTGTCACATGGGCCCGATGAGCAGGAACAACGGCCCGATCAGGAACTTCGGAGCTCGACGAACTCACGGCATTAGGGACATGACCAGGCAGACGAGGCGGACCAGCACACGCAGCCGGCGCCGGGACGAGCGCGGGTCGGTGGCCATCGAGGCCGCGATCGGCGTCCCGGCCTTCGGCCTGTTCGTGGCGATGATCATCCTGGGCGGCCGCGTGGAGATCGCCAAGCAGTCCGTGGACGCAGCCGCCTACGAGGCGGCACGAGCGGCCTCCATCGAGCGCACTCAGAGCGAGGCCATCACCTCCGGCAAGTCCGCGGCCACCAGCAGCTTGAACGACCAGGGCCTGCAATGCACGACCACCAACATCACTATCAACGCTGCGGCCTTCAACGCCCCGCTGGGAACCACCGCCCAGGTCACCGCCACCGTGACCTGCAAGGTCGACGTGGCGGACCTGAGCATCCCCGGCCTGCCCGGCACCCGGACGATCACCGCGACCGCCAGCAGCCCCGTCGACGCCTACCGGGAGCGCCGATGATGAGCCACCGCATCCGCTGCCTCATGACGCCGCGCTCGCGCGATGAGCGCGGCTCCATCAGCGTCTGGTTCGCCACCGCAGCACTGGCGATGATCATCCTCGTCGGGATGGCCGTCGACCTCGGCGGCAAGGTCCACACCCAGCAGCAAGCCCGCAGCGCGGCCGCCCAGGCCGCCCGCACCGGCGCCCAGGAGGTTCAGGGCTCGACCGCAGTCCGCGGCGAGGACCTCCGCGTCGACCTCACCGCCGCCAAGACGGCCGCCATGGACTATCTCCGCGCCGCCGGCGTGGAGGGAACCGTCCGCGTCGTCGACGGCGACACCCTGATCGTCACCACCACCGACACATACACCAGCAAGTTTCTCGGGATCATCGGCCTGGACACGATGCAGGTCACCGGGGAGGCGTCCGCGCGGCTCATCCGCGCCGAAGGAGGCATCGAGAGATGACCACCCATCCCACCCTGGGCCAGCGGCTCACCGGCCTCGCAGCCTCTGCCGCCGTACTCGGCATCGTCCTCGGGCTGCCCGCACTATTCCTCGCGATGGGTGCCAGCCCAATCCCGGACCACGTCCCGACCCTGGACGGCATCAAGAACGCGCTCATGGCGCCCGACGACGGCACCCTCGTCCTCGGCCTGTTCAAGGTGATCGGCTGGGTCGCGTGGGTCTTCATGGCGCTGAGCCTGGTCGTGGAGGCCATCGCACGGCTCCGCAAGGTCCAGGCGCCCCAGCTGCCGGGCCTGGGCCGGCCGCAGGCCGCAGCACGCGGCCTCATCGGCCTCGCCGCTCTGCTGTTCATCGCCGCGCCCATCGCCGCCCAGGCAGCCACGATCACCACGGCCGCCGCGGCGCCGGTGACGGTGGGACACGTCAACGCCGGTGCCGCCGACCAGGCGCCCGCCCAGCAGGACGTCAAGGTCGAGACGAAGCAGGAGCGCCAGCGCAAGACCGTCGACCACGCTGTGAAGCCGGGGGAGAGCCTGTGGTCGATCGCCGAGGACCACTTCGGGGACGGTGCCCGCTACAAGGAGCTCGTCGAGCTCAACCGCGACCTCCTCGGCGCGCAGCCGAGCTTCCTCGAGCCCGGTTGGGTTCTCAAACTGCCCGCGCTTAACGGCGGGGCACCGGCGCACGACTACACGGTGCAGCCCACCGACACCCTCAGCGAGATCGCCCAAGAGCAGCTCGGCGACGCCGACCGCTGGCCCGAGATCTACCAGGCCTCCACCGGCATCACCCAGCCCGGCGGGGCCCAGCTGACCGACCCCGACGTCATCGACGTCGGCTGGAAGCTCAACATCCCCGGCGCCGAGCAGGGGGGCAGTCACGACGACACCCGGCACCAGCAGCCGCGCGACGTCGAGCCCGAGACGCCCGCCAGCCCCGAGGACCAGCGGCCCGTCGACCTGCCGGCCGAGGAGGAGCCGCCGGTCGCCCACGAGCCTGAGGTGCCCGAGGTACCCGAGACGGCCGTGCCCGACGCGCCGCCCCAGGCCGAGGAGCCGGCGGCGCCGGCCGCCGACGTCGACCAGGTCGACGACGCTGACGACTCGATCCTCGACGCGCCGTGGGTCCTCGCCGGTCTGACCGGCGGGGGCGTCCTGCTGTCCGGGGCACTGCTCATGGCCCTGCGGTCTCGCCGCCGCGCCGGCTACCGGAACCGGACACCGGGCCGCGCGATCGCCGCGCCGCCTCCGGAGCTCGCGCCGGTCGAGATGACCCTGAACGCCACCGGTGCCGCGGCCGCGGCGACCGTGGAGTTCGCGGACGAGGCGCTGCGCCGCCTCGCGGCCGCCGTCGGCGCGCAGGGCATCACGATGCCGCCGCTCGCTGCCGTGGAACTCGCGCACGGCAAGCTGACCTTGCACCTGAGCGCGCCGGCCGCTGTCCCGGGGCCCTGGGTGGGCAGCCCGGACCAGACCCACTGGCACGTCAGCACGGACACCGCCGTCGACGAGCTTGGCCCGGACACGGGGAACGTCGAGCCGCCCTACCCGCTCCTGGCCACCATCGGCATGAGCGACACCGGTGAGACGTGGCTGCTCAACTGCGAGGAGCTGTCCACTCTCACCATCAGCGGCGACCCGACCTACGGCCGGGACTTCGCCCGCCACCTCGCCGCACAGTTCGCCGTCAACCCGTGGTCGCGGCGCGTGCAGGTCGACTGCATCGGCGTGGCTGAGGAAGCCGTCGCCATGGACGAGCGGATCAGCTACCACCCGACCGGAGCAGCCGGGTCGCTCGCGACCGCGGAGGCCCTCGCGGCCGCCGTCACCACGGTCGACCGGGCGAAGCGACACGACACCGACGTGTCCACGGCACGCACCGGCAGCGTCGACGACGACACCTGGCCGGCCCGGATGCTGTTGCTCGACGCGGCGGCCGGAGACCCCGAGGACCTCGAGCAGCTGCTGCAGCTGGTCACCGACCACGTCGGGCAGTCCGCCACCTCCATCGTCGTCGCCGGCGAGCGCCCCAACACACCGGGCGCCGTCCTGCACATGACGAACACCGGCCGCGTCGTCCTCGAGCAAGCCAGCCTCAACCTCATCGCCGTCGGCCTCACCAGCGACGAGGCCCGCGGCTGCGCCCTGGTCTACGGACAGAGCGAGGTCGCCGAGGACGTCCCCGTGCCGGTCGACGAGACCGCCACCGACGGCTGGGAGGCCTACACCGACCAGTCCGGGGCACTGCGCCGCGAGTACACCCTGCCGCGCAACACCCCCGCGGACGCCGTCGACGAGCCGCTGTCCTCCCTCCTGGAGGGCGACGACCAGGACTACATCCGTCAGAGCGCGATCGTGCAGGAGGACCTCGAGACGCTGGCGCCGAAGGTTCCCGAGCACGTCCGAGCCGAGGTCGAGCAGAGCGACCCCAATCTCGACCAGGACATCGCCGACTGGTTCTCGACCGACTGCGACCGTCCACGGCTCAGCCTGCTCGGTCCGGTCACCGCACGCACCCACGGCAAGGCCCTGGCCAAGCGCAAGCCCTACTTCACCGAGCTCCTCGCGTACCTTGCCCTGCACCGCAAGCACGGAGCCACCCGCGAGGAGATCGGCGAGGCATTCGGGATCACCCCCGGCAAGGTGCGCGACTACACCAACACCGTCCGCGAGTGGCTGGGCTCCAACCCGGCCACTGGAGAGCCCCACCTGCCCCACGCCGACAAGGCACCCGCCACCAAGCTTCGCGGCGTCAACGTCTACCAGGTCGACGACGGTCTCTTGGTCGACCTCCACCTTTTCCTCCGACTGCGCAAGCGCGGGCAGGCCCGGGGCGGCGCGGAAGGCGTCGCCGACCTCTGCACCGCGCTCGAGCTGGTCGGCGAGGCCAAGCCGTTCAGCCAACTGCGTGAAGAGGGATGGTCTTGGCTGGTCAATGAGCCCGACCGCGTCGACCTCATGGCGTCCGGCTGGATCGCCGACGTCGCCCTCATCGTCGTGACCGAGGCTCTCGCCGCCGGCGACCTGGTCAAGGCTCGCTCCGCCGCTTACGTCGCCAACCGGGCCGACCCTGACGGCGAGAGCACCCGCCTGTGCCTGGCCCACGTCATGAAGGCCGAGGGCGACCAGCTCGAGGCCGACCGGATCCTCCGCGAGGAGATCTGCAACCGGTCCGACGACGGCGACGCCCCGCTGGAACTGTCGGAGCGCACGAAGACCATCATCAGTACCCACGGCTGGCTCGCGAGCTGACTCGGGAAGGGAGCACCAGCACATGACCACGTTCGACCAGGAGCTCACCGGCCGCTACGTCGCGGCCGGCGGCGACCGCCCAGACCTCGACGCCCGACGCGTGGCCAGGGCCGTCTTCGTGCGCGACACCATCCGCACCCTCTACAACGCCGACAAGCAGTTCGGCATCGACCCCGCCGACAACGGCTCGCTGGCCGAGCTCGTCGACGCCGCCGAAGAACACCTCGAGCACATTGCCACCGACGTCAGCCAGCGATCAGTCATGGCGCCGCCCAACATAGGAGGAGACACCGCATGAGGAAGCACCACTCCGCACTCGGGGGAGTGGCCCTCGCCCTCGCCCTCACCCTCACGGGCTGCTCGGACGACAGCACCGACCCCGAGGCCGAGGACACCCCGACCGCTACGCCGAGCTCGAGCCCGACGAGCACTGCGCCGACGCCGCAGACTCCCGAGGAGAAGGCGGCGGCCCAGCTGGCGATGTACCTCGAGGTACGCGACCTCGCTTACCGGAAGCGGGACATCAACTTCAAGGCGCTCAATCCGGTCGCGACCGGTGAGGAGTTTCTGCAGTTGCAGCACACCGTCGCGAGCATGATGAATGAAAACGTCACGGTGACCGGGGAGTACGCACACACGCTCGACGCGCCGCGGAATCGCGGGACCTCGATCCTGATCATCGACTGCGAGGACCGCACCAGGGTCACCTGGAAGAACGACGGGGCGATCAGGCAACCGGACTTCACCGACCCCAACGGAAACCCGCTCCGCAACCCCGCCCCGGTTGAGTACACGCTCGTCAAGGACAAGGGTGCGTGGAAGGTCTCCGACTCGGACCTGCTTTGGGACCAGCCATGCTGAGGAGACTCATTGCTCTGTTGGTGGCGTTGGCAGGGTCGCTCGTCATCGTGTTCGTCACCGCCTCCGCCGCGAGCGCTGACTGCACAGCGGACCCGGTGACCGGCGAAGTTGTCTGTGACGACGAGGATGGCGGCAACGACGGCGGTGACGGCGGTGACACCGGTGGCTCGTCGACTTGCTCGACCTCAGACGGTAGGGAGATCCCGTGCACTGGCCCCGGCGGGTCGGTATGGAGCAGCAGCCATCAGTGCTGGGTCGGCGACGTCTGGGATCCGGGTGGGGAGGGCCCACTGCCGCCCCCTGGACAGAGCAACGAGGATGGTGCGTGGCACATCTGCTACTGGCCGCCCCCAGGCTCCTCATGGGATCCGGTCTGGATCCAGAACGGCACGGTCACGATCGACCCGGTGGTTCTCGCCAATCGCGCGATCGCGTCGATGGACCTGGATCCGATCAGGATCGGCATCGTTCCCGAGCCCGGCCCCAACCGGATCGGACTCGTTGGTCTGCCGGTGTGGATGTGGGTCGACAGCCCGACCGATGACACGTTCGGACCGATCACCGCGTCCGCCAGCGAAGGGCCGGTCTCGGTCGGCGCCACCGCCAGCGTCTCCAGCATCGTGTGGAACATGGGCGACGGCACCAAGGTGACCTGCACCGGCAAGGGGACGCCGTACGCCGATCACTACGGCAAGCAGGACTCCCCGACCTGCGGGCACCGCTACGCGAAGATGTCGACCGACCAGCCCGAGGGTGCGTACCAGGTCACCGCGGCCAGTCACTGGGTGGTCGAGTGGACCGGTGGCGGGCAGTCCGGAACCATCGAGTTCGACCTTGCCACCGAGCCCCTCCCGATCCGCATCGGGGAGGCCCAGGTGCTGACCCAGTGACCCTGTACTAGCCGACCGACCCACCGACACAGGTCCCGTCCTCTCAGCAGGAAGGGGACCTGTGTCGTTCGCTGCCCGAGCGCGCCCCGAGGTACCGGGCCCGCCGAGCGGAGCTGCTCGTGCTGCCGCTGCTGGACGTGAAAGAGCCCCAGGCGTCTCGGGTCACCTGGGGCTCGCGAGAAGTAGAGCATGGGGTGGCTCGCCTGCGCTGATGAATAGGAAATCGCGCGGACCTAGACGCTCGCCTTCGGGGGGCCAGCTGGCCCGTCACGTGACCTGGGTGCCCGCCCTTCTGGCGGTCTGGGGTCCGCCGATCTGCGAGCTCGCCCTCGTGTCAAGGGACAGTAGGAACTGCCCAGGGGCGGACATGAAACCTGCCCGCTGACGGCCACGAGAACTGCCCGGTGGTGGCCACGGGATCTGCCCAAGGGGGCGGTGGCCACCACCGACCGGGGTGCTCAGCTCAACGGGCTCACCCCCTGGCCGGCGAGTGCCTGGGTCAGGCGCACGCTGTCGCCGCTGGTCTGGCAGACGTGGGCGTGGTGGAGCAGCCGGTCGACTGTGGCGGTGGCCAGCGTCTTGGGCATGAGCTCGTCGAACCCGGACGGGTGCAGGTTCGAGCTGATCGCGACCGAGCGCTTCTCATAGGCGGCGTCGACGAGGCGGTAGAGGCCTTCGGCGGCGTCGGCGGCGACGGCCAGGAGCCCGATGTCATCGACGATGACCAGGTCGGCCCGCAGGATTCGGGCGATGGCCTTGGTGACGGTGTCGTCCGCACGGTGCCGGCGCAGCAGGACGCCGAGGTCTTCCAGGGTGAACCAGGCGACCTTGAGTCCCTGCTCGACGGCTTGTTGTCCGAGCGCTTCGAGCAGGAACGTCTTCCCGGTCCCGGATGGCCCGCAGACCACGAGGTTCTCTCGCCGGTGGACCCACTCCAAGGTCCGCAGCGCCTGCTGGGTCGGGGCCGGGATCGAGGAGATCTCGGGCTGCCACGCATCGAACGTCTTGCCGGTCGGGAACCCTGCGGCCGCCCGCCTCGTGGCCAAGGCGGAGCGTTCCCGGCCGGCGACCTCCTCAGCGAACAGGGCCTTGAGGACCTCGGCGGGCTCCCAGCGTTGGGCCTTCGCGGTCGCGACCACCTCGGGCGCGTGGCGACGGATGTGCGGCAGCCGCAGCTTGCGCAGCAGCTCCTCCAACTCGACCGGCAACGGCGGCGCGGTGCTGATGGGGCTCCTCGTCGTCATCGGGTCACCTCGCCGTCGCCGTCCGCGGTGGACCGCTGGCCGAGCCGTGCCCACGCGGCGGTGCCCTGGGTCAGCGAGGAGTCCTCGCTGGCACGATGCTCACCTGTGCCGGGCTGCCGGGCGTGGTGGTCCAGGATCGAAGAGAGGTCGGCCTCGGCGAACCGGCCATGGACCGCGGCGTGGCCCAGTGCCCAGTCGACCTCGACGGGGTCGAACAACTTGGCCAACGCGAGCGCCTCGGTCATCTTGACCCGCATCCGCGGCGTGCCCGCGGCAGCCGCCTCGACCAACCACAGCCGGGCCCCCTCACCCAGGTCGAGGAACTCCGACTCCGCGGCGTTCTTCGCTCGGGGCTGGCGGTCCAGCGGGCCGGACGGCTGGGGCGGGAAGTGCCCGTCATCGATCTTCGGCGTTCCCGGCGTGGCGCGACGGTGGCGGGCGACCTCGATCGGACCGTCGTCGCCGACATGAACGATGACGACCCACTCGTCCTCACCGACCCCGTGGGTGCGGACCCACACTGTTGCACCGAGCAGGGTGTGTGGGACCGAGTACTGGCCGGACTCGAACATCACCATCGGGGTGTTCGCCGGCACCATGCGGGTGGTGCCGAACGCGACCGTGTGCGCTCGCGCCGGAACGGGGTGCAGCCGAGCTCGTTCCTCGGCGAGCATCTCGATCGGCGGCCGCTTCGTCGTCCGGTGGGCACGGGTGTTGACCTTCTCGCAGAACGCCTCGCAGGCCGCCTCGAGCTCAGCGAAACTCGCGTACTCCTCCCGCAGGTTGGTGTCCTTGGGGACGAGGTCGGCCTTGCTGATCTTCACCGACGCCTCGGTGCCGCCCTTGGACGCCGGATCCGCGGGCACACAGGTGTGCACCACGACCGAGTAGTGCTCGGCGAAGGTGACCAACTGCTGGTTCCTGACCGGGATCCCGGCGATGTGCTCGACCGTGACGGTCTTCTCGTTGTCGGTCAGCACGTAGGTCGGCACTCCACCGAGTCGGCGGAACGTGACGTCCAGCGCGGCGAACACGGACGGCATCGTCTTGTCACGCAACGGCAGCACGACCCGGAACCGCGACCACGCCAGCCACGCCACGAACAGCACCGTCTTGACGCCGTCGACGACCGGGCCGTCGCCGTAGTCGTACTGCAGCCACATCCCCGGCTCGGTGACCCAGGGCCGGTGCACCCGCACCCGACCAGAGCGATAGGACGCCTTGACTTTAGCGACCGCGCGGCGTGTGGTGCGTTCCGAACCCTTGTAGCCCAACGCCACGAGCTTCTCGTGGGCGACATCGGCACGGACCTTCCCGAACGACCGCTCGACCCACTCCTCGACCTTGGGCAGGTACTCATCGATCAACTGCAGCCGGGCTGCGGTCTGGTCCAGCTCCCCGCCGGCAGCGCGGCGGTCCACGTAGTGCTTCACCGTGTGGTGCGAACAGCCGGCCAACTCACCGGCATCACGAAACGACCCAGTCAGGTCGTAGGCATCCAAGATTTCCATGATCTCCTCGGCAGACTTCACATGTCCCTCCTCAGGGGCGAACGGCGCATCAGCACCGCCAACCGCACCTGAGGAGGGGCCTCAACCGTGGGAACCGGTGAGGCAGACGACGTCGTGTCGGGCAGATCCCATGACCGTCAGTGGGCAGTTCTCATGTCCGCCACCGGGCAGCTTCGTGGCCGTCTCCGGGCAGTTTCTCGTGGCCGCCGACACCCTCGACACAGCGTGGCCTGACGGCCGCTTGGTCCGGCAGGAAGTCAGGCGAGGATGCAGTCGGCGAGTGGGGCGCGGAAGCGCTGCGAGAGCACGGATCTGAGTTGGAGGAACAGGGACACGTCGCCGGGGAGCACGTGAGCGACAGCTGCGCTCAGTACTGCTGCCGCCTCGGGGATGTTCAGGCAGGCGATGAGGTCGGCTTCGTGCTCCTCGACGAAGACCTCGTCCTTGATTGCCTTCATCGCGGCGGCAGCGCCACGGATGACAGGGTCGAGAGCGGCGGGGTGGGGGCTGGTGTCGAGCTCGTCGTCGAACGCTGTCCAGTCCACGCCCGGCGGGCAGGGGTGGGGAGTGCTGGCCAGCTGGTTCAGGACCAAGCCGAGTCCCAGTGTGCGCTCGTTGACCTGCAGATCGTGCTCGATGGCGGACACCATCTCTGCCGCGCTGGCGACCGTCAGACGGTTTGCGGTGGCTGTGAGGTCGTCACGCATCATTCGTGCTACTGCGTCTCGTTGTTCGGCACCGCTGTCGGCGTAGCGCAGAAGGATGCGTAGCGACCGGTCCAGGTTGAACGCAGAGGGCGCGTCCAGTACGTGGAGCCCGTGAGCCAAGATGCGGCGGCTCCAGTTCGGCCATGCGCGCGCCATACCGTCGTCAAGGACGTCGAGAGCTACCTCGGGGCCGATCGGTAGATGCGATCCGAATCGTTCGGGAGCCTCCGGGTCGACCGTCTCGATGAGCTCGACCACGGCCTGATGTTCGTGGGCGCGAGGTTCCGCGAACATCTTTCCTGTCGCGAACAACCAGGTGTTGCGCCAATGTGGGCTGGGGGCCAGGAGACGTAGCCGGTTGATCAGGGTCTCAAGGGGCGCGTCGCTGATTCGCCGGGCCGCCATGAGTTCTTGGAGTGAGCGCACGTCGAAACCGAAGCCGTCGTTCCGGGGCGCGATCAGGACCAGTCGCTGTGTGGCAGACCTAATGATCGAGTCCAGGACGTCGGAGTGGTGCCCGTCGGGCTTGAACTCGGCGTCGTTGAGGATGTGCCAGACGATGTCGCGCAGCTCCGGCTCTGTTAGGACAGCCGTGGAGTGGTCGGCCGTCTCGCTGCGCTGTTGAAGCACGAAGCCGGCGCGCTCGTGAAGCTGGTGGATGAACGGCTCGTACTTGGTCAGGAGCGTGCGGACCATCGTCGGTTTGTTGCGCTCTCGTCGTACGACGGTGTCGTAATAGCTCCAGAACAGGCTGTACCGGTCTGGTGCGATGGTCCCTGCGCCGTCGACGATGATCGACAAGATGAGTACCTGCAGCGGCGTCCGCAGCAGTTTGACGAGGTTCTCATCCTGCGCAGCGTTCCGAAGGGCCGTGACGACCTTGCCGATCCGCTCGTCGTCGCCGCTAAGGCGTACTTGGGCGGCCTTAGTTCCGAAGGCGACGGCCTCAGCGGGTGTCAGGTCGTCCAGTCCGACGGTTTCGAACGACGTCGGGTCGATGTTTTCGGTGTAGCCAACCGGGCGGGTCGTGATGACGGCAAGTAGGTCGCATCGGTCTCCCTCTGCGTTGTTGACGAACTCCACGACGCGCTCGATCACCGTGCGCCGCGTCTCTGGCTCGGTGACCTCGTCCAGGCCATCGAATACGACTAGCCAGGGCCAAGCGCGCAGCCAGGAGGTCAGCGTTGCGGGAGTGACGGTGCCATGGTTCGACTTCTTGCTGATGTGTTCGGCCACGTATCGCATCAGCGATTCGTCGAGCTTGTGGCCTCGTTCCTCCGCGTAGTCGGCGAGGTCGATGCGCAGCGGCCAGCGCCGGTGCCGCGGGAGTTGGTGCCCCAGCCTCCGCAGCACGTCCACGGTCCCGGTGATCACGGTGTCGTGGTTGGCCGCTGGTGCCGTGGAGCCTTTGAGCGCTGCAACCCGGTATGCCTGCACGATCAGCTTGGAGATCGTGGTCTTCCCGTTGCCCGGCTGGCCGGTGAGGACGATGTGGCGCGGCCCGTCCACAGCTGTGATGTCTCGAGCTAGGAGGTTGTCTCCCCGCTCGAAGACATGCCGCAGCACGGTGCTCCTGTGGCCTCCGCCCGGGAAGGTCACGGGGAGATCGATGGCGCCCTCGTGCACCGGGATGCCGCGGTTTTCGCGGTCACCGGCGTCGTCGAAGTACACGAGCCCGTCGGAGAGTAGTTCGGTGCGTGCCTGGTCAAGCAGAACCGGTTCGCTGTCCTTAACGGCGATGTTGCCCGTGAGTTCAGAGATGAAGGTGAAGACGTCGCTGGCGGTCAAGAAGGCGTCGAACCGGCGGCGCACGCCTTCGTGCGTGCTCAACAGAGCGTCTAGCTGGTTGCCGTCCCAGAATCGGATCGTCTTGATGTGCGCGATCCGCTTGCGCCGCTGGACCCTATCGAGAATTGCATCCTGATCGTCGATGTCGCGGCTGGGGTCGTTGAGTCTGTCGCGGTAGGCCTTGATGTTCTTGCGGATGGCGTCGTGGCCGCCCGTGTTCTGAACGGGCGTGAGTGCGACGTTGGTGATGAAGACGAGCTGATCGGGCAGGGGATCGCGCGGGTCCTTCCTATCCCACTCAGCCCAGGCGTCGAGTTCCTTCTTGACCTCTCCCCACAACCACGAGGCATTGGTGGTCTCCGAGTCGGAGATCTTGTCGTGATGCTTGACCTGGAAGACGGTGTAACCGCTGAAGGTGTCTTCTGAGGGCTCGAGTGCTGAGGCGAACTTCAGGTTGCCCTCGAAGTACAGATCGCGGCCGCCGTCCTTGCCAGCGCCCATGACCTGGACACCTGGGCCGAACTCGGCGATCGCCAGCGCAGCGGCCATCGACTGAAAGGCACCGGGGCACAACAACTGCAGCTGGTGCTTCACGGACGACTCCACTGTTCGACGGACGGCTCAAGGTAGCAACGCGCAGCGACACGGCGGGTTCGACCCGCGCGGTCACCCGTCCGTCTGTCACCAGGGCGCTGCCGCGGAGCGAATCCCTACCGATTCTGTGTTGAAAGGTAGGGGCGTCGCGTTTGGAAACGTTCGGCGCATCTCGACGAATAGGCCCCGCGCCACCCTGGTCAAGAAGTTTCTGCAATTTTCGGGGGGACGCCCTCTGACCTGCGGAAACGCGCGTCCCTCCTCTGCGTCCCCCCTCCAAATCGGGGGTTTGGGGGGACGGATGCGGGGACGCCCGCTCGCGACCTTTCTGCCGTGCACAGCCACGGACGAAAGGGGAGCGAGTGCGATGAGTGTGGGTGACCAGCTCGGCCTCGACGACAACAGCGAACTGCTCGACCAGGCCCGCCAGAAGTGGCCGGCTTGGGTGGCCGCGGATCCACGGCTTGGAGTCGTCGAGGAGTTCGACGACCTCCGGGCCTGGCTGCCCTCGGTGGACAGCGCAGCCTCTGACGAGGTCCTCCTGGCGCTGGCCATGCTGGCGGCTCCGGATGGCGGCGACGACATCGCTGCTGCGGCCGCGCTCGCCAAGTGCCTGCTGCCCGGCGCGTGCCGGCTCGCCGGCTGGCTGAGCACCCTCCCTCCCCGCGAGGTCTTCCGCGACAGCCAGCCCGTCGCGGCAGGCTCCTGGTCGGCCGTCGAGCGGATCGACGAGCTGGTGGCCTCCCAGCTGTGGATCGAGGTTCGGACCTTCAAGTGGCGCCGGCTGCGCAAGGTCGCCGCGAACATCCTGATCAACACTCGCGGCGGCGTCCTCCGCGAGGTCGGGGACTTCTTCTACGTCTCCCGGGCCGACCGCACGTGGGCGAACACCACCCTCGTGGAGTCCTTCTCGTCCGGAGACTTGGCCGACGGCGACGCAGGAGTGTGGAGCGCCGCCGCGATGCCGACCGAACGGGTTGCTGGCGCCCTGTTCCACCGTCCCGAGATCCTCGCCGACGCCGGCCCGGAGCAGGAGGAGCCGTCGGCCACCGAGGAGCTGCTGGAGCTGCTGGCGTGGGCCTGCGAGAACCAGGTGATCAGCCCGGCCGACCGGTACCTGCTGCTGTGCCTGGTCGACGAGGCCGACCGGGTCGAGACCCGCAACCTTGCTCGCGGCTACGGCGGTCTGCTGAGCAACGAGGTGTCCAGCCGGGTCGCGCCGCGGGTCGGGGTGTCCGAGGCAACCGTCCGTCGCCGCGGCTCGCGCAGCATGCGCGCCCTCGCCGCGGCCGCCCCGAGGAAGTTCGGCCATGACGAATGAGCGCAACCGTGATCGCTCCCACCGCCCCACGACACATAGGCGACTGGAGGTGGTGAAGCCCATGACGAACACCCAGGACGACCGCGAGAGCCGGACGCCGGAGCAGGTTGCCGAGCTGTTCGCGATCGCCGGCCGCGAGACCGAGGCGATCGAGCAGCTCACCGGCTGCGTCGCCCAGCTGCACGAGGTCCAGGCCGCCAAGGCACAGCTGGCAAGCCTGACTCCGGCTGAGGTCCGCGCCGCGCTTGAGTTCCGCCGCGGCGGCATCGGGGAGGCCCAGTGAGCACCCAGATCTCCAGCCGCCCGGTCGGGGTCGACGAGCTCAAGCGGGCCTGGGATGCCGTGAACGCCGGCAAGTTCCGCACCGGCGTCGGCGCCGGCAGGGGACCCCGCGGCCGCGGCCCCGCCGCCGCGGACGACTGGTCGCCAGCCGCGGGGGAGCACACCATCGCGGTGATCGGATGCGCCGGGTCGGTCGGGGCCAGCACCATCGCCCTGGCTGCCGGCCTGGCTGCCGCCGGCCCGGTCCGGGTGATCGAGTGCTGCTCGGTCACCGCCTCTGGTCTCGCCGCCGCAAGCACCGCCGAGCTCGGCCTGCACCCGACCGACTGGCGTCAGGGCAAGCGCGACCACGTCCTGCTCGAGCGGGCCAGCGAGGTGCTCGCCGGCGTCGACGAGATTCCGCTGCCGATCGACGCCGAGAACGAGACCCAGCTGACCATCCTCGACGTCGGCTGGGAGGCCGGCCTGCTGCTGGCCACCGACTGCTGGCTCGCCGAGGCCGTCCGCACCGCCGACCAGGTCGTCCTGGTCACCACCGCCACCGTCCCCGGGATGCGTCGCGCCTCGGTCGCGCTCGAGCTGCTGGCCAACCACTGGCAGCCCGAGCAGATCGCCCTCGCCGTGCGTGGGCCGCGCCGCAAGAAGTGGCCCCGGGGCCTCGAGCACGCCGGCGGCCCCGCCGTACGTCGCGCCCTGGTCGCGGACCGGTGCGTGGAGATCCCCGAGGAACGCGAGCTCGCGGTCAACGGCCTGGACTCCCGGCCCGTCCCGGCCCCCCTCATCTCGGCAGCCCGTCAGCTGCTCGAGCCCGCCCACCTGTCCACCGACACCAGCGAAAGCGCCTGACCCGCACCGAGTCAGCAAACCCAGAAAGGAAGTCCACCCATGGACGTCATGACCGCTCTCCTCCCGATGGCCGCCCAGGTCTGCCCGAAGGCGCCGCCGGGTGCCGTCGGACCCACCAACGAGATCACCAGTTACGTGCTGTGGGGCGTCATCGTCCTGTTCGGCCTCGGCATCGTGATCGCCATCGGCGCGATCATCGCCGGCCGCGTGTTCTCCCTGCCGCACGCCTCCAAGGTCGGGGTGATCTCGGTGGTGGTCGTGTTCGCCTGCGCGATCGCCTACCTGGTCCTGCCCGGCATGCTCAACGGGATCCTCGGCAAGGGCTGCATCTGATGCGGCGCGCAGCCACGAAGAAGGCCGAAGGTGCCACGGAGTGGGGCCGGCGCCGCCTGCTCGGAATCCTGGTCGCCGCCGTCGTCGTGGCGGTGCTCCTGCTCGGTGGCCTCGGCTACGCGGTCTACCTGGCCGTCGCCGGGATCGGCGAGGAAGCCAGCGCCAACACCGACGTCGCCACCGGCGAGACCGATCGCTCGACGGTGGCCCAGGGTGCCGTGCATCGCGACGAGGTAGCGGCCGAGCCGATGCTGGCCGTTCCCGAGAGCGCCGCCTTCCCGGCCGAGACCACCAGCGCCAAGGTGCCCGTCATCAAAGTCCCGGCTGGCACCGGTGTGAACGGACCGGCGTTCGTGATGACCGGGTTCCCGCACACCCCCGAGGGCGCGATCGGGCAGCTCGCGCAGATCGACCTGGCGGTGCTGCAGTCGATGAGCCTGACCACCGCGGCGGAGGTCTACAACGCCTGGGCTCTGCCCGGCGGGGTCCGCGCCGAGGAGTGGTGGATCACCGCCAGCGTCCAGGCCTTCTTGACCAGCACCGGAATGGGCGAGGTCAAGGACCCCAGCGCCTCGGTCTCCCTCGAGCCGGCCGCCGCGCTCGTGAAGGGCACCGACGGGCCCGACTGGACCACCGTCTGCGTGCTGATGAAGGTCACCGCCTCCTACAAGCAGGAAGGCCAGATCGCCTTCGCCCATTGCGAGCGCATGCAGTGGGTCGGCGGGCGCTGGATGGTCGCTCCCGGCGCCCCGCCCGCACCCGCCCCCGCGACCTGGCCCGGCACGCAGCTGGCCCACGAGGCCGGCTGGCGCACCTGGTCGACCGACGACACCACTGACCCTGACCACATCGAATGGGACCACTGATGAAGAACCTGACGACCGGCAACGACGACTCGCGGGCCACCCTGGTGCGCATCGGCATCCTGGTGGGGATCGCCTGCATGGTGGCCACCGTCGTCTGGCTCGGTGCTCGCACCCGGGCCGACGACGACTCCGGCGGCCCCGACGCCACCGGCGGGGACAACTCGAGCCAGACGGTCGAGAACGCATCGGTCGAGCAGGTCGCACCGGACACCGCGCCGGTCGACGGAGTCGTAATCCCGACCGGCGACGACCAGGTCGACGGCTACCCGACGGGATTTCCGGCCACCGACCTGGGCGCCGTGGCGCTTCAGGTCGAGCTGGCCAAGGCACAGCTCGGGTTCGACTACGACCAGGCCGTCACCGTCGCCCGCCTCTACGCCAATTTCGAGGACAAGGCCGTCTTCGAGGAGCGCTCCCGCGCCGCGGTCGCGCTGCGCCGCCAGCAGGCCGGCGTCGCGAAGGAGGGCGACGTGCCCGCCCCCGCGTCGTACGCCGTCACCCCGGTCGCCTTCACACTCGAGGAGCTCGACACCGGCTACTACGCGGTGAACCTGCTCAGCTACGTCACCCTCACCACCGTTGACGGCCAGGTCAAGGACAGCCTCTACGCCGGCACCCAGCTGATGCGGTGGCTCGACGGTGACTGGCGACTGGTCCAGGGCAGCGAAGCGGACATCGAGCACCTGGTCTCGGAGGGCCAGCCGCAGGCGGTGGCGCCCGGCACCCCCGAGTTCGCGAAGGCCGGCTGGATCCGGATCAACGGAGCTCCCCAGTGAGCACCGTCATCACCGCCGTGCGCCGGGCGAGCCGACTCGCCAACGCCGCCCTGGCGCTCCTGGTGCTCACCACGCTCCTCGGAGCTGCCTCGACCCTCCAGCCTCCCGCCGCAGCGGCCAGCGAGCCGGCCGCCAGCACGGCGCACCTCGCTCCGATCGCCCCGGTGGTGGCCAGCGGCACTTTGCCGGCCCGCAACCTCAAGATGGGCTGCCCGGGGCCCGACGCCCTGTGCGATCTCGGCGGCGACGCCGTCGACTGCGCCAAGGACCCGATCGATTGCGGCAAGGACGCCGCCGGCGATGTGAAGGACGGTGCCGGCGACCTGCTCGACGGCGCGGGAGATCTGCTCCCCGACGGCTGCGGGATCCTCGACGCGATCTGCGGCAACATCGGCGGGTTGCCCGGGCTTCCGGGCGTCCCTGGGCTGCCCGGGATCCCCGGTCTGCCGAACGTCGGTGACCTCTTCGGCGGCGGCATCCCCGGTCTCGGTGACATCCCCAACCCGTTCGAGGCCATCGGCGACGTCATCGCCAAGGCCGCGGCCGACGCCTGGACCGCGGCCATGCTCGCGATCTGGAACTCCGGCCTGTTCGTGCTGCGCATCGTGCTCACGTTCAGTGAGCTGTTCTTGACTCCGGACCTGAGCGCCGACGGCCCGGGCAAGGACGTCTACGCCTTCACCCTGTGGCTGGCGCTGGCCCTGGTGGTCATCTTGGCGATGCTCCAGCTCGGCGCCGCGGCCTTCAAGCGCGAGGGCAAGAGCCTCGCCCGGGCCTTCATCGGGTCCGGCCAGTTCGTCTTGGTGTGCGCCTGCTGGTTCGGGTACTGCGTCATGATCATCGCGGCGTGCGGGGCGCTGACCAAGGCGCTGATGAAGTCGCTGCTCAAGGTGCAGACCTGGCCCGACTGGGACCCGCTCGGCGGACTCGGCATCGACGACATCGCCGACGCCGGCGTGGCCACCGCTCTTGCCTTCCTGGGGATCTTCCTGTGGCTGGCCGCCATCGGGCACGTCCTGGTCTACCTGGCCCGCGCGGCGTCCCTGCTGGTGCTCACCGCCACGGGGCCGCTCGCGGCCGCCGGCCTGGTCTCGGAGTTCACCCGCTCCTGGTTCTGGAAGTCGCTGCGCTGGTTCCACGCCGCGGCGTTCACCCCGGTGCTGATGGTGATGGTGCTGGGCATCGGCGTGCAGTTCGCCAACGGAGTCGCCGCCCACCTGGCCGAGGACACAGCCAAGGCGTTCGGCACCGCGCTGCCGGCCGTGATGACGATCCTGATCAGCGTCGTCGCCCCGCTGTCCCTGTTCAAGCTCCTGGCCTTCGTCGACCCCGGCACCCCCAGCGGCGCGTCGTTCCGCCAGGGCATGGCCATCCAGGGCGGCCTCCAGGGCCTGCTCAGCGGCGGCGGCGCAGGTGGCGGCTCGTCGGCTGCGTCGACCACTGACGCCAACGGCCGCTCCTCGGGCGAGCAGAGCGCCGAAGCCTCGACCGGCGACCGGTTCAGCAAGTCGACCCAGGGCGCCCTGGGCAGCTTCGGGCCGGTCGGCCAGGCCCTGTCGACCGGCATGGGCTGGATCAACTCCGCCGGCGCGAAGGCGACCTCTCTGATGTCGGACGAGAGCAACCAGGCCGGTGTGGGCCAGAGCACCTACGGCCCCGACTTCAGCGGCCTGGGTGGACGGCAGTCCGGTGGCCAGTCCGGCGGCCAGGGCGGGACCCACCCCGGGTCGCAGAACGGCGACCAGAGCGAGGAGGACTCGTCGATGCCGACCCCGCCCACGCCTCCTGCGCCGCCCACCCCGACGACGCTGCCCACCGGCGGCGGCCCCGGCGGCGGTTCAGGCGGCCAGGGCGGCGGAGGAGCTGACGCCGCTCCCAAGACCCCGGCCGCCGGCGGTGGGGGAGCGGCTGGCAGTGCCGGCGGCGCCGGCGCGGCAGCTGGCGGCATCCCACCGGTGGCGGTGTAACCGATGCGCCGACCGCCCCAGCTCGAGCACCGATCGACACCCACCGATCTCACTGACCAGAAGGGAAGCCGACGATGACCACCTACGCCGACTACCAGCGCGACCGCATCGGTTGGTTCTTCGGCCTCTCCGGAGGCCAGCTGATGTTCCTGGCGCTGGCCAGCCTGCCGGCGTTCTGGGCGATCAGCCGCGGAGCGTGGTTCTCCGCGTTTCTGTTCGCTCTGGTCTGGGTGTTCCTGCTGGCCATCACCGTGATCCCGGTGCGCGGCCGCTCGGCCACCGGCTGGGTGTTCGCCTCGACGATGTACGCCGTCGGCGGCCTGTTCGGCTGGACCTCGTTCCGCGCCAAGGCCGCCCAGGGCCGCGGCGACGACCTCGACACCCCGGACCTGCCCGGGGTCCTCCAGGGCGTCCAGATCCACGACGGCCCGCCGCACGGCTCGCAGCTGCAGCGCGTAGCGATCATCGAGGACCACGCCATGAAGACCTGGGCGGTCACGGCCTCGATCGTGCACCCGGGCATCGGCATGAAGGACACCGAAGAGCGCGCCCGCTACGGCGAGGCGCTGGCCGGGCTGCTCGACGTCGCCGGTCGCACAGAGAAGGTCGACGAGATCCTCTTCATGGTGCGCACCGTCCCCGAGGACGGCGCCGAGCGCGACCTGTGGGTCAACCGCCACCGCCGCCCCAACGCCCCGGGGCTGTCGGAGGTCGTCAACAGCGACCTGGCCCACGGCCTCACCCAGGCATCGGTGCGCACCGAGCAATTCGTGACGGTCGTGATCCCGGAGACCCGGATCGCGAGGTCGGCCAAAGAGTCCGGGGGCGGCTTCGAGGGCCGCTGCCGCGAGCTCTACCTGCTCATGGCCGAGATCGAGGCCCAGCTGCGCGGCCCGATGGGGATGACGACGGTGCGCTGGCTCACCAGCCCCGAGCTTGCGCTGGCCTGCCGGACCGGATTCGCCCCCGGCGACCGCGCCGGCATCGTCGAGGCCCTCTCGCTGCGGGAGAAGGACCCGAGCGTCAACGCCGACGTCCCGTGGGCGATGGCCGGCCCCTCGGGTGCCGACGCCACGGTGCGGCACTACAGCCACGACGCCTGGAACTCGGTCAGCGCCACCATCAAGCTGCCGACCCGCGGCGTCGCGATGGGTGCCCTGGCACCGATCCTCACCCCCAGCGAGTTCGGTGAGCGGCGATCGTTCGTCGTCGCGTACCCGATCGTTTCCCAGACCAAGGCCGACCGGCAGTCCGGCAACGCCGAGTGGGCCGCCGACCTGGCCGAGGGGATGAACGAGAAGCTCGGCCGCAAGACCCGCGCCAAGCAGCGCGACGAAGCCCACAAGGCCCGCGGCCTGGACGCCAAGCTGGCCCGCGGCAACTCGCTGACCCGGCCCTACGGCGTGTGCACGGTCACCGTCCCCAAGTCGATGCGGATCACCGAGTTCGGGCGCCGCCTGGACGCCTCGGTCCGACGCGCCGGGTTCGCACCGCTGCGCCTCGACCTCGCCCAGGACGTCGGGTTCGCCGCGTCCACCATCCCCCTCGGCACGAGCCTGACCCGGAGCGGAGACGCCTGATGACCACCACCCGCCGGAACCGCCGTGGCGGCCGCGACATGGCTGCCCTGCTCTCCGACTTCGGGCACGACCTGCCCACGATCCCCACGCTCGCCCCGGAGGCCAAGGAGCCCCGGCTCTTCCGCTACGCGCCGCGCCGCGGTGCCACCCGCCGCGGCCGAGGCTGGGCTGCTGCCACCGCCCCGGCGATGGCCTGGCGGATGACCAGCGACCAGGCCCCGGTGTTCTGGCCCTTCGTGTCGGCTCCCGCCCTGCCCCCGACGGGCGCCCAGATGGGCGTCGACCAGCTCTCCGGCGGCAGCTTCTACTGCGACCCGTTCGGTTGGGTGCTGCGCGACGACGTGCCCGCGACCAACCCCAACATCTTCCAGTTCGCCAAGCCGGGAAGTGGCAAGTCCGGCACCACCAAGGCGTTCTGCACCCGGATGACGCCGTTCGGCTACCGCACCCTGGTCACTGGCGACGTCAAGGACGAGTACGAGTCGCTGTGCCGCGCGCTCGGTGTCGAACCCTTCGTCATCGCCCCCGGCTTCTGGGCCCGGGTCAACCCGCTGTCCATGGGGCCGCTCGGCGACGGGTGGGAGAAGCTCTCGGCCGAGGAGGCGCAGCGCCGCGCCACGATCATCTTCAAGCGGTGGCTCGTCCTGGTCCGAGGCCTGGTCGGCAGCATGAAGATCGACGACGAGCGCCGGGTGCCGTTCGGCCCCGACGAGAGCGACGTCGTGCGCAACGCGCTGGCGATCCTCACCGGCTACGCCGCCGGCAACAGCGTCCTGCAGGAGACGACCATCCCGCGGCTGTGGGACCTGCTCCGTAACCCCACCGAGGAGCTCGTCCGGGCCTGCGAATACGCGAACACCCGTCAGTTCCTCGACGAGACCCGGCTGCTGCGCAACGCGCTTGGCGAGCTGGTCACCGGCACCCTCGCCGGCCTCTTCGACGACTTCACCAACATCGAGGTCGACTGGCGGGCCCCGATCCAGTCGTTCAGCCTCTCCCGGCTCGACGGCCTGGGCGATGAGGCCGTGGGCATCGCGCTGCTGTGCATGAACTCCTGGGGGCGTGGTCTGCGGGAGATCGCCGAGCCAGGCGACCTGCGCATCGTGGTGCGCGACGAGGTCTGGAAGCAGATGCGCCTCGGAACCGCCGCAGTGGCGAGCTTCGACGCCGACCTGCGGCTCTCACGCGGCATGGCCGGCAAGGGCGGCGATATCCAGTTCTGCAACCTCCACAAGCCCTCCGACCTGCTCTCGGTCGGCGACGCCGACTCCCAGGCCGCGATGATCGCCAAGGACCTCCTCGAGCTGGCCGACATCAAGATCCTCGGTGCCCAGAAGCCCCGGGTCGCCCGCGAGCTCGACTCCATGCTCGGGCTCGGCCCGATCGCCCAGGACCTCGTCTCCGGGTGGGCCATGCAGGACAAGGGCCGCGCCCTGTGGTGCATCGGCGACGCCACCTACAAGGTCCAGACGGTGCTCCACCCGCTGGAGAAGAAGCTCTACTACACCAACGAGGCCATCGAGTCCGCCGCCTGAGCGCGCGCGACCTCGGGACTGACCTGTCATGAAGAAGCTGCTGCTCGCGGGACTGCCCGTCCTGATCATCTTCATGGGGCTGCCGTTCCTGGTGACGCTGATGGTGGTGATGACGACCACCGCGGCCGCCGAGTGCCGCACCCAGAGCAGCCAAGGCACCGTGCCTACCGAGCTCGGTGACCTCGGAGCCATCGACGGCCCGGTGGGCGGCCCGGTCAACGGCAAGATCACCATGGCGCAGGCCAACATCCCGCGCCGCTCCGGCCTCGACGGGTTCCGGGCCTCCATGCCCAAGGTCCTGTCCAAGAACCCCGAGTTCGTCACCCTCAACGAGGCCAGCGGCTGGAGCCTGGAGCAGATCGAAGCCGCCACGCCGGGCTACTCAGCCTTCCGGGTGGCAGCCCCGGCCGGCACCGGCACCGGCGCCGAGCAGGCCATGGGCAACGTCGTGCTCTGGAAGAGCTCGACCTGGACGAAGGTCAACGGCGGCCGGGTCCAGCTCGTCGACGACGACAAGACCTTCTACGACGGGCGTCCGGTCACGTGGGACCGCTTCGCGACATGGGTGATGCTGCGCCGCGCCGACGGCTCCGTGGTCTCGGTGGTCTCCACCCACCACATGACCAACCCGCACCGTTGGCCGAAGCAGCACGGCAACCCGCCGCTGACCCGGCCCCAGCAGTACGGCGCCGGAATGGTCATCCTGCTGCAGCTGCGCAACTCGCTGGCCGCCCACGGTCCGGTGCTGATCGGCGGCGACATGAACACCCAGGCCTCCTACACCAACATCCCCTGGACGGCGGCCGCGAAGATGAAGGCCGCCGGCTACGGATGGCACAACCACGGCGTCGACTTCATCTTCTTCCCGCACCACCAGGGCGCCCGCCTCGAGCAGGGCTGGGACGGCACGATGGTGTCGGACCACCACTGGCTCTCGGCTCGCATCGCGATGAACGGCGCCGGCCCGGAGAGCGCGCCCGAGACCACCACCACGACCGACGGGATCGTGCCCGCGGCGACCACCGCCCGGACGTCCGCCGAGCCGCCGGCCCGCGACGTGCTCGCCCAGCTGATGCGGCTGCGGTTCGCGTCCAACTACCCGACCATGACCGCCGAGCAGGCCCGCAACGCGATCACCATCGCCCAGGTCGCCCGCGACCTCGAGATTCCCCACTACGGGCTGCAGATCGCGATCGCCGCCGCGATCCAGGAGTCCAAGCTGGTCAACCTCACCGGAGGTGACCGCGACTCCGGCGGCCTGTTCCAGCAGCGCCCCTCGGCCGGCTGGGGAAGCCGGGCCGAGATCACCAACCCCCTCCTCGCGGCCCGCGCGTTCTTCGGCCAGGCCCAGCACACCGGCAACCCCGGCCTCCTCGACATCCCCGGCTGGCAGAACATGCCGCTCACCCAGGCCGCGCAGGCCGTCCAGCGCTCGGGCTACCCAGACGCCTACGCCCAGTGGGAGGACGTCGCCGGCGACATCACCGATCTGCTCGGCGGCGACCTGCCGGACCTGCCCGGCTCTGACTCCGAGGGCTCCACCACGAACGTCGCCAACTGCCAGGGCGAGACCGTCAACCCCATCACCGTCGGCACCCTCAACCTGCTCGGCGCCGGCCACACCGACAAGCCGGGGGAGCGGCCCGGGTACGACACCTGGGACAAGCGACTGCCCGGCGCCATGCGCACGATCGAGAACGCCGGCATCTCGATCGCCGGCCTCCAGGAGGTGCATGGCCCGCAGGCCCAAGCGCTGGAGAACCAGTACGCGGCCAAGTGGGGGATCTACCCGGCCAGCGGGAAGGCACAGAACCGGGTGATCTGGGACCACAACGAGTGGGAGCAGACCGACGGGCGCCTCGTCGACATCCCGTACTTCGGCGGCAAGGACGTCGGCATGCCCCTGGTACAGCTGACCTCGACGACCACCGGGCAGGTGATCTGGGTCTGGAGCATCCACAACCCGGCCAACACCCACGGGAACGCCGCCGGGCACCGCCAGGAGGCGCTGCGCCTCCAGCTGGCCACGATGACCGAGCTCGCAGGCACCGGCACCCCTTCGGTGATCCTCGGCGACTTCAACGACGGCAAGGACGGCAGCAACTCCTCGCACTGCGCACTGACCCCTGAGCTGAGCAACGCCTTCGGCGGCTCTGCCGACCCCTGCAAGAAGCCCAAGCAGGACGCGCCGATCGACCACGTCTACGGCGCCAACCTCACCTGGGCCAGCGCCGCGGTCGACACCAGCGCCCAGGCCAGCAAGATCGCCGACCACCCGCTGGTGACCGCCACCACCGCCGGCAGCAGCGCCGGGTGCGCAGTCGACTCCGGCACCGCGGAGGCCAAGTACAACCTCGGCCCGGTCAAGCCGCAGCTGACCCAGCTGGTCAACATCCTCGGCCCCATGTTCGACATCAAGACCGTCGGCGGCTACCGCGAGAGCGCCACCGACCCCAACGGCCACCCGGCCGGGCTCGCGGCCGACTTCATGGTGCCACTCAACGCGGCGGGCCGCGCGCAGGGCGACCGTCTCGCCGCCTACGCCAAGGCCAATGCCCAGAAGCTCGGCATCGACTACATCATCTGGTACCAGCGGATCTGGTCGGTCGCCCGCGCAGGCGAGGGCTGGCGGCCGATGGAGGACCGGGGGAGCGCTACCGAGAACCACCTCGACCATGTCCACATCAACGTCAAGCCCGGCGCCTCCGTCCAGCCGGTCGGCCTCGAGGGCGCCTCCTGCGACGAGGTCGTCTATCCGGTGCCCGCGCAGTATGTCGGAACCGACAACCACAACTGGCACGAGACCGGCCCTTACTGGTCCAGGTGGCACACCGGCACCGACTTCTCCGCACCCTGCGGAACCACCGTCTACGCCGCCCACGCCGGCACCATCGAGATCGACACCACCCAGCGTTCCTGGGCTGGGCCGCAGCTGGTCAAGGTCACCACCGGCGCCGGGTCCCTGACCACGTGGTACGCCCACATGGCGACCGTCAGCGTCAGCCGCGGCCAGACCGTCGCAGCCGGCGAGCCGATCGGCCAGGTCGGCAAGGAGGGCAACGTCTCCGGCTGCCACCTCCACTTCGAGGTCCACCTCAAGAACGGCTCCATCTACGGCCCCGACAACGTCGACCCCTCGACCTGGCTCGCAGAGAACGCATCACGCCCGAGTCACGCCGTGTGATCGCACCGGAGCCCTGACAGCACATAGGTGACCAGCGAGGCCCAACGACCCACGACCGCCTGGAGGTGGCCAGACCGATGCAGCGTGAGCGACGACGAGACCCCTACCCGTGGACCTGGGAGATCCCCGTAGCGGTGGCCTTGGCGACCCTGTTCATCATCGTCATTGGCATCCAGCTCGGACGATCAGTCGCCAACCTGGTCGCCGGCGCCGGATGGACATGGCCCGACGCCAACGCCGGCGCGTTCCCCTCACCCATCGGCACCGCCTTCTGGACCAGCCTTCCCGGCGTCCTCGGCGGACACGCCGACGCCGGGCTGCCCAGCCCCACCCCCGACGGTCTGGCCGGTAGCGGCCTGGTCTGGGTCAGCCTCGCCCTGACTGAGGTCGCGCTGCTCACCGCGACCATGTGGCTCGGCGCGTGGGCCTACCAGCGCTGGGGCCCGGGCCGCATGCGCGGCATGGCGACCGCAGCCGAGGCCGAGAAGCTGCTCGGCGTCACCCGGCTCCGCAAGGTCGCCGGCATCGTCCGCCCGGACCTCTACGGCAAGCACGCCGCCGCGACAGCAGCGCCGGTCCAGCGCACCGCCGGCGACCTCACCGAACAACCCGGCCCGCAGCTGGGCCACGGCCTCAGCCCGTGGCTCCTGCATGGCCGGCGAACGAAGGAAGACCGATGAGCAACGAGACCCCACTGCAGGACAACCCGACACTTCGCACCCGCGGCCGCCGCCTGGGCGGCATCAGCTGTCGCCGCCGCGGACACCGGCCGGTCCTCGTCGGGCGCCACTACTACGTGGCTGCCGGCCAGGTGGAACTCCTCTGCGAGGCGCGCGACCTGCTGTCCGACACCTCTTTCCCGCTCCTCGGCCGCCGAAAAGAAGAACGCCACGGCCGTGCGGTGATCTGCCGTCGCTGCCTCGCCCCGTGCGGGGACACCGTTCCCGAGGTGGCGCGATGAAGCTGAGGTTCGACCCCTGGGACGTGGGCTGGCGCATCGGTGATGCCCACGAGCCGCGAGGCGGCGAGCTGTGGGTGCCGTGGGACCGCACCGCCGGCGTAATCGGCCCGCAGGGATCCGGCAAGACCCTTGACCTGCTCACCCCTGCGCTGCTCGGCGCTCCGGGTGCCGCCCTGGTGACACTGACAAAGGTCGAGGACCTGCTGCTCAGCCTCACCGAGCGTTCCCGCGACGACCGGCCCTGCGTGGTGCTCGACCCCTTCGGCCTGGCCGAGGGCGCCGTCGACGAGCTGATCTGGGACCCGATCGCCGGCTGCGTGGACCCCAAGGTCGCCGAGCGGCGCGCCAAGGCTTTCACCGCCGGCACCGTCAAGGGCGCGATCACCGGCGGCACCGGCGACGATGCTGCGCGGTTCTACGCCGCCGAGTCCGCGAAGGTGCTGCAGGGCTACTTCCACGCCGCGGCGCTGACCGGTAGGACGCTCGAGGACGTGCTGCAGTGGGTCGCCAACCCCACCGCAGCCACCCAGCCGATGGAGATCCTGCGGCGGCACCCGCACGCCGAGCCGTTCTGGCACGGCCTCCTGCACGGTGCGCTGAACGGTGACGACCGCACCGCCGGCAACACCGTCACCACAGTGCAGCAGGCGGTCTCGCTGTTCTTCCAGGCCGACATCCGCCGCCGCTGCATTCCCAGCCCCGGACGTCCCGCCACCGACCTCGCCGACGTGATCCGTCGACGCGGCACCATCTACCTGCTCGGCCGCGAAGACCCCTACGCCTCGGCCAGCCCCCTGATGACCGCCGTGGCCGAGCACGTCTTGGACACCGGCCTGCTGCTGGCCAACAGCTCACCGTGGGGCGGCCGGCTGTGCCCGCCCCTGGTCTCGGTGCTCGACGAGCTGCCGTCGACCGCGCCGCTTCCGACCCTGCGCACCCGAATGGCCAACGAGCGCGCCCTGGGGCTGTCGTTCATCTGGGCCGCCCAGACTCGGCCCCAGCTGACCAGCATCTTCGGTGAGCACGAGGCCCGAGCACTGCTCGGCCTCACCAACGCCCTGGTGATGTTCGGCGGCTCCAAGGACGTCGCCTTCAACCAGGAGATCTCCGACCTCCTCGGAACGGTCCGCATCGGGCGGGTCACCCACTCCACCGGCGGAGCCAGTGGCGGTGGGCGCAGCTTCTCCGGCGACGACATCCCGATCATGCGGCCCGAGGAAGTCCGGCAACTGCCCGAACGCCAAGCTCTGGTCGTCGCCGAGAACGGCAACCCGATCATCGCCAAGCTGCACCGCTGCGTCGAAGGCAAGGCCGGGGAACGCCTGCTGGCCGACCAGCGGGCGCTGCGCGAGCGCCTCACCAACGACCGGCGCATGGTCATCACCCCCGAGGCCCGAGCCACCGCCGCGCTCGTCGAGGCACGCCGTCTCGGCTTCGTCGACGACGAGACCGACCACGCAAGGAGTGAACTGTGACCACCGAGCAGCAGACCCGCCGGGCGGCACCCACGCTGATGGTCTTCCCGTTCCCCGTCCCCGGGGACCACGTCCGCCTCGCCTACCGCGAGCTCCACATCGCCATCAACGGGACCGAGGAGGAGAAGAAGGCCCTGGGTAACCACGCGCTGCTGTCGCGGCCCTGGGAGCCGTCGACCTGCCTGGACCCCGAGCTGCGTCACGACCTGTGGGAGTGGCTCGAGGACGTCGTGATCTGGCTCAACCGCGAGTACACCTGGGACGTCTCCGGGCTCATCCCCAGCTGCTGGCCTCTGCACCCGCACCTGGTCCACGAGATCGCCGTCCTTGCCGACCAGCGCCGGCGGGCCGGCCTGGCGATGACCAGCGACGCGCTCGAGGAGTGGCACCGCTACTGCCTGCCGGCGTTCACCGACCGGATGCGCAACAGGCTGCGCACCCACTGCGACGACGAGCACAAGAGCTGGCCGGCCAAGCCGCGCCACAGCGAGCACCTGGCCGACGCCAGCCGCCAGCGCCGCGAGAACACGTTCGCCCACGACATCGACGCTCTGCCCGTCAACCGGCGGGCACACGAACAATCGCCGGCCGGTCCACCGCGGCTCGGCCTCGTCGACCTCGACACCGGCGAAATCCACGACGACGAGCTGGGCGGCGCTCTGCCGCGCACCCGCACCGAGAAGGGACCCCGCGAATGATGCAGATGAACGAACGCTCCGAGGCCATCCGCCGAGCCCAGCGCGCCCTCAAGGCTCTCGGCGAGCACCCGCGCTCAAGCAAGAAGGAGCTCGGCCACGCGCGCGAACACGTCAACGCCTGCTACTCCCACGGCTCGGGTGAGTACGTGTGGAACGCCGTTGCACAGGTCGAGGCGATGGCCAATCGCCGATACGGCGTACCGAGCACAGAGGAGCAGCGTCAAATGGTCGAGGCGACCGAGGACCTCGAGGAGCCTGCGACAGCCGCCCGCGGCCGAGCGGCCGAGGACCGCGCAATCCCATCGACGTCGGCGACCCCAGACGTGGAGCTCGCGCCCACTGCATCGCGATGAAGTGGGCACGACGGGCTCAAGACGGCGTTAGAACGCCGCTGAGAGAACGGCAACCCCTGCCAGCGGGTAGTCACACACCGCTTCGTTGTGGGAGAGCCATTCTGAGCGTTCTCGCCCCTTCGACCTCCCAGGCGTAGGACTGATGCCGGATCAGCTGACCTCAGCGCTCCTCATCGTGGTGACTATCGCCTACCTCGGCGGAGCCGTTCTGTTGATCGTGGCGCTTGCGAAGGTCCTGCTCGCCTGGTCGGTCAGCTGGCGCACCAGCGCGCAAACAAGCCCGGTCGACGTCCTGCTGCAGCAGCGGGCCGCCGCGGCGATGGCCGCCGTCGCCGCAGTCGCGAACGTCCCGCCTCCGGCAACCGACGTCGTTGCGATCCTGGGCGCCCCGGTCGCCGGGGAAGCCGATGGGACCGTGGGCGATGGTGGTCTCGCGGTGACCCGCTTCCGGGCTGGTCGTCCCCCCACCGTGGTGTTCGCGCGGGCCGCGCTCACCGGCCTCAGCGCCCGCGCAGTGCAGAGCCTGGCCGCCCACGAGCTCGGCCACGTCATCCGCCGCGAGCGCAGTTCGGCCGCGGCGCGGTACTCGTGGCTGGTCGGTTACCTACTCCTCGTGTTGGCAGGCGCTGGTCTCACTGCAGCTGCTCTTGCGGCCTCGCCCCAGCTGGCCGGCCCCTCGTTGCTGGCCACGATGAGTGCGGCCGTGGCGTTTCTCGGTCTCCGCTTCACCTTCGACCGGCGCGAAGAGGCCACCGCCGATCTCTTCGCCATCGACCTGACTCGCGACCTGGACGCGGCCGCCGAGCTGATGCGGTTCTACGAGAAAAGCCTGGCGCGGCCGACGCCCGACGGCGGCCCCGCGTGGTCGCGGCTGGAGCGGCGGTGGTTCGCAACCCACCCCGAGCCGCAGGCGCGGCTCGCAGCCATGCGCAGTCGCCTTGGGTGACTTCTCGAACGCGGCGGCGAAACACCTCTGGTAGCAGCCGGGCCGACCTCGTTGGCCCGTTCTGCGGCTGGCAGCCGACGTAGTCCATCCGGTCGGCCGCGGCCTGGGTAGACCCTGGCTTCTTCGCTGCGTGAGGATGACGATCGTGACTCCAACCGATCTGGGACCAGTTTGGCGGCAGCACAATTGCTCACGTAAGCACAGGACCTTTCTGACGATGGCGAAGTGCATCTGGAACGACGCTCCGTGGGTCTCCGGCGAAGGAGCTATCGCGTTGGTGGCGTGCAGACCTTCTGGGCCTGTCAGGTACCGGCACGGAGCCGTGTCCCTGCACCAGACGGCTGATAGTGCGTTGGAGGCCAAGACGTTGATCGACGAGACCGGCTGCGGAGGCCGCTGTCACCGCGACCACAGGATCGTGCAGCTGGTCTTACCGTGACGCCAGCCTGCGGGCTTCCGGAGCGGGTCACCGGCGAGGGGTACCGCGGCGGGGCGGCCGCGGACGGTTCACGTCCTGCCGATCTCGTGCCACGCCCGGCGACTGGGTCGGCGCCGGGGTGCCTTCGCCGGTGTCGATCGGGATCTCGAGGCGGGACACGATCCGGTAGCGCAGGTCACGCGCAGGGCTGTCGCCCAGGGGCTTCTCAGCGACCAGGCCGCGCGTGGCGGCGCCGACGTCTTGACCCTGCTCGTGGGCCTGCTGCAGCATCGCGGCGGTGGCCGGCCAGTCGCCCTGCTCGAGCAGCCGCGGGTCGAGCTCGCGAGCCAAGGTGGCCCACCGCTCGGCGGGGGTCTTCTCGGCCGCGGCCGAGAGCCGTGTGCGAACCTCGCTGCTCTTGTGGAGCTCGGCCAGTGCCGCCTTCCGCGGGTCGGCATCCCAGGTCTTGATCGCGTCGCGCAGGTCGCGTCGCGCCTGCAACTGGGAGAGCTGCAGCCGGGCCCGGACCTGGTTGACGCCCGGCTCCCAGGCGCGGCTGGGACGTGCCGAGATGACCCGCATGGCGGCCAGATGTGCCTGCTCCGGGGCGAGGTTGTCCAGCCGCTCGGTGAGCAATTGGTCACCGAGCGAGCGGAAGGCGGGCTGGCCGCTGGCCACCGCGGCAGTGAGCGCGGCGGGCCCGCGCTGGGCGAGTAGGTCGGCGGGGTCGAGGCCGTCGGGGAACCGCGCGAAGCCGGGGTCGAGGCCGTGCGGGGTGAGCATCCAGAAGTCGCGCTCGGCCGCGACCTGGCCAGCGAGGTCGGCGTCGGTGGCCACGATCGGGTCTCGGCCGACTGCAGCCAGCTGGGCGGCCTGCTCATCGGTCAGCGACGTGCCGAGGGGCGCCACGCCGAGGTAGAGGCCGGCGCTGGCCAGCGTGACCGCCACGGCGTCCATCGGGCCCTCGACGATCACTGGGACCGCACCCTCGGCGAGCAGTTCGTCGACGACACCGAATAGCTGGGCGCCCTTGTGGAACAGCGGGGTGGCGGCTGTGTTGAGGTACTTCGGGCCGCCCTTGTCGGCGTCGGTGAGGTCGGGCCGGCGGCGGCCGACGAAGCCGAGCACTTCGCCCTGGTGGATCACCGGGAACATCACCCGGTCGCGGAACCGGTCGATGAGGCGACCGGTGCTGGCCTCGGTGGCGACGCCAGTGGCCACCATCTCGGCGTCGCTGACACCGCGGCCGCGCAGGTGGTCGACCAGGTTGGTCCACCCGGCTGGCGCCTGACCGGGACGGAACCGCTCGTCGCCGGCGAGGTCGATGCCGAACCGTCCGGTGAGGTAGTCGCGGCCCCACGAGTCGGTGAACCGGGCCTCGAAGAAGGCCTGTGCCATGTCGTTGATCTCGAGCATGCGCTCACGCGAGACGGGGGAGGAGTGCCACTCGTCGGCCCGCTGGTACATGACCCGGAGGTCGGCGTCGGTGGGCTCCAGTCGGCTGCCGCCGAGGTCGCGGATGTAGGCGGCCAGCGTCAGGTCGGGCTCGACGAACTGGTCCTCGTCGACGTCGACCAGGTCGCCAGCGACGGCGTCGACCACGTGCTCGTCGGCCGCGTGCTCGTCGTACGGGCCGGGGTCCTCGGCGAGCGGCCAGTCGGCCCAGTCGGGGTCGGCGGCGTGGTCGACGAGCGTCGCCGGGTCCGGCTCGATCCCGTCCCACAGCTCTGCGGGTGGCTCGTCGGGAGCGGTCTCCAGCGCGATCGAGGTCCGCCAGACCAGCGCCTGGCACTCGTCGACGCCCTCCCAGCCGTCGCTCGGCATCGCCCGCCCGGCACCCAGCAGAGCCTCGACCTGCCAGCCGCGCTGCACGCCGTGGTCCACGTTCGCGACGAGCGCGGGCCACCAGGTGCTGGCCTGGATGCTCGCGGCGCGCTCGGGACCGAACAGATCCGCGAGCCGCGGAGTCCACTCGGTGGTGACGCTCTCACCGTGGGAACCGTCGCCGATCTGGGAGGCAACGGCCGGGGTGAGCTGACGGGCCATGCGCCACCACACGGCCGCCGCGGCGTGCTCATCGGGCAGCGGCCCGGCCGGGTGATCGGCCGCAGTGGCGGTGCGCAGCAGCTCGTGGGCGGTGACGCCCGCGCGGGACATCGCGGCCAGCCGCTCGGCGAGCAGCGGGGTGAACTCGTCGTCGCGGACCTGCGGGGCCAGCGAGTAGAGCAGCTGGCGCCATTCCTTGAGCGCCGGCGTGTGGTCGCCGGTGACGGCGCGGTTGAGCCGTCGCTGCCAGGTCGCGGAGGCCTTCTGCAGCTGCGGTGCACCGGTCGGTCGCCGGTCGTCGACCGGGACCTGCATGGCGGCCCGCCAGACCTCGACGTTGGCGACCGTGGCGGCCTCGGGCCGGAGGCCGTTCTGTGCCCACGCCGGCAGTGCTGCCTGGTCGGTCGCCCGCGTTCGGACCTGGTCGGCGAGCTGCTCGACCAGGTGAGCGCGCTGGGAGAGGTAGGCGCCCCAGTGCGGGTCCTCAGCCAGGCGGGCCGGGACCGCGGGCATCCACGGCAGCGGCCCTGCGCCGGCGTTGCGCAGGCCGGAGGCGTCCAGGCGCCAGTCGAGGACCGCGGCGCGGTCGTGCGCGGTCTCCAGCTCCCGGTCGCCGGCGGCCGCCCGGAGCGCGTCGACAGGGTTCTCGCCGGCCGCGCCGAGCAGCAGCAGATGGGCACGCAAGGTCGGCCAGGCGGCCTCCTCCGAGAGCCCAGGGACGAGCGTCTCGACCGCGTTGTCCAGGGCATCGACCACGTTGATCGGGGCGCCGTTGGCGTCCTGGCCAACGTGGTCATGGCGCAGGAGATCCTCTGCGGCGACGTAGAGGCTGTCGAGGTAGCGCTGGGACGCCTCGCCGAGCCGGGTGGCCGGATCGGCCTGCTCGCGCAGCAGGCTGGTTGCGGACCGCTGCGTGTCGTCGCGCGCCAGCACCGACTCGAGGATGTCAGTCGGCGTGAGCGGCCGGACCAGCGTCGGGTGGATCACCGAGTGCGGGTCGCCGTCGCCGACGACCTCGAGGTAGACGTGGTTCGCGTGCGCGCCGCGGGTCATCATCGTGTAGAGCTGCTGGCGCGACTCGCTGCCGGTGGCCAGGCCGTGCATCGTGTCGGCGGTGACGCCCTGGGCGGTGTGCACGGTGCACGCGTAGCCGAGCTCGGAGGATCGGGCGACGTAGTCAGCGGGCAGCCGCACGGTGCGGCCGTGCTGGGTGTGCTGGACGGTCAGGTCGCCGCCGTCGTGGATCTCCAGCACGTTCCAGCGGTCGCCGTTCTTCACCCAGTCGGTAGCCGAAGTACGCAGGCGACGGTCGTTCTCGCGGGTGATGATCAGTTCGCCGATCGAGGCCTCGTTGCCGTCGGCGAGCCGGCGGACCGGGCCGCTGGCGGACTCATGGTCGGGGTCGGCCGGGTCGATCCCCTCGAGCCGGTGGGCGCGGGCCTGCTGGTTCAGCTCGCTGACCAGGTCGCGGGTGGGGGCGAGCATGATCGAGTCCAGGCCGGCGGCACGGTCGGCCTGCCAGGCGGCGAAGACGTCCTCGGTCATGGTGGCCAGGTCGCCGACGTGGACGCGGTCGCGGTCGAGGTAGAAGCCGAGCGACTCGGGCTTGCCCTCGCGCAGCGCGAGCGAGGCGGCGCCCTCGGCGGGGTCCTTGAACCGGACGAGCTCGGTCAGCTGCAGTGCTCCGTGAGTGGCGCGGATGTCGCGCAGGACGCCGCCGGCGCCGATCGCGGAGAGCTGCTGGTCGTCGCCGATCAGGCGGACGCTGCCGCCGCGCTCGAGGATGTAGGACACCGCCGCGTCCAGCGAGAGGGTGTCTGCCATCCCGGCCTCGTCGATGACCACGAGGGTGGAGGCGTCGATGCCGGCGACCCAGGCGGGCATCGCGGCGCCGGACTCGCGGGCCTGCTCGAGCGAGTGGGTTAGTTTGGCCAGGGTGTCGGTCTGGGTGTCGATCTGCGAGCGGAGCGCGTCCGCGGCCGCCGCTGAGGGAGCCAGACCGATGATGGTGCCGCCACCATCAGCCCAGGCGCTGGCCAGGGCTCGCATCGCGGTGGTCTTGCCGGATCCGGCGGGCGCGATCGCCAGCTGCAGCCGGGCACCGGAGGTGGCCATCTCGCGGACCAGCGTGGCCTGTCCGGCGTTGAGGGTGATGCCGTTGGCGGTCGACTCGAGCAGCGCCAGGTCGACCGAGGACGGCTCGACGGCGTACCCGTCGTGGCGGCCGGCGACCTCGACCAGACGCTGCTCGGCGGCGAGTACCTTGCCCGAGGTGAACAGCACGGCGCCGCTCTGGGTGTAGACCGAGGCCCCGTCCGCGCGCCGCAGCTCGACCAGTTCGCTGATGGCGTCCCAGGGTCGGGCCATGCTCACCGAGCGGCCGTCGAGGACCTCGCTGACGAGCAGTTCGACGACCTGGGAGACCTGGTTGGTGGGCACGTTGGCGCCCCGGACCTGCCGCTGGGCCTCGGCGTAGACGTGCCAGAACTGCCAGGTGCTCCGAGCTCCCTCCATCGTCGCCACGATCCGGTCGGTCGTCTTGGCGAACCAGGCCGAGTCGGCCAGCGACCGCGCTGCGCCCTTCGGGTTCAGCGCCCCGTGGACCATCTGCTTGACCCGTTGAGGGGTGCCCAGCGCCTCGATGGCCTCACGGCTCCAGGTCTCGCGCTGCTCGGCCAGCGAGCGCGGCTCGTGCTTGGCCTCGCGGGTCTCCAGCGTCGCCTGCTGGGACAGCTGGATGGTCTCCACCGGCGTCGGCGGGCGGCCGTGGGTGGCATGGAACGCGGCCGCGAGGACCTTGCGGCGGTCCTCGACGCTGGCGCGGCGCTTAGAGAAGCGGCGGTTCAGCTCGGGGTCGACGCCGACGATCTCGCGCACCGGCCGCTTGCGGGCGTCCTCGTTCGGCCGCTCCTTAAACCGCACGCCGAGGGCGTCGACCAGGTGCCGCTCGAGCGCGGTGTTGTAGGTCTCCGAGGCCGAGACCACCGCCTTGTGCAGCGGCCGGCCATCGATGGCCAGCCACTTGCCGTCGAGCGTCTGGACCTTGTTCGCAACGGCGACGTGCGTATGCAAGTCAGGGTCTCCCGCGCGGGAGTCGCGGTGGGTGAACGCCGTGGCGACCAGGCCGCGGACGTCGACCTGGCGGACGCCGTTGGTGCCCCGGCGGGTGAACAGTGCCTTGGATTCGATGAAGCCCAGCGCGTCCTTGATCGCCGCCTGGTGGGCCCGCTCGATCACCGCGGCGGTCTTCGGGTCGGAGATCGCCCACAACACCGAGACGCTCTTGACCGGGGAGAAGGTCAGGTCGTAGCCGGCCACCGCGTTGGTCTTCGGTCGGGAGTGCCTGGCGATCGCGGCGGCCAGCTCGCGTGCGTCGGCGGGTTCGCGGCCGTGCTCAGCACGGAAGAACTCGGTGCCGACCTCGGTTCGGACCTTGGCCCGGTCGGCCGCGGGGACCGGCCAGTCACCCGGCAGGCCGGCGGCCTCGTTGAGGGCCGCGATGCGCTTGGCGACCTCGATCCGGAACGGGCTGATGTCGTTTTCGTAGACCTTGTACGGCGTGCCGAGCTGGCGGGCCGTCTTGTAGTCCGCGTCGGTCGGCCGGTCGACGCCGTCGCGGCCGATGCGCAGGTCCAGGTCCTTGGTCCGCTGGGTGGCCAGCGGGTGGTGACCGGAGCCGAACAGGCTCTGCATGTGGTCAGCGGTGACGACGTCGCCGGCGTCGAGCCCTTCGAGTCCCTCCATGCCGGAGCCGACCCACACGCCGGGAGTCTCGCCCCTCTCGGTGTAGTAGCTCGCGAGGCCGGTGTGGCCCTTATCCGTGGCGTCCATCGCTGCGACCTGGCGGGTCAGGTAGTCGTACCCCGACCCCGCCGTCAGCTTGTGGAGGCTCATCGTCACGGTCACCTACGTGCGCGCGGGCGCCCGCTGCGATCACTTCCGGTCGGATTGCTGATGTGTTCTTTCTATTCGGCAGACCGAGAATGCAAGAGGTGTGTGGCACTTGGAAGGTCGCGGAAATCTGGGGGGACGCTGAGGGGTGTCGGTGACGGCTGGGGCGTCGGGTCGGGCTGCGGGAGTTGAACGGGCTGGCTGGGGTCGAGGTTGGTGGGTTCGGAAGGCTTCTTGGCCGGAGGTGATCGCACGGGGACCGGGATTTGTCGTAGGTGACTGTCAGAGTCCATGTCGACACGGAGTGAGGACCGATGAGTCAGCAGACGATCAAGCAGCAGGCGCGGCGTACGGCGCGGGAGATGGCCGACAAGAGGCGGCGCGAGCGTGAGGAGCGCGAGCGCCGGGTGGTCGGCCTGGCCGAACAGGTCATGGTGGCGATCGGCCAGCGTGACGCGGCGGTGGCCGAGACCGAGAAGCGCGCTGGGGATGCGCTGCGGGAGTTGACCGAGGTCGAGGGGCTGTCCCTGGGCGAGGCGGTCGAGTGGTGCGGCGAGACGATCACCGTGCGGGAGGCGACGCGGCTGCGGCGGCTGGCCGCACCGGCCGGCAGCGCGGAGACCGAGGGCGGCCCGGCCGCCGAGCGGGAGCCCGACGCGGCGGCCGAGAGCGGGGGAGCGGGTGCCGGCTCGGCGGCTCGATGACGCCGGCCTCGCGGCGGTCGCGGCGGCGCTCACAGACCCGGCGGTGCTCACGCGCTACCGGGCGAAGGTGGCCACGGTGCCGGGCAGTGAGTGCCTGTGGTGGACCGGGGCGGTCTCGGGTCGGTCCGAGCGGGAGCGCACCGACGGCGGTGGCCATGGCCGGTTCTGGTACGCGCCGGGTCGGGTGATCATCGCCCACCGGTTCGCGTACGCGGTGATGCACGGTGTGGACGCGCTCGCGGAGGCGCGGCTGCTCGGGCACCGCTGTCACAACCCGCTGTGCCAGCGGATCGCGCCGGAACACGTCGTGGTCTCGACGGCGCGCAAGAACCGGCAGGAGTGGGCCGTCCAACGGCGACTGCCGTACAGCCCGCTGGCCGACCCGCGCGGGCCGCGTCGGCGGGCTCGGGAACTGCGTGACCTGGCGCGTGAGGACCCGCAGCTCGTAGCCGACGACCTCGCGCGGCTCCAGGAGCTGCTGGGCGAGCAACTGACCCTGTGGTGACCAGCCGGACGCAGAAGGCCGCCCCGCACCGATGGCACGGGCGGCCTTGCGGTTGTTGGTCAGCCGGGCTCGCCGTCTAGGAGCCGACCGAGCGTCTCCCACAGGTCGAGGTAGCCGTCCGCGTCCTCGGGCGACTGCTCGCCCCACTTGGCGTGAAGAGCGCGAATGCGGTCGAGCCGGTCGAGCCGGTCAGGCAGCGCGGTGCGGGCAGCGGCCATGAACTCCACGTCGGCGGCGTGGCCGGTGGTCTTGAGGCCGAGCCGGTGACGGTGGCCGGTGTAGTAGGCCGCGAGGATGTTGTCCGGGATCAGGGCGTCGGCGGCGGTGGCACGGATCTTGTCGCCGTCCGGAGTCCAGGGGCCGGGGTCGCGCGCTCCTCCAGGGCGCGGAGGCTGGCGTCGTCGCTCATGCGGGCTGGTCCTCTCGTGCGGCGGCCAGGTCGAGCCGACCGGACGCGGCGGTGGCCACGGCGGTGATCCGGACGGCCAGTGCGCGCAACTCGGCGGGCGTGCCCCTGGATCGCGACCACTTCGTCACCGGCGAGGGTCAGGACGGGCTGGCGGTGCTCCCCGGCGCCGATCCAGTCGTCGCCGGGTGTGAACACCTGGACGCTGGTCTCGCGGGCGGCCAGCCACTCGATGTGCGCGCTCACGGGGTCACCTCGGCGGGCGCGGTGCCGATGAGGCGGCGGAACGCCTCGATGTCGGCCTCGAGGGAGAACAGGCGACGACGGTGCGTGTCGCTCTCTGCGGCGACCTCGGTCAGGACCTCGGCGAGGCCGTCGAGGAACGCCAAGACGGCATCGGCGGTGACGGTCTCGCGCAGCGCCGTCCACGGCTTCGGGACGCGGCTGCTGGCCGCGTACGGCATCCGCGTCATGGCGGCGAGGATGCGGCGCTGGTCGCGCTCGCTGATCACGGTGCCGGTCGGCTCCGGCTGGGTCTGCTTGGACATCACTGCTCCTGTTCGGTGGTGGTGCGGTGGGCGTACTCGGCGTGCAGGGCGTCCAGCGCCGTGGCGACGCTGGACAGGGCCGCGTCCAGGTGGGCGCTGGCGGTCTCGGGGGTCCAGCGGCGCACGTCGCGCAGCCGGTGCTCGATGACGATCAGGTCGCAGGCCGTCTCGCTGAGGGTGTGCCGGTCCTTGGCGGCGCTGGCCTCGACGTCGGCGGCAGGGGAAGTCGGGGTGTTGTCCCGCTTCGCGATGGTGACGAACTGGTTGAGCGGCAGGATGCGGGCGCCGAGGACCAGGGCGGTGATGTGGACCCTGCGTCCCGCGCGGCCGGGCTCATCCACGGAGACGGTGGTGATGGGGAACGCGACGCCGGTTGTGGGGTCGACCAGGGTGTCGGTGGGCCGGAGTTCCCATGCGCGGACTTGCTCGGTATCGAGGGCGGTGGCTTCGGTCATGGCTCCTCCTTCGGTTGGGCCGGTGGCGGGCCGGACTCGGGGTCTCAGCCCGCCACCGGAAGAACTGGCGCGGATGGTCAGGCCGGGGCGAGCGCGGTCCAGGCGCGGCGCTTGATCCGGTCGGGGTCGTCGCTGGTGAGCACGCGAGTGGCGCGGGCAGCGGCCTCGTCGCCCTTGGTGCGGACCGGGGCGTAGTGGTCGACGTACTCCGCGACGGCCTGATAGCCGGCCCACGCGGTGTCGCGGATGCCGGCCTGGGTCTCGGCGTCGGCGAACAGCCAGTGCAGCCGGGAGCGGCGGCGGCGCTCGGTCTCGCGGACGCGCTTGGTGGCGCTGGCCTCGGCCTTGCCGAACGTGGCGTCGATCAGGGCGTCGAACGTCGCGTCGGTCATGGTCTGCTGGATCAGCCGCTCGGCCTCGACCTGGAACGCGTCGACGTAGGTGAAGGTCAGCCCGAGCGCGTCGCGGGCGGCCTGGACGGCGGCCTTGGCGTTGCGCGTGTGCCGGATCGAGAACGACGACTCGTGGTTGCGCAGGGCCGCGCTCTGGGTGTTCGCGCACACGACGCGGACCGGCGTGACGAGGATGAGGAACGCGCTGCTGCCGTCGTGGCTGTTGAGCGCGGCGATGTTGAGGTCGACGCGGTCGGTGCCGCCGACCGTGAGTGAGTTCGGCAGCTGCATCGTGATGAACACCTGCCGCCCGCCGCGTAGCGACCCGGCTGTGTCGAAGATCGCGCCGGACTCGTCGGCCAGCAGGTTCAGGAACTCGGCGTGGTCCTCGTTCTGCAGTGGGGTGTAGCCGCCGCCAACGACGCCGAGCGCCTCGGGCTGGCCGGTGAACGGGGTAGTGCGCACCGTGGCGAACCCGGGGATCTCGATCGGCGTGACGCCGCGCCGCCCTCGCTGACCTCGGCGGTGGTGAGCGGCAACTTGCGCACCTCCCAGCCGCCCAGGTGGCCGAGCGTCATGGCCTCCTCGGCGGAGAATGCGCGGTCGCGGACGGTTGTGCCCAGCCGGTGCCAGGCGTCCTTGCGGGCGAAGACGGCGGCAGCCTGCGTGCCGTGGGTCTCGATCTCGTGTGACATGCGGGGTCCTCCCGGGTAGCGGATCAAACGAACTGAGTTATTCTATGGTTTCTATTCCACTGAGGGGCGGTTCTCCACAGGGAGAACCGCCCTCGGGTGGGGGAGGGGCGACGCGTCAGGCGGCGCTGTCGCTGGCCTCGTCGGCGTTGGCCTCGCCCTCCGTGTCGGCGTCCGGCTCGGGCTCCTCGCCGAGCAGGATGCACTCGACCTCGCTGGGCTGGTAACCCCACTCCACGAGCGCGCCGAGCACGCGGGCGTCCCACGCGCTCGGGTTGCGCCAGGAGTGCTTGCCGGTGGTCGCCTCCCATGCGGCGACGACGGCGGCGAGCGTGGTCATGGTCGCGGCCTTCGGAGTGGTCGCCTTGGTGGTGATCTTGCGGCACTCGTCCTGGCCTGCGCCGTAGTAGCCGGTCGGGGCCGGGATGCCGAGCAGCGTGAAGAGCATCGGGTGCCGGTGGTCCATGGCCTTGCTCAGCGAGTGGTGGCCGGTGACGACCGCCTCGCAGATCAGGGCTTCGGCTCCTTTCGGGGCCGTCTTGCGAGCGACGAACCCGGCCAGCCACTCGCGGCGCACCGTCTCCGCACTGGCCCACGCCTTGTTGTAGGCGATCACACGGCGGCGCTCCTCGCGGCGGGCCTCGGCCTCCTCCTCGCTCTCGCCCGCGTCCTCGTCGGCGGTGCTGCCGCTGCTCGCGCCGCCACTGACGCCGCCACGACGCCGCAGGCCGGAGGCGTCGAGGTCGGTAACGACCCACACCGGCACGTACTGCCGGTAGGGCTCGGCGGGCTCGTAGTCGTCGGCCTCGTAGTCGGTGTCGTCCTCGCTCTCGTCGTACTCGTCCTCGGGGTAGACCCACTCCTTGACGACGTGGACGCGAGCGCCCGGGACGCTGGGCCACTCCTCCTCCGGCACCGGCTCGCCCTCGGCGTTGAGCAGACGCTCGATGCGCAGCACCTCGTCAGCCGCCGCGACCTCTTCGGCGGTCAGTACCGGCAGGCCCTCGCCGCGCAGCCGCTCGACCTCGGCGGCGTCGGCCTCGCGCTCGGCGACCTCGTCACGCAGCTGTTGTGCCTCGTGCGTCAGGGAGCGGCGGAAGCGCTTGGCGTACTCCAGGCGCTCCACGGCCTCGGGGTCGTGCTCGATTATGTGGACAATTCTGGTCTGTCAAGCCGAATGACAGGACGGACGGCGCCCATCGCCGACGGGTTGCACACAGACGAGGGTCGTGGGCGAAGATGGCATCGGCGGGTGTGGTTCCTGGTTCTGACGGCGTGTTGAGGAACCACCAAGAACCTCACGGACCACACCCGCCACGCCGCCACCCGACGCCCAAAACCTAAGGTCACAGCGGTGCGATCACGACTTGATCAAGACTCTGATGCCGGAACTGTCTTCGCTGCTCATGGATGACGCTGCGGACGTTTGGTGCTGGCGCGGCCTGCAGACGTGCCGGTGTCGTGCCCGTTGTGCGGCGCGCTGACAGGGCGTCTGCATGCCTACCATCGCGGCAGGTTGCGCTCTGCCCCGGGTGGCCGGGGCTGGTCGAGCTGCGGGTCCGGCACACTGCCTCGATTCTTCGGCGGTCCGTGGGCTGGACGCGCGGCCGGGCGGTGGGCGCGTTGTCTGCCCACGGCACCCGACCGCGTGTCGGTGTCAGACGGACTGCGGCTCGGCGGCGGGGGCGCGCAGCGGCTTCAGTGCCGCCGACCACGCGATAACCTCGTCGAGCATGGTGGCCAGGGCGTCGGCGTGGTGCGGGCCGGGAGTGCAGGTTCCCGGGTCAGTGGGATCGGCCGGGTTGGTGAAAGTGAAGTCGGCGAACATGGACAGGGCTACCTGGGTGTGCACGTCGGCGATCTTCACCTCGGCCATGATCTGGCGCAGTTGTTCCACGGCGCGGGTGCCGCCGTGGATGCCGTAGCCGACGAACCCGGCGGCCTTGTCGTGCCACTCGGCGTAGAGGAAGTCGATCGCGTTCTTCAGCGCTGCGGGGAAGGAATGGTTGTACTCCGGGGTGACGAACACGAACCCATCAAAACCCGCAACGGTGTCCGCCCAGCGGCGGGTGTGGGCATGGGCGTAGCTGGCGAACGCGGCGGGGACCGGCTCGTCGAGCAGGGGCAGATCGAAGGCTGCTAGGTCGACGAACTCGGCTGCGGCTCGGCCGTCGGTGACGGCGGGGTGTGCTGCGACGGTGTTGGCGACCCAGTGGGCCACCGACTCGCCACGGCGGCCGGGACGGGTGCTGCCGACGACGACGGCGATGCGGATCACGATTGGTACCTCCTTGCGGTCATGATGGGGTGGGGTCAGCGGATCGGTAGTCGCCGACGGTCTCCAGGTGGGCGACGGTAGGCGGTTCGGCGCAGATGTCGTCGAGTTCGGCGCGGTAGCGCTGGAACGAGGCGAGCCGGTGGTGCGCGGCGTCACCTGGGCCACCGTCCGACTCCATGAGGGCCAGGAACTGGCCGGTGCCCTCCACCTGGAACGTCTCGTAGCGCAGCCCCGTCGGCCTGGTGCGTTCCAGGTCCGCGTAGACCGCGCGCAGCAGTTCGGTGCTGCGGCGGATGTGTTCAGGTTTGACCGTGTAGCGGATCAGCACCCGCATGCCCGGCTCCTTTCACTGTTCTCGGCAGGCCACTTTCATCAGACGGCCTGGCTTTCATCGGACAGCGTGTCTTTCACGAGACGCTATGTCAAGTGAATGCTAGGGTGGGTTCATGCCCCCCAGGCGGAAGTACGAGCAGCGGCTGCGTGCCCAGGCCGCCCTGGACACCAAGCGCCGCATCCTCGACGCGGTCTACCAGCAGCTCGTCAACGCGCCGTCCGAACCGGTCAGCCTGGACAAGGTCGCCAAACTCGCCGAGGTGGCCCGGTCGACCATTTACACGGTCTTCGGGTCTCGTGCGGGCCTGTTCGACGCGCTCGGCATGGACCTACTCCACCGCGGCGGCTTCACAGGCATGGTCCACGCCGTTCTGCAGCCCGACGCCCGACAGGCCCTGCGCGACGGCATCCGCGGAAATGTGGACATGTACGCGGCTCACCGTGACGTCCTGCGCGCCCTGTTCTCCATGGCCCAACTCGACGCCGACGCAGTCGGCGGATCAGTCCAACGCCTGGAACACGGCCGCGCCGAGGGTATGAACGGCCTCGCCCGACGCCTCCACGACCAGCACACGCTGCGCGACGGAATCACCGCTGACCAGGCCTCCGACGTGCTGTGGCTCCTCACCGGCTTCGACAGCTTCGACCTGTTGTTCACCGGCCGACGACTGTCCACCCACACGGTCACCACCACCCTGGCCGACACCGCCGAGCACGCGTTATGCCGGCCTGCGCCGGACACTCGTCAGGATCGAACCACGCGTTGACCGCTGGTCCGTAAGGTGTCTGGGTCTATCGCACGGACGGTGTTACCTGGCGTCTTCGGTTAGTAGGTCTCGGCGGCCGGCCAGCGGTCACCGAACCTGATGGCGAAGGCGTTGATACTGTAACTGTGGCGTGCCCGGATTGGCTCCCGGCATTCGCGGGCATACCAACACGGGCGGTGAGCGTCAGGCCAGGTCGTGGAGGAGCTGCTCCAGGCGTCGCTTGGTCGCTTCGTGCCGCTCGATCTCGCGTGGCCATCCTCGCGCGGTGGCGTCGTCGATGAGCTGCTGCTCGACCTCAAGGCGTGCGCGCAGACGGGGTGCGTAGTCGCTGGTGGTGAGGAACTTCGAGCAGGTCAACACGAGGTCGCACTCGCAAGGCCCCTCGGCCGGCGTGCGCAGGCAGTGGCCCAGTTCGAGCTCGGTCTTGAGAAAGTTGGTCTGCAACCACGACACCGCTTCGGGATCGAGCCGGTGCTCACGAAGGGCGTCCGCGGCCGGCCCGGCGAGCGTGACGTCGGCTCCGATGTGGCGGTCGAGGGCGTCTTGGTACTGCTGCTTGACGGTTGGGTCGGACAAGGTCGAGTAGATGATCGACATGTTGGGCGTCGCGTGCCCGAGCACGGCCATGATCGTCTGGATCCGGGCTCCGCCTTCGGCGAGCTGGGTGCCGATGGTGTGCCGGAATCGGTGCGCGGTGATCGTCGCTTTGCCGGCCGGGTCGACCAAGCCCGCCGCGGTGCAGGCCTCGGCGAGGGCCATGTCGAACAGCAGCGACTTGGACAGCAGTTTGCCGCGCACTACGAAGATGTGCTGGACCTCCCTGCCGGCGCTGGGGTCGTAGCGCCGACGACCGCCCGTGCGGCGGGCCAGCTCGATGAGCGGTTGCAGCGCGTCGGCGGCTTGTGGGTGCAGCGGGATGCTGCGTTCGGCGTATCCCTTGCCGACGGGAATCCGCAGCCGCGGGTGCCCGTCGGGGTAGGTGTCGAGGCAGTCGACGGCGAGGCGGCGGATCTCGTCGCGCCGGGCGCCGCTCCACCGGGCCACGATCAACGCCGCCCGCTGATAGGGGTTGGGCAGCTGCTCGACCGCGGTCATCAGCCTGGCGAGCTCGTGGTCGGGGATGAACCGCGGCAGCGGCTTGGGGATCTTCGGGATGTCGCCACGGGTGAACAGCACCCGCGCCGGGACGTCGTCCCAGCCCCACGCGGCGGTCTCGGTCACGAACCGGGTGATCAGCGTGACCACGCTTCGCCGGTAACTGATGCTCAACGGAGCGCCGGTCTGTTGGTTGGTCTGCGTGCCAAGCCAGCGCAAGAACTGCTCGGCGTGCTCGCGGTGCAGATCGGCCAGGCTGGCCATCTCCGGATGCGCCTCGCCCATCCAGGTCACCAGGCGGCGCAGCGCGTCCCGAGCGTGGCGCACGGTCTGTGGCCGGTCCAGGTTGGCGTCCAGGTGCAGGCGCAGGTAGCGCTCGATGACGGCGCGGACCTTCGGCGGCGCCCCCGGCGGAGCGAGCCGGTCCACCCAGCTGCCCGCGGTGACACGTCCGGTCGGCGGCCGGTTGACCTGACCGAGGTCGAACAGCAACACGTGCACCGCGTGCAAGCGAGCGGTCGCCGAACGCAGGTACCCGTCGGCTACCACTGCCGGCGGTCGGGCGTCCGGCGCCCGGGAGTAGAACTCCCGCACCGGGTCCAGCCGCAGCCGAGCGGTGAAGGCGTCGATCGCGTCGCGGAGCTCGTCGAGGTCGTCCACACCCAGCACGGTCAGGTCCGGATCGCCGCGGTGCAGCAGCATCCGGCCCAGCGGCCAGACCAACTGCGTGCGCGCCGTGGCGTAGCCGAGCTCGGTGAGCCTGGCCACGTGCCGGTCGAACAGGCCGGCATCCACACCAAGGCCACCGTGACGGGCCTGGAGCTTGAACGGGCTAGTGAACGTCCGGGCGAGCAGCACCGGGTAGTCCAGACCGACGCCGTGCACCAGCGACAAGTAGCTCAGGTACGGCATGATCACGCTCGCGCCGCCGTGCGGATTCTGCCCACGCACGCAGTTCTCCTTGTCCAGCAGCCGCTGCCGCAACGGCGCATCGAACCAGTCCTGCAACGACGGCCACCGTTCGACGAACCGGTCGTAGTTCTTCATCCGGTCCCAGCACGACGCGTAGCTGGTGCAGTGCTGCTCCACCCACTCCTGGTAGGTCGCCCGGTCGGCGTGCACCCACGGCACCACCTCGGGGTCAGGTGCCGCGGTGAGATGCCGCGTCGGACCGGCCGCGGTCACGACCGGTCCCGCAGCGCGTGGTCGTAGTCGGCAAGCACCTGCTCGTCCGAGACTCGGGTGTAGATGCGAACCGACTCCGGCGAGGCGTGCCCGAGCCGCTTCTGCAAGGCCAGCTGCCGCATCCCGCCCTCCCACATCGCGGTCGCGTGCGTGTGGCGCAGCGCGTGCGGCGTCTTGTCCGGCGACCGGATCCCCAGCCGATCCAGCCGGCGGGCGAACCCGCGCACCACGGCCTGGTAGCTCAGCGGCTCGCACCGACGCGCACCGGCGCCGCCGACCAGGAACACGAACGGGCTCTCCGCATCCAGCGGGCGTTCGTGCAGCACGTACCGGTTGACCGCGTCCAGCGTGCGCGGCTCATGCAGGTCCACCACCCGCTCGTGACGTGCCTTCGCCCTGGCGCCACGAGGGTGGTCATCGCGCTTGCGGACCGTCACTCGCCGGCGCCCATAGGAGATGTCGTCCAGCTGCAGGCACAGCACCTCGCCCGGACGCAGGCCGCCGTCGAGCATCAACAAGTTGATCGCCAGGTCGCGCATCGTCGTCAGGCTGGCCAGAAGCGCGTCGATGTCCCCGCTGCTCATCGGCCGCGGCAACCGCAGCGGAAGCCGGACCCGCACCGTACGGCGAATCGGCTGCTGACGGCTCGCCGCGCCCACGAACGGCTGATGACGCTCATGCACCCGGCCCAGCGCGAGGTCGACTCGCCGCTGCATCGGGTTCTCACCGGTCGTGTACTGCTCGGCCGCGATCGCCCAGTCGAAGAAGCTCGACGTCGCGGCCAGTACACGTTGCACCGTCGCCGGCGACAGCAGCCGCCCCTGTCCGGTCGCGACCGTCAGGCCAAGTCGCTGCGCCGGCCGTCGCGACGGCACCCGCCGCAGATAGCCGAGGAACTCCAGCGCCATCGCCGGCCGGAAGTCGTTCCAGCCCAGCGATCGATCGGCCAGGAACTGGGCCAGGTGCCGCAGGTCGTAGCCGTAGGCGCACACCGTGTTCGGGCTGTACCCCGAATCGACCAGATGGGACAGGAACCGATTGACCGGCACCACCTCGTCACCGGACTCGTCGACCAGCATCACGCGACGGACGATCCCGTCCTCTCGCTCCTTGACCACCCGCACACCGGCCTCCCTCGCCGGTACTCAGCCCATCAGGCCGCAGTCCCCATGCTGGGAACATAGCCACTCCGGCGTGTCGAGATAACAGAGAACTCGGCGAAGATCGCGGCCTCCTCCAAGGTCAGATCGCCGGAGTCGAGCCGGTTGCGGGTCTGGTCGGCCTTGGTGACCGCCAGGGCGGCGTTCACGGTCGGGCGGTCGATGCTGGTGCGCTTGGCGATCTGCGCTGCGCTCACGCCGAGCAGGGCCAGCTGCTCCACGCCCGCGACGATCTCGGTCTCGCGCATCCCGGCTCGGTGGATGTTCTCGACCATCTGGTCACCGATCCGGTCGGTCTCGGCGGGCTGGGGGACGACCCGCGCCGGGATGAGGCCGGTCGGGGTGCCGACGTCGGCGGCGGTCACGGTGCGGCGCTGGCCGCGCAGCAGGACGTACTGGCCGTCCTCGTTGCGGTAGACCGTGACGGCCTCGATGACGCCGCGCTCCTTGATCGACTTGCGGAACTCCTTGTGGTCGGGTCGCAGGTCGGTGCGGACGTTGGTGCCGATGATGATGTCGGCGGGGTCCAGGTGCAGGAACTCCTCAGCCGGGGCGGCGTCGGTGCCCTCGGTGGTGGTGACGGCGTCGGTCTGGATGGTGTCGGTCATGCGGCTGTCCTCCGTGAGTAGAATAGAAAGAACTGACAGGACCAAGTCTCCCAACGGGGCCGACGCCTACCGGCTCACAGCGCGAACCTGTGGAAAGGTGGGCACGTCCGGAGGGTGGGGAAAACCCCGCTCCTACGGAGGCGGACTCCGCTGCGGCGACGCGGCGCAGCTGCACCCTCGTAGCTGTCTGGACGGAAGGAATCGAGCGAGAGTGGGAACGGCTGCGCACGGCCCCGCCCGGGAATGCAGCGGCGTTGGTGTTAGCGCCAGGTGCTGCAGCTGGCGCTGGGCCAGGGGAGTGGCGGCATGACGAGCCAGACCACGACCCCGGTCGGCATCTACTGGAAGCCCGGCGTGTGGGACCTCGCCCGATCGGCCTACGTCGCCGACCTGGACACCGACCCCGACTCGCCCGGATCGTTCGTCGGCTGGCTCGCGCAGGCGCTCGAGCTGCACGCCCGGCGCTCGCCCCAGCAGCGCGCCGAGCTCGCGGCCGCCAGCGAGAAGCATCCCGCCCTGGTCAGCGTGACCCGCAAGAGCTTCAACAAGAAGCACGACCTGCCGGCCTCCACCATCGAGGCCGTCGACGACGCGCTCGTGGCCGACCGCCAGGAGCTCGGCCGGATGCTCGCCCGCTCCGCGTTCGCCCAGGAAGCGGTGATCGCCGCGGGCGAGGAATCCCGCCGGCGGCTCGGCCACGACCTGCCTCCGCCACCGCAGAAGCTCAGCAACCGACCGCCGCGGCGGCGGCCGGCACGGTAGGCCCAGCTGGTGGCCGGCACAGTTGTGTCGATCCCTGCCTCTCGCGTCCTTCTCAGCGCCCCGATCCGGTACCCGAGAGCCGGTCGGGGCGCTTCTTTGCGCCCTCACTGCGCCCTGAGGAGCAGCTCCTTCGCGAGCACGAGCGGAAACGAACAAGTTCGGCCCAGGTGATCGCTGCGGGAGCCCGACGGGACCTAGGTGACTGCGGGACCGATTCCGACGTCTCGCAGTCACCTAGGAGGAACTCATGTCCACCACCGTCACCTTCGCCGGCAACCTGGCCGAGGCTCCCGAGCTGCTCTACACCCGCGAGAACAAGCCGTTCGTCAGCTGCCGGGTCCTGGTCAACCGGCGCGTGCAGAACGACGAGGGGGAGTGGGTCAACGACGGGCCCACTGCCCACAACTTCAATATCTTCGGCTCGGCCGCCACCCACGTGCACGACAGCTGCGGATCCGGCGACCCGATCTTCGTCCACGGCCTCGAGCGCACCGAGAGCTGGCCGGACAAGGAGACCGGCGAGAAGCGCACCAAGGACGTCGTGGTCGTCGACAGCCGCTTCGGCGAGGTCGGCGTCTCGCTCAAGTACGTCTCCGCGCGCATCGATCGCGCCGCCCGCCCGGCCCAGGCCAGCTGACCGCGGGGAGGGTTCCGATGGATCTCGTCGTTCAGTCCCCGGACGAGCTGCTCGCCGCCGTCCCGCATGTCCTCGGCTTCAAGCCCGAGGAGTCGATCGTCCTGGTCCCGTTCGGGCCCGGGCTCCCGATCACCCGCGTCGACCTCCCGACCAGCGCGACCGCCCGCGAGGAGGTCTGGGACGCCATCAGCGGCCCCTACGGCCGCCACGCCCGCCCCGGAGCTCGGCTGGGCATCCTCTGCTTCACCGGGGACCGCCGCAGCGCCGAGCTGGCCAGCCAGCACCTGTCCAACCGACTCGAGACCGTTGGCATCACCACCCAGATCCGGCTGTGTTCCGACGGGGAGCGGTGGCGGGAGTTCAACACCGGCTCCACCGGGCTGCAGACCCAGGCGACCGCCGAGCGGATCGCGGCCACGACCGTGCTGTCCGGCGCCGCCCAACCGGCCTCCAGCCGGTCCTCGCTGGCCGCCTCCATGGTCGGCGACCGCGAGCCGATCGCCCAGCTGATCCCCGCAGCTCGAGCAGAAGCCGCGGCCAGCTCGCCGGCCGCGGAGCGGGACTGGGCCCTGGACCGTCTCGAGCAGTTCCACACCGACGGCAACCGGCTCTCCGACGTCGACGGCGCACGGATGCTCCTCGCGCTGGAGAAGATCGGCACCCGCGACGCGCTGTGGGAGGGCATGACCAAGGAGAACCACACCTCCCACATGGCGATCTGGAACGACCTCACCCGCCGCGCCCCTGACGAGGTCCGCGCGGCGCCGGCCTCCATGCTCGGCTTCGCCAGCTGGCTGCACGGCGACGGCGCCAAGGCCTGGTGCGCACTCGACCAGGTGCCCGCCGACCGGCCCTACTCCATGGCCGCCGTCGTCGCCTCCGCCCTGCAGAACGGGATCCACCCTCGCGAGTGGGAGCGGTATCAGACCCAGATGCGGGACCTCGCCGGCGAGCTCGACGAGTCCTTCGTGCCCAAGCCTCCCGAGAAGCAGCGGGATCTGCCGCGCACCCAGCCCACCGCCGACCGCCGGGCCCCGGGCCGCTGAGGAGACCGCGATGAACTACGACGACACAGACCCGATCGACCAGATAGACGCCACCCAGCTAAGCGCGACAGAGCGCCAGCTGCGCCGCCTGGTGGTGCCTGAGCCCACGGCCTACGCCCCCGACAAGCGCCTCGACGTCATCCACGATCCGGACCTCGACCTGCTGTGGGGAGGCGAGGCGTGAGCAGCTGCGCCGACCGGAGGTGAATCGTGAGAGGTGAAAGCCATCCCTGTCCGAAGTGTGTCTCCTCAGCATCAGGCTTCGCGTAGTGTTAGTATGAACACTATGGAGGTGTCCCGGCGCGTCAACGAGAAACGTCGTGTTGGACTTCCGATGGAGCTGGCGGTGCTGTCGGGGATCAGGCCGAGGGTGTGGGTCACGGTGGGCCTTGCTGATGACCGGCGGTGGGCTCTTGTGCTCACGCCGGTGCCGGCTCCGGACGATCCCGGCGCCGCGGCGCGGCGTGACCCTGTTCGACCGCGGATGGTGACGGAGGTGATGCAGGTGACGTTGCCGAAGCTGTTGATGGAGCGGGTTGGGATGAAGCCTGATGACTGGGTGTTCGTCAGCTCGCTCGGCCAGGACCGAGGGATGCGAGTGGTCCCTCAAGCGAAGGTCATGTTGCGTGAGCTGCCCACTGCGCGGGCGGGTAGGTTCGCGGGCCGCGGCGTAGTCACTCCAGCAGGTGTGTCGTGATACTCCGGGCGTTGGGCCATTCGGCCCGCCGACTAGCAGCTGGCGGCGGCGTCTCGTTGCGGGGGTGGGGGGTTACCCCCGCGGTCGCGCTGACGGATGATGTCGCCCGGGGCGCGGCTCAGGCGCACCGCAGTGACGTGGGTGGAGAGGATCGTTGGGGGTGGTGCAGATGCTGACCCGGGAGCGGCTCGGCATCGCCAAGCCCACGCCACGCGGTTTGGCGCATTGGCACGATCTGCAGCCGGCCGAGGCCGCCGAGTTCGTACGCCGTGACGTGGTCGGTGCGGGGGTGTGCCTGCCGGCGGTGTGGTTCTGCGACGGCCTGCTGGTGCCGGTGGTGTCGTGGGACGTCGAGGCTCTTGAGGGGCGGGTCGCGACTGGGCGGGGTCCGGTGCTGTACCGCTCCATCCTGGCCGACCGGCTCGAGCACGGGCGCGACCACATCGAGCCTGCCGTCCTGCGCATGGAGGCCTTCATAACCCTGTGGCCGCTGTCGGCGGCGCGGGGTGCACTAGCTGCTGCCTCGGCCTACGCATCGGCGGTCGCGGCCGTCCCCTCGCCCCCAGGGGCAGATGGCTGGGATGTCTTCGAGTGCGACTACTACGGGTTCACCGTGGCCGAGGTCAACCCGGTCGGCGCTCGAGTGGTCGTCGAGGGCCTCGGACGCGCCAAGCACTCCGAGGGCGGGGTTGCGCACCAACGTCGCCTGATGGAGGAGCAACTGTTCGACGTGGCTCTCCGAACGGGCGTCACGCCAGCCTGCTGAACGAGCGCTGCGGCTGAGCCGGAGGCTAGGACAGTGGCGGCAGACTCGGCGCGAGCTTGTGCCACGCGCCCTGGAACTTGGGCGGATCCCAGTTAAGGCCGGTCTCTGCGGCGATCTCCATGTTGGTGACCTGCGCGTGGTTGCACTGGCCGACCCAGGCGTGCTGACGGTGCAACGGGCTCGAGGCGTCGAGGATGTTCTGGCCGAGCTCTGCGATGGCTGTCAGTGAGTGCTGGTATGCCGCGACCTCGTCGTGGATGTGGCTCAGGGGCCGGTTGAAACAACGATGGCACCCGCAGATCCATCGTTCCTGGTGCTCCTGGTCGAGCGCGATCGCGGTGTTGAGAGTGTCCAGGGCCCGGTAGGCCATCGAACGGGGCACGTAGATCCCGATCCGCGCACCGCCGTTGAACCCGCCGCCCTTCTCCTTGGTCGGGTAGAGGTGTCGCAGCGCCGTGGTCGTCCCGACGGCGCCGAGGCTCGCACCGAAGGCGACTGCGCCGATCACGGAGATGTCGCAGCGCAGCAACGCGATCTTGACCTCGGCCTCGGCGAGCAGTCGGACCAGTCCGGCGACGGCGTCCTGGACGCCGAGTGGGTCGTTGTCGTGCTCGAGCACCAGCGCGACCGGGACTGCGGCTTTGTTGATCTCGGCGATCAGGCTGGCGACGTCCTTCTTGAGCCAGTCGAGATGGAGTGGGAGCACGGCGACCACGTCAGGCCCGAGAGCGCGTGCCTCGTCGAGAACCGCGGCAAGAGCCGTCTGCTTCTTCGCCGGCACGTAGGGGGAATCAGTGAGGGCCGCGGAAAGGCCGAGCTCGCGCTGCACGGCGACCCATGCCGGGTCGAGGTTTGAGCCCGTAGCCGTGGCGACAGCTCGGTTCTTCCCGGCATACCTGTTTGCGTCGGCTAGCACGACAATCTCCGCGCGCACCGGTTGGGCGGATGCATCGGCAGGAACGGCTGCGGCGATCGTGACTCGGCACTCACTGACCACGCGCTGCAGTTCCTTGATGCGGTCCTTCATCCGCGGGTTCAAGGTGAGCAGGAGGCCGGTCTCCTCAACCGCGACCAGGGCAGCCGCGGCGCTGAGGTGACGTGTCGCGCACGCGGTCTGCAAGAAAAGGGACGGGCAGCCTGCGAACAGCGGGTTCGGGCTCGGAAAGCGGCCTGCGGCGGACCTGGCCCCGACCTCTCCGATCTGCCCGGACAGGACGTCGACCTCGCGGCCGATCACTACACCGCGCCCTGCGGCCGGGTGGGCGTGGCTGTCGTCGCGGGCTCCGCGGTGGATGCTGCTGCGGATCTGCATCCGGGGTCTTGCTCCTTCCACCTGGCTGGGTGTGGACAGCCTAGGCCGCGAGGCCGACGGCTCGACGGTGTTCAGCGGCGGTTGTGCATGAGTCGCTGTCTGATCGTTCCTGTGGACGACTGCGCCGTCGGCGTCAGCGGCCGGGTTGTGTGCCTGGCCGTTCATGGCTGCACCAGCCGTAGCGGGGTCGCGGGAGGTGTCTCGCCGGGCGGTCGGTAGTGGGCCTTGAACGGGGCTGGGAGCATCCCGGCGGTCTTGGCGAGCTCGTCGATGGTGTAGCCGTGCTGGCTCAGGTGCACCTCCATCACCCTGGTCAGGGTGCTGGGAGTTTCGGCCGGCGGGGCACCGGGCTCGAGCTGCTTCCAGCCCAGCTGGTTGAGCCGGATCTGGAACTGGCGATACTGCCGATCGGAGATCTCGTCGAGGTCGTAGGCGCGCCGGATCAGTGCCGCGATCGACATGCCCCACTGGGCCTTGAGCTGGATGAGCCGTGGGAAGTCGCGGGTGGTCAGGCCGGCCAGCTGCGGTGCGATCTCCTCGGCCGGGGCGAGGAACTCCGCAGCGAAGATGTCGGCCTGCTTCTCCTGGTCGTCCTCGGGGATGGTGTGGAGGAGCAGGTGAGCGAGCTCGTGGCAGGTGGTGAACCTCTGCCGGTCGGCCGGCAGACCGAGGTTGACGACCATGATCGGCGGGCGCCCACCGTCACGTGGCCAGGTGGACACCGCGTCTTGGGCGTTGGTGACCAGCGACCGTGCCACCACGATGATGCCAACGGCCTCGAGCACCTCGACGACGTTGTGGATCGGGCCGGTCGGGACTCGCCAGGAGGCGCGTACGGCGCGTGCCGCGGCCGCGGGGTCGCCGTCGAACAGGTCGAGGTCGAGACGGTGCAGCTCGGTGTCGGGTACGAGCTCGATGCCGCGCAGCAGGCCCTCGACAGAGACCCGGGTCAGGTGAGTGAGGGCCTCGATGCGCCGCTTGGTGGAGGCGTTGATCTTGGAGTGCCGGCGCCGGTGGTGCATGCAGGTGACCTCCAGCCCCTGCACGGGGGTGTCGTCGACCAGCAGCTCGACCGGGCACTTCAACGCGTCCGCCACCTTGAGGAGGTTCTCACCGGTCAGGGGCAGCAGGCTCGACTCGACCTTGGAGATGTAGCCCTGGCTCAGACCGGCGGCCTCGCCCAGGTCGAGCTGAGTCAGGCCGAGCGACTCCCGCACGAGGGTCACCATCCGCGGCCGTGCGTGGTCAGACACCACGACCTCCTCCGGGGCGAGAGCCGGCTGCGAGGCGCTTGGCAGCGGCCGTCTGCGCCGAGCGGATGATCGGTGGCGACAGCGGCGCGAGCGGCATCTGCACCGGGCCGGCGACCGAGCCAACAACAGGGGTCGTGCTGGTCATGCTGGTGAGTGGGATCGGAAGAGAGTAGAAGACGTCGGTGAAGCCGAGATGGCAGACCAACTCGAGGCGCGAGATGTTCTCCTCGGCGGTGTCCAGGACGTAGCCAGCGGTCAGGACGGTGAACGTCTCCATGCCCGGCAGGCACGGGTCGCCGAGGTGGTAGGCCAGGCTGAGCGCCCGGTCGGAGTCGCTGCGGCACAGGCCGAGCTCGGAGGTGAGCTTGCGGAACCGGACCCTGAGACTGCCGCCGGCCAGGCTCACCCAAGGCCGGCCGAACTGGTCGTCCTCCACGGTGGCCTCAGGCACCCGGTTGAAGATGCGGTGGGCCGGCTCACGAGTGAAGTCCGAGACCAGCATCCCGCGCGAGGAGGCGCCGGCAAAGGCCATCTGCGGCGCCGCCAAGCGGCGGGTGGTCGCGAACCCGCCCCACGCTTCGATGAGGACCTGACCGAAGAGTGGAAGGTGCCTCCCCACTGCCTGCGCGACCGCCTCGTGGCTCGCCGGCGCGGTGACCGGGAACTCGTTCGCCTCGCTCGATGCAGTCATCTCGATCCTCTGCTCGGAATGCTCTGGGAATGAAAGCGTAGCATTTGTGCCGGGCAGATCGGCTCCGGACTGCTCGTAAGTGTTGCCGAGTCGTCTGTGTCTGACCCTGCGGGTCGCCGGCCAGAAGCCATCTCCTCCACTTCGGTCGCGGTGACGTCCGGGTGTTCGCGACCTCGGGCGGGATAGTCGCCAGCTGAGGTAGATCGTCGTACGCGTCGCGCCATGCTCCCCAGCCACGGTCGGTCTGCATATCGGCGAGGCTCGACATCAGCCACTCGAGCAGCGGCATTCGCCAGGCGTTTCGCCGCCAGAAAGGTCGAATGGCACTCCGAATCTCTTAGCCCGGATCCACCGCCCGCCCTGGTGTGGGCCATTGCGGAGCTCGGATGGTGAGTGAGCATCGGTTCGGGCGGTCCTGGGCGTGCGGAAGCCGCCGGTCTGGCCGGCCTCTCCGAGGTCCTGGTCGTCGAGGTAGGGGTTGGTGGTCAGCAGCGCAGCGGGATCGCCTGGATCGTGGTCAGCGCTTGAGCGATCGCTGATGCCCATGGCCAGGAGGCGGGTAGTCGTAGATGTCGTCGTCGCCCGCTGTGGACCAGGCGTCCTGGGACGGTGAAGATTCGTCGTTGCAGGGTGCTCGCGGTGGCCCTCTCCAGATCCGGGCCGGCCAGGCGACCGATGGCGCGTGCGAGGTTGTGAGCCATCACGCTCAGTGCGAGCCAGGCGGCGTTGGCCATGAACTTCCCCGAAGGCAGGTGCGCCAGGCCGGCGCTCTTGAGCTCGGCGATCCGCTGCTCGACGACCGCGTGTCGGCGGTGGTCGGCCTCGATCTCAAGGACGTCTCCGGGGCGGTTGGTGACGAAGGCGTGGTAGTCCCAGGTGGTGAACAGCGCGAGCTGGCTGCCGGGGGTGGGACGGACCCGGCGCACCACCAACCGGACGGTGGTGGCGTCCTTGCCGGAGAACGCCGTGTAGGCGGTCTCGGCGACGTCGGCACCGGAGACCTCCGGGGATGAGAGCCAGTACGGGATCGGCGCCCAGGCGTCCTCGTCGATGGCCTCGATCGCAGCCCGGATCTTCTTGTCCTGCCGTGCGGTCACCGAGAACTCGACACCGAGCTTGACCGCGGTGCCGAGCACTGCCCGGCTGTAGAAAGCACTGTCGGCGCGGACAGTCAGCTGCCCGGTCGCGCCGGCGTCACGGGTCCGGCTGACGGTCTCGGTCAGGAAGCTCTTCGCGCCTCGGGCCGCGCCCGCCGAGCCGCCCCGCAAGCGGCTGAACAGCACCATCCCGGTGCTCGCGCAGGTGGCGAACTGGGGGTGGTAGCCACGGACCTTGGTGTACCCGAACCCAGCACCCTGCTTGGACCGCCCGAACACCGGCACGATCGAGGAGTCCAGGTCGATCGTCAACGGTCCTGCCAGGTCGGCAGGACCCGCACCAGCTGCCCAGAGACGGGCCAGCAGCTCCCGGCTGACCGCGTCGAGCTGGCGCACGTTGGACCACTTGTGTGCGCGCAGCCACGACCCGACCGTCGACGGCGCCCGGGTCGCGTCGAACAACTCTCCGGCCGCGCTCGCCCGCAGCAGGGCGGTGTCGTCGATGCTGTCGCCGCCGGCGAGCACCGACCCGATCACCGTCAACGCCTTCGCGCCGCTGTTCGCGCCATGCTGTGCCAGCCCGAGCCGCTGGTCGATCAGCTCACCCAGCCCGATCCGCTGCGCCAGCACCGCGGCCGGCAGCAACCCGGCATTCGGGACCAGATTCTTCTCGGTGAAGCTCACCGAGACCCGACTCAAGTCATGAGATGCTCGCACCTGTCAGATGCCCTTTCGTGCGGTCAAGGATCGTTCTGTCGCAAGACCAATCCTCAACGCACAAAGGGCATCTGCACGTTCACGGCACGCGGGAACCCCTCATCGAGCGGTGGATCCGGGCTTAGGCGATCGAACGTGGGCGCTGGAAGAATCGCCGAAGGAAGCGCGTGTGGTCCGTGTGGTTGCCGTTGCCGCGCGCGAACATGAAGAACTACGGGGACAGGGCGATGGACAACTTCGACGAGGGTTTGCGTTGCCAGGACGTGCACTCCGGCGTGCGGAACGTCGACCCGAACTCGCCGGTGCTGCAGCCGCTGGTTGACACCCGGATCGTCGGGATGGCGGCGACCGTCGCGGGCCTCATCCGCGGCAACGACGTCATCAAGGACGCGCAGGCGCTGATGTCGATCGCGGCCAGCCAGCTTGATGTTGACATGCTGGCGTTCAACGAAGTGGTCACGCTCCTGGGCGACGCCGGGTTCGTAAGCGGTATCCAGCGCTCGGGCGGCAAGATCCAGACCTTCACCGAGAACGTCCCCTACTACGACGATCTGTACACGCGGCTCGGGGAGGTGTGGCAGGACCGCAACCCGACCGAACTAGAGAAGCAGCTCCTGGTGGTTGTCGACGGGCTGTCCGAGGCCCCGGTGCCGCTGGAGGAGCTCGAGTCGACCTTCGCGCTGGACCACGCCGATGTCCCGCTGATCGTGCAGTTGGCCATGGACTCCGGGCTGATGCAAAAAGTGCAGGCCATCGACGGCGACATCGTGTACTCGCCATTCTTCGGGTTCGAGAACCCGGCCCTGCTCGGAGAGCTCGTGAACAGTCACGGTGGTGATCAGCTCGCGGAGGAGTTCGCCGCGGTCCGGGCGAAGCAGGGGCTGGCCATCTCTCCGACCACGCACCCGCTGCTGACCGACGCGGTTGCGAAGGGCCTCATCATGGCGCCGGCCGTGACCGTTCCTGGTGGGGGTGCGCAGCCGTTCGCTGCGCTGCCATACATCGCGGATAGGAAGCTCCTGACCGCCCGCAAGCCCGTTCTGGACAAGGCGCTCGCGGTCATCGCGTGTCTGCGGTGCGCGGAGTCGTTCGGTGGGTATTCGAGTCTGGATGCAGCCGGGCTCATCAACGTCATCGACAAGTTGCTGGACCCGAACCGGGGGTTCTTGGCGCCGCACAGCGGTCACAAGCGGCAGTATGAATTGATGCGGAACGCCCGCCTCATCGAGTTCGCTCCGGACACATTGCCTGGCGGTCGGTGGGTGACTCCTCGGTTCATCGACACCGCCGACAACCGGGAGGTGCTGAAGCTTGCGCGGGAGCTGCTGACGCACGGTGAGCTGGTCGAGCACCGGGTCGATGACGCGCTGGCGCGGGAAACGCTGGCGTCGGACCGGTCGTACGTGGCGCCGATGCAGACCGTGCATCGGCTCCGGAAGAGTGTGCAGCCTTCGGCGAAGCAGTTCGACAAGATCTTCGAGGCGGCGATGGGAACGAGGTCTCTGTGAGCGAGCTCGATCTGGGCCTGAAGGTAGGCGTCCGGTCGCTCCTGTGGTCGATGGGTTTCTCGACCCGACTCGACGTGGTGCTGCGTGGTCACGAGCGTGCTGACGGAGGGCCGGCAGAGACGTTCACCGACCTAGACGTTCTCGGGGTCTCCGTCACGCCGGGGTACCGGCTGTCGACGACCATCGCTGATTGCAAGTCTGGCAAGTCGGACAAGCCGACCGCCCGGATGTTCTGGGTCCGCGGTGTCGCTGACCTGTTCGGCGCCGACGACGCCATGCTGGTGCGCGAGCACGAGGTCCTCGACTCGACCAGGCAGCTGTCGGACAAGCTCCGCATCACGGTGCTCCCCTCAGCGGACCTGGCCCACATGCAGACCCTGCACGGTCCGCCGGTGCCCGAAGGCAGCCCGCTGGCCATCTTGTTCGACAAGGCCGCAGCAGAAGCGCACCTGAAGGCGTACACGAACCTGGACAAGCGGTTGAAGCCGCTCATCGATTACCGCGACTTCGACTACTGGATTTACGACGACCACCGCAACCCATTCCAGCTCGTCGCGCACCTCTCTGACGCGGTGAAGTTCCTCAAGCCGAAGGACCCCGACCACCTGTCGCTGTTCTTCGACCTGGCGTGGCTGTACCTGGTGACCCTCATCAAGGTCACCGAGCACGTGCGAGGTGCTTTCCTTTCTGACCCTGACCGCGGGCTCCAGGAGTATCTGTACGGCGGCGCGACCGGGCTGAAGGAGAAGAAGCAGGTCGCTCAGCTCCTGCAGTCACTACGCCCTGACGGCGCGAAGGAGCGCGACCACCTGCCTGAGTACTACCCGACGCTCCGGGAGCTCGTCACCCGGCTGATGCGGCGCCCTGACCACATGCAGAACGCGCTCCGGCAGGCCGAGGCTGCGTCCGCGTTCGCCGCGGCGCGGCAGCGGATGACGCTCTCGAACGCGTTCGGTGACGAGTTCGATGAGATCGCCGCCAAGTTGGTCGCGGACGTCTGCGGGTTCCTGGTGACCGCGACCGGCATCGACCCGGAGTTTCGGGTACAAGCTCGCGCCTACCTGCTGGGGGAGTCGGTTGCGGAGGTCTCCGTAGCTGGCGCAGCGAAGGCCTCCGCGGGCGCGATGGCCGCGAAGAAGACCCCGGCCAAGAGGTCGACGGCGAGTCAGGCGACGAATGCTGCTGAGGCTGACACAGCCGATGGATCGGATGCGACCTAGCTGGCGCTGAACTTCTTGGCCCTGGGTCCCATTGTCGTCTTACCTGTTGGGTCATCGACCTTCTCTGTAGAAGACCAACCTTGTGCAGGGTTACTCGCTGCTTGCGGGTGTCGATCTTCTCAGGGTGCGCCGAGTTCGGTGATGCCATCGCCATTCACTGCCGTGGGCTTCTCATCCTGCACTTCCGCGAATGCCTGATCGATGGCGGCCCTCGTACGCTCGGAGCTGCTGGGCATGAGGTGCGTGTACGTCCGCAAGGTGAAGCCTGGATCGCTGTGTCCTAGGTATTCAGAAACCGCGCGGATCGACTCGCCGGCGTCCAGCAAGACGGATGCGTACCAATGGCGGAGGGCGTGCATGCCGTTATCCCGCACCTGCTCGATGCCCACGCGCGCCTGCGCGGGCTTCCAGAGGCGCGTGTTGAAGTAGTTGCGGTTGAGGGCCGAGCGTTCGCGTGTCGTCAGTATGAGCCCCGCGCTCGACTTCCTCTCAACCTCGGGCGCGCCCCACGGCAGCGTGACACTGCGCCGCGGGTAGGCGGCGAGGTGGCTGCTGAGTTCCGTCCCGACACTTTCGGGCAGTGGGACGGTCCGGGTCTTGTCGCCCTTCGGCAGACCGAAGACCAGGCGGTTGCCACCGAAGACCTTGACCTGACGCCTCACCTCGACAACTCCACGAAGGAAATCGACATCCTCGACTGCCAGGCCGAAAACCTCGCCTTGACGCAGTCCAAGTCCCGAACCCAACGTCACCGCGATCCTGTACTGCGGTGGCAGCGCGTCGTGCATGGAGGAAACCCACTCTGACGGCCACGGCACAACCTTTCGTCGCGACGTGGCGGGCCGTGTCACTGAACTCGCCTTGCAGGGATTCTTGGCGATCATGTCGTCATCGACTGCAGCAGAGAAGATGGCGGACACGTTTGAGAAAATGACGCGTCGATAGGTTTCGGCCATCTCCATCGACCGGAGAAGTTTCTGGATCGTCGACGGCTTGATCTGGCGAAGTTCGAGGTGTCCGAGGGTCGGGAACACGTGGAGCCTGAGTCGCAGCTCGGTCGCCTCGTAGGTCAGCGGACTGAACGTCCGGCTTGCCAGCCACTCCTCGGCATACGTCCGAAACGAGATCCTGCCCGCGTCGACATCAAGATAGGTTCCACGGAGTTTGTCCGCCTCGACTGTGTTGCGGAACGCGACCGCCTCGGCTTTGCGTCGGAAGGTCTTGCGGCGTTGCCGCCCCTCGGGATCTCGGTAGTTGACGACGTAACGAGGGCTGCCGTCGTCGGCTGGCCTGCCAGAGCTAACGCTGGCCATGGCTGTCCTCGGCACAATCCGATCGAGGGACAAGTCGTGCTGCCGGATGTCCCGTCGCTATCGCCGGTCCCGGGTCTGGCCGAGGACCCGTCGGGATCACTGATTCTCCTCGAGTCGAACCGTCCAATTGATGACGGTTGCTGCTCGCCAGCGCAGGTGCTTGCCGACACGGAAGCCGGCGGGACCGTAGCCTGTCGTCCGCCACGAGTAGATGGTCTGCTTGGTGACGCCGAGGTAAGACGCGACATCGTCGATGTCCCACAGTTCCTGCGCATCGACCAGCCTGGGTGACCGGCTGCTGGCGTTTCCGCGACGCCGCGGACCGAAGACTCCCGGTTCCGCAGTCGGCACGTTCGAGTTTGTTGCCATCATCAAGCCCCTCCTCGCGGCGTTGACGGACGTTTGGTCTACGGGCACCTATGTCCGACAACCGCGCGGGAGCGATCACGCAGGTGGAAATGATCTGGCAACGCGCTCGCCGAGCATCCGCTACGACGGTTGTCAGCTCATGCGATGCGACGGCGACGATTCGGGCGACCGAGTTACGCCGAGACCCCCAGGGTGGACCGCCCGGGGAGCGCCAAGAGACGAGCCTGGCGGAAGGTGGCGCTCCCGAGATTTGTACTGGATTTGTAACAGGCGAGCGGCTAGCAACAGCAAACGCCGCCGAGCGACCAAAGGGTCGCTCAGCGGCGTTTCTGCAGGTCAGCGGCTGTTTGTTGCGGTTGTTCAGCGTTACTGAACGACCGCAGCCGGCGGCCCGGTTAGATGTCGTAGATCAGCTCGAACTGGCTTTCCGCAGGCTGGTAGCCAGGTGCGCACTTTGCTGTCGCTTGTGAACCTCTGACAGCGGACAGTCCAAGATCCCTGTAGGCGGACACTTCATCTCCCTCTCCGCGGACAGCTGATCTCCCTTCCACGGACTACGGGGCCGGTCGTGTCGGTCCGAAATTGAAGGTCCCTCCGGGGCAACGCTCGAGGTCTCTAACCACGCTCGAGCTGCCTCACCGGAGGGACTGTGAAGAAGTCTGACAGGGAAATCATGGAGATTCTGGGCTCTTCTGACGCATCCGTGGGTGGTTGAGCGGGCCGGAGGGTGGCGCACGCCGTTCCCTGCATAGGTTTCTGAGCTGTCGAAGGCACAGGAACCGATGTCGAGGAGAACGGCGTGCGTGATGTCAGCCTATGGCGGGCTGTGTTTGGGGTCGAGAAGACGGTGATCGAGCGGGTCGAGTTCGACGAGGACGACCAGGTGCTGGTCGCCCACGTGCGGCCCACCAAGCGGCAGCGGAGCCGCTGCGGGCGTTGTCGGCGACGCAGCCCTGGTTATGACTCCGGGGCGGGCAGGAGGCGTTGGCGGGCGCTGGATCTGGGAACGATGGTCGCGGTGTTGGAGGCCGACGCGCCGCGGGTGGCCTGCCGGGCCCATGGGGTGGTGGTGGCCTACGTGCCCTGGGCTCGCCATGACGCCGGCCACACGCTGAGCTTCGATGACCAGGTGGCCTGGCTGGCGACCCAGGCCTCGAAGTCATGCGTGGTCGAGCTGATGCGGATCGCCTGGCGCACCGTGGGCTCGATCATCTCCCGGGTCTGGGCCGACATCGAGATCCAGCACGATCGCTTCGCCGGGCTGCGGCGGATCGGGATCGACGAGATCAGCTACAAGCGCGGGCACAAGTATTTGATGGTCGTGGTTGATCACGACCAGCGGCGACTGGTGTGGGCGGCGCCGGGACGCAACAGCGCTGCCGTGGGGCAGTTCTTCGATCTCCTCGGCGAAGAACGCTGCCAGCAGATCACCCACGTGAGCGCCGACGGGGCCGACTTCATCGACACCATCGTCGCCGAACGGTGCCCGAACGCGGTCCGGGTGGCCGATCCGTTCCACGTGGTGAAGTGGGCCACCGAGGCGCTCGATGAGGTCCGCCGCGAGGCATGGAACGAGGCCCGCAAGCAGGCCAGAACCGAACCCAAACGACCGCGTGGACGTCCTCGTGCCGACGCACCCCCGCGCCCGGCCAGCGAACGGGCCAGGTCCCTGAAGGGCGCCCGCTACTCGTTGTGGAAGAACCCCGAGGACCTCACCGAGGACCAGCAGACCAAACTGGCCTGGATCGCGGCGACCGACCCACGGCTGTATCGCGCCTACCTGCTCAAGGAAGGCCTGCGGGTGGTCTTCCAGCTACCCCACGTCGCGGCCGCCGAGGCCCTGGACCGGTGGATCGCCTGGGCGCGACGCTGCCGGATCTTGGCGTTCGTGAAGCTGCAGAAGAGCATCGTCAAACACCGCTCCCGGATCCTCGCCGCGATCGAGCACAACCTGTCCAACGGGCTGATCGAGTCGACCAACACCAAGATCCGGCTGCTGACCAGGATGGCGTTCGGGTTCCACTCCGCCGAGGCGTTGATCGCGCTGGCGATGCTCACCCTCGGCGGGCACCGACCCGCCCTCCCGGGCCGGCACTGACCCACAGATCAGTCAGGAGAGCCAGATTCTGGAAGCGTTTGATGCCACCGGGTGTGCGCACTCGGCGGCGCTGTTGGCGGGGGTAGACCCCAAGACCGTGCGCCGGTATGTCGCCAAGCGTGATGCTGGTGAGCCGGTCGATGCGCCGGTGCAGCGTCCGAAGTTGATCGACCCGTTCCTGCCGAAGATCGAGGAACTGGTCGAGCAGTCCGAGGGCACGGTCCGTGCCGATGTGCTGCACGAGCGGCTGGCCGCGATGGGATTCACCGGCGACGAGCGGACCACCCGGCGCGCGGTCGCGAACGCCAAGCAGGCCTGGCGCAACGGGCACCGCCGTCAGTACCGGCCCTGGATCACCGAGCCTGGTTTGTGGTTGCAGTTCGACTGGGGCCACGGGCCGGTCGTCTTCGGTCCTGATGGTCGACCACGGCAGACGCTGCTGTTCTGCGCGTGGTTGGCCTGGTCGCGATTCCGGGTCGTCCTGCCGACCTGGGACCGCAAACTCGAGACCCTGCTGACGTGTCTGGACACCACCTTGCGCAGGGTGGGTGGGGCGCCGACGTATGCGTTGACCGACAACGAGAAGACCGTGACGGTCGAGCACATCGCCCGGGTTCCGGTCCGGCATCCGATGACCGTGGCCGCGGGCCGCCACTACGGGCTGACGATCCATACCTGTGTCCCGTTCGACCCTGAGTCCAAGGGTGGGTCCGAAGCCACCGTGCGGATCGCGAAGGCAGACCTGGTCCCGACCAAGGCGAACCTGCTGACCGGCTACAACTCGTTCGCCGAACTGGACGAGGCGTGTGAGGCGTTCTGCGTCAAGGTCAACAACCGGATCCACCGTGAGACCGCACGCATCCCGGCCGAGGCGCTGGTCATCGAGCAGGCACGGTTGCATCCGATACCGGTGGCACCATTCACCGCAGCGCTCGGTGAGACCCGCATGGTCAACACCGACCAGACAATTCGGTTCGGGTCGGTGCGCTACTCCACCCCGTCGGGCCTGGTGGGTCGTGAGGTCTGGGTCCGTGCCGACGGCGACGAGCTCGTCATCACTGCCAACCTCCAGGCAGGGCTCACCGAAGTCGCCCGGCACCGGCTCTCGACGCCGGGGAACCCGCGGATCGACCTGTCCCACTATCCCGACCATCCCCAACAGCCCGACGGGTCCCCGAAGCCACCGCAGCCGAAGGGCCGCAGTGACCAGGAGAAAGCGTTCCTCGGGTTGGGACCGGGCGCGCACTCGTGGCTGATCGAAGCTGCAGCCGTGGGTGCGCAACGCGTTCGGTCGAAGATGACCGCCGCGCTCGAGCTCGCCGCCCTGGTCGGGACCGGACCGGTCGACGCTGCGTTGGGTGTTGCTGCCGCAGCCGGCCGGTTCGCCGAGGGCGACCTCCTCGCGATCGTGACCCACCGCGCGAACGGTGCCTCGATCGCCAGCATGGTCGTCGCCGACGACGCTCACTCGGTCCAACCCGGCACCAGCGGCTGGGCAACCTTCGGTGCCCGCCCAGAGGGTCTAGAAGAGGAACAGTGATGACCACGCCGACCACGCGAGGTCCCCGGTCGACCGCCCTCAGCACCCAGTCGGCCTCGGCGCCGGAGCTGCCCGAGGAACTCCTCGCGGTCTTGAAACGGATGCGGTTGCCCTACCTTCGCAACGTCGCACCCGAAGTGTTGGCCACCGCACGGGCGCAACGCTGGGACCCCGCCGAGGTCCTGCGGGTCCTGATCACCGAGGAGATCCGCGGCCGTGATGACGCCACCAGGAGGATGCGACGCAAAGCCGCCGGCCTGCCCGCCGGGAAGACGTTCGAGTCCTGGCGCGAGACCGACTCCTCCATCCCACCCGGCACCCAGACCGGCCTCGCCACCCTGGAATGGGTCGGCCGGGCCGAGAACCTCGCCGTCGCTGGCCCCAGCGGCACCGGGAAGACGCACTTCGTTGAAGCCCTGGCCCACAAGGTCATCGACGAGGGCATGCGCGTCTCCTGGTTCAGCCTCGAATCGCTGACCACAGCGATCGGTCGCGCGAGCGTCGATGGATCCGTCGCCAAGACCATCGCCCGGATCACCAGGGCCGAGCTCATCGTGATTGATGACATCGGCATGCTCCCCGCTGGCCAAGCAGCCGGCGAGGCGTTCTACCGCGTCGTCGACGCTGCCTACGAACGCCGCTCCATCGCCGTCACCAGCAACCTGCACCCCTCCGGGTTCGACACGATCATGCCCAAGACTCTGGCCACAGCCACCGTCGACAGGCTGCTCCACCACGCACACGTCGTGCTCACCGAGGGCACCTCACTGCGCCTCTCCGAAGCCACCGCCGGACGAGGAGTGGTGCCTCTGACCTAACCAACGCAGGGAGATCAGTTGTCCGTGGACAGGGATATCAACTGTCCGCCAGCAAGGAGATCACCTGACCGCCCACAGGGAAGTCCCGCTGTCCGTTGACAACCTCCGAGCCGCCTTCTTCGACGGCGCACTTTGGGTGCGCTTTGAATCGGTGGCGCCCGCAGAGAGATACCGACACGACGAGTGCCGCTGGCGATGAATCTTCGCGTCAGCGGCTAGTTTGATCTGAACCGCGCCGCGGCGACCGCGCCGATGTTCGCGCCTCGACGCTCAGCGACCCGGTCGCGCAGCTGCGCGACCTTGCAGTGTGGGCCGATGCGTTTGACCGACTCCACCGCAGCCCAGCGGACCAGTCGAGAGCCTTGTTTGGTGATCCGGCCCCGGTGGACGTGGGTGTCGGACTCGTGGTGTTTGGGAGTCAGCCCCGCCCAGCAGGCCGACTGCGGGGCTGTGGTGAACCGCGAGACCTCACCGACCTCGGCGACGAAGACCGCCGCCAGGACCCGCCCGATGCCAGGGATCTGCCGCACCGCGACATACCCCGGATCGGCGCGCAGGCGCCCTTGGACCAAGTTGGTGAACACCTCGATCTCGAACTCCAGGTCCTCGATCAGCCGCCGCAGTGACGCGATCCGCGCCGCATACGGAGCGGGCACCCGCGGCCGGTCCAGAAGGGCGTTGCCCTCGATACCGAGCAGGTCCGAGACCACGACCTGGATCCCGCGCTTGGCCACCACCGCGTGCACCTCGGCCTTGCAGTGGGAACGCAACCCCACTAGCTTCGCCCGGTGCCGGACCAGCCCCGCAGCTCCCGTGTGGTCGGCGGCGCGATCCAGTCTCGGGCAGCCGGCCCATCCGCAGCAGATCCGCGAGGTCCTCGGCGTCTCGGAGATCGTTCTTGACCCGTCGGTACTCAAACGCCCCCTAAGCTGCCGGCGCGGCCGTTTGGCGCCATGGGCTCGAGTCGGTAAGCGATACCGACGAGCGCGGGAAGGACCGAGCCCGACTGCGCCGATCAGTGCGCCGCGGCACTCCCAGTTCTGGGCAGGCAGTAGGAGGGCCCAGCGCAGACCTAGAGGTGCGATGTCATAGCAGGATGATTCGGCCGCGAATTTGGTCGAGGGCGGTTGGGTCTAGTCCCGCGAGAGTCACCAGCTCGGCGTCGCTCTCGAATCTGCCTACGTCTTTTCGCGCGTTCGCGATTTGTGCGGCGTCTGTGCGGTCCAGCCCCAGGTACACAACGAGGACCTCAGCAGGCGCGATATTGACGTCGATGAGGCCGCCGTCGTCGTATTCACCAGGGAGGTCAGGGCGCCCGATCCGGAGATCGCGAGCCATCTGGGGGTCGCGCTTGGCAAACTCGCGCGCGGCCGCTCGCCTGTGGCGAAGGGACCTTGCATTGGCAACGGCTGCCACATTTGCGTTCTGCAGTCTGACTCGCCGGAGAGCCGATGCAGCGAAGAGCGTCGCGGCACCGAGCAGAAGCAGGCCGATGATCAATAGCGGCAGCTTCTCGCCAACCGTGACGTTAGCGGTGGTCGTCTTCTTCCACCACAGGTGGCCTGACTCGGTGGTCTTCTTCGTATATGTGAAGAAGAGAGTCATCAGAATCAGACCAGGAACTAAAAGTACGCTGGCAGCAAGCACACGATATCGATGTGACCGCGCGCCCAGATATTTTCGGATCTTCCGGGGAGCCATGGCTGACTCTTCGGGGGTCTCGCCGTCTCGCTGAGGCCTCTCCCGTCGCTGACGCCTCGCCGCTTCGACTTCTGGCGCAATCCGAGCAGATTCGGCCCGCGTGAAGTAGAAGGTTGCCTGCTGCTTGGTCGCCTTGATGACCTCATGCCCACCGTCAGGCTTGGGATTGACCGTTGTCGTCCTGATCGGCGAGTGGTCGACTCTCTCTTCAAAACACCAACCAGCATCCTCAATCGCCGCGATGGTCTGCCGATAATCCGCCGTGGTCACGTCCAATGCAGTCTTGTACCTAGTGCCCCCGAGCTCGTAAGCCTGCCAAGCGCGGCCCTGCTGGCCGTAGCGCCAGGCCCAATCGCGGAATCCCACGAGCACCTCCGTCGCCTATCGGTACCGCCGCATGTACAGGGGGTCACCCAGACGTACTGAGCTGAGCCGACCACCTCTGACCATATCTAGAACACGGCCCTTCGACCTCCCAAGCGCAAATTCGGGTGCCGCCGTGATTGCCCAGTATCCAGTTCGCTCACGTCAGCGCGACGCCGGTGAGCTCGGCGCCGCTGAGAGCGACGAAGAGCCCGGTCTTGGCCTTCTGCCCCGTGCCAACTGCCGGAATGGGATGCGAGTGCCCATGTCGCGGAGCAGACGATCAAATCAGTACGGCGATGGGCAGTCCGTAGGTCAGGAGTGCGCCGACGATCGGACGCAGGGCACCCGATCCGCCGACCGTGCCGAAGTCGGGGCCGACGGTGGACAAGAGGCCGGGTGCGAGTCTCATGCCCAGGAGGTGCGCCCGACGTGTCGGCCCAGAAGCCCGAACCCTGGCAGTTTGACATGTCGGTAGAAACCGATAGACATCGCGCATGAGCTTCACCGTCTTTGTGCGCACTGCGTACTCCGACGTGTTCATGCTCGCATCGACCGATCAGGAGGCGCCTGGATGGTTCCTCGAAGTCGACGACGACCGAGCCGGCAGATGGCTCCGGCTCGATGCCATGATCGGTGATAGCTACCTCAACTGGAGCACGCCCGACCTTTCCATCTGGCACGACCTTCGAAGCGGGGATCCAAGCGTCGCCGCTCGAGTATTCCCCAACGCCAGCCCTGGCGCTCCGGCTCACCCTCCGTTCATGGTCGCGTGGGACGTCTCGCATTGGATCTACCTGGTGGACGAGCCGTACCGCTTCCGGTTCGTCGATCCGCACGGACAGGCATACGAATTTGAGTATCAGTCCGTTGCCTCATCCAGCGGCAACGGCTACACGTTGGGCGAGGGCCACCGCTAAGCCTCGATCCACCGATGAGCCGGGCCTGAGTCGGCGGCTTCGCTGATGGCGGATTGCGGCTGGAGTGGGCGTGGCTGTCCGGCTGGCCTTGCTGCCAGGTCGTTCCGGGTTGATCGTTGTGATGGTGTCGTTCGATGTCGACCATCACCCGCTCGCCGAAGGATGCAGCGATCAGCGCCTGGGCGGCCAGGCGGGTCAGGAACCTGGAAGAGACCGCGTCGAGGTGACGTACGTGGCCGAAGGTGAACGTCCGGAGGAATGAGCACAGCGTCGAGGGCAAGTAGGCGTTCGCGAACGCGGCCATCCCGCCGTGACAAAGCAGGCCCATGTCATCGATGGAGTCCGCGCCGGCGACCATCCCAGCGGCCGGCGATGTCACCTTCAGCCCGGCGTTCGAGCCTTTGTCGGTCGGCACGGTCAGACGCGTGGCAGCCAGCTCGGCAAGTCCCGCTGACCGGGACAACGCGATCACCGGGACCAGCCCGGCCGAAGACACGAGATTCGGATCACCGAAGACCGCTGGGGTCGCCCGAGACGTGTGGCGAAGTTGCACCTACGAGATGCCCTTCGTGATGGTGGAAATCGGTCCCTAGAGAAGACAGATTGCCCAGCACGTAAGGGCATTCGCACTTCACGACGCGCTCACCCCGATAACCCGTCGGGGGATCGAGGTTTAGCTCGGTCCAGACCAGGGGGATCGAAGGACAAGTCCCGCAGCTCGTCTGCAGAAGCCTGGCTTCGAACGCGCTGCCATCGAAGTAGCGCTCGGGGCTCGAACGGGCCCGTGTTATCGCCGATGGGAACGTCGCGGATGCCTGAGATGACCCCAAAACGTACTGACGGATAGGCCCCCACGATCATTACCGAGTCGGTGCCGACGTCCAAAGGCGGGAGAGGTCTTATGGGAGCGCCTGAGATATATGCCGGCTTGGCTTCGAGGCCAAGATCAGCGGCGTACTCGTCCACAATGCTCATCTGTAACTGGGAAACCTTGGTCGGCATGCCCACCACCTTGCCATCGAAAGGCGGCGTCGTGTCGTGCGGATCCGGCCGCTCCCCGACGTCCGAGCCCTCTCCATACCGGAAACGCCGGGTGCGTTTTCCGCCGCGAAGGGACACGTGGCGCCGCGCCTGCCCTTCATGGGCCTCGGTTGGCGTCGACGCAAGGGTTAGCGGTTTGGTCCTCGGAAGGCGAAGTCGCCGGCCAGCCATCGGACAAAGAATCGCGATCTGTCCACGTAGGTGCGAACTGAGTTCTCGGCAAGTCCGGCTGCACGGGCAGCCTCTTCGAACCCGTCGAGCTGGTCGAAGAGCTCCTCAAGCGTCCATGTGTCCTTCATGAGGTCATCATGGCTCCGAGCGCGTCTCTCCGCGAAAAGGCGCATGGGCCCGGCAGGCCACCCGCGGCGACCAGGTGGCCTGGCTGGCGACCCAGGCCTCGAAGTCATGCGTGGTCGAGCTGATGCGGATCGCCTGGCGCACCGTGGGCTCGATCATCTCCCGGGTCTGGGCCGACATCGAGATCCAGCACGATCGCTGCGGCGGATCGGGATCGACGAGATCAGCTACAAGCGCGGGCACAAGTATTTGATGGTCGTGGTTGATCACGACCAGCGGCGACTGGTGTGGGCGGCGCCGGGACGCAACAGCGCTGCCGTGGGGCAGTTCTTCGATCTCCTCGGCGAAGAACGCTGCCAGCAGATCACCCACGTGAGCGCCGACGGGGCCGACTTCATCGACACCATCGTCGCCGAACGGTGCCCGAACGCGGTCCGGGTGGCCGATCCGTTCCACGTGGTGAAGTGGGCCACCGAGGCGCTCGATGAGGTCCGCCGCGAGGCATGGAACGAGGCCCGCAAGCAGGCCAGAACCGAACCCAAACGACCGCGTGGACGTCCTCGTGCCGACGCACCCCCGCGCCCGGCCAGCGAACGGGCCAGGTCCCTGAAGGGCGCCCGCTACTCGTTGTGGAAGAACCCCGAGGACCTCACCGAGAACCAGCAGACCAAACTGGCCTGGATCGCGGCGACCGACCCACGGCTGTATCGCGCCTACCTGCTCAAGGAAGGCCTGCGGGTGGTCTTCCAGCTACCCCACGTCGCGGCCGCCGAGGCCCTGGACCGGTGGATCGCCTGGGCGCGACGCTGCCGGATCTCGGCGTTCGTGAAGCTGCAGAAGAGCATCGTCAAACACCGCTCCCGGATCCTCGCCGCGATCGAGCACAACCTGTCCAACGGGCTGATCGAGTCGACCAACACCAAGATCCGGCTGCTGACCAGGATGGCGTTCGGGTTCCACTCCGCCGAGGCGTTGATCGCGCTGGCGATGCTCACCCTCGGCGGGCACCGACCCGCCCTCCCGGGCCGGCACTGACCCACAGATCAGTCAGGAGAGCCCCAATATCGACGAGTTCACCGAGACCACGTCGGCGGCGATCGTGGAGGTCGGCGGAGCCAAGCGGGGCAAGGCGATCATCATTCTCAACCCGGCCGAGCCGCCGTTGATCATGCGCGACACGGTGTTCTGCCTGGTCAATGCGGCCGATCCCGCATTGCACGAGCAGATCGTGTCCTCCGTAGAGAAAATGGTGGCCGACGTGGCGGCGTACGTGCCCGGCTACCGGCTCAAGCAGAAGGTGCAGATCACCGAGATCGCCGCGGACCAGCCAGTAGAGACCTTGCTCGTCGACGGCAGCAGCCGACCGACCCACCAGGTGTCGGTCTTCCTCGAGGTCGAGGGAGCCGCCCACTACCTGCCGGCTTATGCCGGGAACCTCGACATCATGACCTCCGCCGGCATCCAGGTCGCGGAACGTATCGCAGCCGGAAAGGCCGTCTGATGAGCACTCCGATCTTCGTCCAGGACGTCACTTTGCGCGATGGCGTGCACGCCGTACGCCACCGGATCACCCCGGAAGACGTGCAACGCATCGTCATGGCACTCGACGACGCGGGCGTGGATGCGATCGAGGTCGCCCACGGCGACGGTCTGGCTGGGTCGTCGGTCAACTACGGCCCGGGATCGCACACCGCCTGGGTGTGGATCGAGGCCGCTGCGTCGGTGCTGAAGAAGGCGCGGCTGACGACACTGTGCTTCCCGGCGTCGGCACGATCCACGAGCTGAAGAAGGCCTACGAGCTCGGCGTGCGTTCGGTCCGGATCGCCACCCACTGCACGGAGGCGGACATCTCGGCTCAGCACATCGCCGCAGCACGGGATATCGGCATGGACGTCTCGGGCTTCCTTATGCTCTCCCACATGGCACCTGCCGGGGAGTTGGCGAAGCAGGCCAAGCTGATGGAGTCGTACGGCGCGCAATGCGTCTACGTCACCGACTCCGGCGGTCGGCTGACAATGAACGACGTCGCCGCCCGGGTCCGTGCCTACCGCGATGTCCTCGACCCGGGGACCGAAATCGGCATCCACGCCCACGAGAATCTCTCGATGTCGGTGGCCAATTCCGTGGTGGCCGTGGAGAACGGTGTCTTCCGCGTCGACGCCTCGCTGGCCGGTCAGGGTGCCGGTGCCGGCAACTGTCCGATCGAGGCCTTCGTCGCGGTGGCCAATCTCGCCGGCTTCGAGCACCGTTGTGACCTCTTCAAGCTGCAGGATGCCGCCGACGACGTCGTCCGACCTCTTCAGGACCGTCCGGTGCGCGTCGACCGGGAGACCCTCACCCTTGGGTATGCCGGCGTGTACAGCTCGTTCCTCCGGCACGCTGAGGTCGCCTCGGAGCGGTATGGCGTCGACGTCCGCGAGATCCTCATGGAATGCGGTCGCCGCAGTCTTGTCGGCGGCCAGGAGGACATGATCGTCGACATCGCACTGACGATGTCCGCGTCCTGAGCACCCCTTCACACCCAGGTGCCCATCAGGGCCGTCGCCCCACGCTGGCGGTGAGCGGTTGCGGTGCACATCCGTGGCGCACCACCGAGATCACGACCGGACGGTCGTCGGCAGCTCGACCACCGACATGGCTCTGCGTGTACTACAGCGGGTGCTGCAGTAGTGCCGCGCAGGATTGGGACGCGATTTGCCGCTCAGAACGGGTCGCCGGAGTGTGCGGTGGGAGGCGATCTCGACAAAGTCGAGGCCAGTTGCACGAGACGATTGCCCGAGTCGTGCGAGTCGGCTACAGTATTCACTACAGCGGCTCATATGGTGTGAGTTACTCGGTCGCGCATAGTTCGTGCGGACGCAACGCTCCCGGCACGTCGAGAAAGGTTCGGCAATGAACAGCAGGAACGCGAAAGGTCTAGTGGTCCTCGTCGCGATTGCCCTTGGGTGTCTCGGGTGTTCCAACGGAGGCGACGGAGGCAGTGTCGGGAGTAGCGGCGACATCCTGGTCGGTGTGACTGCGCCCCTCAGTGGGTCGCTTGCCGCGTCGGGGACGGATACCGCCGACGCCGCGGAGTTGGCCGCGAAGGAGGTCAATGACGCCGGAGGCATCTCGGGCCGTGACCTGAAGGTGATTCCGCAAGACGACCAGTGCGACGCTCAGGCTGGGGTCCAAGCGGCACAGAAGCTGCTGCAGCAGAAGGTCGTCGCCATTGTCGGCGGCTATTGCTCTGCCGCAACGATCCCTGAGGTCGGAGTGCTCGAGCAGGCGGGCAACGTCCCTTTCGTGGCGGGTTTATCTAGTGCGCCCGAGCTCACGGAGAAGGGATACAAGAACATCTTCCGCGTTGCTTCTCGCGATGACCGTCAGGGGCCTGCGATCGCTGAGTACGTGCGCAAGGTCCTCGGCGTCACCAAGCTTGCAGTCGTCAGCGACGGCACGACCTATGGCGTCTCCATTGCGAACCAAATCAAGAAGATGGCAGGTCAATTGGGCCTCGACATCGTCTTCGACGATGCCATCACGCCGGGGCAGAAGGACTACACCACCACGTTGACGAAGGTGGGCACGACGCCTGCCGAGGCGCTGGTTTTCACCGGTCAGTATCCCGAGTTCGGTTTGCTCATCAAGGAATGGGCCTCCCTGGGGCAGAAGTACAAGCTCGTCGGCAACGACTCCGACACCAACGAGGCGTTGTTCCCGACGGCAGGGCCTGCGGTGACCGACAGTCGCGTGAGCTTCGTCTGCATCCCCAACGGGAACGTCATCAAGTCCGCCCAGGCGACCGCTTTCGATAACGCGTTCAAGAAGGAGTTCGGGCGCGCGCCCGATGCCTTCGCGGTGGCGGCCTACGACAGCATGATGACGCTTGTCCAAGCGCTCAAGGACAATGGTGGGAAGACAGGAGCCTCCGACCTCGACACCGCTCTGCATGCAGTCCACTACAACGGCATCACGGGTCCGATCTCGTTTGACGCGAAGGGCGATCGACCTGCAACGTCCTTCTATGCACTGCACGTCGAAGGCAACCCCGAGACCTTCGTCGGCAAGTACGTCTACGGCACCGATGGCTGGAAGCCGCTCACGGCAGAGGGCTGACTCGTACTCCCACGGAGACCTGGAAGCAGGGTAGAAGCCTTATGGCGACGTTTCTTCAGTACACGGTCAACGGCCTGACGGTCGGCTCGTTCTTCGCCTTGGTTGCGCTCGGCTACACGATCGTGTTCGGCATCTTGCGGATGATCAACTTCGCGCAAGGTGACCTCTCGATGGTCGGTGCCTTCCTCGGCTATACGGCCCTGGTCACGCTCGGAGCCGCCGGGATGCCCGTGGTCCTTGCCTTGGTCGTCACCCTGGCGGTCTCGATGGTCGGCACGGTGGCCGTCAACCTTGTGATTCTCGAGGCCGCGTATCGGCCCATGCTCCGCCGTAAGTCCGCTTTGGGCATCGTCATCACGGCCCTGGGCATGGCGCTCCTCCTGGAGAACGGGGTACGCCTCTTGTACGGGCCGATCCCCAAGGCCTATCCGCCTGTGCTGCCCGACAAGACCTTCCACCTCGGTGGGGTCGTGCTGAGCTACCAGCAGATCGTCCTGGTGCTCGTCTCGGCCATCTTGATGGTGGGCCTCCTGTGGTTTGCGAACAAGACCACAACAGGTACGGCGATGCGTGCCCTATCGTCCGATCATGACGCTGCGCGGTTGATGGGTGTCAACGTCGACTGGATGATCCGTCTGGCGTTCGTCTTCAGCGCGGTGCTCGCGTCCGCCTCGGGGATCATGTTGGCGCTCTACTATGCGCAGATCGACTTCATGATGGGCTTCCTTCTGGGGCTGAAGGCGTTCACGGCGGCGGTGATCGGTGGCATCGGGAACATTCCCGGAGCCGTTCTCGGTGGTCTGTTGATCGGCCTCCTCTCGTCGTACTTCTCCGCCTACGTGTCGGGGCGATGGACCGATGCGCTGGTGTTCGGAGCTCTCGTGCTGACGCTGGTGATCCGGCCGACTGGGCTTCTCGGCGAGCGCGTTGTGGAGCGGGTGTGATGAAGGGTCTTGGCGCCGTGAGCATCAGGCCGGGAATCAAGGATCGGCTCCAGGGCGTCGGCGATCGGCTACACAACATGCCGGTGTCGCTCAGGGTCCTGATCGTCGTTGCGCTGGCCATGCTCGTGGTGCCGACGACCAATGCATACACGCTCGCAGTCGCCACCTCCATCGTCACGTATGCGATCCTCGGGCTCGGTCTCAACGTCGTGGTGGGGTACGCCGGTCTCCTCGACCTCGGATACGCAGCGTTCTTCGCGATCGGGTCCTACACCGCCGCGTTGCTGATGACCAAGCTCGAATGGAACTTCTTCGCGACCCTGCCGGCGGCTGTCGTCGCTGCCGGGATCGCCGGGGCCGTCCTCGGTTATCCGACCCTGCGGCTTCGCAGCGACTACTTGGCCATCGTCACGTTGGGCTTCGGCGAGATGACCTACGTAGCCTTCAACAACTGGTCGTTCTCCGGTGGGCCGGAAGGGATCTTCCCGATCCCGCCGCCGTCGGCGTTCGGGTGGAAGATCGACACCGATACCGGGTTCTACGTCTTCGGCGTCATCCTGCTCGGCGTCGCGATCTTCTTCAACTACAATCTGGGAAACAGTTGGCTGGGACGCGGCTGGATCGCCATTCGAGAAGATGAGGTCGCAGCCGAAGCAACGGGAACGCCGACCCTTCGGCTCAAGCTCGTTGCGTATGTCTTCGGCGGGGCGTGGGCCGGCCTCGCTGGTGCCTTCTTCGCCGCCCGGATCGGCATCGTCGGGCCGACCAGCTTCACGTTCACACTATCCGGACTGTTGGTCATTATGGTGGTCCTCGGCGGGCTCGGGAGTACGCCGGGCGTGATCCTCGGGGCCGTTCTCATCGTCGCCCTCCCGGAGTATTTCCGGCAGTTCTCCGAGTACCGACTGCTGATCTTCGCGGTCGCGCTGATCATCGTGATGCTGCTGCGCCCACAGGGGCTCTGGCCGCGCGGTCGCGACCAACGGGTCAAGGCACTCCCGCCTGATCGCGATTGGCAGTACGCAGACGTCAGGCCGGGCTCGCCGGCGATGTCTTTGATCGGCGAGCGATCCCACGGCGACCAGACGCTGCTTGCCCTGGAGGGTGTCGAGAAGCGCTTCGGTGGCTTGGTCTGCGTCGACAAGGTGTCGCTGGACATCCATCGTGGCGAGATCTTCAGCATCATCGGACCCAATGGTGCCGGCAAGACGACACTCTTCAATTGCGTGACCGGCGTGATCAGGCCCACCAGGGGTTCGATCAGGTTCAACGGCCGATCGATCCAGGGTCTGTCACCGCACCGGATCTCTCACCTCGGCCTTGCGCGGACGTTCCAACACGTACGCCTCTTCAGGGACATGGGCGCCCACGAGAACGTCATGGCCGGGATGTATGCGAGCGTGCGAACCTCGATTGCCAAGGTGATGCTCTTCCCGGGTCGTGTTCGCAAGGTCGAGGTGGTCAAGTCGCGCGAGGCGCGCGGCTGGATGACCTTCGTGGGGCTCGGCGACGTGACGACGGCGCTGCCCTACGAGCTTCCGTACGGTGACCAGCGCCGGCTCGAAGTGGCCCGAGCGTTGGCGTCGCACCCGCAGATGATCCTCCTCGACGAACCGGCCGCCGGCATGAACAGCTCGGAGAAGCTCGAGTTCAGCAAGGTGATCCGGGCGATCCGCGATCTGGGTATCACGGTCGTGATCATCGATCACGACATGCCGCTGGTCATGTCGGTCTCGGATCGCGTCGCCGTCTTGGACCAGGGGCGACTGATCGCGCTCGGCGCACCGAAGGACGTCGCTGCCGATCCGCGGGTCCTCGGGGCGTATCTCGGCGAGGACGAGGACGAGCTCCCTCAGGACGCCGACCTGGATCTGGGGGCCATGGAGCTCGTCGGGGAGGGGCTGGCAGATGACGCTGCTCACGGTTGAGGGCCTGTCGGTCAACTACGGTGCCGTACGCGCTGTCGACGAGGTCTCGTTCGCACTCGAACGGGGCGAGGTGCTCAGCATCCTCGGTAGCAACGGCGCCGGGAAGTCCTCGCTCCTGAAGGCCATCACAGGGCTCGAGACAGCTCGTTCGGGCTCGGTGAGGTTCGCCGGCGAGCAGATCACCAACGCCAAGGCGCACCGCATCGTGTCCTTGGGCATCAGCCACGTTCCGGAAGGACGCAGGATCTTCCCCGCGCTGACGATCGACGAGAACCTCACCCTCGGCGGGTTCCTGCATCGTCGCGACAAGCAGCTGCTCGCAGAGCGGCGGCGACACGTCTATGACGTGTTTCCACGACTCCTCGACCGACGCAAGCAACTCGCGGGCACGATGTCCGGAGGCGAACAACAGATGCTTGCCATCGGACGGGCGTTGATGGCGGGTCCCGAGCTGCTCGCGCTGGACGAGCCGTCACTCGGCCTCGCGCCGATCGTTACCAAGCAGGTCCTGCAAGTCGTCAGGGACATCGCCGATACGGGTGTCGCGGTTCTCCTGGTCGAGCAGAACGCGCGCCAGGCGCTGCGCATCGCAGACCGCGCCTGTGTGTTGGAGCGCGGTCGGATCGTGCTCGACGGTTCGGGTTCGGCACTTGCCGCGGACGAGCGCGTCAGACACGCCTATCTCGGCGGATTCGCCGCGATGGAGTGAGCAGCGGTCGTGCAGTCGACAGGAGGAGTTGAGACGAGTGGCCGAGCACGTGACCCCCGTCGTCGATCTATTGCAGCAGATGATCAGGAACCGTTGCGTCAACGACGGAAGTGAGCAGTCGGGGCAGGAAAGTCGCAACGCCGACCTCCTCGAATCCGTGTTGGTGACCGGTGGCCTCGATATCGAACGTATGCGGGCGGTGAGCGGCCGGGACTCGTTGATCGCCCGGATCGAGGGCTCGGATCCCGACGCGCCGACGCTCATGTTGATGGGGCATACCGACGTCGTCCCTGCCGATCCCAGCAGCTGGCGTCACGACCCGTTCGGTGGTGAGATCCATGACGGCATGGTGTGGGGCCGGGGTGCGATCGACATGTACAACTCGACCGCCTCGATGGCGATCGCGGTCAAGGAGCTGGTCCAGGAGGGTTGGCGGCCGCGGGGCACCCTGATCTATCTGGGCGTTGCCGACGAGGAGGCCGGGGGAGTCCAGGGCGCACGGTGGCTGACCGAGAACGCATGGGATGCGGTAACCGCGGACTACGTGCTCACCGAGGGCGGGGGTATGTCGGTAGCGACCCCGAACGGTCGGCGCACGCTGGTCACCGTTGCCGAGAAGGGCATGTATGCGACCCGGATCACGATTCGCGGTACGCCCTCACACGGCTCGCGCCCGTACGACAGCGACAACGCCGTAGTCAAGGCTGCTGAGGTCGTACGCAGGCTGGTGGCCTATCGTCCGACCACCCATATTAGCGACTCGTGGCGCGAGTACGTCGCGAGCATGGGTTATGAGGAATCGCTCGCCGCACAGTTGACCGATCCTCGCGAGATCTGGGCCGGGCTCGAGCGTCTGCCCCAAGATCATGCGCGCATCGCCCATGCATGCACGCACGCCACGGTGAGCCCGAACGTCGTCCATGGCGGAGAGAAGACGAACACGATAGCGGCCCAGGCGGCGCTGGACGTTGACGTCAGGCTCCTCCCGGGCCAGACGCGCGATGATCTCGAAGAGCTCCTTACTGCGGCTATCGGAGATCTGCGAGGCGATGTCGAGTGGGAGTTCTTCAACGAGACCGCCCCCACGCAAACACCGGCCTCGGGGCCGCTGTGGGACGCACTGACAACGGCAAGCATGAAGGTGCGGGCAGACTCCGTCCCCCTCCCGGCACTGATGACCGGGGGAACCGATGCGCGGTTCTTCCGTGCTCGGGGTGCTCAGGCCTATGGCTTCGGCATGTTCAGCAACCGCATCTCGCTGTCGGAGTGGCAGGCGATGTTCCATGCCTCGGACGAGCGCGTCGACCTCGAGTCGCTAGAGATGTCCGTCGCGGTATGGAAGTTCGTCGCGAGAGAATTGCTATCGTAAACCCAACAGGGGCCACTGTAGTGAGTGCTATGGTAGCGTCCAAGAGAGAGATCGGAGGACGGTCATGAAGCCGGTGCGGTTTCGCTACGAGCGGCCGAGCCAGGTGGCTGACGTCGTGGAGCTTCTCGCGGACAACGAGGACGCAAAGGTCATCGCAGGGGGGCAGAGCCTGGTTCCGCTCCTCAATCTCCGGCTCGCTCGGCCGAGCGTGCTAGTCGATATCGGGAGCATTCCGGGGATGAAGCAGATCGAGGCCCGCCCCGACGAGGTCCGCATCGGCGCCGGGACGACGGAGCAGGCGATCCTCGCCTTCGCCGCGAAGGATCCGGCGCTGCCCGGCCTCATCCCGGCGGCCGTGAGCCGCATCGGCCACTTCCAGATCCGCAGCCGCGGCACCGCGGGTGGCTCGCTGTGCCATCTCGATCCTTCGGCCGAATGGCCCGCTCTCGTGCTCACCCTCGACGCGACGATGGTGGCCTTCGGGCCGCGAGGAGAGCGGCTCATTCCTGCAGCGGAGTTCATCGTTGGGCCGCTGTGGTCCGCGCTCGAGCTCGACGAGGTCCTGCTGGAGATCCGGTTGCCGCGCGCCTCCAGCGGCTGGGGGTTCGCCGAGGTCGAGCGCCGTGACGGCGACTTCGCCCTTGTCGGTGCGATGGCGAACCGGGTCGGCGGGTCCTGGACCGTGGTCGCCTTCGCGACCGGCGGGATGCCCCAGCGATTGACCGCCACCGAGGCGGCCCTCGCCTCGGGGATGGACCCCTCTCGGGCAGAGGACGTGGCTCGCGAGGAGTTGGAGGTCGCGAGCGACATCCATGCGTCGGCCGACTACCGACGTGCGGTGGGCGCGAAGCTGACCAGGAAGGTGATCGACCAAGCATGCGCGTGAGCATGAACGTCAATGGCGAACAGGCCGTCGGCGAGGTGGAGCCGCGACTCACCCTCGCCGACCATCTCCGAGACAACCTCGGGCTGACCGGTACCCATCTCGGCTGCGAGCAGGGCGCGTGCGGCGCGTGCACGGTGGTTATGGATGGCTGTGCGGTCCGGTCCTGTCTGATCCTGGCGCCGCAAGCAGAAGGCACGGAGGTGGCTACGGTCGAGGGCCTGGCGGCCGACGGTGAGCTCAACCGGCTGCAGAATGCGTTCCTCGAGCACGCCGCGCTCCAGTGCGGCTTCTGCACGCCGGGCTTCTTGATGAGTGCGACGGTCCTCCTTGCCGAGGGCGCCAGGCTTGACAAGCGCTATACGCGAGAGGAGATCCGCCGGGAGCTCTCAGGCAACGTATGCCGCTGCACCGGCTATGCAGGGATCGTAGAGGCGGTGTTCCAATGCCAAGGATGACCCACGACCAACAGGCGAACCTCGTTCAGGGGCGTGGCACCTACCTCGCCGACGTGCCTTTGGAGGATGCACTCGAGGTGGCGTTCGTCCGCTCGCCCTTCCCCCATGCCACGTTGGGTCCGATCGACCTTGATACCGACCAGGGTCTGACGGGCAACGACCTTCTCGATGACATCCGCCCGCTCGTCATCACCGGGCACGGCCTGAACGATTCCGCGTGGCACCCACTGCCGGTGGACAAGGTCCGCTACGTCGGAGAGCCGGTCGCGATGGTCTGGGCATCCGACAGGTATGCCGCGGAGGACCTCGCCGACTTGGCTGCAGTGAACTACACCCTCCTCGAGGAGGGCACGCAGATTCACGACGGCCTTCCCGAGAACTCGTTCTTCCGGGTCTCCCAGGAGCGCGGAGACGTTGAGGCGGCCTTTGCCCGCGCAGACCACATCTTCGAAGAGACGTTTTCGACCTCGCGTACCTCGGCGATGCCCATCGAGTGCCGCGGGGTGATCGCTTCGTGGGATGCGGCCACTAAGCGGCTCACGGTATGGACCTCGACACAGATCCCCGACATCGTGCGGTCGGCCGTGTCCAGTTCGCTCGGGATGGACGAGCGGTCGGTGCGTGTCGTCGTCCCGGAGGTCGGTGGCGGGTTCGGTCTCAAGGCGCACGTCTTTCCCGAGGAGGTGGCCCTTGCGGCCGCCGCGCGCCGGTTGGGCCGTACGTTCCGGTGGGTCGAGGACCGGCGGGAGAACCTCACCGCCAGCGCGCATGCGCACGACACCGCGATCCGGCTCAAGGTAGGTGTCGCCAATGACGGGAAGGTGCTCGTGGTCGACCACGAGACCGTCCACGACGCCGGTGCATACAGCATCTATCCGCATTCGCCGATCTCGGAGACGATCACCTGTGCGGTAGGGGTCTTCGCGCCCTATGACCTCGACGCATTCCGATTCACCGCACGAGGCGTGGCCAGCAATCGCTGCCCGGCCGGAGTGCACCGGGGAGTCGGAGCACTGGCCGCGACGCACGCGACGGAGCGGATGATGGATGTCATCGGCCGTCGACTCGGGATCGATCCGTTCGAGATGCGCAAGCGCAACCGCATCCCCTCGCTCCCAGCGCCGACGCCCGCGGGCGGTCTGATCGACTCCGGCGACTACGACTCGCTCCTGCGCCTGCTTCGCGAGAACAGCGAGTACGACCGGCTGCTCGAGATGCGCGATCAGGCCCGTGCCGAAGGGCGACTGGTCGGGATCGGTATCGGCCTGTTCAACGAGGGAAGCGGCGTCTGCGCATCCGACTACGAACGTCGAGGGATGGTTTCGATCCCCGGCTACGACGCGGCCCGGGTGATCGTTGGCGAGGACGGAAGGGTTGAGATCCGAACGAGTGCCTCCGAGTCGGGTCAAGGGCACGCCGCGACCTATCGGCACATCGCAGCCACCGAGCTCGGCATCGATCCCGAGCTGATCGACGTGGTCGAGGGCGATACCGATCTGTGCCCGCCGGGGACTGGGAGCTTCGCCAGCCGAGGAGCGGTCGGCATCTTCGAGAGCCTCGTGCAGGCCCTGCGCGGGGTCAAGAAGTTGGAGCTGGAGCCGGGGGCGGATGAGACGCGGACGGTGGACCAACAGCACGTGATCGCCCAGTGCGCAGCATTGGCCGTCGTCGAGGTCGATCCGGTGAGCTTCATCCCTCGGGTCGAGGCGATGACGGTGGTCCACGACTGCGGCACCGTCCTCATGGAGGACCTCGTGAACGGTCAGGTTCAAGGCGGCGCGGCCAACGGGATCGGTTGTGTGCTCATGGAGGCTCATGCGTACGGCGAGGGGGACCAGATCCTGACCGCGAGCCTGGTCGACTACTTGATGCCCCTCGCCTCGGACATTCCCGCGCTCAAGATCGTCCACTTCGAGTCGCCGAGTCCGCTCAACAGCTTGGGCAGCAAGGGCTGTGGCGAGGTAGGCACCATCGCGCCGCACGGTGCGGTCGCCAATGCGGTCATGGACGCGGTCGAACCGCTGGGCGTGCATCTGACCCGGCTGCCCTATACGCCGACAGACATCTACGCGGCAGCGGCGGGTGTGGTCGACGTGTCCGGTGCGGCCCCAGTCGGTGGAGGAGAGCAACGTTGAAGATCTCGATCAGAGCCATGATGGTGACGCCGTTCGCTGCGGACGGCAGCGTCGACCGCAGCGGCGTCGAGCAGCACGTGGGGCGCATCGCCGAGGCGGGCATCGACATGTTCGTCGGCGGCTCGTCGCCGGGCCAGGGCTACACCTTGTCGGTCGAGGAGACTAGCGATCTGTACGCGTGGTCGGTTGCGGCAGCAGCCGGCCGCTCGAGGGTCTACGCCAGCGGCTTCGAGCCGCGGACCAGCGCCGAGCTCGTCGAGCTGAGCCATCTCGTCGAAGGTCAAGGGCTCGCGGGGATGCAGATCTACTCCCTAGACATCGGGCACGGAGGGCGCCCCAGCGATCGTGAGCTCGAACGATACTTCCGCGACATCCTCGAAGAGATCCGGATACCGGTCGTCATCTCCACCCATCAGAACATGGGATATCTGCTCGCCCCGGAGCTGCTGACCCACCTGATCGAGGACTACGACAACGTGACCGGTCTCCATGTCAACAGCGGGAACATGACCTATGTGGCGAAGGCGGTCGAGATCGCCGGTGCTGCTAGGCAACGGGTGAGCGTCCACAACGGGTTCGCCGGGTACGGCATGTCCGCAGTTGCCTTCGGAGCTGATGGCTTCCTCTCGGCCGAGGCCAATATCGCCCCAGAGTATGCCGCCGGCATCGTCGCCGCCTGGGCACGTGGCGAGGTCGGTGAGGCGTTCACGGCCTACCGTCGATTGTGTGCGCTGTCGCCGATCCTGGAGCTCGGCAGCGCGACCCGAGGCGTGAAGGGCGCGATGCAGCTCCTGGGGAGGACCGGGCACCACCTCCGGCCGCCGCTGCTGCCGTTGGACGACGGCGAGCTCGATCTGGTCGCTGACGCGCTCGTGGGTGCGGGACTACAACCGGGCAGCGGTCCGGCGGCCAGTGATTCATACGACGATCGCAGTGCACAGGAGGGCTGACCCCGATGGCTACCACTACCAGCACCACCGGTACCAACCGCGAGGTCGCCGGCGTCGAACTGCTCGACCCGGTCGACGGCGCCTCGATCATCGCCAACACCGAACGGCTGCGGCCGGTCATCGAAACCGAAGCAGGCCAGGTCGAGGCGCACGGGTGCCTGACGCCGAGGATGAAGGAAGCCTTGGTACGGGCCGGTTGCTTCCGGATCGGGTTTTCCCGACGCCTCGGCGGACCCGAGCTGACCTTCCACGAGCAGACGCGAGTGATCGAGCTGTTGTGCAGCGTCGACGGATCCGTCGGTTGGAATGTCAAGATCTTGTCGGACTCGGGCTTCTATGCGAGTCGGTTGTCGGAGCGGGCGGCCGCGCAGGTGTATCCGTCCCTGGACTACGCAACGGCGGGCTCGTTCAATCCGCCGGGAAGAGCGAGAAACGTCGACGGTGGCTACCTGGTCAGCGGTCGATGGAACTTCGGGAGCGGGATACGGTCGGCGGACCAGATTATCGGAGGAGTCCATGTCTTCGACCACGACGAGAAGGTGATCGGACCGAACGGACCGCTCGTACTCGGCGCGTTCCTTCCTCATGACCAAGTGGCCATTGAGGACAATTGGCACGTGACCGGAATGCGGGGGAGCGGGAGCAACAGCTATTCGGTTCCGGAGGTCTTCGTCCCGGAGGAGCACTGCTTCGTCCGATCGGCTGATCCCAAGCCGGAGGGTGACCCGCTGGATAAGCACGTCGAATTCCCTTTTTACAACGCGGTGGGAATCACACTCGGACTGGCACGGCACGCGCTCGATATCACCCGCGCCCGTATCACCGGCGGGCCGGCTCCGATGAGCGACCGCGACGGAGTGCAACGCCTCTGGGGTGAGGCGGCGAGCTATCTCGACGTCGCGCGTTCCCACGCCTACGCCGTGGCTGATCAGCTCGACGAGGTGGCATTCACCCCTGGCCGCCTCCTCGAACCCGAGCTCTTCAGCCGCATGATCGCCATGGGCCCGGTCACGGGCGAACTTGCCCGTCGCGTCGTGGAGATCGCCGTCGAGCTGATCGGATCGGCGGCGATCTACGTCGACAACCCGCTCGAAAGGGTCGTCCGGGACATGCACGCCAACCTGGTCCACATCCAGAACCAGCGCCGCCGATGGGTGGACAGCGCGGTGTGGGACCTGACCGGTCGTCCGGCCAGACGATAACCGGCGCTGCCCCGGTTATTCGGCGCCGTAGTGTCTGCTATAGTTTCACTGTTCCATCCCTGCGGCCGGCAAGAGAGACGATGGTCAAGCAAACACCGCGCAAGGTCTCCAAGCCACCGGCGTGGTCACGTGCATACACCGATTTGCGTCGTCGAATTCTGACGTGTGACATCGCGCCTGGGACAGCTATTTCCGAACAAAGTCTGGCCAAGGAATACCAGATGAGTCCGACGCCGGTTCGTGATGCGATTCAGCGGCTGCGCCACGAGGGTTTGGTCACGCAACGTCCGGACCGCGGAGTCGAAGTCGCACCGATGGCTTTTTCGGATATCCGGCAATTGGCGGAGCTTCGTTGGTCGATCGAGACCGGCATCGTCAAGATCGCAATCGATCGCGCGAAGGAGGCCGACATCGAGGGCCTTCGCCCACTCGCGATAGCTAGCCACGAGCCGATGGCCGGCGCCGAACGGGTGGCTCTCAATCGCGAGTTCCATCTGGCGATCGCCGGGCTGACGGGGAATCCGCGCCTCGTGCACGCGCTCTCGCAGGTCCTCGACGCCTCCGAGCGCTTCTTCCATCTCGGGATCGACGGCTTGGAGCCCGATGCGATGGAGGACACCCACCTCCAGATCCTCGATGCGATCAAAGGCCGCGACCTGGACCGCGCGAAGCTCCTGTGTGAACGCGAGGCGTTCGACAACGCTGAGCGGATCGTACGGGCCCTGGTCGAGCGTGCGGTCAGCCCCGAGGGGGCTCTGGACAGCGTCTTCAGCGGAATGATGATGCAGTCCAACGACACCAACTGAGAGACCCGGTAGCGCGACGCCCCGAACGACTGGTTGTTCGGGGCGTTCTGCTACCCAGGAGGCACGTCGTTTGCGGTCCCGTGTAGCTAACACTATAGTGGCAACTACAGCGCATGCTGCAGGTATCGGAGGTGACAAGTGGCCGGTCTGGCACGCGTAGCCGACGTCCTTGTCGTTGGTCTTGGCGCGGCGGGGGCGGCGACCGCGTGGCGTCTGGCCGAGCGTGGCCATGATGTCGTCGGCGTCGACAGGTTCGACACTCCGCACGACCAGGGCGCCACCCATGGGCGCACGCGGATCGTGCGGACCACATCCTTCGAGTCCGACGACTACGTGCCACTGGGTATCCGGGCGCTGGACCTCTGGCATGAGCTGGAGACCGTTTCGGCTCGTCGGGTCCTGCATCCGACCGGCCTGCTCCTCCTCGGAGCGCCGGACTCACGGATGGTCCGCACGGCGGTCGACCAGGCGGACCGCTTCGCGCTTGCCATCGCCTCCCTCGATCACGATCAGCTGTGCCGGACATATCCGCAGCTGCGGACCGCGACGGGAACGGTCGCCGTCGAGGAGCAGCACGCGGGTCTGGTGAGCCCCGAGCTGGCCGTGCGACTGATGGTCGACCGTGCGGCGCACCTAGGCGCAACGATCCAGACGCCACGGGCGGTGAGCTCGATCGACACCCAGTGCAATCCGGCTCTCGTCCGATTCGCCGACGGCGAGGAGCTGCGAGTACGGCATGTGGTCCTGGCCGTCGGGGCTTGGCTGGGCGACATCGAGGTGTCCAGCCGGTCGCTGCAGGTTCAGCGCATGGTCGTGCCGTGGTTCGACCGTCTCGAGTGGATAGCGAGCGGCCCCAGCCTGCCGGCGTTCATCCATGAGCGGGGAGAGGGCGCGACGCCGATGGGCGGGATGCCCGGACTTCCGGGCGACCCGCAGTTCAAGATAATGGCGCTGGTCGCCACGGAGGCGCCGAGCATTGCTGCGGTCGAGCGCGCAGTATCGCGGCAGCAGTATGCGGCGGTCGAGGAGTACGTCCGGACGCATCACGTTTATCTGAACCCGCACTCGACGGGCGGTCAGGTGTGCGTGACTCTCGACGCCCCCGATGGCGACCCCGTCGTCGGGCCTCATCCGCGACGTTCCAACCTCAGCTTGATCGGTGCGTTGTCCGGTCACGGCTTCAAGTTCGCGCCGGCCTTCGCGGAGATGGTCTGCGACCACATCGACGGGTCCTCGGCGGCACGCATCCCCTTCATCTGTCCGGACCGCTTCAGCGACTGGTCCGCGGCGCACGACCCACTCTTGCTCGACATCTCAGAATTGGAGAACACATGAACGGCGCCGAGTCCGTCGTCCACGCCGCCGCTTCGGTCGGCCTCGACATCTGCTTCGCGAATCCAGGAACCACCGAGGTGCACATCCTCGGTGGCATGAACGCCGAGCCGCGTATCAGACCCGTACTCGGTCTGTTCGAAGGGGTCTGCACCGGCGCGGCCGACGGCTTCGCCCGGATGGCCGAGCGGCCCGCCATGACTCTGTTGCACCTCGGCCCGGGGCTGGCCAACGGGATCGCCAACCTCCACAATGCGCGCAAGGCCGAGGTGCCGGTCGTCAACGTGATCGGGACGCACGCGACCCGACATATGAATCACGAGTCCATGCTCTCCTCCAACGTCCCCGCGCTCGCGCAGGCGGTCTCGATCTTCGTACGCGAGACCCGCGTTCCCGAGGACGCTGCGGCAGATCTCGTCGACGCGCGTAACGCCGCGATCGAGCAGCGCGGGGTAGCAACCCTCATCCTTCCGACCGACGTCCAGTGGTCCGAGGTCCCCGAGCACCCCCGGCGGTCCGCCCAGCTCTGGAAGCCGACCTTCGATGCGGAGCGGATCGAGGAGGCCGCCACTCGCTTGAAGGCCGCGGCGGCCCGAGGTGCGCTGATGATCGGTGGAGCCGGGCTGCACGAGGCCGGCCTCAGGGCGGCCGGCCGGGTGCAGGCGGCGACCGGGTGCCGGCTCTTCTGCAAGCGTCAGCCCACTCGGATCGAATCCGGGCCCGAGATTCCTGTCATCGAGCGCTTGGGATACTTCCCGGACGAGTCCGCCGCCCAACTGGCCTCGATCACCGACATCGTCCTTGTCGGGACCGAGGAGCCGGTCTCGATCTTCGCCTACCGAGACGGGCGTACGCACGTCTTGCCGCACGAGAGTCGGGTGCATCCGGTGGCTCGGGTCGGCGACGACGTCGTCGGTGCCTTGGAGGGTTTGGCCGACTGCCTCGGTGGGCCCGACTCGGCAGCCGATGTCCACCAACCGGTGCGACCGCCTGTGGGCACGCGAGAGCAGCGCTTGAGCGAACGTCTGGCGGCGATCATGCCGGACCGTGCGATCTTCGTGGACGAAGCGATCACCTCCGCGCCGGACGTCTTCGAGCATGCCATGGGTCGTACTCGATTCACCTATCTGGGTCTGACCGGAGGCAGCATCGGAATCGCCGGGCCGCTGGCTGTCGGTGCGGCCGTTGCCGAACCGGACCGCCCGGTGGTCGCGGTCGTCGGCGACGGCAGCGCGCTCTACACGCTGCAGGCGCTGTGGACCCAGGCCCGGGAAGGATTGAACGTCACCACCGTGGTCTGTGCGAACAATCGGTATCGCATCCTCGGCGTCGAGCAGGCCCGTGCCGGTATCGAGGAGAACACAGGCCGGGTCGACGCGCTCATGGACCTGTCGCTACCGACGATCGATTGGTTGCGCTTGGCGGCAGGTTTCGGCGTACCGGCGACTCGGGCCCGCGACCTCGAGGGCCTTCGGACCCAGTTCGCAGGCTCACTGTCCGAGGCCGGCCCGCACCTCATCCAGCTCGACGTCGACGAGATCTAGGGGGATCGCATGGAAACGAATACGGCTCCGCGGTTGGTGGTTCGCGGTGGCAGCCTGGTCGTCCCGGACGGGCTGGTCGAGGTCGACCTGCTCTGTGCTGATGGCAAGGTCGCAGCGTGGCTGGCGCGCGGCGAGGCGGTCCCCTCCGATGAGGCCTATGACGCGTCGGGGAAGCTGCTATTCCCGGGCTTCATCGATCCGCACGTCCACTCCCGCGACCCCGGCCTGACCCACAAGGAGACGTTCTGGCACAGCACGCTCTCGGCCCTGCACGGAGGCGTCACGACCGTCCTCGAGATGCCGAACTCGGTGCCTCCCGTGGTCGACGGAGCGTCCTACTCGAGCAGAGTCGCCTGTCTGGAGCCCCAGGCGTGGGTCGATTTCGGCTTGTGGGGTATGACGCTGGGTCACGAGAACGTCGACGCCATCGACGAGATGTTCGACCTAGGCGCTGTCGCCGTGAAGCTGTTCTGGGGATATGCGCTACGACGAGACACCAGGTCCCTGGTCTACAACATCGGCGATTTACCACCCGAGCAGGTGATCGCGCCACCCGAGAACGGCGACGTCCTCTCGATCTTCCGGGCCGTCGCGGCACGAGGCGGCCTGCTCGCTGCGCATTGCGAGGACCGGCACCTGCTCGAGGCTGCGGAGGAGGAGCTCGGACATTCGTTGTCCACCTATGACGATCTCCTCCGGGCACGACCGGCATCGGCAGAATCCACTGCGGTTACGATCGCGGCGCACTTCGCATCTTTGACGGGGTGCCGGTTCCATGTCGTCCATATGGCTTCGGCCGAGGCAACCGACGTCGTCCGTCGGGCGCAACGTGCCGGCGCGCTGGTGAGTGCCGAGACCTGCCCCCAATACCTCACCCTCACCGATGCGGATTACGACCAGATCGGCCCGACCATGAAGGTTTACCCGCCGATCCGTACGGCTGCCGATCAAGCTGCTCTGTGGCGCGGCATCGAGGACAAGACGATCGCCTCGATCGGCTCGGATCATGCTCCGCATACGCTCGCAGAGAAGGCCGAGCCACTCGACACCCAGCCGGCAGGCATCGTCGGCGTCGAGACGATCGTGCCGGTCATGCTGGACGCGATGGCGCGTGGGCGCCTCAGCCCCCAGCGACTTGCGGACGTCTTGAGCGCGAACACTGCGCGTCTGTATGGCCTGTATCCGCGCAAGGGTATGTTGCGGCCCGGAGCCGACGCCGACATCACGATCGTGGATCCGGAAGGTTCGGTCAAGATCTCGGACGAGCACCTGCATTCACTGAACGCGCTATCGCCGTGGCGTGGCCGGACCCTGAAGGGTGCCCCTGTCGCGACGGTCCTGGGTGGCCGCGTCGCCGCTGAGGCAGGGCAGGTACGTGACCAGACCCCTGCCGGGAAACACGTCCGAGCCGAGCACGTTCGGCCGGTGCGTGAGGAATGAGCTCCACGGTGCCCGCCGATCCCTCGCACAAGGTCCGGATATCGATCCTGGGCTGTGGCGGGACGATCTCTACGGGATTCTCGGGGACCGGCCTGAGCCATCGATTCGCAGCCACCGACCTGGTGGCTGGGATGACACAGCGTCTGGAGAACGTGGCGCTGACCGGGCGCGACGTGATGCAGGTCTCCAGTCGGAACATGACACCGCGCGACATGCTCGCGCTCGCGTCATCGATCGAGGCGGAGGCTGCAGCAGGCGCCGACGGAGTGGTGGTGCTCCATGGCACCGACACCCTCGAGGAGACTGCGTACTTCCTGGGGCTGGTGCTCGAGGTCGCGATCCCGGTCGTCGTCACGGGTGCGATGCGAGCTGCGGATGCGCCGGGTGCAGATGGTCCGGGAAACATATGCGCAGCGGTCGTGGCCGCCTCGGCGGGCGGGCTCCGTGGTTGCGGACCCGTGGTCGTACTGGCCGATTCGGTACACGATCCCGCTCACGTGACGAAGGCGCACACCAGCAGCGTCGATGCGTTCGCATCCCCGGGGCACGGGCCCATCGGGCAGATCGTCGAGGACCGACTCTGGCTGGACCGGGCGCCGTCGTGCCACCGCCTGGGCAGACCTGAGGGCATCCAGCAGACCGTGGAGGCACTCTGGATCGTGGCCGGAGCCCGCGGGGAGCTCGTCCGAGCCACCGCCCAGTATGCCGACGGGCTGGTGCTCGCCGGCACCGGCGGTGGCCACGTCCCTGCTTCGGTCTCTCCAGCGGTGTTGGAGGCGGCAGCTCGAATGCCGGTCGTGCTCTCCACGCGATGTGCCGCCGGGCGGGTACTCGAGGGGACCTACACAGGCCCGGGCTCCGAGCAGCAGTTGCTTGCGAGCGGACTCATAAGTGCCGGAGATCTCGGCCCGTTAAAGGCACGTCTGCGCCTGATGGTGGCTCTCGAGCTGGGCCTGGATCCGAAGGCAGTCTTTGCAGGTGTCTGATCGACGCGCGGGGTCTATGACGGCTGGGCGGTCGATCGGCCGCTGAGGAGGATCCGCACCAACGCGGCCAGATCGAACAAGGGGAGTCCCGGGAAAGCGCCTCGGATGTCGTCGATGAGCGGTGACAACAGCGTGCACTCGACGAGAACCGCGCCAGCCTGATCGGCCAGTTCCCGTACGTCGGACTGCTCCAGTCGCTGGACGAGCTCGAAGCGCAGCAACGCGGCCCCGTCGCGTACGCGCAACGCCCAGTCCTCGCTGCCGAGCTCTTGCCAGGTGCTGAGCGAGTCGAGGCCGAGGAAGTGAAGCCGACGCCGCGTGGGGTGATCACGCAGCAGGGTGGCGGCTGCCCTGGCGTCATAGGTCAAGACGACGACCGGGCGTCTCCCTGCAGCTGTCGTGGCCAGGTCGAGCAGGTGGAGGGTGGTCACCAGGCGGGAGGGTTGGGTCAGGCTCGTTGCGAAACTGAAGAAGAAGCCGCAGTCTGCAATGACCATCGAGCAACGAGGCTCGAGCAGCCCCGAGGCACGCTGCACCCCGGCCAGCGCGCCCGGATCACCACCGATGACAGCGCTCGGGGTGGCACCGCGGGCGACTGTGTAGGTGCTGGGTACCGGCCAGGTTGCCGGGCACTCCCAATAACCGAGCGGCAGCAGACCGGGACCCGGATCGCCCGGCTCGCAGTGCAGGAAGCTCGTCGTGTAGTGACTGCTGTCGAGCAGGATGATGCCCAGGCGTCGCTGGCTGTCGACACTCACTTCTGCGCTCATTCGGCGATCACCGCCCGGGCGGCCAGTTCCGTGACGGCATCCTCCGAGGTGCCGGGGATGAGGTCCTTGCTGCGAATGAGGGCGAAGGTCCCCAGTGCGGCGACGAGTGCGACCGCGACGGAGATGTACCCGATGTGGTCGAACGCCGCCACGAAGCTATCGACCGCCACTGTGTGCGCGGCTCGACGCGTGGTGGGGTCCAGGGCCGACAGGTAGGCGTCGACCCGGCCGCCCGTCACCGCGTCTGCCAATGAGTCCGCAGAAACGACCGGGATCCTGCTCGCCGAGTGTTGTGCCTCGGCGAGCACCCGCTGACTGAACAGCGCGCCCAGAAGCGCCATGCCCACGGCCAATCCGACCTGCCGGAACGTCGAGTTCGCTCCCGACGCCATCGCGGCACGGGCCGGCTCGACGACGGACACGGCGGTCGCGGCCAACGGCACGGTCACGAAGCCGATGCCCAGACCGCATATCGACATCCCCGGGATCAGCTGGGTCCAGTCATCGCCGGGACGGCATTGGGCGATCAGGAACATCCCGATGGATATCAAGACGAATCCAGAACCGATGAGGATTCGCGGCGGAATGCGCTGGCTGAGCCTGCCGGCGATCGTCGCGGAGACGAAGGAGCCCGCCGATTCGAAGACGACCCGGACACCTGCCTCGGCCGGGGAATAGCCGAGGACGTCTTGTAGGTAGAGAACCAGGTAGGCAAGGAAGGAGAAGATGGAAGCAGATATCGCTGCAGCCGCCAGCATCGCGCCGGCGAAGGTCGGGTTCTTCAAGAGGCCCAGGGCGACCATCGCATTGCTACCGATGGCCTGCGACACCGCGAATCCCGCGAGAGCAAGGGCAGCCGCGCCCAGGAGGAGCCATACCGACGGCGCGGTCCACCCCACCTGGCCGGATCGGATCAGACCATAGATCAACAGGGCGAGTCCTGGGCCGAAGGTGATGAAACCGATCCAGTCGGGCCGTCTCGGACTGGGGTCACGAGACTCCGCCACATGACGTAGGGTGATGGCGATGGCGAGGGCGCCCACGGGGACGTTGACCCAGAAGATCCACCGCCACGACAGCCAGGTCGTGATGAGACCACCGAAGACCGGCCCGACCGCGACTGCGATCCCGGTGGTCGCACCGAAGGCACCGAAGGCCAATCCGCGGGATCTTCCGCGATAGGCCGCCGACAGCAGGGCGAGGGAGGTGGCGAACATCGCCGCCCCACCGATCCCTTGTACGGCACGGGCGATGCTCAAGGTCACGACGTTCGGCGAAAGGCCACAGAAGATCGATCCGGCGGTGAAGATGCACATGCCGACCACATACATCCGGCGACGCCCGTAGATGTCCGCGAGCGAGCCTGCGGTGAGCAAGAGTGCGGCCAGGCTGAGTGCATACGCATCGATCACCCATTGAAGTCCGGACAACGGGGCGCCGAAAGCGGACTGGATGCTCTTGAGGGCGATATTCACGATCGTCACATCCAGCAGCAGCATGAAGACGCCGCCGCAGATGGCGAACAACGGCCACCAGTCGGCCTCAGGTGATGCAGTCGCGCGCCTCACTTAGCCTCGGGTGCCAGCTGATGAGGTCGCACAGCCTGCCGTACGTCCCGCGATCCGGCCGAAGACAGCGCCGTTGGTCAGGCCCGAGCCTCCGGGGTAGTTCCCGTAGAAGATCCCCCCGACGAGCTCGCCGCACGCATACAGGCCGGGAATGGGCTGTGCTTCCTCGTCGAGCACCTCGGCGTCCGTCGAGATCCGCAATCCACCGAAGGTGAACGTGATGCCGCAGGTGACTTGATAGGCCACGAAGGGCGGAGTGTCGAGCGTGTTCGACCAGTTCGACTTCTCGATGCTCAATCCCGACGTGCCGCGGCCGTCCTTGATGTTCGGGTTGAACGGCACGTCGCGCTGGACTGCAGCGTTGTACTGGTCGACGGTCCGGAGGAATCGTTCCTCGTCGACACCCTCCAGCTTTTTGCCGAGGTCTTCGAGGGTGTCGGCTTGAACCTTGGTGACCTGCTTGATGCGGTATTCGTCTCGGAGCAGGTGGGTGGTCTTCTGGTCGAACACCTGCCAGGCCATCTGCCCCGGTTGCTCGAGAATGATGCGGCCGTACTTCGCATACGTGTAGTTGCGGAAGTCGGCCCCTTCGTCGACGAAGCGCTCACCGCGGGCGTTCACCATGATCGCGAACGGATAGCTGTGCTTCTGGAAGCCGTCTCCTACGGCGAGGTCACCGAATTGGGGCGCGTTGTATTCCCAGCCCACGGCGTGTGCTCCCGACCAGTTCCCCCAGGACATCGCACCGATCTCGAGCGCCATCCGGATTCCGTCGCCGGTGTTGAATCGGGTGCCACGGACCTTGGCCAGGTCCCAGCCGGGCCCGAGGTACTTCGTGCGCCATTCCCCGTTGGCCTGGAACCCGCCCGAGGCGAGGATGACCGCGCTCGCCTCGATCTCGGAGTCCTCGCCGGCATGGCGCACGCGTAGGCCGGTGACCTGAGGGCCTTCGGTGATGAGCGACATCGCCCGGGTGTCGTAGGTGATGGTGATCCCGGCGTTCTCGCACGCTGCCATCAGACTGTCGATGAGTCCGGGACCGCCCCCGACCGCCTCTAGCGTCAGGCCTCCCCAGAACTTGAAGCGCCCGTCGACCTTGAACGCTTGGCGGCCGTAGATGGGCATGAAGCGAACCCCCTTGCTCTGCATCCATGCCATCGTCTCGAAGCTGCGGCTCACCAGGATCTCGGCTAGATCGGGATCGGTGCGATAGTCGGTGACCCGGGCCAGATCGTCGAAGAACGCCGACTCCGGGTACGAGCCGAAGTCGGTGATCTCCTGCTCCTCGGCGGTCAGATCGGGGACGAGCCGGACGATGTCATCGACTCCCTGGTAGGCGACCCGCATGGCTCCGGCGGTGAACGCCGAGTTGCCACCGCGTTCGTCGCGGTTGGCTCGTTCGAGCACCAGCACGCGCGCTCCTGCGTCGTGCGCGGCGAGCGCGGCACACAGCGCTGCGTTGCCTGCGCCGACGACGACAACGTCATATCGAGGTTCCACGTCGTTCCAATCGTTCGGTAGTCGTTCGGTAGGAGAGGCGGCGAGGCGGTCAGAAGCGGCGGGCCCGAGGGATCAGGGGATGAAGAACCGATGGATGTCGCCGTTGCGGCAGTGCTCCGGGGCATCCGGGGCGTCGGCGCCCATCGCCCCGATGAGCCGGATGAGCCGGATGAGGCCGGACCCCAGTCGTCGTACCTGTGCCCGCATGACCCGGACCCCTTCCATCTCGCGCCGCTTGTGTGCGGCTGCCATTGTGACTACTGTAGCAGTCACAGCAGCGACGTCTACAGTAATGGTCGAGCACTGCTCGTATGGACCGTCGCGACAACCTCAGGAAGGAAGGGCGGATGCAGGGACGGCTGGAGGCGGCACGCCATGTTGTGGGCGCGCCGACCTCGGGAATCCGGGATCTCTTCGCGCTCGCGTCGACGATCCCGGAGTGCATCCATCTCGAGCTCGGCCAGCCGGATTTCCGGACCCCGAGCCATATCTGCGAGGCGGCGAAGTGGGCGATCGATGCGGGCGACCACGGCTATACTCCGACCAAGGGGATTCCAGCGCTGCTCGACCTCATCACCGAGAAGCTGGCCCGGGTCAACGGTCACGACGTCTCGGTCGACCAGGTGCTGATCGGCAACGGTGGGACCAGTCTCCTCGCAGGGGCGGTCCTGGCCGTTTGTGAGCCGGGGGACGAGATCTTGATCTCGAACCCCTACTGGCCGACCCTGCGCACCATCGTCGCGCTCGCCGGTGCTCGGGCTGTCTTGTATCGCTGTCCTCGAGAGCAGGACTACCAGCCCGACCTCGATCATCTGTCTGCCCAGATCTCGCCACGTACGAAGGCCATCGTGATCAACAGTCCCAACAACCCGACCGGTGCGGTCTATTCGGGGGAGATGCTCGCCCGGATCGGGGAGATCGCGGCCGCTGCGGGAGTGTGGGTGATCAGCGACGAGTGTTACGACCAGATCATGCTCGACGGAACGGCCGCGGCGCCGAGTGCGGCCACCTTCATGGATCCTGACCGGTCGATCACCGCGATGGCCTTCAGCAAGACTTATGCGATGACCGGCTGGCGGATCGGCTATGGATTCGCCTCGTCCGACGTCGTCACGCAGATGTTGAAGGTCGCGGATGCGACGAACTCCTGCATCAACACCATCAGCCAGCGTGCCGCCCAAGGGGCCCTGCAAGGGCCGCAGGACTGCATCGACCAGATGACGGCCTCCTACCGCGATCGCCTCCAGCTCAGTCAGAAGTGGTTGTCGGAGGAAGGGATCCCCGGCAATGACCCCTCGGGGGCGTTCTACCTGATGGCGGACGTCTCGACCTCGGGGCTCTCGTCCCATGAGTTCGCGACCCGGATGCTCCTGGAGCACGGCGTGGCCGTGGCACCAGGGTCTGCGTTCGGTTCGGCGGCCGAGGGTGCGGTTCGGATCAGCCTGGCCAGTGCGGCAACCGACCTTCGAAAGGGCATCTCGCGCATGGGCGAGCTGCTGCGGTCGGCCGCTGCGGGACGCGTGCAACCACACATGGTGAAGGAGTAGGTATGACCACTATCAACGATGCAACGCAGGCATTCCTGGCTGCGCCTCCGGGGCTCCTCATCGATGGCGAGTCGATACCGGCGCTCTCGGGCGAGACCTTCGAGTCGGTCGATCCGTCGACCGAGGAGGTGATCGCACATCTGCAGCGTGCGCGGGCAGAGGACGTCGACGCCGCGGTTCGTTCGGCACGGCGAGCCTTCGAGCCAGGGTCTGCCTGGCGACGGATGACCCCTGCCGACCGTGGCCGCGTGATCCACCGGATCGGTGACCTGATCCTCGAGAACGCCGATGAACTCGCGATGTTGGAGGCCATCGACAGCGGCAAGGTCCTATCGGTGGCCCGCAGCTCCGACGTCGTACTCACCGCCAACATGTTCCACTACATGGCTGGATGGGCGACGAAGACCGAGGGTCATACGATGCCTTTCACCATGAGCTCTCCCGACGAGTACGTGGCCTACACCCGGTCCGAACCGGTCGGGGTCGTCGCCGGCATCATTCCGTGGAACTTCCCCCTCGTCATGGCCTCGTGGAAGATCGGTCCGGCGCTGGCCACCGGGTGCACCATCGTCTTGAAGCCCGCTGAGCAGACCCCGCTGTCCGCGCTGAGGCTCGGTCAGCTCGTCGTCGAAGCCGGCGTGCCGGCAGGTGTGGTCAACATCTTGACCGGCTACGGCCATGAGGCGGGTGCCGCGCTGGCCGCACACCCAGGCGTCGACAAGATCGCGTTCACCGGGTCGACGGAGGTCGGTCGGTTGATCGTGGGGGCCGCTGTCGGCAACCTGAAGCGGGTATCGCTCGAACTTGGAGGCAAATCGCCGAACATCGTGTTCGACGATGCGGATCTGGACATCGCGATCCCCGGCGCGGCTCAGGCGATCTTCTTCCACCAGGGCCAGTGTTGCAACGCCGGTTCGCGCCTGTTCGTGCATCGCAAGGTCTACGACGAGGTCATCGAGGGTGTTGCCGAGATCGCACGCGGATTCCAGGTCGGGCCCGTACTCGACCCCGAGTCGACGATGGGCCCACTGATCTCCAGCGAGCAACTCGAGCGCGTGTGCGGCTATGTCCGCTCCGGCCAGGACGAAGGGGCAACGGCGTTGACCGGCGGGAACCGGCCGCAAGGGAAGGGCTACTTCCTCGAGCCCACGGTGCTGGCCGACACGACGGGCGACATGAAGGTCGTACGCGAGGAGATCTTCGGACCTGTCGTGGTGGCGATCCCCTTCGAGGATCCCGACGAGCTGGTGCGCCAGGCCAACGACACCCCGTTCGGGCTGGCGGCCGGCGTCTTCACCCGGGATCTGAACAGGGCTCACCGAACCGCCCAGCTCATCCAGGCCGGCACGGTGTGGGTGAATACGTACGGCGCCTTCGACGCGGCTATTCCGTTCGGCGGCTTCAAGCAGTCGGGATGGGGCCGGGAGATGGGTCGGGAGGTCCTCGACCATTACATCGAGACGAAGTCGGTCGTCATCCGACTGTCGTGAAAGTCGCACAGGTACCGATCGCCGTCGAGGGCGAGTAGAGCGATTAGAGCCAGGAATGGGTGAGTCAAACGGAACTCCACGACGAAATCGAGATCGGCGCCTCCCCCGAGCGCGTCTATCGCTCCTTGCTCGACGTCCCGGAGGTGATGACCTGCATCCCTGGCGCTGAATTCGTGGGCGAGGAGGGCGGCAGCTACCTCGGGAAGGTCAAGATCAAGATGGGTCCGGTCACCGTCAGCTACAAGGGGAAGGCCGAGATCCTCCACACCGACGCCGATAGCCGGCTGGCCGTACTCAAGGCGGACGGGGACGAGACGACCGGCGCCGGTCGTGCAACGGCCGAGATCAAGATGGCGGTCCTCGACGGCGCCGCCGATCCGTCGACATCGCGCGTGCAGGTCGACGTGACCTACCAGGTTGCCGGCCGTGCCGCGCAGTTCGGCCGCGGCCTCATGGACGAGGTGGCCATGCGGATCATCGCCCAGATGACGGACAACCTGGCCGCACGGCTGCGCGCCGAGGACGCCGACGGGCCGGACTCACCCTCTGCCGGACACAGCCACGATTCACCGGAATCGCGCGATGAGTTGACGTCTCGATCCGTCCCAGGCGCCGTAGCGGTGAGCACGCCGATCAACGGTCTGTCACTGATCGTGAAGGTGTTGCTGGACAAGGTCCGTCGTCTCGTGCGAAGGATCCTGCACTCGAGCGAGGATCCACAATGATCGCGTGTCAGGGGCCCGCATGAGGTCGGGCGCGGACTACCTCGAGTCGTTGCGCGACGGTCGTGAGGTCTACGTGGACGGCCGTAGGGTCGACGATGTGACCCTCGATTCGGGTTTCGCGGGCGTTATCGGATCTGTCGCCAGGATGTACGACGTCGCGCTCAACATGCCGGAGCCGATGCATACCGTCGATCACCGGCGAGGTGACCTCGTTCTGACGCCTTTCGCGCTGGCCAAGACCCCACTCGAGCTGGCAAGGCGGACCGAGTCCATACGTACGTGGGCGGCTCTGAGCAGCGGTTGGCTCACGCGGACTCCGGACCATGTGGCGGCCATCATCGGGGGCCTTGCGAGTCGAGCCGACGTGTTCGATCGGGGCGACCTCGAACTCGGTGCGAACGTCCGTTCCTGGCACGGACGCTTGCTGGACGAGTCTCTCTACTTCACCTATGCCACCGTTCCCCCTCCATCGCAACTGCAACGCACGCTGGATGAAACGGGGATCTATACACAGGTCCATCTCGTGAGCCGCGACTCGGGCGGCATCGTCGTGTCCGGAGCTCAGCAGCCGGGCGCGGCCGCAGCGATCAGTGATCACATCTTCGTCACCTGCGTGAATCCGCTGACGGCCGATGACAGTGCCCTTGCGCTCTCGTTCGTCGTTCCTGTCAATGCTCCCGGACTGCGAGTCCACTGTCGACGTTCGTACGCGCAAGCGGGCCGATCGACCGGGCCCCTGGCCGGTCGATTCGACGAAGTCGACGCCCTGGTGGTGTTCGATAATGTTCGCGTCCCTTGGGAGGACGTCTTCGTTTGCGCGGACGTCTACGCCGTACGCGAACAGTTCACGAGGACTCCTGGCTTCCTGCTCGCCAAACACCAGAATCTGGTGCGCCTCGGAGTGAAGTTGGAGTTCATCGCCACTCTTGGGCGCCAGATCGCCTCACTGAAGGAGACCGATGGCAGCGTGCGTACGCGCGAGCTCCTGGGTGAGCTCGGTGCGATCGCGACCCTTGCTGAGGCGGCGGTCCTGGCAGCCGAGGTCACCGCGGAGCCCTTCGAGGAGACCGACCTGTTGTGCCCGAACCCCCGGTACCTCACGGCGGGGGTCGCTCAACAGGTCACGGCCCATGCGCGTGCGGTCCAGATACTGCGGGACCTGGTCGGGGGAGAGATCCTCGAACTGCCCAGCGCGGTGTCGGGTCTGGACTCGATCGTCTTCGAAGACGTCAAGCGCCTCGCGACTCCGAGGGGTGGCGACTACGTGGAACGCCATGGGCTGCTTCGCCTCGCCTGGGATGTCATCGGAAGTGAGTTCGCAGGTCGCTCGCAGCATTTCGAAGCACTCATCGGAGGCGCTGCGTCTGTGAAATGGCGCGAGGCGTTCGACTGGTTCGACTTCGAGCCCGGCCTGCGCGCGGTCGAGGCACGGCTGGGTGATCGGGAAGGACTGGAGGGGCTGGAGAGAGGTGGCCGAGGTGACTGAGGACGAAGCGACCGCCGGGCATCTCGACCCGCGTGCGATGCGTAATGCAATGGGTGTCTTCGCGACCGGCGTGGTCGTGATCACCACGTCGTCCGAAGGTGTGCCCTACGGCATGACCGCGAACTCCCTCACCTCGGTGTCGTTGAACCCGCCTCTGTTGCTTGCGTGCTTCCGGGCGGACTCGAAGACGTCGGTCGCGCTCCAGGAGCGTGGTGCCTTCGTCGTCAACTTCTTGTCCGAGCGCCAGCAGCACATCTCACGTATCTTCGCCCAGTCGAAGGAAGATCCGTTCGCCCACTTCGCAGCGGAGCAGGTCGATGGAGATCTTCCGGTCGTCCCGAACTCGCTCGGCTGGACGATGTGCGAATTCGACTCGGCCGTGACCGCCGGCGATCATCTGGTCGTCTTCGGTCGCGTGGTTGCCGCGTTCCATCGCGAGGGCGTGCCCCTCGTCTTCTACCGCGGCGCTTATCACAAGATGTCCCCCGACGGCGTCGAAGCCGGTTGGTTTTGGTGAGCGGATGCGTGAGGTACTACCCGAGGTGTTGAGCTGGCGGCGGTCCGGTGAGACCGTCGCCCTGAGTACGGTCGTCGCCACCTTCAGCTCCGCTCCCCGAGAGCCTGGTGCGGCGATGCTCGTCGGCACCGGAGGGAGCGCCGTCGGTCCGTCTCCGGCGGCTGCGTAGAGCGTGCCGTCTACGAGTTGAGTCAGTCCGTGGTGGAGTCGGGCGTGCGCGCCCGTACTTCTTCCTGAGTGCGGAGAGTTCAGTCCGCAGTGGGTTGCGCGCCACCTTGTCGAGGTTCAGAGGTGGATCCAGCTGCTGCAGCACCTCGGTCTCGACGTCGCCAAGGGTGTCGGGGTCGTCGACGGGCACGGCGATGAGCCGAAGGTGCTCGTGCATCCAGGTCGTCAGCCCCGGCTCGTCGATCTCCTGGTCTCCTCTTGACTCCGCTAGGACCGACCCAAGGCTGAGGCGAAAAGTCGAGAACTCATGTCGCCCGCCGAGATGCATCGTCTTGATGCGACCCCACAGCGTGTTCTTCGACTTCCGGCCGCCCGACCGTGTGGCACCGGCCAGCCCGGCGTAGATGAGGCCGGGTTCGATTGGGTGACGAAGGCCGACCGCCATATCCGCAGCACCGTCCGCATCCGCCCACCAGCTGTACAGGCCGGGGGAACGGAACATTGAGGCGCCGGTCGCCAGGAACTCTGCGGGTGAGATGGCTTCGTCTGCCTGCAGGAGGTTGCCGACCAACTCATCCATGTCGGGCGCAGTTACTGGCGGTGCCGGGGCGATCGCCCGGTCGCCGTACCACGCGAGTCGCGGCCCTAGGGCCAGCCCTGCGAGAGGCTCGACGACCGTTGCACCCGCCGAGCGCAGCTCATCTCGGATCGAGTCCACGTAGGCCGACCCTGCATGGATCTCGATGCTCAGCCCATCGATTGATCCGAGAACCATACGCAGCGCTGCCACGACACCTTCGCCCCACTCGCGTCGGTACTGCCGGGAGGTCGCGCTCAGTCGGAGGTCGTACGGCTCGAGCTCGTCGTCGGGTGCGACGAGTCCGTGATGGGCGGAGAGGATGAACCAGGGGACTCCAGCGCGTTCGGCGTACGCCCTGCCCTTGCGGAAGAGCGGCGACACGTAGAGGTCCTTGGCCGGCGCCGCGGTCGGAAGTTTCCCTTTCACGCAGCCGATCAGGATGACGTCCGACGAGGTCGAGTTGTCGGGACCGGCGCCGGCCAGGGGGAGGGGCCTATGAGCCGGCGACGGCAGCGCAGCTCCCCTCCTAACAAACGTCACTGAATCGCCTACCCGGACGTCGGTCGTCAAGAACCCCGGCCAGCCGCTACGCGCACCCTTCCAGAACGCAGAGTGGTTGTACGCGGAGGGCGGGAGCCCGCCGACGAGCACGTCCAGGTCATCCCAGCTCAGAGTGACCGAGTCGGTGACAGTGGTGAGCAGGGCTCGCAGTGGGCTCCAGTCGGCCATGGGCCAAGTCTGTCGGAGTTGTCCGACAGAACCCCGGAAAACCGGCAAGAACCCCCACTAGGCTCGGCCTACCAGCAAGAACCGGTTTCGCTCACTGGAAGGCCAAGGCTTGGCAGCGATCTACACCTCCGAGCAGCGCGAGACCGCTATCGCTGAGGGTCAGCACGCCATCGACTCCCAACCTCTGAGACCGAAAGCACGCCGGTACGTCTACGAGCTCCGTGTCAGCGCAGCAAACGTCTTGCGCATCACCCCCGAGGACCTGCATGCCCTCGGTCCCTCCCCGGAAGATCTACAGTCCCCCAACTTCTCCGCATGCCGACGGAACCAACGTCGTGATCTTCGTCAATGAACTTGCCGCTGACGCAGCGTTCGAGCGAGTCGAGGTGGAACAGATTCGCTAACCCATGACGCCCGAGGTCGCTTTGCATCAGGGGCCGAGCGCTTGTTCGGCGAAGGGCGTCCGCGCGACCGCCCACGACGACCTCGCGGCCGTCGCAGGCGCACCTCGCGAATGCCTAAAATACCATGTCGTGGCGAGGTATTGGAAAATAGCGATCTTTTCGGGCCCACCAAGGCTCGCCCGACTCGCATGCGGAGCCAGCGCGCTGCGCGGCTCGGCTAGCACCGGAGCCCGCGGCGGTCAGTTTCAGTTGATACCCACCGGCGACCACATGCCGGCGATGCGTGGTCGGTCGGCAGTAGAGCTGGCAGCAGGTGAGGACGAAGAACGGCAAGAACAAGAGCAAGACGGTCAGCAAGAGGAAGAGCGACCAGATCAACTGAACTCAGGTCCTCGGCACCGAGGCGAGTGCCCGACGCCGACACATAAGGTCGTCTTGGACGACCTATCGCGGCGGTAAGACGCGCCTGCCAACGGTTCCCGTGACACGTCGTCGGACGGGCACGCTGACGGGACAATGTGAAGGGTCAGTCAGGAAGCGCCTCATAGTTGGCGTGATCTCCGGGGCAGCGCCGGCCACAGCGTCGATGGCCTCAAGTCTCTTTGGGGCGAGCAAGTCGGCCACAAGGCCGGGGAAGCGGTGACCCGTCCTGCTCGAGCTGGCCCAGGACGCGCTGACGAAGACGTTCGCGAGCTCTGATCGTGCTTTCGAAGTCGTCAGCTGGCGCCTTCCGGATCCGCTTGTCAGCTGACCAATCTCGAATCACTTTGAGCACCTGAACAGCCTCAGTAGCGGTACGAAGTCTTGTCGGCAAGTTCTATGAGCTCGGACTCGGACCGATCGGAGAGCGAGGCCATGAAGGACATCGGGATTTGTGTGCCGTTGTCTGCGGCAGACTTGTGAAGCCGCAGGATCTCGATGGCCGGCAGGACACGGAAGTGCTGGCGGATCGCGTCGGGAAGGTCGTCGATGCCGCGGCTGTAGAACTCGCCGATCTTCAGGCGAAGCCACGGCACCGAGGCCTCGATGCTCTCAGAGTCGGCGACCACGTTGACGACCGCGACCTTGCCCGAGTCAAAGGCGCGTCGCAGCGCGGGGCGGAGGTCGGCGGAGTTCTCTACGTGCTCGACGTGGCAGCCGAAGGGCTCGAAGACCTTGTCGTAGCGCAGACCGGGCGTCATGTCCCAAGACCCGATGTTGGGCTGGATGTCGTCGTGCATGAGCGAGTTGCCGCCCCACGAGCTGTTGTTGAGGATCACGAGCACGGCAGGAACCTCGTAGCGGGTCAGGGTCTCGATGTCCATGCCGGCCAGTCCGATGCCTCCGTCCCCGATCAGACTTACGATCTGGCGTCCCGGCTTGGCGATGCCGGCGCCGAAGCACATGCCGACGCCCTGGCCGAGTGCCACCCGCGGACCCGCGTCGAGGATCTGCCCGGACTCAATCGCGGAGACGGCGTCGGTCAGGTACAGCGAGCCCTGGTAGGAGTCGTAGATGAAGATCGCGTCTTCGTTCGCCTCCGCGGCGATCGCCTCGGCCAGTTCTTTGGTGTGGATCGGGGTGCGGTCGGTGACCCGGTCGAGGTAGGCGGTGCGCGCCTCCTCGGCCTTCTCACGAGCCGTGGCCAGCGTCTGGAGCCAGTCGGGCCGCTCTCGGGGGGCGTCGGAGCCCGCACACTCGCGGAGCCCGTCGAGCAGCTGTCTAAGGAGCAGCTTGCTGGAGCCGACGAGGTTCACCTCGGAGTCCAGGCCCCACCAGACGTCCTCGGCGCTCTCCTGCGCCTGGATATAGGTGACGCGCGAGGCGTCCGGCCAGTCGGGAGTCTCGAACCACGACTCCAGCTCACCTGCGCGGAGACCAACGGTGAGCAGGACGTCGGCCGAGCGCAGCAGCGGTCCGCGGAAACTTGACTTGAGGGCGAGTGGGTGGCGCTCATCGATCACGCCTCGAGCGGTGCGCCGACCGCCGGTGGGCGCGTTGAGGTACTCGGCCAGCGCGGTGATCTCGGCAGATCCGTCCGACCAGTGCACGCCGTCGCCTGCGATGATGACCGGCCGCTCGGCGTTGTGTAGGAGCTCGACTGCGCGGTCGATGCGCGCCGGGTCGGCCTGGGTCATGGGCACGACGGGTAGGGCGCCCTGCCCCGGGACGTACTTCCGTTGTGGCGCGTCGCCGTAGGCCCACTGGTTGTTGAGCGGGAGCTCCAGGACCACCGGACCGGCGGGGTAGGTCACCGAGTCGACCAGCGCCTTGCGGACCCAGTATGAGTTGAGCTCCCAGTCGGTCAGCCGCTTGGTCCACTTCGCGACCGACTCGAAGCAGTCGGCGGCATAGCCCTCCTGCAGGATGCCGAGCCGGTCGCCGGCGGTGCCGTGCTGGCCGACCAGGAGGATGATCGGGCTGCGGGTGCCGATGCCCTGAGAGAGCGAGGACAGTGCGTTGGCCATGCCCGCGGACGCGGAGACGAAGAAGACCGCGGGTCGCCGTGTCATGCGGCCGTAGGCCTCTGCTGCGAAGCCGGCCGCCTGCTCGTGGCGGAAGTGCCACATGCGGGCGCCAAGGCGACAGGCCTCCTCGATCACAGGGTTGATGTACCCGTGAATGCCGAACAGGTCTGTGACACCGTTGTCTATGAGCGCTTGTGCAACAGCTCGCGCGCCGTTGAGCCGGTCCTTCGGCGAGACGTCGTTGGCGACCGCTTGCGTGCCCTCATTTGTGATGGTCATGTTGTCTCCATTTCTGGCTCTGTGCCTGTGCGGATCATTGATCGGTGCGGACGCGGTCCATGAAGATGGCCACCTGCTCGCGGCGCAACTCGTCGTCGGTCACCACTCCGCCGAGCGCCCAGTGCTTGAAGGAAGGGAGATGGCCGAGGAAGACGATGTCCATCGCGAGCACCGTGGCGTCGGCCGGGCGGAACACCCCGCTCTTGGCTCCGGCGCGCAGCAGATCGGCGAACACGTCGGCGATTGCCTGCTCGCGCTGCATGAAGAAGCGCTGGGCATCGCCGGGTAGACGCCTGTACTCGCGGTAAACCATGGCGATCTGTTGACGCTGACCCTCACACGCGCGCAGATACGCGTCGATGGCGGCCGCGAGCTTCTCGTCGAGGAGACCTTCGCTAGCCACGATCTCGCCGAGTTCTTCGCGCACGCCGTCGTAGATGCCTTTGCAAACCATGACGAGCAGGTCGGTCTTGGTGGTGATGTAGCGGTAGATCCCGCCCACGCTCACGCCGGCGGCGTCCGCAATGTCACTGACGGCCAGGTTGTCGAACCCGTGCGTTGTGATCTCGCGGGAGGCCACCGCGGTGATGTGGCTTAGCTTTTCACTCGAGCGGACAGATCGCTCCCTCTTCACCCTGCCTCCTTATTGACTGCGAATCATTGTTCGCAGTCTGGCGCGCCTTGTCGGTCAGAGCACCGTAACAACGGGCCTGATCTAGAACAAGTAGTCCATGGCGCGTGCGAATAAGTATTCGCAAATGCTTGACACGCCGGCCGTGCTCGCTGTCACATTGCGATAGAGGCCACTGACACCGAGAGGAACCAACGTGACCGTGACGCCGAAGTCCGCGCACAGCGAGACCGATGAGTTCTGGGACCGTAAGCGCGAGACACGCGACCCTCGGGAGCGGGAGGCCTTGGTGCTGGAGCGCCTGCAGCGCCAGCTTCACCGGGCATATGCTGGGGTGCCGTTCTACCGACGCAGATACGACGTCGCTGGGTTTCACCCGAGCCAAGTCAAGACGCTGGCCGACTTCACCGCCCGTGTCCCTGTGGTCACCAAGAAGGAACTGGTCGCAGATCAGCAAGAGCACCCGCCGTTTGGGAGCTATGCGGCTGTCCCCCGGGAGGCACTGATGCGCGTGCACGGATCGTCAGGCACGTCTGGCGTACCCACGCTGTACGGGATCTCCGCCGCTGACTGGCTTCGCAGCGAGGAAGTGTGCCGCATGGCCCTGTGGTCGGCCGGTGTCCGCCCGCGACACCTCGTGCAGATCTCATTTCCTTTCGGGCTCTTCATCGGGGGATGGGGCCTGCTGCAGGCATGCGAGTGCCTCGGGGCCGCGGCGTTCCCCGTCGGTAGTCTGATGCCGACCGACCAGCAGATCGACCACATCGTCAAGCTCGGCGTGGACGTCCTGGTCGCCACCCCGTCCTACGCCATGCACCTCGGTCGTCGCGCAGTGGAACGCGGCATCGACCTCGGCGCCGCGGGCCTCCGCACGGTCATCGTCGCCGGCGAGCCCGGCGGCAGCATCTCGGAGATCCGGAAGAGCATGACCACCAGCCTCGGCGGCGCCTTCGTCGTCGACCTGGGCGCGGGTGCGTCCTCGGAGATGCACCCCTTCTACGCCAACGTGGGATGCACCCACGCCGAGGGCGGCGTCCACCTCATCCAGGACGAGAACTACACCGAGGTCGTCGACCGCGACGACCCGCACATCAGCGTGCCGGTAGGTGAGCGCGGCGGTCTTGTGGCCACCCACCTATGGCGCGAGTCGCAGCCAATGATCCGCTTCTGGCTCGGCGACGAAAGCTACCTGTCCGACGAACTGTGCGCCTGCGGGCGCACGTTCCCACGCCTGCCCGAAGGCGTGATCGGGCGCCTCGACGACATGCTGCTCATCCGCGGCGCCAACGTCTATCCAAGTGCGATCGAAGCGATCGTCAACAGCCACCCCGACACAGGCTCAGAGTTCCGCATCATCGTGGACCGTGCGAGCGAACTCGACGAATTGACCGTCGAGGTCGAGGCGGACGTCGATCCCGCGGCGCAGGAGGCCCGCGCCATCGCAGCCACGCTGGCCGCGGACCTCAAGGCTCGCCTCATGGTGCGTGCGAGGGTCGAGGTAGTCGCGCCAGGCACGTTTGAGCCCCAGGTCTTCAAGGCCCGGCGCGTGGTCGATCGGCGTGGCCGGACGTGAGCGCGCGCCCCAGAGGACGGCTGGCACTGCCGTGGGTGCCCCGAGCAGCAATGCGCTGCCCGCCTATGACCTCCCTCTGGCACTGCGTCGCGTCTAGGACCTGGCCCGAGGGTCAGGCGCGGACCCGGCGACGCTGGCCCGAGCGGCCACCGAGCTACATCGGCTAGCCGACGACCTCAGCGCGGAGGGTGCGGACGACCTGCCGTACTCGGCGAGCGTCGAGGTGGGGGAGCGTGGGAGGTCGCAGGCGCTGGTCCCCCGGTTCAGGATCGACCAGAGCGGCGCCCGGAGGATCTCTGGACACGTGACGTTCTCGCGGTTCTACGTCGGTGACCGATTCGCCCATGGCGGAGCCATCGCCCTGTTCTTCGACGACGTGCTGGGGCGGATGGCCTCTCAACTGGGGCCGACCGGAGCGAAGACCGCACACCTCTCCCTTGGCTTCCGCAGGCCGGCGGCCGTCGGAGTGGAGGTGGCCTTCGTCGCTCGCGTCGATCGGGTGGAGGGCCGCAAACGCTTCGTTTCGGCGGCGCTGCGCGACGGCGGAGAGCTCATCGCCGAGGCTATGGGAATCTGGATCGGCGAGCGAACCGCTGCGGAGTAGACTTGCAGAGATCGGGCCGACCGGGCACCATGACCCCTTCTCCATGCCGGTCAGCAACGAGCGAGCGCGCCCGCGCTGGCGGCCAGTTCAGCCTGCCACGGGCACGGCGACCACCTCACCCTCGCTTAGGTGCGAAGGCCTAAGAGATCGCGCGGATAGGTCAGGGGCGACGTGCTGGTCGGGTGTCCCAGCGGTGGGTGGTCCAGGCGGTCCGGATGAGTCGGCGCACGATGATCACTGCGTTGGCCAACGCGACGTAGGCGTCGATGACGCGACCGCGGCGTTCGGTGCAGACCAGCAGCTTCTTGAACCCGCGGTTGTGCCAGGAGTTGGTGCGTTCAACCACCCATCGGGCGCCGGCTTGGAGGGGGCAGCCCTTCTGGCTGATCACGCCATCACAGCCCAGCTCGGCAAGCAGTTCGCGGGTCTTGGCGCTGTCGTAGCCGGCATCGAGATGCACGGTGATCTTCTCGGGCAGCCCGATCCCGAACCAGCGCTCAAGGCGTCCCAGCTTCTCCAAGGTGGGGCGCAAGAACACCGAGTCGTGGCGGTTCGCCGGAGCGCTCACACACCCCAGTGGGACCCCGGCCCCGTCGGTGAGCAGCGATCGTTTGGTGCCTTGCTTGCCCCGGTCAACCGGGGACTTCCCGGCCGCTTCGCCACCACAGGGCGCCTTGACGATGCAGCCGTCCACGGTGAGGTCTTCCAAGTCGAGCCCACAGATGCAGTCGTAGGCCTGCAAGCACAGCTGCTCGAGGGCTTCGAAGAGGCCGGCGCTGATCCACTCATCGCGGCGATCGCGGATCGTGGTGGCCGAACAGGTCGCATCGGCGATCTTGACGTAGGCGGCGCCGAAGACCAGCACTTCGACGAGCTTGTCGAAGACCACGCGGTCACCGATCCGAGGGCGGTGACAACCCAACGGGTGGGCGTCCTCGTGGTCAGGGAGCAGCACGGTGAACTGGTCCCAAAGGGGTTCAATGATGAAAGATGGCACAGCAGGCACAAGCACCTCGCGGGGAAGAGACGAGTCTTGACAACCCGTTGATCCTCCGAGGGCTTGTGCCTGTTTCGCGTCAACGACGCGCCCCTATCCGCGCGATCTCTAAGCGAGGCACCGACATGCGGGTGGGATGTCGGCTCGTGGGCTACGTCTCACGAACAGCGACGGACGTTGATCACACGCCAGGACCTCGGACTGTGAGCGGCGCTGTGCGCAGACTTACCCTCCCAAGAGCAGGGGTACGCGCCGCGACACGGATCAAACTGGTTCGCGCCGCCGGGGGAGTGGGGTGTGAAGATGGGCGCCATGGTCGTCTCCCTGCTCGATCGCGCGATCTACTCCTACGCGGACGTCGACCGGCTCGTCGGGCTGCACTCGGGTACTGCGCCGGCGGTGGCTGGAGGGCTATGAGCGCCAGAGCCGGCTGACCTGAACCCGAGGTCGGTCAGCGTCTGGGTGAAGGTGGCGAGCATCGTTGGGTCGGCCCCTACGTCGATGACCGTGTCGGCGTCGTTCGTCGGTCGCACCGGCAGCTGCCCGCGTTCGGCGTAATGCAGATGGACGAGTTGGCCACCGATCAAGGTCCACCCGTCGGAGATCCGCTCGTGGAGGTCGAGCAGGCCCCACCACGAGGCGGTCTGCTCGGGAGGCATCGCGGGCAGGACGATCATCGATCTGCCGCCTTCTGCTCCACGGCCAGCTCGTGGAGCAACTGGGCTGCGCGCCTCCTCGCGTGGCCCGCGGTGCTCGGCGAGATCGGCCGCGAGCCGGAGCCGCGAATCGGGATAGGTGTACTGCGCGTCGGGCTGATGTGGATTACGACATTTGCGTCACGGTCTGCATCCACCAAGCCTGCGAAGCAGTCCCATGTCGACGTACGGGGGTCGGCGCCGCGCGGCGGTGCGGCGACCGGCTCGACACCACCGAACGCGTACACCAACGAGGAGGCAACGGAGCACGCCGTAGCTGAGCAACTGCGCCGGCGCATGCTGACCGACATCGGGTCCGGAACCTTGCCACCCGGTGCCCGTCTGGGAAGCGAACGAGAGCTGGCTGAGCACTACGGCGTGAGCCGGGGCACCCTGCGCCAGGTGCTGTCCAAGCTCGAAGAGGCAGGGCTGGTCCGTCGGGTTGCCGGCCGCACGGGCGGCACCTTCATTACTCACGGCAAGGTGGAGCACGACCTGACCAAGGTCGTCGGGGTCCCGGCCTACCTCGCGCGGCAGGGGTACGCCGCCGGAACCCGCGTGGTCTCCACCCGCATGGGTGTTGCCGACACAATGACCCGACGTGCCCTGCAACTACCGGCCGGCAGCCTGGTGCTCGACGTACGCCGTCTGCGACTCGCCGACGGAAGGCCGTTCTCGCTCGACCACGCACGTGTGCCCGCAGAACGGTTCCCGGGCCTCCTCGAGATGTCGCTTGGCGGCTCGATCTACGAGCTCCTGGAGTCCGAGTTCGATGTCGTGCCTGCCGACGCCGACGAGATCATCGAAGTGGTGAATGCCACCGAAGAGGAAGCGGCGCTGCTCTCTGTCACCGCCGGCGACGCGCTCCTCAGCATCACGCGCACGACCTTTGACAAGGACGGCGTACCGATCGAGTTCTCCCATGACTTGTTCCGTTCGGACCGCACGCAGATCAGGATGCGCACGCCAGGGCGGGGACTCCGCGGGGCGCAGGAGGACGACACGCACTTCGCACGGATCTCGCCGCTCCCCTGAGACGCCCCGCCGTCTGGAGCCCCCAATTGCCGACAATCCCAATACCCCGAGCACAGCTCGTTCTGTTGGCACTGGACCCCACGAGAACTGGAGACCCTGAACTATGTCGGCTGGTTCAACAACGACCGTCCCCACGAGTCGATCGATGACCTAGTACTACAGCCGCACTTAGGGAACAGCGCTGCGCCTGGCGTAGTGGCATCGTCGGGCGCGGGCTTGGTGGCGGCGTCGCCAGCGTGACCAGTCCAGGACGACGGTGGTGTCTGGCTGGCGCTGCCAGATCAGGGCAGCGAGGAGCCGTCTGACTTCGGGCACGGTGAGGGGGATCAGTTCCTCGACCGGCCGGAGGTCCCCCTTTTTCCGCCGCCGGCGGCGGTGTTGGTCTGGGCGGTGGTGATGGTCAAGAAGGCGTGCGCGAGCATCGCCAAGGTGATGTGCCGATACCAGGAGTCGTAGCGGCGTACCTGGTACTGGTCGAGGCCGACTTGGCCCTTGGCTGTTTGGAACGTCTCCTCGATCGCCCAGCGGGCACCGGCCACCCGGACCAGTTCACGCAATGGGGTGCGTTCGGGCCCGAAGCACAGGTAGTAGGCGACATCATCGGGGTCGGTCAGGCTGCGGCGGGCCAGCAACCAGTAGCTGGGGCTGTCCTCCAGGGGGCGGATCGGCGCCCGGGCCCAGTGATACAGGCGCGGACCCTTGGCGCCGCGCCCGGCGGAGATCTTCTTCCACGCCTGGGCGGGAAGCATCGCGGCCAGCGCATCGGCGCGCAGTTCACGCACTTTCGGTCCGTCACCGTCGTCGACGGCGGCGATGACGCGCTGGTTCACCGGAACCGCCATCACGTAAGGCATCTGACGTTCTTCAAGCATCGCGCGCAATCGGTAGTGCTGGCCATAGACCTCATCGCCGGTGACCCACCCAGCCGGCACCCCGGCGTCGATCGCGCGCCCGATCATCCGCATCGCCAGCTCCGGCTTGGTCGCGAACTCCACCTCGTCCCCGATATGCGCCTCAGCGCGTCGGGCAGCATCCTCGGCCCAGGCCTTGGGCAGGTAGAGCTCACGGTCCAAGAACGTCCGTGCGGATCCCTGGCCAGGACCAGTGGCATAGCCGAGGAAGACGCCGATCTGGCAGTTCTCGATTCGTCCCGCAGTGCCGGAGTACATCCGCGCCACCCCCGCGGACTTCGTGCCCTTCTTCAAGAAGCCAGTCTCATCAACCACCAGCACCCCAGCAGGGTCGCCAGGCGCAGGGGCGAGGTGCTCGACCACGTAGTCACGCACATCGTCGCGCACCGCGTCGGCGTCCCAATCGGCATAGGCCAACAATCGCTGCATCCCGTCGGGGATCGCCTCACCTGCAGACTCGGCCAGCGTCCAGGAGTTCTTCTTCTCCAACGGCGCCAACAACCCCCGCACATAGGCCAACACCCGCTCACGCGGCTCCGAGCGCGCGAACCGCGGCGCGATCCGGGCATGCACCTCCGCAAGCCCCGCCGCCCACTCCTCGACCTCAGACACACAAACCTCACCAGTCACACCAGCAACATGCCGGCGAACACCAGTCTCACACAGGCGACACACCGATCACGGCCAAAATAAGTGCGGCTGTAGTACTAGAGCGTGTCTGCTAATGGCGGACGCGGTGGTGGATCACCAAGGCTGCGAGGGTGACGCCACCGAGGTAGGTCAGCGCGTACTTGTCATACCTGGTCGCGATGCCGCGCCACTGCTTGAGTCGGTTGAAGCCTCGCTCGACGGTGTTGCGTTCGCTGTAGAGCACAGGGTCGAAGGCCGGCGGTCGACCACCCGAGGCGCCCTTGGCCTTGCGGTACGCGATCTGGTCGCTCTTCTCGGGGATGGTGTGCGCGATCTTCATCGTCCGCAACCTGGCGCGCGTGGAGTTGTGGGAGTCACACTTATGAGCCGTCGCCGCTGACCGTTCGGCGCGGGTGCACCGATGGGTGAGCCGGCGAGGCTCGGGTGGCGGCGCTACACCTCGGCGATGACGCCATCGACTGCCCCAGGGCCCACCGCGACGACCACCTTGCTCAGTGCCGGCCTTCCGGCGGGCGCCTCCCTGGTCCGCCTCGATCCCGAGACCTCCGGCACCGCGGTGGCGATGCCGACCGGGATGACCGAGGCCGATGCGCGCCGGGTCGCCTCGGCGATCCTCGCCGCGCACAGCCCCAACACTCGGACCGCCTATGCCCAGATGTGGCACCAGTGGGAGCACTGGTGCGTCCACCGCGGCACCCCGGCCCTGCCCGCGGACCCGGTCGCGCTGTGCGCCTACCTGGCCGAACGCGCCGAGGCCGGCCGCGCGATCAGCACCCTGAACCTGTCGTGTGCCGCGATCCGGCACGTCCACCGGCTGTCTGGTGCCCCCGACCCGGTCGCCACCGAGATCGTCCGCCAGGTCCGCCACGGCCTGGCCCGGACCCACGGCACCGCCCCCCGACGACTGGCCCGCCCGCTGACGGTCGCCGAGATCCGCCAGATCCTGGCCGCCATCGACCGGGCCACGCCGACCGGGACACGCGACGCCGCGATCATCCTGCTCGGCTTCGCCTCCGCACTGCGCCGCTCCGAGCTCGTCGCCCTCACCCTGGCCGACCTCAGCCACGAGCCCGCCGGGCTCCTGCTGGCCATCCACACCTCGAAGACCGACCCCGAAGGGCGCGGTCAACGGGTCGTGGTCGCGGTCGGACACCACACCGAGACCGACCCCGTCGCCGCCGTCAACGCCTGGCTGGCCCTCCGGGGATCCGCGCCGGGCCCGTTGTTCACCCGGGTCTGGGGACCCACGATCAGCGGCGAACCGATCGCCGGCCGGGCCATCGCCCGGATGCTGCGCGCCCGCGCCGAGGCCGCCGGTCTGGACGGCACCCGGATCACCGCCCACTCCCTGCGCGCCGGCCATGCCACCACCGCAGCGCTGGCCGGGGTCCCACTTGAGCGGATCGCCGCGCAGACCCGCCACCAGAACCTCAGCGTCCTCCTCGAGCGCTACATCCGCCCCCTCGAACGATTCGCCATCACCTCCAGCAAGGACCTCGGACTGTGAGCGACGTCCCGATCAGATCGACTCGCGGCGGTGCCGACCGAGCACCCCGCGACGCACCCCGCGACGCACCCCGCGCCGCACCCCGCGCCGCACCCCGCGCCGGATGGCGCCGCGCTGGTGCGCGGCGTAAGCGCGGTCCGAACCAGGACGTCCCAGGATCGTCGTGTCGGCAGATCGTCGCTGCATATCCGGGATGGTATTCGATCGGATACCATGGGCTCATGGTTGGAGGAAACATCATCGAACAGGCGCGCAACGAGGCGGGCCTGTCCCAGGCCGACCTCGCCCGGAGGTCCGGGACCTCGCGACCCACCCTGTCGGCCTACGAGCACGATCGGAAATCGCCCACGCTGGCCACCGCGACCAGGATCGCCGCGGCTGCCGGATTCGACCTCACCCTCGCTCCCCGGATCGAGTTCCGACAGGTCAGCGTTGCCCGTGGCCACCCGATCCACGTCCCCACGGCACTACCCCGTTTGCCGCTGACCCGCGCCCTGGTCACCGTGGAACTGCCACTGCACCTGAACTGGTCCGACCGCGGGCGCCGCTACGACCTGCGCGAGCGCCGCCAACGGGCCCGGGTATACGAGATCGTCCTGCGCGAGGGCGGACCCGACGACGTCCTCGCCTACATCGACGGCGCGCTGCTGGTCGACCTCTGGGACGAGCTCGTCCTCCCACACGCGATCCGGACCGCGTGGCATGCCGTGGTCACCGACCAGAGCACCGAGCAGGTCGCGTAATGGATCGACGCCACCAACTCACCACCTTCCAGATCGACCTGGCCGCCATCTTCTTCGCCCTCGACGCGACCGAGGGCTACCTGGTCGCCGGTGGTGCGGCACTCCTGGCCTCAGACCTGATCGCCCGCCCCACCGAGGACCTCGACCTCTTCGCCGGGACACCCACGACGTCCGTGACACCGGCCAAGGACGCGTTCGCGCAGGCACTCCACAACCGGGGCTGCGCCGTCGTCATCGTCCACGACGCACCCACGTTCTGCAGGCTGGTCGTCGAACGGGCGGGGGAGAGCAGACCCTGGTTGACCTCGCCATCGACTCCCCACCCCACAGCCGACCGACCATCACCGTCCTCGGCCCCACCCTGGCACCGCTCGAACTCGCCGGCCGCAAGCTCCTCGCCCTCTTCGGCCGTGCCGAGGCCCGCGACTTCGCCGACGTCTACGTGCTCGCCCAACGCTTCGGCACGGCGGCCCTCATCGAGCAGACGCAAGAACTCGATGCGGGATTCGACCCCGGTGTGCTCGCCCAGATGATCGGAACCATCGGACGCTTCGAGGACCACGAGATCCCACTCGTCCCCGAGGAACTCCCGCCAGCGCGTTCGTTCTTCGCGGACTGGGCGAGCGAACTCGGGTAGGCGAAAGTCCGCTGGGCACGAATCCACGGATCGGACCGGCCATCAAACAGGTTCTTGAACATGCGACCCAGGATCGAAGGACCACCGTCACCAGCTCTCCAGAGTCCAGCAAGGGCCTCGGACTGTGAGCGGCGCTGTGCGCAGACGTACGCTCCCAAGAGCAGGGGTACGCGCCGCGACACGGGTCAAACTGGTTCGCCGCCCGGGAGTGGGGTGCGAAGATGGGCGCCATGGTCGTCTTCCTGCTCGATCGCGCGATCTACTCCTACGCGGACGTCGACCGGCTCGTCGGGCTGCACTCGGGTACTGCGCGGCGGTGGCTGGAGGGCTATGAGGGCCAGAGCCACTTCTATGACCCGGTCCTGCGGCCGGAGGCGACCGGCTCGGATGCGGTGACTTGGGGCGAGATGGTCGAGGCTCGGCTGTTGGCAGAGTTCCGCGATCGTCGGGTCCCCGTGCAGCGGATGCATCCGGCGATCGTGAAGCTTCGCGACGAGTTCGGGCGCTATCCGCTCGCGCATGCGCGCCCGTTCCTCGATGTTGAGGGCCGCGAGCTCGTTCAGGTGGTGCAGCAGGAGATCGGGCTGGAGCTTGGTCTGCGGCTGGTCGTCGTGAGGGACGGTCAGTATGTCCTCACCGATGCAGCGCAGCGGTTCAGTTCTGCGGTTGAGTACGTCGAGAACGTGGCTGGTCTGTTGCGCCCGGACCCGCGAACTCCTGACGTGGTCATGGACCCGCGCCGTGCCTTCGGGCAGCCTGTCGTGCGCAGTGTCCGCCCCGACTCGCTCGCCGAGGACTATCGCGCGGGGACCAGCCGCGACGACCTTGCGGATCTGTATGACCTCACCTCCGAGCAGGTCGATGAAGCGATCCGCTTCGAGCTGATCGCTGGTGCCGAGCGCGCTGCCTGACGATGACGGCTCAGACGCCGGTGTATTTCACAGACGAGAACACACTGGGTCTGGGCAAGTTGTTGCGCCGTGCTGGCCGTGACGATGTCATCTACCCCGGGCATGAGGATCTTCCCGAAGTACCCGTGGGCACACCCGACCTGGACTGGATGCCGGTCGTTGCGTACCGGCAGCTCATCGTGGTCACCCGCGACAGGCGGATCCGCACCCGGCCCGTTGAGCTACGTGCCTACTGGGGAACACGGGATCAGGTCGGTGTGGATCGGCGCCAAGCAGGACCTTGGACCGCGCCAACAGGTCGACTTGCTCCTTCGCCACGAAGAACGACTTCAACGCGAGGTCATCAAGCGCGGACCCGGCCCGTGGGTGCTGGCGATGAACCCCTCCGACGTTCGCCCGCTCACTCTGCGCGAGCCCTAGAAATGGGGGACTCGGCCCCGACGATGAAGCCTTGCAAAGAGGTGGCGCCCGGCCGGTGCGTTCACACAGCTGAGCCCGCAGCGACCCCCCGCCAGGCGCTCGTGCACCATGGCAACGATGTGGGGCGAGGTAGCCTAACCTGAGGGCCCGGTCGGGATTCGAGCGTTCACACAATTGTGTCCACTTTGAACGCAGAAGCCCGCTCTCCGGGGCAATGAGACGCAAACGAGGGATGGCGTCGGTCCGGCCGACGTTGTGACGTCGGTACGCTCAACGACTTCATGCTCCTTGTATGTGCGTCACGCATCGTGCCCGGAGAGCCCAGCCCGGGACCTCGTGCTGGACCCTCCGGGGGCGTGCGTGCGGTGTTACTTCGTCAGGCCCCAGGCCTTGCGGTATGCGGCCTTGAAGTCGAGCGCAGCAGCGTACGGCCCGGAGGATGGCGCCTCGCCTTTTTCGACGACACGCGTCCCAAAACCTTCGGGAGCCTGCGGTGCGCCGTTGAGGTACCTGTTAATTGCATCGGCAAAGGCGTATCCCATCCATTCGTTGCTGTAGCCCTCTACCGCGGTGGGAATAGGACCGCGATCGAGTGCCTGGATGCCAGCTGGACTGCCTTCACCGCCCGTGACAACGAGTTTGCGCCCGGTGGGGCTGTTCTCCAGCGCCTGAAGCAGGCCCGTCACCATAAGTTGGGTGTCGAAGGGCACCAGAAGCGCATTTGCATCTGGGCGCCGAAGAAGCGCGGACTGAACGCCCGGGACAATCGGGCCCTGCGGCGAGGCTGAGTCAGCTGTCCCCACCGCGACATCGCCGACGATCCTGCACCCAGAGCATTTCGCAATCTCGCTGCGGACGCCCTGGTCGAGAGATGGCAGGACATCGTTGAAGTGAACGTCGATCAAGTTCACATGCCCGCCGAGCTTCGCTTCAAGGTACTGAACCTTCTGTCGTCCCCACGCCTCGTAAAACTGCGCGGCGCTGGTCACGCCCCGGCGATAAATGATGTCCGCAGCGAATAGTTTCTGCCCCCCATTTGCGTCGCAGTCGGATCCGAGCATGTCGAAAACGGGAATCTTGGCGGCCTTCGCCGCAACGAGGGACTGTCGGACCTGCGCACAGTCGATGCCCGCTGTGGCGATGGCATCGGGCTTGATGGCGATGGCTTGGCGGAATGCTGTGGAGTAGCCACCCCCGACGTTGAACTTCCCGTCAAAGGTCTTGACAGTCCAGCCCAACTCCGTCGCGGCATCTTCAAGCCCGGTGCCGGGGTCCTTGCATCCGGGAGAAACCTGCCCACACGAGACGTAGGCGATGGTGAGCCCCTTCTTCGGTGTTGGCCCCGTTGTGGGCGGCGTCTGTTCTGTGCCCTTCTTCAAGTGGGCCATAGAGACTGACGATGTCGATGACGATCCGGACGCCGACGAACTCGCTGGGCCCGAGGTCGTCCCGCTGGGGCCCGATCCTCCGCCGCATGCGGTGAGGACGGCCATGGCCGAGGCTGCAGCGACGGCTGACAAAAGGGGACCTCGCCGTATCCGACCTGCAAAGGGCGCGTGTGACATCGTGACGTTCTCCTTCTTGTTGTTTGCTACTTCAGGACGTGGTGATCCCATGAACGGTCCCCTCCGAGCTTGGGGTAGCTGAGCTTGCTGTCGCTGCACTCGTGCGCGTCTGTCGACGCTGACGGACTTGAGCGAGGTATGTCGACAACCCCACAGCGACGATTAGTGCGCCCCCGTTGAACGTCGGCTGCACCCACGTGTCGGCGCCGAGTAGGGATAATCCGCTAACAGCGGTGCCGACGAAATAGACACCGATTACAGTGCCGATGACGTTGTATCGGCCAGGACGAATCGTGGTCGCACCCAGGAACACTGCGGCAAAGGCTGGGAACAGGTAAGAGAGCGCTGCGGTTGGGTCGCCCGCTCCGAGGATCGACGTCAACAACGAGCCGGCAACTCCTGACAGCAGGCCAGAGACCACGAAGGCGTACCAGACCGAGCGGTCTACGTTGATGCCGACCAGACGGGCCGCGCTCTCGTTCGAGCCAATGGCCTCGAGTTTGCGGCCCCACGGGACGTGCAACAGCGCATACCAAAGGACGGCGGCGACCACGATCAGGGCAACGAATGGTCGTGGGACACCGAGGAAGCTCTTACCGCTCCAAGCGCCCAGGGACGGCGGGATGCCTGCGACAATTTGCGCCCCGTGGGTGTATAGCGTGGTCAGTCCGTTGAGCAGGATGTAAACACCGAAGGTGACCACGAAGGCGTTCAACTTCAACTTTGCAACCAGATATCCGGTCAACACGCCGAGAACAGCGCCCGCCAACGCGCCTAGAAGGACGCCCAAAAGGACGGGCAGGCCATACTTGCCGATCAGCGATGCGGCAATGATGTTGCTGACGCAGGCCACTGCGGCGACGGAGAGGTCGAAGTGGCCGGCTACTAATGGCGGCAGCATCGCTAGCGCGACGATTCCGACCACTGAGCCGCTCACCAGAACGTTGTCGAGGTTGGCGGAACTCAGAAAGAGATCTCCGGTACCACTCATGCCGAATGCGGTGAACATTACCGCGAGTGCGATCCCGAGTCCCGCACGCTCAAGTTGGAGGATTGGATCGCTCAGGAGATAGCGGCGCGTTCTGGTGCGCAGCGTGTACTGCGCGCGCCTGCCGTTTTCTGAGGTGTGCTTCATCACGGCCAGCCTTGTCATGCGACCGACTTCTGGCCGCGGTGAATCTCTTCTGTCAGACGCTCGACGGTGACTTCTTCTCGACTCAACTCGATCCCGATTTCGCCGTCTTGAAGCACGAGCGCGCGGTCGACGATCTGCGCCAGCTCCTCCGGATCGGAGGCGACCATTAGGACCGCCATCCCGTCGTCGGCAGCGCGGCGAATGAGGTCGTGGATTTCTGCTCGGGCTCCGACATCTACGCCCTGCGTCGGCTCATCCAGCAGCAGTAGTAGTGGCTCCATACGTAGCCAGCGCGCCAGGATCACCTTCTGCTGGTTGCCCCCTGAGAGCGTGGCGAGAAGGGCATCTTCAGAATCTGCCTTTACGTGAAACGTGCCCATCATGCGGCGCGCGGTCGCAACAATTGCGTGGTCGCGGATCCCTACCGCTGAGCGGTAGTCGTGCAGGGAGGGCATCACGATGTTCGCGGCGATGCTCAAGTCGACGAAAGCAGCGTCGTCGGCTCTGTTCTCAGGGACATAAGCGACTCCCGACTTAATGGCTTGCCGGCAGGAGGAGAACCGCTGCTTCTCGCCCGCAATAGTTAATGTTCCGCCGCGAAGAGGGCACTCCCCAAACACGCCCCGGAGAAGAGAGCTTCGACCGGACCCCACGAGACCAGCCACGCCGACGATCTCGCCGCCTCGGATGGTCAGGTCAACACTGCGGAGGGGTCCAACTGAAACCTCGTTCAGTTCGAGCACTGGATCGTCGCTGATCGAAGTGCGGGGTCGTGACTTTGCTGTCGCAATATCTGAGCCGACGATCAGTCGGATGAGGGACTTCTCGTCAAGCTCGTTCACCTCATGGGTGCCGGTGGCACGACCGTCTCGCAGCACCGTCACGCGGTCTGCGACCCGCAGGATCTCGTCGAGCCGGTGGCTGACGTAGAGAATTGACTGGCCGACTGACGCGAAGCGCCTCAGCGTGCCCAGCAGAAGATTCGACTCGTCAGCGGCGAGCGCGGCAGTCGGTTCATCGAGGATCAGCAAGCCTCGGTCGTGGGCTCCATCCTGAACGGCTCGTGCAATGGCGACTAGTGTGCGATTGCTTTGGCTCAAACTGCGCATCGGCGTCTGCGGTGTGGCGGCGATCTGGAATCGCTCGAGAAGGTGGTCGGCTCGACCATAGACATCGGGCCAGGAGATGGCGCCGACTCGCTTGAGAGCGAATCCCTCGCCGATGGCTAAGTTCTCCGCGACAGACATGTCAAGGAATACGCCGAGATCCTGGTGAACCGCGTGCACTCCGGCCGCGTGGGCGTGGTCTGCAGACCATTCGTCCGAGCTCACCTGAGCGCCGTCGAGCGTGATCGTCCCCCCTGGTTCGGACGAAATGACGCCGCATAGGACCTTGATCAACGTCGATTTCCCCGAACCGTTACCCCCGATCAGCGCGTGAATCTCGCCCGGCCGGACCTCCAAGCTCACGTCGTCGAGGGCAACCGTGCCCGGATACCGTTTCGAAATGCCGCCGAGTCGTACTCGTGCAGGCCCTTTACCGGTTCGGTTGTCGCCGAGTACGTTCATCGGATTGCGATCGGGTTCAGCGGGCCACCCACCGCGCCCGTAAACGGCAAGGGCGCAGCAGCAAGAAGAAACTCATAGACGCCGTCAGACGCGCAGGCGGCGGCGAGGCGTTCGAGGTCAAACATTTCGCCAAACACGACGCCCGCGTTGACCAGCAGCACAACGTGAAGTGGCTGCATGACCTCATCGGTCTCATTCGGCCGGACTTCGACTCCCCAAGTGTCGGATGCCACTGCGGCCACTTCACGCTCAACGACAACCCGCGCGGTATCGAGACTGAGTCCAGGCGAATCACCGCCCGCATAGTCGCCCCAGCCCTCGGCGCGGCACATGGCGAGATGCCCGGTGCGAATGAGGAGGATGTCGCCGCGCCCGATGGTGACGCCCTGGGCCTCCGCGCATGCGATCAGATCGTTTCCGTTGATCGCGTGTCCCGGCTCTAGCCACTGGACCCCCTTAAAGCGCGGGAAGTCGAGGAGTACGCCGCGCCCCGTGAGGCGCTCCTGCATGGTCTCGAGGGCACCCCGACTAGCGCCGCTGCTCGTGACGTGCTCCAATCCGAACCCGTTGTACATCGCGCCGTCGTAGAAGATGTGGCTGAAGGCGTCCCAATGCGTACCTGACTGAAGGGGCATGGAGATCACGTCGTCGGCAAAGCGCAGACCGGGGAGGTGCTCTTGAGCGCCTAGCTGAATATCTCCACCGTCTTGGGTCATGAAGTGCATCGGATTGAATCGACCGAGGTACCCCGTCTGCGGACCTGTTAAGTCGTAGGGCATCGCGCAGGAGATGACCTCTCCGCGACGCACTAGAGACGCCGCGTGCTTAACTGCCTCTCCGTCGATGAAATTCATGGCGCCGAGTTCGTCGTCGGAACCCCAGAACCCCCAGCGACGGTGCTCCGCGGACAGCGCGTCCACCTCGGCTCGGCTCCAATTGTGGGCATTCGTATTGCGCTCTGCTGAAGTCATGGGAGGAATGTATGTGGCTAAATGTGATCCATACTTCGTTCGGTCCCCCAGGGTTTCCGCAACTTTGTCGTGGATTTACACCAAGGCTGGCGGCTCGACGGCAACGCGAACTAGCCCGGCAGAACTCTGCCGGGCTAGCAACACAGCGCGCTACCGGGTGGTCGGGATGACTGGCACCACGACCTTCGCTGCGCTCTCGCCACCGGCAAGCAGCGTCACCTCACCACCGAAGACATCCTTCGGTCGATCGGCGGGATCGTTGTGCTTAAACGGGCCGACGCCCCGCATTGACAGCCACTGAACCTGCACATCAGGCACGTCGTTGGGCGCCTCGTAGTCCTGACCTTGCACGGTCAACGCAAGGGTGTATCCAGCGGGAATCACGATAGATGTCGCAAGGATCTCGACATCTACGTCATAGGGTTTGCCTGGTTCGAGGGGCTCGACTTTGTCGTGCGGGTGCCATGGCCGCCAAGGCAGTGACCGTTGGCGGTCGAGGTCGCGGTGGGACGCACGGAGCCATCCGTGCGCGACCGGAGCATGTGTCTGCACAGCCCCTTTGAAGGCGACCTCACTTCCTTCGGGATCGAAAACCTGAAGGATTAGGAAGAGGTCAGCGTCTCGTGTTTCGGAGACTATCCGCAGGGACGCCCGCGAGGGACCGCTTATCTCTGTCGTTTCGTTCATTACTGTTCGGAACGTCACGCTACCTTCCATCGCGCGGTACGTGACTTCGGCATCTACCGCCGGTTGCTCGGGGCGAAGGCTCATATCGGACGCGTCAAGATACAACTCCGTCCACTGGGTCCGCGGAATGGGCCAGGCGTCCTCGGCTCTGAGTTCGAAAGACTCATCGTGGTGACGCACGTTCATGATGATTGGAGGGCGCTTGTCCCACCCGTTGTCGACGTCCTTCAAAAAGTGGTCCAGGAACTCCAGTTGCAGCCCTCGACCATAGTCGGTGTAGAACTCCACCCAGTGCTCACGCCCGTGAAACTCGAGCCACTTGTCTTTAGAAGCCGCGCCGAGGTACCCCTCGACGTTACCGCGCAGGTGTAGGCCGTGACCACCCCAGTTAGCCGCTGAAAGCAACGGGACTGTCACTTTGCTGAGGTCGGCGCGAAGATCTGCGTAAAAATCGTCGTCGAGCGAGTGGTCAACGATCGACTGATCGAATGCAACCGTGTTCGCCGCAAGCTCCTCCTCGCTGAGCGTCTCGTCGCCCGCTACGGAAAGGCCAGTGATCCGACTCCTCTTGGCGCGATCACCCAACCCGTGCTGCACCGTCGACACTTGATTGGGATACCAGCCGGTGACGAACTGGGATCGGATACCGCCGTGGTACGCGCCGTCGCGATACCAGTCGGACATCCCCTCCCACGCAATCATCGCCGCCAAGTGCGGAGGTTGTAGAGCTGCCACTGGCCACTGGATAACGGCATAGTAGGAGATGCCGTTTAGCGCCACCCTGCCTGTGGACCAAGGCTGTACTCCAGCCCACTCGATGCAGTCATGTGCGTCCCGCACCTCTCGCGGTGAGAAGCTGTTAATCACGCCGGGAGACCTGCCAGCGCCACGCGAGTCCACGCGTACGCAAACATATCCTTCGCGCACCCACTTCTCCGGATCTGCAACTTCCCATGCCTGATACTTATTGGTCGAGTTGGCGGGAACGTCGGGATAGTCTTCGCACATCATGCGCCAAGCGTCAGGGTAACCGTCCTCGAAGTGCAGACCCTTGGCGTAGGGGCCATAGGTGAGGATGACTGGGAATTGCCCGTCATCGGGGGGGCGAAAAACGTCGGCGCGCAAAACAATTCCATCGTCCATGGCGATCGGCACGTCGAATTCGACGAGCATTCCGTCCATTGCTTCAGGCTGCTCGGGCATGCAATTCTCTCCTTCGGCCTTCATCTGTAATCCTTCGGGATAATGTCGTCATAACCGCTCGTGTTGTACAAGCGGTTGCGCGCGTCTACGACCTCGGTCCTTATCACGTCGATATCTACGCCGACCAGGGACCCCGACGTTTTGACGACATCTCCCTCCACCAACACAGTGTCGACGTTCGCGCCGTGGGCTCCGGCAATGACCGCCGGTTCGAGGTTCGAAAGCGGCCACAGGTTGAAGTCGGTAGCGCGCAGCAGGATTAGGTCCGCTTGCTTACCTGGCGTGACGCTACCAATCTCGCTGTCAAGCCAACATGCCTCTGCGCCCGCGATGGTGATTGCCTCCAGCGCTTCCCGCGCCGTCATTCGCCCGGCGAAAGCCGGCACGGGGATTCCCTCGGCAAAGCTCAGTCGAGAAGCCTCATAGCGGTCGAGAAGCAAGCCCGTACGAGCTTCCTCGAACATGTCGCCTGACGTAGCGGTCACCGAGTCTGCGCTAAAACACGGTCGCATGCCGTGATGCCTCATTCGCGGCGTTGGGGTCGATCCCATACCCAGCGCGGCATCGACGATCGGGCAACTCACCAGGTGCGCGCTCACCGCCATGGCGAGTTTGACCTCTTCGTCCGTGATATCGCAGCAATGAGCGAAGCTCATATCCGGTCCGAGCAGACCCGCCTCAGCCATGCGCCTGACGGACTCCTTGGGCTTGCCGCCCATAGGTACTCCAACGTGGAAGCTCATCGGCATTCCCAGGCGCCGAGCCGTTTCGACGTCACGAACAGTAGTTTCGAGTGTGGTGTAGTCGAGGCCCTGAGGCGCGAGGGCCATCGTGAGCCTTCCCCGTCGGCCCGCGAACTCGCGCTCGTACAGCGACGCTGCATGCGACCAATCGTTCGCGTCGCCCTGACCAGCCATCTCGCGTACTTTCTGGTTCATTGATCCGCCGTAACCGAACACGGCCCGGATACCAAGGCTTTGGTGAGCTGCAACTGCAGCCTCCGCGTGCGCGGGCGAGTTGATCACATGGCACCAGTCGAAGACTGTGGTTACGCCGTTGTCGAGACAGTCTGCGATGCCCGCACGAGTAAACGCATAAACGTCGTCCGGGGTGAATGCGGGACCTAGTTGCCCCCACTGTGCGGCAACTAGGTCCGCCAGAATCGCGTTCATGCCGCTCCCTCGGATACCCGCGTACCAGAGGTGGCGATGCGCATCGACTAGACCTGGCATGACGACCATCTGCGAAGCGTCGATTACCTCCGCGCCTGCTGGGTCGAGGTAAGGTCCGACCGATGCGATCCTGCCGTCTTCGATCAGAACGTCGGCGCTGCGGAGATTGCCAATCTGAGGGTCCAGGCTGAGGACGACACCGCCTTGGAGGAGTATCCGACCCATACGTTCACGTCCCATCGATAGTTGTGCGAATGTGCACAACGCTAATGAGCTGCGGCAGCTAGGGCATGGGGCAATTCCACGAATTGCATACGGGATCCTGTGCAAATCGACGAATCCCGATCATGCCGAGGTGCGGACGAACCGGTCGATTGCGAGGGCGAAATTTACGTCGAGCATGCCCTGACTGCTTCGGAGCGGAACTCCGAGCAAGGACTCGATCCGACGCAACCTATAAGTCAAGGTGTTCGGATGAAGGTGCAGCGCTGTGGCGGTCCGGCCGGGTTGAAAGTCGTTTTCGGCAAACGCTTGGAGGGTAGGGAGAAGTGCCGCATTGCGTGAGTCTTGCGGCTGTCGCAGAGGTCCGAGCGTCTGCTCAGCAAACCGACGCAGTTCCGCCGGCTCATGAGCTGACAGCATTAGGCGGAAGATTCCGAGGTCGGCCACCTGCACAACCTGGCCGTTCGCACGGCCGGACTGACTGAGCCGAAGGGCATTCGACGCAACCTCGGTCGCCATGCGATAGTCCAGCGGCGATTCACACACGTCTCCGATCGCTACCGACGCGGTCATCGATGCGGTGCCGCGCGCTGCGACCAATGACACGATCGCGCGAGCGGTCTTGGTCGGAGGCTCAGATCCATCACCCTGGGGGAGCAACATGACGACTGCACCCTCGCGCGCGGCGACGAGCGCAGAGCGCGAGCGTCCGGCGGCAACCGTTCGGGTGCATGCAATCACGTGCTGAAGTGCGGACTCCGAAGCGGGCTCATCCGGACGAATTACAAGAACGAGATGGGGCTTCAAGATGTCGTGACCGTAGCTTCGTGCTCGCGCTACTACACGGTGCTCGTCAGCTGCCTCCAAGTTGAGAAGATCGCGAAATAGGTCTCCTCGCATACGCCATTCGACCTCCTGGCCGTGCCGCTGCCTTAGGAGTTCGAGCGAGCTGACCATGGCCCCTCGCTCGAAGACACCCCGCTGGGTGTTTCCCATTGGGTGCAACTGGCCCGACGCCCAGAGAAGAGCGACAACTTCGTCGGCGATGACGATCGGGACCAGGTACACCATCCCCTTGCTCGTCGCGTCGAACCGTTCGACCATCTCGAGCTTCTCGCACGCAATTTCACGCATTGCGCTTCGGTCAGTGGCTGCCAGCTGTGGCCCTCGGTGACTCGACGGCCAAGCCGCGACAATTCCGTCGCCTGTGGGTTCCTCGGCACACATCTCGTACCCAGTCATATCTGACAATGCATGCAGGATGCGGTCTAGGCCCTGGCCCGCCAGCGCAACTCGATTGAGTCGTTGATGCATCAGATCGACCTGTTCGAGCTCGGCCATCATCGCGAGCTCGCTTTCTCGCAACCGAACGATCTCGATGGCGGCCGCGGCACCCTGCGCGAGCGCCGTAAGAAGGTCGATCTGCTCCTGCTGGAACGCGCCGGCGCCTTCTGCGTAGACCGTCAGTGCACCCAGTTCGCCAGGTCCAGCGAGGGGAATACTCAAAAGCGAGCGGTATCCCTGCTTCGCCACGACCTGGCGCCACTCGCTCACGGTCTCGTCGGCGAACATGTCAGAAATCGAAACCGGCTCGCCCGTCCTGTATGCGCGTGCAGAAGGCGTCTCAGGGTGTTCTAACTGGCCACCAATCATGAGTGGGATCGTGCTATTGGCAAAGACCAGGTAATCCTCGTCCAAACCCGCTGCACCGCGCACGACCAACCGCTCAGCTCGCTCGTCTGCGAGGGCAACCATGGCGAAGACGTTGCCCGTGAGGTCTCGCGCTACTTGGGCGATGATGTCGAGCGTCTCCTCCAACGGAAGGTCGTCAACCAGGGCGCGAGAAACCCGGAGCCAGGCCTCAAGTGCAGATCTGGCATTCACTTCGCTTGCCAACTGTGAAAATCGCACAGGGTCGTTGATAGCGCTCTCCATCCCCTTGGGCGCGAACCTCCTACCATGGGAGCACCATGGTGGCGTACTCGTCCAGCGCTACCGGGTTGATTAGGCTTTCGCGACTAGCGACGCGCTCGGACGGCTCGCCCATGAGGATACGCTTCACTGGGATCTCGAGGAGTTTTCCACTGAGGGTGCGCGGCACATCGGCGACTTGGATGATCGCGTCGGGCACGTGTCGCGGTGAGCAGTCTTCACGGACTCGCGTACAGATCCCGACGATCATGCCGTCGTCAAGAGCCTTGCCATCCTCCAGGACAACAAAAACGGGCATGTAGTTCTCGGCGCCGTTCCGCGGCAAGTCAACCACGAGAGCGTCGACGACGGCGGGCTCAGCCAACACGGCCTGATAAATCTCACTCGTTCCCATACGAACCCCTCCACGATTGATTGTGGAGTCACTCCGCCCCGAGATGATCGCCGTACCCCGTGCGGTGACTTCGATCCAATCGCCATGGCGCCAAACGCCCGGGAAGAATTCGAAGTAGGTGGACCGCAGACGCGATCCATCCGGGTCGTTCCAAAGCTTCACCGGCATGGACGGCATCGGCGCGGTTACGACTAGCTCGGCGACCTCGCCGACAACGGGAGCCCCGAGATCGTTGTAAGCCTCTACCTTGGCGCCGAGCGCCCGGGCTTGCATCTCTCCGATATAGACCGGAAGGGTAGGGACGCCGACGAGCAGGGCCGTAACCACGTCTGTTCCCCCACTCGAAGCCGCCAGCCATATGTCCGCGCCGACGTGCTCGAACACCCACTTATAGGACGTCGGCGTGAGCGGCGACCCCGTCACCCCGATGGAACGCAGCGAAGATAGATCTCGATCTAGCCTTGGTTCAATCCCCGCCTTCTGACATGAGGCCAGAAACGCCGGGCTGGTCCCAAAAATCGTTATCCCGGTCTGAGCTGCGAGATCCCACAAGTGGTGCAGGGTGGGCGTCGCGGGATTCCCGTCGTAGAGAACGATCGAAGCTTCAGTCAGCAGGCAGCTGGTGAGGTAGTTCCACATCATCCAGCCCGTCGTCGTGAACCAGAAAATGCGATCGCCCGGGTGAGCGTCCAGGTGTATGTGATGGTGCTTGACCATCTCTAGGAGGACGCCGCCATGACCATGGACAAGAGCCTTTGGTAGTCCGGTCGTCCCTGAGCTGTAGACAATCCAGAGCGGGTGATCGAAAGGAACTACCACGAATTCGAGAGGACTATCTGCGGGCCCAAGAAATCCACTTTGCCAACCGGTTGCGTCGAGGTAACCGAGGCGCACAGCTGGCGCTCCGATTGCCCGGGAGATCTCATTCACCTGAACTTCCCGGTCGAAGTCCTTACCTCCGTACCGGTACCCATCGACGGCCAGTAGGACCGCCGGTCCAATTTGCGCAAACCGGTCGATGACTGCCCGCGAACCAAATTCTGGCGCCGCGCTCGACCAGATCGCACCGAGCGACGCCGTGGCGAGGAAGGCCGCGATCGTCTCTGGGATGTTCGGCATATAGGCGGCGACGACGTCTCCCCTGCCGATCCCAAGAGCCTGAAGTCCAAACCGGATGCGTGCTGTCTCTCGCTTCAGCTCGGCCCAAGTCCATGCGCTCAGCCCACGGAGTTCGGAGGCATGCTGGATCGCCAGGGATTCGTCCGCCTTACCCGCAAAGATGTGCTCGGCGTAACTGAGAGTCGCGCCCGGAAACCAATTCGCGCCGGGCATAGAGTGGTCCGCCAGGACCGCAGTTGGCGCGTCGTGAAAGTGGATGCCGAAGTAGTCAGCGATGGTCCCCCAGAATTCGGCGAGGTTCTCGGTCGACCAGCGCCAAAGAGCCTCATAGGACTCGGTAATTCCGACATGCTGACTAAAACGTGAAATGTTCGCCACCGCGATCGCTTCTGCGGAGGGGTGCCAGGCGATGTCATTCATCGGACTTCCTTAATCCCAGATGTTGTACAAGCACTTGAGGGTGGTGCCAGTGACGGCCAGTCGCACCTAACCCGCCTCTGAAGATCGACTGCCGTGCTGGGTTTGGCCGCGGGCAGGCCAGACTGTGCATTGAGATCCAGCGAGAAGCTAGCGAACCCGCCATCCATCGCGTAGGAGACGCCGCCACCATGGCGGCTCCGTTGCTTGCGGGCCAGGCGAGCAAATCCGCTACTTCTTCGGGGAAACGTGGGTGCTTGATTACGTTGCAGGCCAAGAGCACGTGGTCGAGTACGTCCGCTTCATCGACATCGTTCTCACGTGTTTGTGCGGCTATCTGATCGCACGCAAGGAGAGTGCTCACGTAGCCAGGGCCGACACAGTTGCTTGTGAGGGGCCGTGTGAGCCGCCTTCAACGGCCGCGACCTCGAGAGGCCCTCGAGACCGTGTTTCGCCGCGACGTATGGAGCCTTATACTGCGATGCACAGTGAGCGCGCACCGAGGAAACGTTAATGATTCTGCCGAACCCGCGGTCGTGCGTGTTAGGGATCGCTCCACGCATCAAAGGAAGGGGCGCGTCAAGAAGCAGCGCTGTGATCTTCGGAAAATCCGATGGTGGAAATTCCTTCTCCGGGCACACCACCCGCACTCCGGAGTTGCTGACCAACACGTCAACGTCGCCCGTCCAAGTCTCGGGCCGTCTGGTGTCAGTGAGGTCGACCTCCCAGACTTGATCACCGATTTCCGACGCCAGCATGCTCGCAGCGGCAACATTTCGGTCGGCAACGATCACCGTGTGACCGCCTGCGGCTAAGGCCCAGACACAGGCTTCCCCAATTCCGCTAGCGCCACCGTCTACCAAAGCCGTCCGCAGCGCTACAGTCGGGTTTGCTCCGCCACCCATCGATCGATCTCCTCGGGTTGAGGGTCCACTTCGTGACTCTGACGCGCGATTGCAGACGCTGTCAGAACCGTTCAGAACCTTGTCACGCAACTTGGTCGAGACTAGGTGCGTCACACGCGAAGCCGCGTCATGGAAACTCACAATGTTGCGTGGACTTCCGGGTCAGGTTCACAATCGCGCGGGGACCGTGTCCCGGGTCTAAACCGACCTCGCGGTCTTCCTCATCGAGCCCGACAGGGTCGTGGTCCGTGACCTGTTCGGGATCGGCTTCGAGGACCTGCAGGCGCTCATCAATGTGCGGCTGTTGGACGGGACGCGCGGCCCGTCGTAATTCGGCGTTCCAGCCGCGACGACGTCGTCTACCCCGGGCACGAGGATCTCCGGTTGTACCCGTGTGTACCGGACCTAGACTGGATGCCGGTCATCGCGCACCGGCAGTTCCTGGTGGTCACCCGCAGCAGGCGGACCCGCACCCTGCCCGTTGAGCTGCGCGCTGCGGCCAAGATGCCGGACTCCGCTCGAGTCGATGCCTACGTGAAGCTCATCGAGGCACGCAAGGAGCCGGGGTGATCTCCGCTTTGGTGACAATCTCGCCATCCCTCGACTTCTGAGTCTTGCGCTTGTCTTCCAGCACCTGCGCGTGATGCTCAACGCTATCTCTCACGAGCTGCAGGGGGGTGACGCCGAGTCGTTCGGCCGTATGGTCGTTCTGCTCGACCCGAAAGACCAGACGTCCTCCGCCGGAGGCGATCTCGACTCAAAGTGATCCGCCGTACACAAGCGGACTTAGAGATCGCGCGGATAGGGGCGCGTCGTTGACGCGAAACAGGCACAAGCCCTCGGAGGATCAACGGGTTGTCAAGACTCGTCTCTTCCCCGCGAGGTGCTTGTGCCTGCTGTGCCATCTTTCATCATTGAACCCCTTTGGGACCAGTTCACCGTGCTGCTCCCTGACCACGAGGACGCCCACCCGTTGGGTTGTCACCGCCCTCGGATCGGTGACCGCGTGGTCTTCGACAAGCTCGTCGAAGTGCTGGTCTTCGGCGCCGCCTACGTCAAGATCGCCGATGCGACCTGTTCGGCCACCACGATCCGCGATCGCCGCGATGAGTGGATCAGCGCCGGCCTCTTCGAAGCCCTCGAGCAGCTGTGCTTGCAGGCCTACGACTGCATCTGTGGGCTCGACCTGGAAGACCTCACCGTGGACGGCTGCATCGTCAAGGCGCCCTGTGGTGGCGAAGCGGCCGGGAAGTCCCCGGTTGACCGGGGCAAGCAAGGCACCAAACGATCGCTGCTCACCGACGGGGCCGGGGTCCCACTGGGGTGTGTGAGCGCTCCGGCGAACCGCCACGACTCGGTGTTCTTGCGCCCCACCTTGGAGAAGCTGGGACGCCTTGAGCGCTGGTTCGGGATCGGGCTGCCCGAGAAGATCACCGTGCATCTCGATGCCGGCTACGACAGCGCCAAGACCCGCGAACTGCTTGCCGAGCTGGGCTGTGATGGCGTGATCAGCCAGAAGGGCTGCCCCCTCCAAGCCGGCGCCCGATGGGTGGTTGAACGCACCAACTCCTGGCACAACCGCGGGTTCAAGAAGCTGCTGGTCTGCACCGAACGCCGCGGTCGCGTCATCGACGCCTACGTCGCGTTGGCCAACGCAGTGATCATCGTGCGCCGACTCATCCGGACCGCCTGGACCACCCACCGCTGGGACACCCGACCAGCACGTCGCCCCTGACCTATCCGCGCGATCTCTTATTTAGCGAGGCCACCCGTGGACCTTGATCGAGTTATCGGCAACGTCGACCGGAGAGGCGTCGCCTAACCACCAACAACCCGATGACGCAGTGCCCGACCCAGACTCCGGTCCCGTGGTCGATGCGCTGTCAAGGAGTTGTTGAATATGTCTGAGCACGACACGACCGAGCCCATCGAGCCCAAGCACGAGACCCACCTTCACATCGAAGGGGACGGCGCCAAGTGGCTCGCCCGTGGACTCGTACTCACCGTCGGTGTCTTCATGGCTGGGCTGTACGGCATCGCCAAGCAGCCTGAGGGAGTCTCGAAGCTCGAAGCCATCGGCCCGTGGTTCCCCTGGCGCAAGGCAAAGTCGAGTGAGCCTGAACACCCGACCGAGCCGCCCGCTGAGATCGAGTAGCTAGACCCAGAGAGTCCCCTCGGAGTGACTGCCGAGGGGGCTTTCGTCTGCCCGGCGGTGAGAGGGTTTACGCGTGACGGAAGACCTCTACGCGTCCGACTGCTCGGTGCATGGCCTCGATCCGCACATCCTGATACACGAGGCCGGCCATGCCGTAGCTGCGGTCACTTTCGGCATCCCGTTTTGAGAGCGTCGTCGTCTACGGCGAGGACGACGAGAAGTCACTCGGTGGCTTCATGTCAGCGGCGGCTCAGATCATCATGTCGTCGCCCGATCACAGCAGTTGGGTCAAGCCGGATCCGGTTATGGCGCTGAAGTTCGCCTGCGTTGGTTTGGCGGCGGAGTTTGCTGCATTCGACGACTCAATCTCCGGGGCAGGTGACAGCGGCATGCAGGCATGGCGGGTCGGCTACTCGACCTCGGGGGAAGGCCTCGACATGGACCAGGTCGGTGATGAGCTAGACACGCAAATGAACGGAGGCCAACGACCATGAGCACCTAGCGGACCAATGGGAGATCCGATTGGGCTGACGGATACCGAGGATGGCTGGAAGCGCGCTCGTTCTGCTCCTCTCGGAGATCGCACCGGACCGCCGAACGTACTGGCGCTCTATGGCGGAGTTCAGGCGAGCATGACTGACCGCCATCGCCGAGATGGCCCACACCGGTCCAGTCCCGGGGACCGCGTTCGGATGCAGCGGCGGCTCCGGACCTGAGCGTTCACAAAATTGTGTCCACTTTGGACCCAGAGTTCCGCGATCCACAGCAACTCAGCACAGGCCAGGGATGACATCGATGGAGAACCTCGGGGTCACGACCTCAGTGCGTTCCCGCAGGTCATCGCAGGTCTTCGCACGCGAGCGCAATGCAGCGCAAACCGGGTCATCACCGGTGGTAACGCTCCCTCAGTGGCCGTCGAAAGGACCGGGCCGGATGACAACAGAGGGGAGCCGGAACGTCGCACTCTGCTGATGGAGCCGGCACGTTTGTGCACCATGGCAACGATGCGGCGCCGAAGAGGGAGGTAGCCTGATCTGAGGACCCGGTCGGGATTCGAGCGTTCACACAATTGTGTCCACTTTGGACGCAGAAGCCCACGCTCCGGGGCAATGAGACGCAAGCGAGGGATGACGCCGATGCACGACCGCAGGATGCCGGTTCGATCGCGTTCCTGCAGGTCAACGCCTGTTTCCACATACTCATGCAACTCCACGCAGACCCGGTCAGCGCACTTCGCGCCGAAGCCTCAGTACCTGCTCGGCGGAGCGGAGGGTTGTTGGTTCGAGTCCAACCGGGGGAGCGATAGAACCCCGTCTGACCTGCACGAACGGGTCGGGCGGGGTTCGCCCGTTCCGGGTCCGAACCGGCCTATTCACCACTTTGTCGGCCCTCCTGACTGATCTGTGGGTTAGTTGCGGCCCGGGAGGGCGGGTCGGTGCCCGCCGAGGGTGAGCATCGCCAGCGCGATCAATGCCTCGGCGGAGTGGAACCCGAACGCCATCCTGGTCAGCAGCCGGATCTTGGTGTTGGTCGACTCGATCAGCCCGTTGGACAGGTTGTGCTCGATCGCGGCGAGGATCCGGGAACGGTGCTTGACGATGCTCTTCTGCAGTTTCACGAACGCCGGGATCCGGCAGCGTCGCGCCCAGCTGATCCACCGGTCCAGGGCCTCGGCGGCTGCCGCGTGGGGTAGTCGGAAGACCAGCCGCAGGCCTTCTTTGAGCAGATAGGCGCGATACAACCGCGGATCGGTGGCCGCGATCCAAGCCAGCTTGGTCTGCTGGTTCTCGGTGAGATCTTCGGGGTTCTTCCACAACGAGTAGCGGGCTCCCTTCAACGACTTGGCCCGTTCGCTGCCCGGTCGCGGCGGTGCGTCGGCGCGAGGACGTCCACGCGGCCGCTTGGGTTCGGTTCTGGCCTGCTTGCGGGCGTCGTTCCACGCCTCACGCCGGACCTCATCGAGCGCCTCGGTCGCCCATTTGACGATGTGGAACGGATCGGCCACCCGGACCGCGTTCGGGCACCGCCCGGCGACGATGGTGTCGATGAAGTCGGCCCCATCAGCCGAGACGTGGGTGATCAGCTTGCAGCGTTCTTCGCCGAGGAGATCGAAGAACTCAGCGACGGTGGCGCTGTTGCGTCCCGGTGCGGCCCAGACCAGTCGCCGCTGGTCGTGGTCGACGACGACCATCAAGTACTTGTGCCCGCGCTTGTAGCTGATCTCGTCGATCCCGATGCGCCGCAGCCCGGCGAAGCGGTCGTGCTGGGTCTCGATGTCGGCCCAGACCCGGGAGATGATCGAACCCACGGTGCGCCAGGCGATCCGCATCAGCTCGACCACGCATGACTTCGAGGCCTGGGTGGCCAGCCATGCCACCTGATCATCGAAGCTCAGCGTGTGGCCGGCGTCGTGGCGGGCCCAGGGCACGTGGGCGACCACCACGCCATGGGCCCGGCAGGTCACCCGCGGCGCGTCAGCCTCGACCATCGCGACCATCGTGCCCAGGTCCAGCGCCCGCCAACGCCTCCTGCCCGCACCGGCGTCATAACCCGGACAGCGTCGCCGACAACGCCCGCAGCGGCCACGCTGCCGCTTGGTCGGCCGCACGTAGGCGACCAGCACCTGGTCGTCCTCGTCGAACTCGACCCGCTCGATCACCGTCTTCTCGACCCCGAACACGCCCCGCCATAGGCTGACATCACGCACGCCGCTCTCCTGTGCACCTGGTTCCTGTTCCTAGACAGCTCAGAAACCTAGACAGGAAGCGGCGTGTGGCTCGTTCAGGCGCGCTCAGGCACCCACAGGTACGTCAGGAGAGCCACTTTGTGGCCCTCCTGACTGATCTGTGGGTTAGTTGCGGCCCGGGAGGGCGGGTCGGTGCCCGCCGAGGGTGAGCATCGCCAGCGCGATCAATGCCTCGGCGGAGTGGAACCCGAACGCCATCCTGGTCAGCAGCCGGATCTTGGTGTTGGTCGACTCGATCAGCCCGTTGGACAGGTTGTGCTCGATCGCGGCGAGGATCCGGGAACGGTGCTTGACGATGCTCTTCTGCAGTTTCACGAACGCCGGGATCCGGCAGCGTCGCGCCCAGCTGATCCACCGGTCCAGGGCCTCGGCGGCTGCCGCGTGGGGTAGTCGGAAGACCAGCCGCAGGCCTTCTTTGAGCAGATAGGCGCGATACAACCGCGGATCGGTGGCCGCGATCCAAGCCAGCTTGGTCTGCTGGTTCTCGGTGAGATCTTCGGGGTTCTTCCACAACGAGTAGCGGGCTCCCTTCAACGACTTGGCCCGTTCGCTGCCCGGTCGCGGCGGTGCGTCGGCGCGAGGACGTCCACGCGGCCGCTTGGGTTCGGTTCTGGCCTGCTTGCGGGCGTCGTTCCACGCCTCACGCCGGACCTCATCGAGCGCCTCGGTCGCCCATTTGACGATGTGGAACGGATCGGCCACCCGGACCGCGTTCGGGCACCGCCCGGCGACGATGGTGTCGATGAAGTCGGCCCCATCAGCCGAGACGTGGGTGATCAGCTTGCAGCGTTCTTCGCCGAGGAGATCGAAGAACTCAGCGACGGTGGCGCTGTTGCGTCCCGGTGCGGCCCAGACCAGTCGCCGCTGGTCGTGGTCGACGACGACCATCAAGTACTTGTGCCCGCGCTTGTAGCTGATCTCGTCGATCCCGATGCGCCGCAGCCCGGCGAAGCGGTCGTGCTGGGTCTCGATGTCGGCCCAGACCCGGGAGATGATCGAACCCACGGTGCGCCAGGCGATCCGCATCAGCTCGACCACGCATGACTTCGAGGCCTGGGTGGCCAGCCATGCCACCTGATCATCGAAGCTCAGCGTGTGGCCGGCGTCGTGGCGGGCCCAGGGCACGTGGGCGACCACCACGCCATGGGCCCGGCAGGTCACCCGCGGCGCGTCAGCCTCGACCATCGCGACCATCGTGCCCAGGTCCAGCGCCCGCCAACGCCTCCTGCCCGCACCGGCGTCATAACCCGGACAGCGTCGCCGACAACGCCCGCAGCGGCCACGCTGCCGCTTGGTCGGCCGCACGTAGGCGACCAGCACCTGGTCGTCCTCGTCGAACTCGACCCGCTCGATCACCGTCTTCTCGACCCCGAACACGCCCCGCCATAGGCTGACATCACGCACGCCGCTCTCCTGTGCACCTGGTTCCTGTTCCTAGACAGCTCAGAAACCTAGACAGGAAGCGGCGTGTGGCTCGTTCAGGCGCGCTCAGGCACCCACAGGTACGTCAGGAGAGCCCACTTTGTCACTACTTTGGCTCCCGGGGGCATCGGCGCGACGCCACCCTGGTGGCACTGCGAGCGCACCTCATGGGCATGGCACTGCCCACCCAACCCAGCGCGAACGCGGTCGACCGCACGGTCGATCTCGCGTCCTACCACCTGCTCACCTCTGACGAGGCGGCCGACATTCTCAGCGTGCCGGTCGCCACCTTGAGAACCTGGCGGACGCGCCGGCGCGGCTATGGACCGCCGGCGGTCCATCTCGGCGGCAATATCCGCTACCGGCCCGAGGACCTCGTCACCTGGATCGAGGAACACACGGAGTCCGAGACCGGGTGCCTCCGATCCGACGCCGGCGCCCAGTCCCCGCGGTTGACCCGCCGTCGACGGCCTCACGTCCGCAGCCTGACGGCTCCGGACTCCGACAGCCCTGCCCACTGACCCGGACCTCGCCCACGACCTGTGCTCCGGATCTCTGGTCACCCACGGCAAAGGAATGAGCACATGTCCCGAGAACTACTTCAGCCGGGAGACATCGGCAAGATTCGCACCACACGCGTCAGCGCTGGTCTCTGGCGCGCCGACACCTACTATGCCGACTCCGCTGGCAACCGGATTCGGCTCCGAAAGTCTGGCCGCACCGAAGCGGACGCCCGTCGGGCGCTGACCGACGAGATCGCCGAACGCATCGAACTCGACACCGGCGGACTGGTCTCGGCACGAAGCCTCGTCAAGGAGGCCGTCGCGATCTACCTCGACCAGCGCATGGAGGATGCTCGCACCGGCATTGGCCGAGCCAGTACTCGCTCGATCAAGCAGTACCGCTCCCTGGCCCGCAACTGGATCGTGCCCGCCTCGGCAACCTCCAGGTACGCCACCTGACCCCGGGTCGCCTCGACCGCTACTTCCGCACCGAGGTGACACCGACCCGCTATTCCGACGTCCGCAAGGCGCTACACGCGTTCGTGAAGTGGCTGATCGTCCAAGGCGCCCTTGCCCGGGACCCGATGGCGCCTCTGCCCAGCTACCAGCGGCGCAACATCGGCCGCCGGTCCAAGGACCGTGAGATCACCGCAGCGGACGTCCGAGCGGTCCTCGCCGCCGTCGACGACTGGGCCGGAGCGGCCCGCCCGGGGCCGACGCCCTCGGCGGTGTACCGCGACCTGGTGCTGTTCATCGTCGGCACCGCGTGCAGACCCGGGGAGGCGCTGGCCGTGCGCCGCCAGGACATCGACCTCGCGTACCCGGTCGGCGAGGGGCTGACCAAGCCGGTGGTACACATCACCGGGACGCTGGTCTATGACCGGGACCACGGGGGGTTGTACCGGCAGCCGCACACCAAGAGCGGCGGAGCCGGAGACCGAACGGTGGTCCTGCCGCCCTTCCTGGTGCGGATGCTTCGTGAGCGCCTGATGGCCACCGCGCCCAATGACTCCGGAGCCATCTTCGCCACCAGGGCCGGCGGCTGGCTCTCGCCGAACAACATCAACACCCGGTTCCGGGAGTCGATCCTCAAGGATCGCGAGGTCGGCGAGTGGTTCGAGCTCCGTCTGCTGCGTTCGGCGACGGGCACGGTCGTGGCGCAGGCGAGCGGCGCCGAGATCGCCGCCTCCCAGATGGGCAACACCCGCGAGATCGCGGAGGCGCACTACATCCACCGGAGTCGGCTGGCTCCGGACTCCTCGCGCATCATCGAGGAAGCCTGGGCGGCCGCGGTGCCCACAGCAACCGCCCGGGGTCGTTGAACCCCGGGCCGGCACGTCGAATTCTCCGCTCACAGGCGGGGGCATCCGGTGGCATTGGATGCACGGTCGGCCGGTGCACGATCGCGTCGTGCAAGGTGGCACAGCCTGTGCGTGGGCCCAGCACAGGAGTCGGCCAGGGGTGAGCCGTTCACGGATGGGCCACACGGCCGCGATGCGGTCTCCTCGTCGGGACGGGCCGGGACCATCCCCTCCTGGTGTCGGTCATCCGCGCGGGTCATGGGCCCGGGAGGCCGGGGTCGGTGCGTCGGCCCGCGGGTTGGTGGATCAGCGCTGAGTGCAGGGCCGAGCGGCTGCGGCCCGGTGTGGCTGCCTCGGGTTCGATGTGCGGGACCAGTCCGCGCACGGCCCTGACGAGTTCCTTGTTGGCGCTGCGGTCGATCGGGGTGAACCGCTCGCGGACGGGGGCGACCAGGCCAGCGCTGTCGGGGACCAGCCGGGGGAGCTGCACGCGCTGGAGGTAGGTCTTCTGGTCGATGCCGGTCTCGATGATCTCGGCGATGCGTTGGTCGATGCCGTTGAACAGCGTCTGGAATCCGGCGGCGACCCGTGGCTCGACGATGCTCTGGGCCGGAAGGGCCCGAAGACGCGCCGTCGCGTTCGCGGCATCGGCGACCGCGTGGCCGCCCCTACCGATCCGCCCGCCGACGTTGCGCAGCTGCTGCTTGAGCACCGAGTACGCCGCGGCGCGGGCACGCCACGCCTCGGCGCGGGGGGCGTCGGCTCGCTGCGCGAGTATCGCGAGCCGGCGGGAGAGGCGTTGTTGGGAGTCGACGATCAGCCGCAGGTTCATCGCGGTCGGGAACGACCTGAGGTGGACGAGCAGGTCGTGCTCGGACTGGAGGACGCCGAGGATGCCGCGCTGCGGGCCGATGCGCAGCGCATGGGTCCGTGGCCGCCAGCCGGTGGCGTCGACGCTGTAGTCGGGCCGCCCGAGGCCGACGTCGAGCGCGGTCGCGAGGGCGGTCCAACCGAGCCGCCCCGGGTCGGTCAACCTCTCCCAGCCGGGGACGTTCAGGTACCGCTGGTCGAGGACCACGAGCGCCTGGGTGACTGCGGCGACGTCGCCGACGACGGCCTGCGCCTGGGGCCCGGTGAGCCGCTGTCCGGCGAGTCCGTTGGTGTCGTGCTCGGCCAGGGCCGCGGCCCGGGCGGCATGGCGCCAGTGCTCGACGACCTCGTTCGGGTGGGCCGTGCCGAGGAGCGCGGTGCTCGCGGGCGGTGTCCTGGACGCCTCGCGGGCACGGCCCAGGGCGCGGGCCAGCTCGCTGACCGCCGTACCGCGGTCCTCGGAGGTCCGGAACGGGTTGGCCGGCGCCGGCAGGGTGGCGCTGAACACCAGCGGCTTGGCGGCCATGACCGCCTCGGCGCACCAGCTCAGCACCGTCTGCCGGTACTGCCCGATCACGATGCCCGCGGCCTCGCGCTCCGGAACAGCGTCAGGAGCCGACGGTGGGTGCGCGCCGAGCCGGTGAAGGATCCGGTGCTGGCGCAGCAGGGCGGCGAGCTCGGTGCGCATCAGGTCGCCGGTCTCGCCGTACATCAGGCGCCGTCCAACGCGTGCGCGGCCTCGAGCCGGACCAGGAGCAGCTCGAGGTCGAGTGCGTCGACCCCGAAGCCGACCAGGGACTCGATCGCTGCGGTGGCGCCCCGATACAGGACCTCGCGATCATCGCCGAGCCCGTCGGTATCGAGGCCCGAAGACTCGTCGTCGTGGAGCCAGTCGAGCTCGATCAGGACCCTTTCGAAACACGCGGACGCGTCCTCATCGACGGCCGCGTCGGCGAGCGCCGCCACGAACGACCTCGCCCGCGCGAGGGTCAACGCATGCTCAAGATCCATGAGCCTCTCCTTCCTCCCGGTCTTGGTCGAAGGCTCCCGTCGACCCGCGCGGCCCGAGCGGTCTGGTGGCCGCAGCTGTGGACCCGAGCACGACGCCGGGGCCTGAAGGCGCTGCGTGGACGCCCTGCGGACGCCCTGCGGACCCCCCGGGGGACGCCTGGTGGTCACCCGCGGAGTTCATCTCGCGCGATCTCCTCGACACGCGGTCGCCGCGAGACGTCCTCGTGCACGAACGTGGTGAAGTCCGCCGCACGATCGACGATCTCGACCTCGCCGGCTACGACAGCGGCGGCTTCGCCCGGCCAGGTCGTCTGCCGCGTCGGCCGGTCACGGTCCAGGCGGGTCCCGCAGTTTGCCACCCACTCCCGCAGGCGCTGGCGGCACTCGGCGAACTCCCGCATCCACCCAACCGGCGCCGAGGGCGAGGCGGATTGGTCGTAGCAGGCGAGGAAGTGGGTGTGTAGCGCGGACAGCTCCCAGATCAGCTCGTCGTGGCGATGCCAGTACGGCGGCACGATCGCCGGCGGCAGACCGAAGGTGTTCTTCAGCCAGGTCACGAACCCGTCCAGGTCGCGCCACTCGGCGACTGCGGTCGGAGCGTCGAGAAGGTTCCAGTCGATCGGCCCCGGCGGCAGGTCACGCTCGGCGCCGAACGATGACTCGTGGGCCACGACGCCGCCTGTTCAGAGGCCGATGGCCGTGTTCGACGATCGCTGAGCGGGCGGAGCTGGTGCCGGCGCGAGCCGGCGGCGCTGGACCTCGTAGGCCGTCTTGTTGACGTTGTGGCCGATCTTGCGGGCGACGAACTCCTCCTTGATCACGCTCGCCTCGCCGGGGTGTTCGACTTCGTATTCGTGGACGTAGCCACTGGCAACGAAGGAGTCGCCCTTGCGGAACCGGGCGTACGTCTCCCGGGCCGTGCTCTCGAAGGCGACCATGTCGTGGAAGGTCGGGTCGAGCTTCGTGAAGTCGCCGTCGACCTCCCTGCGCCACTGCTCGACGCCGACACGGAGACGGCAGCATTCGGCGCCGTCCTTGGTGAAGTGCAGCTCCGGCGCTGATGCGACGAACCCGACCAGGCTCATCTGGGTGGGGATGGACACGTTGACTCCCGGACTCGCCGCGGCTTCCCGGTGAAGCCGCTCTCGGGACCCAGGTGCACACAACGCCCCAATGTCCTGCGCGCCGCTCGGACGCGATCGCGGCCTCGGATCGACGCATCCTGGCGGCGGACGGCACGCTCAGAGGGTCGCCGCGCCCTGCGATGAGGCGCTGCACCGGAGTGAAGGCACGATCCGGCTCTCTCAGGTCGTGCCAAGGAATCCGACCCACGTCATCCGTGCTCGCGGCCGACATGGGCCTCTCGACGGTGGTGACCCAGGGGCGTTGGTGAGTTGGTCGCGGTTCGACTGTTTAGCGGGGACCTGTGGCCCTGTCGGCCACCGGGGTTGTCTGCTCGGATGTTGCGGTTGCTGGGATGAAGGTGGGGCTCGAGGCGGTGATGGTGACGGTGATCCGGGCGCCTGCTTGGGGGTTGCGGAGCTTGAACGTTTGCCGTGTTGCTCCGTGGATGGGTTGGCCGTCGGCGTTCCACTGGTAGGTCAGGTGCGCGTCGGCCGGGTCGAGGTGGGGTCCGGCATCGGCGGTCAGGGTCTGACCTGCCTGGGCGATTCCGGTGATCGTCGGGGTGAGGTTGTCGACGGTGTCCGGGGTGAAGGTCAGCGCGACGTTGAGGGTGGCGTCGTCGCCGATGCCGTTGTGGGCGGTCAGCACCACCTGGTAGGTGCCCGCGGTGCCCGGGCCCGGGGTGCCGGCGATCGTGTGGGTTGCCGGGTCGAGGCTCACGCCGTCGGGGAGGGCGTCGCCGCTGATGGTCACGGTGGGGGCGGGGAATCCGGTGACGGTGTAGGAGTAGGTGAACGGGTCGCCGACCTTGCCGGTTGCGGCCGACTCACCGGTCAGCTTCGGGGGCGAGTTGACGGTCAGGGTCGCGGACGTGGTGGTGGCGTTGCCGGCGCTGTTGGTGAACGTGGCCCGGTAGGTGTTGCCGTTCATCGCTGCGGTGACGTCGGTCAACGTCAGCGTCGCGTTGGTGCCGGTGGGGTCGGGTATGTCGGTGTATCCGGATCCGTCGCCGGTGTTGACCTGCCACTGCACGGTCGGTGTCGGGATTCCCGTGGCTGCCGCGGTGAATGTCGCCGTGTCACCAGCCTTGACAGTCGTGTTCGACGGGTTCGTCGTCATCGACGGTGTCACGGCAATCACCTGGGTGTTGTAGCCCTGCCAGGTCGGGGTGGTGAACCCATGGGACGTGTTGGCGGCATCGAAGGCGTAGTGGTAGTAGACGATCAGACCCGTTGCGGGGCCCAGCGAGGCGTACTGGTCGCCCGCAGGTGTGATGGTCGTGGGGGCCGCCCCTTCAAAGGTCACACTCACCAAGGGGTTGCCGCCGAATGCGAAGTCCCCGATGGTGGTGACCGAGTTCCCGATGGTCACCGACGCCAAGTTGGCGAGCGCGAAGGCTTCCTTCCCGATGCTGGTGACCGAGTCTGGGATGGTCACCGACGCCAACTGGTTGCCGTCGAAGGCGAAGTCCCCGATGGTGGTGACCGAGTTCCCGATGGTGACCGACGACATCTGGTTGTAGCTGAAGGCACGGTCCCCGATGGTGGTCACCGAGTCCGGGATGGTCACCGACGACAACTCATCGGATTCAAAGGCGGAGTCCCCGATGGCGGTGACCGGGTATGACTGGGTGCCGCAGGTGATGGAGTCCGGTATCGCAACGTCGCCACCGGCCGTGATGTAGACGGTTGCCGTCGCACCCGCAGCGACATGGAGCGGGTCGACCGTGTAGACGATATCGTCGACCGTGCACGACGTCGGCTCGATGAGCTGGGTGTTGTAGCCCTGCCAGGTCGGGGTGGTGAACCCATGGGACGTGTTGGCGGCATCGAAGGCGTAGTGGTAGTAGACGATCAGACCCGTTGCGGGGCCCAGCGAGGCGTACTGGTCGCCCGCAGGTGTGATGGTCGTGGGGGCCGCCCCTTCAAAGGTCACACTCACCAAGGGGTTGCCGCCGAATGCGAAGTCCCCGATGGTGGTGACCGAGTTCCCGATGGTCACCGACGCCAAGTTGGCGAGCGCGAAGGCTTCCTTCCCGATGCTGGTGACCGAGTCTGGGATGGTCACCGACGCCAACTGGTTGCCGTCGAAGGCGAAGTCCCCGATGGTGGTGACCGAGTTCCCGATGGTGACCGACGACATCTGGTTGTAGCTGAAGGCACGGTCCCCGATGGTGGTCACCGAGTCCGGGATGGTCACCGACGACAACTCATCGGATTCAAAGGCGGAGTCCCCGATGGCGGTGACCGGGTATGACTGGGTGCCGCAGGTGATGGAGTCCGGTATCGCAACGTCGCCACCGGCCGTGATGTAGACGGTTGCCGTCGCACCCGCAGCGACATGGAGCGGGTCGACCGTGTAGACGATATCGTCGACCGTGCACGACGTCGGCTCGATGAGCTGGGTGTTGTAGCCCTGCCAGGTCGGGGTGGTGAACCCATGGGACGTGTTGGCGGCATCGAAGGCGTAGTGGTAGTAGACGACCAGGCCCGTTGCCGTGCCCAACGAGGCGTACTGGTCGCCCGCAGGTGTGATGGTCGTCGGGGCCGCGCCGTCAAAGGTCACACTCACCAACCCGGTGTTGTCACCGAATGCCTTTTGCCCGATGGTGATGACCGAGCCGGGGATGGTCACCGACGTCAACTGGTTGCTGCCGAAGGCGTAGTCCCCGATGGTGGTGACCGCGGCCCCCAGGGATACCGATGCCAACGGGTTGGAAGAGAACGCGAACTTCCCGATGGTGATGACCGAGTCGGGGATGGTCACCGATGCCAACTGGTTGAGGTCGAAGGCCTTGTTCCCGATGGTGGTGACCGAGCTCCCGAGGGTGACCGAGGTCAACTGGTTGTTGTTGAAGGCGCCCTCCCCGATGGTGGTGACCGAGTCGGGGATGGTCACCGACGTCAACTTGTTGCTAAAAAACGCGAAGGTCCCGATGGTGGTGACCGAGTCGGGGATGGTCACCGACGTCAACGGGTCGTATTGAAAGGCGCCGTCCCCGATGGTGGTGACCGAGTATGACTGGGTACCGCAGGTGATGGAGTCCGGCATGGCAACGGCGGCGCCTGTCCCGGTGTAGCCGCTCACCGTCGCACCCGCAGCGACGTCGGCCGGATCGGCTGTGTAGACGATGCCATCGACAGTGCACGTCGTCGCGGCCGCGGCGGCTGGTGAACCGGTGAGCAGCAGCAGTGGCACCGTCAACAGGCCTGCCGTGGCAGACGCCAGCAAAGCCCGGGCAGCACGTGGGCGAAGGGTCCAGATCATGCGCATGGCTCTGCCTCGTCTCTACGCCCCACGAACGATTACCAACACTATGGGGCTCTCCTGACGTACCTGTGGGTGCCTGAGCGCGCCTGAACGAGCCACACGCCGCTTCCTGTCTAGGTTTCTGAGCTGTCTAGGAACAGGAACCAGGTGCACAGGAGAGCGGCGTGCGTGATGTCAGCCTATGGCGGGGCGTGTTCGGGGTCGAGAAGACGGTGATCGAGCGGGTCGAGTTCGACGAGGACGACCAGGTGCTGGTCGCCTACGTGCGGCCGACCAAGCGGCAGCGTGGCCGCTGCGGGCGTTGTCGGCGACGCTGTCCGGGTTATGACGCCGGTGCGGGCAGGAGGCGTTGGCGGGCGCTGGACCTGGGCACGATGGTCGCGATGGTCGAGGCTGACGCGCCGCGGGTGACCTGCCGGGCCCATGGCGTGGTGGTCGCCCACGTGCCCTGGGCCCGCCACGACGCCGGCCACACGCTGAGCTTCGATGATCAGGTGGCATGGCTGGCCACCCAGGCCTCGAAGTCATGCGTGGTCGAGCTGATGCGGATCGCCTGGCGCACCGTGGGTTCGATCATCTCCCGGGTCTGGGCCGACATCGAGACCCAGCACGACCGCTTCGCCGGGCTGCGGCGCATCGGGATCGACGAGATCAGCTACAAGCGCGGGCACAAGTACTTGATGGTCGTCGTCGACCACGACCAGCGGCGACTGGTCTGGGCCGCACCGGGACGCAACAGCGCCACCGTCGCTGAGTTCTTCGATCTCCTCGGCGAAGAACGCTGCAAGCTGATCACCCACGTCTCGGCTGATGGGGCCGACTTCATCGACACCATCGTCGCCGGGCGGTGCCCGAACGCGGTCCGGGTGGCCGATCCGTTCCACATCGTCAAATGGGCGACCGAGGCGCTCGATGAGGTCCGGCGTGAGGCGTGGAACGACGCCCGCAAGCAGGCCAGAACCGAACCCAAGCGGCCGCGTGGACGTCCTCGCGCCGACGCACCGCCGCGACCGGGCAGCGAACGGGCCAAGTCGTTGAAGGGAGCCCGCTACTCGTTGTGGAAGAACCCCGAAGATCTCACCGAGAACCAGCAGACCAAGCTGGCTTGGATCGCGGCCACCGATCCGCGGTTGTATCGCGCCTATCTGCTCAAAGAAGGCCTGCGGCTGGTCTTCCGACTACCCCACGCGGCAGCCGCCGAGGCCCTGGACCGGTGGATCAGCTGGGCGCGACGCTGCCGGATCCCGGCGTTCGTGAAACTGCAGAAGAGCATCGTCAAGCACCGTTCCCGGATCCTCGCCGCGATCGAGCACAACCTGTCCAACGGGCTGATCGAGTCGACCAACACCAAGATCCGGCTGCTGACCAGGATGGCGTTCGGGTTCCACTCCGCCGAGGCATTGATCGCGCTGGCGATGCTCACCCTCGGCGGGCACCGACCCGCCCTCCCGGGCCGCAACTAACCCACAGATCAGTCAGGAGGGCCCACTATGGGTCCATAAATGCGACGGCCGCAGACGAATGCAGAAACCGCCCGGGGCATGGCCCGCGAGCGTGGACATCACCGGAGTGTCCGCAAGACTCGTCGGTTGCCGATTTCGATGAGGGAGGCGCAGCAGGAGCAGTTGAGGCCAAGTGCCACGCCGTGCCGTCCGACTAGGGAGGCGGGTGGAAGCGGCTGCCCAGTGGGCGGACCGCCGCTGGGGTGTGCGTTGGGCGCGATTCCCGAGTCTCAGTGGTCGTCCAAGGCCGGAGGGTCGTGATAATCGGTGGCGCGCTCCTGAGGAGCACGAGGCCGGTGCCGAAGGGCAGGGTTCGGATCCGCTCGGGTGGCATGATCGACACCCGGCGGGTCGAGCGCTGAAGCGATCGTGAGCCGTAGTCGCCGACCGTGACCGCGTCCGAGAGTTCGTCGCGTTCGCCGATCAAGACGGAAAGGTCCTGAAGATCGCGAGACGCGGACGCGCCACCGAGGATGACCTTAACGATGGAGTTATGAGCCGTCGGCGCTGACCGTCCGGCGCGGGTGCACCGATGGGTGAGCCGGCGAGGCTCGGGTGGCGGCGCTACACCTCGGCGATGACGCCATCGACTGCCCCAGAGCCCACCGCAACGACCACTCCCGCGGCCGCCTTGATGAGTGCCGGCCTTCCGGCGGGCACGTCCCTGGTCCGCCTCGATCCCGAGACCGCCGGCACCGCGGTGGTCATGCCGACCGGGATGACCGAGGCCGATGCGCGCCGGGTCGCGACGGCGATCCTCGCCGCGCACAGCCTCAACACTCGGACCGCCTATGCCCAGATGTGGCACCACTGGGAACACTGGTGCGCCCACCGCGGCGTCACCGCGCTGCCTGCGGATCCGCTGGCCCTGTGTGCCTACCTGGCCGAACGCGCCGAGGCCGGCTTGGCCGTCAGCACCCTGAACCTGTCCTGTGCCGCGATCCGGCACGTCCACCGGCTGTCTGGTGCCCCCGACCCGGTCGCCACCGAGATCGTCCGCCAGGTCCGCCACGGCCTGGCCCGTACCCACGGCACCGCCCCCCGACGACTGGCCCGCCCGCTGACGGTCGCCGAGATCCGCCAGATCCTGGCCGCCATCGACCGGACCACCCCGACCGGGACACGCGACGCCGCGATCATCCTGCTCGGCTTCGCCTCCGCACTGCGCCGCTCCGAGCTCGTCGCCCTCACCCTGGCCGACCTCAGCCACGAGCCCGCCGGACTCCTGCTGGCCATCCACACCTCGAAGACCGACCCCGAAGCACGCGGTCAACGCGTCGCGGTCGCGGTCGGACACCACACCGAGACCGACCCCGTCGCCGCCGTCAACGCCTGGCTGGCCCTCCGGGGACCCACGCCGGGCCCGTTGTTCACCCGGGTCTGGGGACCCACGATCAGCGGCGAACCGATCGCCGGCCGGGCCGTCGCCCGGATGCTGCGCGCCCGCGCCGAGGCCGCCGGTCTGGACGGCACCCGGATCACCGCCCACTCCCTGCGCGCCGGCCATGCCACCACCGCGGCCCTGGCCGGTGTCCCACTTGAGCGGATCGCCGCCCAGACCCGCCACCAGAACCTCCCCGTCCTCCTCGAGCGCTACATCCGCCCGCTCGAACGATTCGCCTTCACCTCCAGCAAGGACCTCGGACTGTGAACGACGTCCCGATCAGATCGACTCGCGGCGGTGCCGACCGAGCACCCCGCCACGCACCTCGCCACGCACCTCGCCACGCACCCCGCCACGCACCCCGCCACGCACCCCGCCACGCACCCCGCCACGCACCCCGCGCCGGATGGCGCCGCGCTGGTGCGCGGCGTAAGCGCGGTCCGAACCAGGACGTCCCAGGATCGTCGTGTCGGCAGGTCGTCGCTGCATATCCGGGATGGTATTCGATCGGATACCATGGGCTCATGGTTGGAGGAAACATCATCGAACAGGCGCGCAACGAGGCGGGCCTGTCCCAGGCCGACCTGGCCCGGAGGTCCGGGACCTCGCGGCCCACCCTGTCGGCCTACGAGCACGATCGGAAATCGCCCACGCTGGCCACCGCGACCAGGATCGCCGCGGCTGCCGGATTCGACCTCACCCTCGCTCCCCGAATCGAGTTCCGACACCTCAGCGTTGCCCGTGGCCACCCGATCCACGTCCCCACGGCACTACCCCGTTTGCCGCTGACCCGCGCCCTGGCCACCGTGGAACTGCCACTGCACCTGAACTGGTCCGACCGCGGACGCCGCTACGACCTGCGCGAGCGCCGCCAACGGGCCCGGGTATACGAGATCGTCCTGCGCGAGGGCGGACCCGACGACGTCCTCGCCTACATCGACGGCGCGCTGCTGGTCGACCTCTGGGACGAGCTCGTCCTCCCACACGCGATCCGGACCGCGTGGCATGCCGTGGTCACCGGCCAGAGCACCGAGCAGGTCGCGTAATGGATCGACACCACCAACTCACCACCTTCCAGATCGACCTGGCCGCCATCTTCTTCGCCCTCGACGCGGCCGAGGGCTACCTGGTCGCCGGTGGTGCGGCACTCCTGGCCTCAGACCTGATCGCCCGCCCCACCGAGGACCTCGACCTCTTCGCCGGGACACCCACGACGTCCGTGACACCGGCCAAGGACGCGTTCGCGCAGGCACTCCACAACCGGGGCTGCGCCGTCGTCATCGTCCACGACGCACCCACGTTCTGCAGGCTGGTCGTCGAACGGGCGGGGGAGCAGACCCTGGTTGACCTCGCCATCGACTCCCCACCCCACAGCCGACCGACCATCACCGTTCTCGGCCCCACCCTGGCACCGCTCGAACTCGCCGGCCGCAAGCTCCTCGCCCTCTTCGGCCGTGCCGAGGCCCGCGACTTCGCCGACGTCTACGTGCTCGCCCAACGCTTCGGCACGGCCGCCCTCATCGAGCAGGCGCAAGAACTCGATGCGGGATTCGACCCCGGTGTGCTCGCCCAGATGATCGGAACCATCGGACGCTTCGAGGACCACGAGATCCCACTCGCCCCCGAGGAACTCCCGCCAGCGCGTTCGTTCTTCGCGGACTGGGCGAGCGAACTCGGGTAGCCGAAAGTCCGCTGGGCTCGAATCCACGGATCGGACCAATGGATCCAGCCAAGCGAACTATCCAAGGCTGGAACTGGTTGCACGCGCAATGGCAACTGGAAAATCGCAGCTAGTCGCTACCGGAGCGGTACAACCGCCTCGCAGCGGAATGGTGCGTCGTAGTGGCCAGTGGTCCCGACCTGACTTTGAAGGCGACGTCGGTGTGTCGGCCGCCTCGGCCACAGTGCGAGAGACCTGACCGCGGGCGAACTGCAGTTGGGCCGAGCAATTCGTTGGGAATGAGGCGCACGCCGTCGCGCCACCGGCGTCGGGCGTGCACACGGTGATGGTGAGGTCACAGTCGCCGGTGCGGATCGAGCGTGAGTGGGATATCGCAGGCATATTGAAAAGCGGATACGCGCCGGCAACGGCGCCTTGGCTTGACTTCCGTGCATGATCTGCAGCGAAGAAGGCGTGATCGACCGCGACGTACGAGGGGGCCGGCGTGTCCCCAGGCTCAACTCGTCGAAGCGCGTGGCCTCGCACACGAGCGAGGTCACCGTCTACGGGTGCAGCCAGGACGAGGCCGCCCTGTTCGACGCGGTGGGCGCGAGCCTAGGCGTGTCACCGCGGATCGTCGAGGCGCCCGTGTGCGAGGCGAACGTCAATCTGGCGCGGGGCAGCAGATGCGTCAGCGTGAGCCACAAGGCCCCGGTCACGAATGCTGCGCTGCTCGCGCTGAGCGGACTCGGGGTGGAGTATGTGTCCACGCGGAGCATCGGCTGCAATCACGTCGACGTCGACTATGCGGCCAGGGTCGGGATCTCGGTCGGCACCGTGGACTACTCACCGGGCAGCGTGGCCGACTACACGCTGATGCTCATGTTGATGGCCGTGCGCCATGCCAAGGCCGGCATCCGCCGCACCGACGGGCATGACTACACCCCGAACAGCGTGCGCGGCAGGGAATTGCGCGACCTCACCATCGGCGTGGTCGGGACGGGCCGGATCGGCACCGCGGTCATCGACCGGCTGCGAGGCTTCGGCTGCCGGGTGCTGGCCCACGACGCCCACCCACGAGCCGGCGTCGAGTACGTGCCTCTCGACGACCTGGTCGCGTGCAGCGACATCATCACCCTGCACACGCCGCTCACCGTGGGCACCCATCATCTCCTCGACCGGCGACGGATCCAGCGGATGCGTCCGGGGGCGTACGTCGTCAACACCGGCCGCGGGTCGCTGCTCGACACGCAAGCACTCCTCGCAGCCTTGGAGAGCGGCCGGCTGGGCGGAGCTGCGCTGGACGTGATCGAGGGCGAGGAGGGCGTCTTCTACACCGACTGCCGCAACCGGCACATCGAGAACGACGCATTGTTGAGGCTCCAGGAGTTGCCGAACGTGCTGATCAGCCCGCACTGCGCCTACGACACCGACCATGCGCTGAGCGACATCGTCGAGAACACCCTGCACAACTGCCTCGCCTTCGAACGGGGGCGGGCGGCATGAGCAGGGTCAAGGTCGGTGTGGTCTTCGGTGGCGTCTCCGAGGAGCACCCGGTTTCGGTCAAGTCCGCGCGGGAGATCGCCAAGCACCTCGACACAGAGAAGTACGAACCGCTCTGGATCGGTATCACCGTAGACGGGCAGTGGCGGCTCTGCGACGGCCCGGGCGAGGGTTGGCACACCGGTGCCGCCCGCGCATGCACGCTCTCGGCTGATCGCAGCGTGCACGGGCTGCTGGTCCAAGGCGACGACGGCTACGAAGGTGTGCGGCTGGACGTGGTGCTGCCGATGTTGCACGGCAAGCTCGGCGAGGACGGCGCGATCCAGGGTCTCCTCGAGCTGTGCGCGATCCCCTATGTTGGCTGCGGCGTCGAGAGCTCGGTGCTGTGCATGGACAAGTCGCTGGCATACACCCTCGCCCGCAGTGCCGGCATCGCCACTCCGCGCTTCTGGGTCCTCGGCGAGAACGACAACGTCGATCCTGAAGAGCTCGTCTATCCGGTGTTCGTCAAGCCGGCCCGGTCCGGCTCCTCTTTCGGCGTCAGCAAGGTCGTCGATGCCGGCCAGATGGACGGGGCAGTGCGCTGGGCGCGGGAGTTCGACTCGAAGGTCCTGATCGAGCAGGCCGTGACCGGCGCCGAGATCGGCTGCGCGGTCCAGGGCGATGTGTATGGGCTGATCACCGGGGAGGTCGACCGCGTCGACCTCTCGCACGGGTTCTTCAGGATCCACCAGGAGGAATCACCCGAGACGGGGTCGGAGAACGCGACCTTCATCGTGCCCGCCGACATCCCCGACGACGCGCGATTACTGGTCCAGAAGACGGCGAAGACCATCTACCGCACGCTGGGCTGCAAGGGGCTGGCGCGGGTCGACATGTTCCTCACCGAGGACGGGCAGGTGGTACTCAACGAGGTCAACACGATGCCCGGCATGACCTCCTACAGCCGTTACCCGCGGATGATGGCCGCCGCTGGGCTGCCGTTGTCCGAGGTGATCGACCGGCTCCTGCAGATGACGTTGCACGGGAAGCGACGATGAACTTCGACTTCGCCTACGTCGACGAGCTCGTTCCCGGCATCCGCTGGGATGCGAAGTACGCCACGTGGGACAACTTCACCGGCAGACCGGTCGACGGATACCTCGCGAACCGCATCGTCGGCACTCGATCGCTGTGCGTCGCTCTGGCGGAAGCACAGGAGAAGGCGGCCGCGGCTGGGTTCGGGCTGCTGCTGTGGGATGCGTACCGCCCCCAACGCGCGGTCGACTGCTTTCTCCGCTGGGCCGAGTCGCCCGAGGACGGCCGGACCAAGGATCGGCACTACCCGAACATCGAGCGGTCGCAGATGTTCGAGAAGGGCTACGTCGCTGCACGCTCGGGCCACAGCAGGGGCGCATCGGTCGACCTCACCCTCTATCACCTCGCCACCGGAGAGCTCGCCGACATGGGCGGCGGCCACGACCTCATGGATCCGCGCTCACGCCACTGGGCGCAGGGCCTCACCGCGACGCCGGCACAGAACCGGGAACTGCTCAGGGCGCTCATGGAGGTCTGCGGCTTCGAGGCCTACGAGTGCGAGTGGTGGCACTACACGCTTCGAGAGGAGCCCCATCCCGATGTCCATTTCGACTTTCCCATCACCTAGCGTGGCTCTTCCCTGCGTCTCGCAGTGGGGATCCCTGGAGCGCAACAACGAGGTCGCGATGCGACGTGTCGAGGAATCAGGCGTGGTGGTGTCGCTGGTGAACACCGAGCCGTGGCACCTGATCGACTGGGCGAGATACGGCTACCGGTCGCTCGAGGAGTACCTGTTCTGGTCGCGCAAGGTCTGCGGCCTGGCCTGCCTGCAGTCCCTCCTCCACGGCTGGACCGACGTCCGGCTGTCGATGGGCGAGCTTCTCGACCGCGCCCTCGACTGGGAGTGCTACGTCGTGGAGCCCTCGGGCAGGGTCCATGGGCTCGTCTACCGCCCGTTCATGGCGTGGGTGCGTTCGGAGTTCGGATTCGACTGCCGGCTCGTCGAGCACACACCCATCTGCGCCTCCTCCTCGCAGGTGCGCCCTGGGCAGGTCCTGATCGCCTCGGTGTCGCCGGAGATCCGCGACCCCGACACCCGCCAACCACATCGAGGCGGCCATCTCGTGCTGGTCCACGGCATCGACGACGGAGTCGTACTTTTCCACAACCCCTCCGGCTATTCGCACAACTCCGATTCCGCATCCCTGAGAGTCGAGGAGTTCCAGCGGTTCCACGCCGACCGCGGAATCCTGATCAGCGCGCAGCCGGGAGCTGCACCTTCACGGTGAGGCCACCACCGTCGCGAGGCGTCAACGCGAGCGTGCCGTCGTGCGCCGATGCGATGCTCTTCACGATCGCCAGGCCCAGACCCACGCCCACATGATCGGCGTGGACACGTTGCGTGCCTCGCTGGAACGGCTCCGCAAGTGTGGTGACGAGCTCACGGCTCAGCTGTTCGCCCGTGTTCTCCACCATGAGAGTCACCTTCCCAGGCTCGGCGCTCGTGGTGACCCACAACGTGCCCTTCGCGGGCAGGTTGTGGACGATGGCGTTGTGCACAAGGTTGGTGGCCAGCTGCAGCAGCAACGCGGGTGAGCCGTCGGCGCCGGCCGGCTCCCCGGAGATCTCGATCGTGACGCCGTGCGCCTCTGCGAGCGGGATGAGTGCCTCGGTCGCGTCCTCGGCAGTCAGGGACAGGTCGACGTACTCTCGGGCGAACGTTCGCTGATCGGCACGGCTGAGCAGAAGCAGAGCCTCGGTCAGGTCGATCGCCCGGGCGTTCACCAAGTGGAGACGATCCACGAGCTCCTCGGAGCGATCGGGCGGGTCCTTGCGTGCCACGTCGAGCAGCGTCTGCGTGATGGCCAGCGGAGTGCGCAGCTCGTGGGAGGCGTTGGCAGCGAAACGCTGTTGCTCGGCGACGTGGGACTCGAGCTTGGCAAGCATCGTATCGAAGCTGTCCGCCAGCTCGTGGAACTCATCGTTGCGGCCCTCCAACTCGATCCGGTGCGACAGGGAGCCGCGCGCCGCCATCCGGGTAGCCTCGGTGATACGCGGGAGCGGCGCGAGCATGTGCCCGGCGAGGATCCAGCCGCCCATCAGACCGAACAGCAACAAGAATCCCATCACCGCGACCGCGGTGGGGGCGAACGAGCGCACCAACTCGGCATGGCTGCGGACCACGAAGACGATGCCCGGGTGGAATCCCCGCGAGAGCGAGAAGTAGCCGGCCACCAAAAGCACCGCACCGGCAAGCATCAGGAAGCCGGCGTAGCTGAGGGTGAGCTTGAGGCGAACGCTCAGGCCCGGCTGCCTAGTCATGCCCACCGTCGTCGATGCGGTAGCCGACCCCCGGCACGGTGGCGATCACCCAGGGTTCACCCAGCCGCTTGCGCAACGCTGAAACAGTGATCCGCACCGCGTTCGTGAACGGATTGGCGTTCTCGTCCCACGCTCGCTCCAGAAGCTCCTCGGCACTCACCACGCCGCCCTCAGCGTTAACGAGCACCTCAAGCACCGCGAACTGCTTCCGGGTCAGCGCCACATAACGGCCATCGCGGAAGACCTCCCGACGGAACGGATCGAGCCGCAGGCCCGCGATCTCGCGGACCGGTGGCCGGTTGCGACCACGACGACGGTCCAACGCCCGCAGACGCAGCACCAACTCGCGAAGCTCGAACGGCTTGGTCAAATAGTCATCCGCACCCAACTCGAACCCCGACTCCAAGTCGTCGATCCGATCCGCCGCGGTGAGCATCAGAATCGGCATCCCACTCCCCGATGCCACGACCTGCTGCGCAATCTCGTCTCCCGACGGCCCGGGAATGTCGCGGTCGAGTACCGCGATGTCGTACTCGTTGACGCCCAGCAGCTCCAACGCCGTGTCGCCGTCGCCGGCAAGGTCGGCCGCGATCGCCTCCAGACGTAGTCCATCGCGAATGGCCTCCGCCATCAGCGGCTCGTCCTCCACCACCAAGACACGCATAGGCACATGCTAGGAGGCCGCGAATATCGTCGGCCTATCCAAAACGTGACTCTGCGCGCGGTTGACGCCCTAGGCTCCACCGGCCCAGAGAGTGCCCACCGCCCTGCTCCGCAGGCCCGGATTCGGTCCCACCAGAACACTCGCCGCTCCTGGCAGCTGCTCGCCACGTCATACGCGGCGGTATGACGCGGCGGTCACTCAGGGAGACCCGACGTTCGCCACAGACCGCGGTCCGAAGGGTGTGCTCGAGCACTTTGGTTTTGGTGCAAAGAGGCCGCCCTCTACCGGAAATAGTCCGGGATGAGGGTCGTCGGGTGAACCCGGCGCAGGTACCGGCCGTTGTTTCTGATGGCGTCGGTGAGCTGCTTGGCTTCAATGGCTTCGAGGTCGCCGTGGGCGACGAGCGCATGCAGGATGTCGATCGTGTCGTGGGTTCGTGCCGATCCGAGTCGTTTGCTAGCCAGGTCGTACGCAGCGTTGTCGTCGGTGATCACACCCCAGCCGTTGGCTTCGGCGAGCACTAGGCATTCTGCCTCACCGAGGTGGTCCTCCCCCGACTCACCGCCTCCGCCGAGCGCGCGTTGCATCTTGAACACGTCCGTGAAGAGGTGATCGGGAAGTGGTTCGGGTTGGCCGAGCGCGGCGCACTGGAGCACGAGGCGACAGCGTTCGGTGGCGATACCCGCGAGAACTTCGCTCTTCACTTGGTCGGTCCAGTGAGGCGGCGAGCCACGAGTGAGAAATTTGATCAGCACACTCATCTGGTCGACCGAACCAAAATGCTGGAGCGTTACCGAGTCAACTAGCCATGCACTCATTGATTCAGAAGGGCAGACCCGAGAACCGATCCTCGTCCGCCTCGGACACCCGGGGCGCGTAGTCGGCGTCGATGAGGCTGCGTGCTTCGTTTAGATCCGGATCGATCTCGTAGTTCGCCAGCACGCCGTCGGGATCTTCGCCGACGAGGTCAGCAAATGCGTGAGCGCTGATGGCCCCCTTGCGGAAGCCTTCGCTCGCCCGGAAGACGAGCAGCGCGGGTGGCAGTTCCGCGGGAGCGGTAAGAGAGCGAGCCTGCAGTTGGGCGGCTTGGTCGCGCGTAAGTCCGCCTCGCATGTGTTCATCGGACAGGTGCAGGAGCACCTGTCGCCAGTTGACCCGGCGCAGTTGGTCGCGGCCTGCGGCGTCGATCAAACTCAAGTTGTGTAGGCGATAGACAAGGCTTTCGAAGCTGACGCCTAGCGCGTACGCCAGATTGATTAGCGCAACTTCGGAGCGCCCCTTGTCTTCGACCATCTTTCGAACGACGTCCTCGGGCATGAGGAAACTTGCGGCGAAAGCATTCGCCAAGCGCTCCTCCGTCGTCGATCCAGAGAGTTCGCGATCGAGGGTGATGGCGTTGCCGTTGTGGCCGGCCAGGATGTGTCCGAGTTCGTGGGCAAGCGTGAAGAGCGAACGCGGGAGCGCATGCGCCGAGTTGACGAAGATCAGTGGAAATCGCCGGTCCGTGATCGCGGCACCCGATAGCGAGTCGCCCTCATGAGTGGCGACAAGGACGTCGACGCCCAGGCGGGTTTGAATGCGTTCAGCCAGCTCGGAGAAGCGCTCGTCGCCTTCCACGGCGTCCAACTGAAGCGCCTCGCGCGCCCAGGTCGCCAATGCATCTGCCGCAGCCAGCCAGCCAAGTCCCTCGATGGATGGGACGCCCGAGAGCTTCGGGGATGAGTAGATGTGATGGTCCGCCAGGACCTGGTGCAATTCCGCGGTCGCGACTAGACGATCGTAGGCAGCACCCATCACCCCGCTCGCGCCTGCCGCCCGTGACGCGATCGGCAATTGCGCGACCAGGGAGTCGGGTTCGAGCAAGGCCAGTGGCGACACCTTTAAGGCTCGAGCGATCCTCGCGAGCTCCGCGGGCTTGACGCCACGCCGACCGTTCTCGATCTTGGAGATCGTGGTCGGATCGAGCCCGACTCTCTCGGCGAGGTCGCCAGCGAGAATCCTGGCGCCCTCACGGATTTCACGGATTCGCGCGCCCAGTTCGTGTTCCACCAACCGCACGATACCCGCGCTGGCGGCCGGGGTGAAGCACCGTCTTGCGAAAACAGCAACCCCGGACTTGCGATTTCGGCAACTCGCGATCATGATGGAGTTGCGAAAACCGCAACCGGCGGTTGAGGTCCTCAAGGAGGTGAGTACATGACTGAGAGCAACGCGTCCCCGTCCACGGCGGCCATCCGGATCATTGTCAACGGTCAGGCCATCGTCATGACGTCGAAGCATGTGACTGGCGCCGAGATCAAGGCTGCTGCGATCGCAGTGGGCGTTCCGATTCAGGCTGATTTTGTGCTGTCGGAGGTGCGACCGAGCGGGGAGCAGAAGATCGTTCCCGACGACCATCAGGTGAGCCTGAAGGACGGCGATGAGTTCTGGGCGATTCCCGGTGACGACAATTCCTGATCTCGTCGTGAAGGCAGGGGTTCAGCAAGCGCTGGACAACCTGCGGGCGGCCTTCCCCGACTGGGTGCTCACCGTGCTGCCCGACGGGCAAGGCGGCGCGTGGGTCGAGGTGGCGAGCGTGCCGCTCGGAGCGCCCTACGTGCAGGGGGAGTCGTTTCTGATCTTCCTGCTGCCCTTCACTCTTCCAGGCAGTGACATCTATCCAATGTTCGTGCGGGCGGATCTGGCGAGGATCGACGGTGGCCCTCTCGGGGATGGCTTTCAGCAGACAGAGGTGTCGTGGCCCGGTGAAGCCGCACCGCGTCCCATCATCCAGGTTTCTCGTCGCACTCGCGGCGCCTTCGCTGCCCAGACTGCATCGCAGAAGGTCGCGAAGGTCCTCGATTGGATGCGTAGCCGATGAGCGGAATCCGGCCACCAGTGGAGTCAGTCGAGTTGCGGTTTCGCGGCGCCGACTGGGACCGGCTCGTCGGTCACCTGTTCCCGGGCGATAGCGACGAGCACGGCGCTGCCTTGCTGTGCGGGCAAGCGCAGGTGGGTACTCGTCTGACACTGGTGGTACGCGAAGTCGTTCCGGCGCAAGACGGCCGCGACTATCTGCCTGGCACAAGGGGTTACCGCCTCCTCGACGGCGCTTTTGTCACCCGCCAACTTCGTGCGGCGCACGATGCAGGCCTGGTTTACCTCGCGGCACACAACCACGGCGGATCTGACCGTGTCGGATTCTCCGGTTCCGACCTCGCGTCTCACGAGCGTGGCTACCCGACGCTGCTCGCCATCAATGGTTCTCCCGTGGGTGGCTTGGTGCTTGCCAAGAATGCCATCGCAGGCGACATCTGGCTGACTGACGGCCGGCGCCTACCGTTGTACGTGACTACTGTGGTCGGCGAGGGCCTGACGCGACTCACCGACGGCGACTCACGCGAGTCTGACTCCGCAACCGAGCAGATACTCGAGCGATACGAGCGCCAAGCACTAATCTTCGGTCCCGCCGGGCAAAGCATCCTCAGCAACCTGCGCGTCGGAGTTGTCGGAGCAGGCGGTGTCGGGATGTTGGTGGTGCAGGCACTGAGCCGACTTGGTGTTGGTGAGTTCGTCCTGATTGACCCGGATCATGTCAGCGTCACCAACCTCCCGCGCCTGCCTGAGGCGCGCCTCAGCGATGCCATTGGTCATTGGGGGAACGGTCCTTTCGGGCGCCTTGCCCGGCGCTTCGGGCGCAACCAGCCGACGTCAAAGGTCCGCCTCGCCGCACGTGTGATCCACGGAGCCAATCCCGACGCGCGCATAACCGCAATCCGAGGCGATGTCGCCGACGATTCGATTGCTCGCTCGCTGATTGGGTGCGACTTTATTTTCCTCGCCGCCGACACAATGCTGTCGCGAGAAGTCGTCAACCAGATCGCCTACCAATACCTCGTTCCCACCCTGCAGGTCGGCTCGAAGGTCGTGATCGACTCCGCAAGCGGCGATGTTCTGGATGTCTTTGGTGCAGTTCGTGCGCTCGGGACCGCGCCGGGATGCCTGCGCTGCAACGACCTGATCAACATGTCCAAACTCGCCGAAGAATCGGTGGCCTCTGTCGAGCAGCGACAGAACCAGCGATACGTCGATGAGCCGGGCATCGACGCACCCAGCGTGATCACCCTCAACGCGATGGCAGTCGGGATCGCTGTCAACGACTTCATGCAATTTGCCACCGGACTCGGTCGCCCGGCAAGTGGGTACCGGATTATCCGCAGCAAACCTGTAGCTGCTGGTCAGCCACAGCTCGTCGTTCAACAACCGCATATTGACCCTGAGTGCCACGTCTGCGGGCTTCGGTCGTACTCCGTGTTGTCAGTCGGCGACGCATCCGAGTTGCCCACCCGTATTCGGTAGAGGGCTCTCTTCGCGGACTGAGTGAGCTACCTGATGAAGTAGATTGCCGCCCCCATGGGTCTCGCTGCCGCGAGACCTTGCCATCCAACCTGGGTGGGCGTCGGTCCACCCTTGTGCGTCAATCTGGGCGGAACGACGCACTCTGCCTACGGAGCCGGCACGTTCGTGCACCATGGCAACGATGCGGGCGAGGTAGCCTGAGGCGAGGGCCCGGTCGGGATTCGAGCGTTCACACAATTGTGTCCACTTTGGACGCAGAAGCCCGCGCTCCAGGGCAATGAGACGCAAGCGAGGGATGACGCCGATGCACGACCGCGGGGCGCCGGTTCGATCGCGTTCCTGCAGGTCAACGCGCGTTTCCGCATACTCGCGCAACTCCACGCAGACCCGGCCATCGCACTTCGCGCCGGCGCCTCAGCACGTGCTCGGGGGAGCGGAGGGTTGTTGGTTCGAGTCCAACCGGGGGAGCCACCGAACCCCGTCTGACCTGCACGAACAGGTCGGGCGGGGTTCGCCCGTTCCGGGTCCGAACGATCCTAGTGACACTTTTGTGCCACTTTTGCCGGCGCGGGCGCCTTGAACTTCGTCTGCACCAGCCGCTGACGACTGATCGGGATGCTCGCCCCACGTTCCTCGAAGCCATCCATGGTGCGCTTGGCTCCGTTCCAATGACCTCTTTGAGCCGCTGGCTCAACCCGAGCGCACCGCCGCGGTCGGCGACATGGGCCATGTCGCCGTCGTGAGTATCGAGAGTGCTCACCGAGGAGCTGGGCGCATCCGGAGCTCGGTGTACGTCTGCCGCTGTGACACTGCGTCGCTGGAACGATTCGCCGCATCGGACCAGCCGAAGTAGGTCCCTGCACAGTTGGCGCCTCGGAAGCCGGGCAGATGCCCATACGTCTGGAGAAAGGATGGCCCTAGCATCGAAGCCAGACCTCCATGTAACGCAAACTTGGTAGGAGAGATTGTGCGTATCCAGCCGGCGCCGCCCGAGGTGCATGATGAGTTCTACGACGCTGCGGGCAGGTTTTGGCTCCCCGTCGCACGCTCGGTCGACGTCCCCATCGGGGGGAGACTCGCGAGTCGCCTTCTGGGCGAGGATCTCGTGGTCTGGCGCGACTATCACGGCCAGGTGACGGTGCTGGATAATTTGTGTCTGCACCGCGGCACGATGCTCTCCGATGGAGAGGTCACTGGTTCTGGAAACCTCGCATGTCCCTACCACGGCTGGGAATACGGATCTGACGGAGCGTGTGTTCGCATTCCGCAACTTCCACCAGAGACCAAGATCCCGTCGAAGGCGCGCGTTGGCGCTCACCCGGTCCGTGAGCAGAACGGTTTGATCTGGACCCGCCTTGCCTCGTCAGGTGAGGCGGAAGCTGACGTGCCGCCCTGTCCGAACTTCGGCGAAGCGGCCTGGACCTTCCATGTGGGCACCCCAAGCGATTGGCACTGTCAAGCGACCCGCATGGTCGAGAACTTCTTGGACGTCGCCCACTTCGGTTACATCCACGCAGACACGTTCGGAAACCCCGACGTCTCGAGCGTGGTGCCCACCTCGGTGAGAACCAGTCCGGACATGCTCCACATCGATGCAAAGGTCCCCTACCTGGCGCGTGACCCTTGGGGAAAGCCACCTGAGGGCCAGGATTTCGCGGTCGTCGACGTCGAGTACGACTACCACTACGACGTTCCCTTTACGGCCTGGATTCGCGGGGTCACGAAGGGTGACGAGTACATTCTCTTTGTATCGGCGGCACCACGGACGGTCGCGGAGACCACCGTCTTCTGGGCTTTTGGCGTGCCAGACAGTCTCCAGGTCTCCGCTGACGAGATCGAACGGCGCGAGAACGCAGTGTTCAGCCCCGACCGATTCATCGTCGAGGGGCAGCGTCCCGAGTGGCTCCCGTTGGACCTGGCCGCCGAGTTGCACATGCGGTTCGACTCGATCGGCCTCAACCTGCGCCGATCTCTGAACCACCACGGGTTCCCCGTCGTCTCCCTGCTGCGAGCATGACGTTGTGGCCTTGCGGCGTGCTCGGATGGGCCAGAGGGACTCGCTGGCGTTCGTAACACTCCGCAGCCTCCTCGGGGCTCCGCTCTCACTGGAACCAATCTCGTCGTGGTGCCAGCACACCGACATGCCAATCAACTGGGTCTCAACGACTGAGCTGCACGACCCCAGCCGGTTCTTGCGAGCCGGTGACCTCGTCCTGACGACGGGGATCAACAACAGAACAGGCGAACAGCAGGCCGCGTTCGTCGACAGCTTGCTCTCAGTGCCGGTGGTGGCCCTTGGGTACGGCGTGGGACTCATCGACCAGCACATTCCGGAACACTTGGTGCACCTGGCCGAGCGAGGTGGACTCGCACTCTTCGAGGTCCCGGTAACAACACCGTTCACCGCCGTGAGTCACTGGGTAGCCGAGGAACTCTATGCATCCCGTTACGCCGCAGTGCAAAGAGCAACTGAGATTCAGGCTGAGTTGACGCGTGCCCTTCTGGGGGAGCAAGGGCTGGAGCCGATCTTGTTGCGCCTCAGCCAGTTGACGGGGAGTGAATGCGCAGTCATCGATCGGCGTGGAGACCTACTTGCCTCCGAGCCGGCGTCGGTCGAGTGGGAGCCGTTGTCGGATATGCGCGCGAGGGCTGGCGTGATCGGCAGTGAGGTCACCCTGACGCCGATTGAGATCGAGCGTGTTGTGGTCGCCTACCTGGCGTTGCGGCATTTTGCGATGCCCACCCCGGTCGCACCATTCGTCGCGGGGCTTATCGGGCTCGAGCTCGCGCGGCGACAGGCGATCCTCACTGGGCGGCGTGAACTACTCGGCGAGGTGCTCGACGACGCCATTCATGAGGTTCTCGCGGGGCCTGAGATCGCACGCAAGCTGCAGGCACACGGTGTTGGGCTGACTTCGACGTACCGCGTCCTGGTCGGGACCGCAGATGCTGGCCCGACGCAACTTCGGTCGATTCCTTGGAACCTTTCCGACCTTTTCAGGGACGAAGGCGACCGAATCCACACCGCCCTCATCGGCGACATGATCATCGCCCTCATTCCCGCAACAGACGACGCGTCGACGATTGCCCACAAGTTCCACCGCCAACTAAGCAGCGTTGGCCGCGGGGCGTCAGTGGGGGTAGGTCAACCACACAGCGGGACGCGTGCCATCCGGATCGGCTTCCACGAGGCGCACGATGCGATGTCGCGTGGCGCGGGCATCAGAATCGCTGAAGGCCTCGACGTCACCAGCCTCTTGCTCAACAGTGTGGACACGCCCGTGAGAGAGGTAGCACAGGCCACTCTGCAACCGTTGCTGGACTACGACAAGAAGCACGCAGGCTCCCTTGTCGTGACACTCTCCACGTATCTCAGATCCGGCTGCACCCCCCATGTCGCCGCAACAAGGCTCAACGTCCACCGCAACGGGCTCCAGTACCGCCTTCGCAAGATTGAGGCTCTCACTCGGCACGACCTGACTTCATTCGAAGACCAGGTGCGGTTCTGGCTGGCCCTCACGGCTCTTGGGATCACGTAGCGCTCGGGCGCCGGCCGCTCCCGGCCGCCCTGCGCCGCAGGCATGGACCCGCAGGGTGGTGTGCGGTCGCACACCGTTCGCGCTACACCCCGGCCGATCGTCCATCCCATTGGCGGTCGTCCCGTTCATAGACTCGGCGCACTCGGCGCGCCTGAGAGTGCGCTGCTCGATCCAGCACAACCCCCGTGCCACCGGCTCGAGAGTGTCATACGGCTGAAGAAGTCGAAGAGATCCTGTGGAGGCCTGATGTCGCAGTACATCACCGAGACCTGGTACGTCGCAGCCTGGTCGGAGGAGATCACCGGCAAGCCGATTTCCCGGACGATCTGCGGCAAGCCTGTTGTGCTCTTCCGGTCTGACGGCGAAGCCATCGCGTTGCACGACGCCTGCGCGCATCGCCAATATCCGCTGTCGGCCGGCACCGTGATCGACGGCCACCTCCGCTGTGGATACCACGGGTTCGAGTACGGGGCCGACGGAGTGTGCGTGCGTGTGCCTGGACAAGACGTCATTCCGGGGAACACCCACGTGCGTGCATACCCGGTGGTGGAGCGAGACGGATGGGTCTGGATATGGCCGGGTGACCCGGACAACGCCGATCGCGAAAGTATTCCTGCGACGACCTGGCTATCTGATCCCGAGTGGGACGGGGTGCGCTTCACCAACCGGTACGAATGCAGTTCTGGACTCCTGCACGACAATCTTCTCGACCTGACCCATGAGGCCTTTCTCCACGAAAGTTCCATCGGCGACGAAGCTGTCTTCACAAACGGCATCACTGTCGAGGTGACCGCGGCGGCCGTCGTCGTCGACCGTTTCATGCCGCGGTGCCATCCTTCGGACCTGTATGTCACAGCAATGGGGGTCAAGCCGCCGGTGGATCGGTGGCACACCACGGAGTTCAACCTTCCGAATCTGCACGTCATCCACTGTGGTGTCGGTCAGCCCGGTGCATCTCGGAAGGATGGCTACCACCTCGAGGTGCTGAATGCGATCACCCCGGAATCGGAAACCAGTTGCCACTACTTCTACGCCAACGTTCGGGACTTCGCGATCGGCGACGAGCAGATCAACGGCATCATGCGAGCGTCTTTGGAGAAGGTTCTCGAAGAGGACAGATTCGCACTCGAAAAGCAGCAAGCGGTGCTGGATGCCGGAAACGCCGGCGGTCCCGATCGACTGATCGCTCAGGATGCTGGCGTCGCAAGGGCCCGACGGATGCTTCGTCAGATGATCGAGGCTGAGAATCGCGAGCGGCAATGAGGCTCCTGGTCCGCGCTGGCACACGCGAAGTTGGCGGTCGGCCTGCCCGTGAGTTCCTGGTAGGCGGTCCGGACACGCCCGGCCGAGAGGCTTGGCTCTGGGACTTGTCGTTCGTCTCCCCAGCCACAACATGTGACGCTGCGGAAGTCGGTCTGCTCACGGTCGACTTCGATGATGTACCCGAGAGAGTGTGCCTCCGATTCAACGAGCGCATGCTCACGGCTGAACTCGCCACCACGCGTGTACCCCCGCACGAGCCGCTGATTCTCCGCCGACAAGTCAGTGAACTGGTCGTCATCGTTCCGCGTGACGGAGGCGTCGTCGAAGACGCCAGGATGGTCGAGGCTGGAGACACCCTCGTGGTCGAGGGCCCCGACCCGGCCCAGATCCGCTTAGCCGTGACTGGCGACACTCCGGCCACGATGCTGATCGGATGGCTCCGTCGTCGAGACGGAAAGCCCGTCCGGTGGATGCCGTGAGTACCGCATCGATCAAGGCGGTCGTACGCCAGATGCGACTGGAGAGCGTGGACGTCCTCAGCATCGAGTTCGCTCCAGTCGCCCCAGCAGTCTTTCCCCACTGGGAGCCGGGAGCACATGTCGACGTCCATCTCCCCGGCGGGATCGTCCGTCAGTACTCGCTTTGCGGTGACCAGACGAACTGGCGTATTGCGGTTCTTCGCGAACCGCTCAGTCGCGGTGGTTCGGCGTTTATACATGAGTCGTTGCGCCCCGGTGACTTGATCTGGCTTTCCGAGCCACGGAACCATTTCGGACTCGATGACGCGATGTCCTACTACTTCGTCGCCGGCGGAATCGGCATCACCCCCATCCTGCCCAAGCTGGCAGCGGCTGGTGTGCGAGGCGCTCGTTGGCACCTCCTGTACGGCGGTCGCCGGCGGGATTCAATGGCGTTCCTCGACGAGCTGTCCCGCCACGGAGAGCACGCGACGGTGCTTCCGGAGGATGAGTTCGGTCTGCTCCCCCTGCGCGAGCGACTGACGGCGGTCGAACCGGAAACGTCCGTTCACGTGTGCGGGCCCCCGCCCCTCATCAGGGCCGTTACCGACGTCTGCGCTGACCTCGGCATGTCGAATCTGCACGTCGAGAGATTCTCTGCAGCCGTCGCCCCGGAAGTCGAGCGCTTCGCCTTCCAGGTGGTGGCGCGAAGGAGCGGAACGACGGTGGAGGTCCGCTCGGACCAAAGCATCTTGGAGGCCCTCGAGCAAGCCGGAATCGAAACAATCAGTTCCTGCCGTGAGGGAATCTGCGGCACCTGCGAGACGAAGGTGATGGCGGGGTCAATCGACCACCGAGACTCGCTGCTGACCAAGGACGAGCAGGCAGCAGAAAACACGATGATGATCTGCGTCTCCCGATGCACCGGCCAAACGCTAGAGCTGGACATCTGACGTGGCCGGACGTCTTCAGGGCGCATGCACGAGGGCATCGCATGTGCACATGACCACTTGGCTGCTGGCATCACCTGACAAGCGCCTACAGCGGTCGACGCGGTCTCGCACTACAGTCGCCAATATCACATGGCGCAAATTCCGGGGGTGCCTATGAAAGATGGCCACCGGTCGCTGAGCGATCGCCGAACCCGTTCGAGGCAGACATGACGACGATTGAACCGATACGTGGGGCTCGCGTTGCGAGCGGAACGTCCACAAGTTGGAACGAAGCGAAGAGATTCGCAGTGGTCCCGGCCCCACATCCTGGGCGTCGCGTCCTCATGGTGGTGAGTGCAGTCCTGGCAGCTGGCCTGGTCACCACCTTGGTCACGAATCCGCGCTATCAGTGGGGGACGGTCAACGAGTACTTGTTCGCGCCGCAGATCTTGAGGGGTCTTCGGATGACGATCGTGCTGACTGTTGTCTCCATGGCGATCGGCATCGCGTTGGGGATTGTGCTGGCGGTGATCCGACTTTCTCCCAGCAGATTGGCCAGCGGGCTGGCGGGCGCATACATTGCATTCTTCCGAGGAACTCCGGTCCTGGTTCAATTGATCTTCTGGTTCAACTTGTCGGCGCTGTATCCCAAGGTAGCGGTGGGAATTCCATTCGGGCCTGAGTTCTTCCTGGTAAATGTTAATGTCCTGGTGACGCCCTTTGTGGCCGCGGTTCTGACGCTTGTTCTCAACGAGGGCGCATACATGGCGGAGATCGTGAGATCTGGGATCCTTTCGGTCCCGGAGGGCCAGACATACGCCGCGACGTCGTTGGGGCTTAGCAGACTGCGAACCATGCGCTGGATCGTTCTACCTCAAGCCATGCGGGTCATCGTGCCTCCAACAGGGAATGACGTGATCAGCATGTTGAAAACGACCTCGATCGTTTCAATCATTGCACTTTCGGAATTGCTCTACTCGGCCCAGGCGATCTACACGAGGACATATGAGACTATTCCGCTTCTGATCGCGGTGAGCATCTGGTACCTGGTCGCCACCTCGGTCCTGACGCTGGGACAACAGTACCTCGAAAGGCGCTTCGGGCGAGGAACTTCTCGGACGGTGGCCACTGGAAAGTGGGCTGTGCTGAGAAATGTATTCTCGACCAGGCGTCCGAAGGTCGCGGTCCAGTGATGGCGCCGGAAGTCGTAGCTCACAAGTTCGAATCCCGCAGCCACGACCCCATGATGCGAGCACACGATGTGCACAAGTTCTTTGGTTCCCTGCACGTATTGGACTCGGTTTCTCTCGAGGTGGCCCGGGGTGAGGTCGTTTGCATCATCGGACCATCCGGGTCGGGCAAGTCCACGTTCTTGCGTTGTGTCAATCATCTCGACAAGATCGACGGCGGACAAATGTCGGTTGACGGAGAGCTCGTCGGATATATCGAGCGCGGCGGCAAATTGCACGAACTGCCTGAACGCGACCTGCGGAGACAACGCGCGGATATCGGGATGGTGTTCCAGCACTTCGACCTGTTCCCGCACATGTCCGTCACCGAGAACGTCTGTCTTGCCCCTGTGCTTCTCAAGCGGAAATCGAAGGCGGATGCGCGCGGTGCTGCGGTGGACCTGCTGGAGCGGGTCGGCCTGGCCGACAAGCTCGAAGCCTATCCAGTGCAGCTATCTGGTGGGCAGCAGCAGCGAGTCGCGATCGCCCGAGCGTTGGCAATGGAACCCAAGCTCATGCTCTTCGACGAGCCAACCAGTGCCCTCGACCCTGAACTGGTCGGTGAGGTACTCGCGGTGATGAAGGAGCTGGCTAGTACCGGTATGACGATGATCGTGGTTACCCACGAGATCGGCTTTGCCGGCGAAGTGGCAGACACCCTCGTCTTCATGGACCGCGGCAGGATCGTCGAGTCTGGGGACCCGCGCACCGTCATCTCGCAGCCTCGAGAAGAGAGAACGAGGGCGTTCTTATCGCAGGTGCTCAGCTGAACACGTTGTTTCTCAGTAACGCCATGTACGGAGCGAAACGGGATCGTTCCTCCCAACATTTGCAGGGGCGCGGATCCTCCACGTCACGGAAAAGGAATAGCCATGAGAAGAAGTTCAGGAGCCATGATTGCTGCGATGGCGGCGGTCGCGATCATGGCGACCACCGGATGTGGCGCCATTGAATCAGCGGGTGCGAAGGCGAACACGAAGAACGTCGCGGTACCTGCATCGCTGTCAGATGGCGTGCTGCAGGTCGCGACCGACCCGACGTATCCTCCGTTCGAGTACCGAGACTCGGTCACGAACGAAATCATCGGAATAGATCCTTCGCTGGCCAGGGCCATCGGCAAGGAGCTCGGCGTGAAGGTCGACTTCAAGGTCATCGGATTCGATACGCTGATCCCAGGCCTGGATGCTGGGCGCTTTGACGTTGCGATGTCCGACGTGGGTGACTCGGCAGACCGCCGCAAGAAGGTCGACTTCGTTGACTATGCGAAGACACTCGATGTCTTGTTGGTCCCACGAGGCAGTTCACTGGTAGCTGCGGAATCGATGGCGGACTTGTGCGGGCACTCCATCGCCGCGCAGCTTGGAACCCTCGAGATCGGCTGGCTCCAAGCGGCTTCCGCGAAGTGCGTGAGCAACGGGAAGCCGGCGATCTCCGTCAAAGTCTTCCCAGGGTCGCCGGCGGCACTTCTGGCTCTTACGACCAATCGCGTGGACGGGTTCATGAGCGACAGCGTTGCCGCAGCTTTCACGATGAAGACATCAGCCGCCGCCAAGCTGACAATCGCGAAGCTTCGATATGAATACGGCGGACTCCTCGGCATCGCGGCACCGAAGGACGACGTACAGCTCCAAAAGGCTCTTGCGGGTGCACTTGCCAAGATCATGGCCAACGGCACCTACGGCAGGCTCATGGACAAGTACGGACTTCGCGATCTGAAGTTGGACGCACCTCGGCTGAACCAGGGCAAGTAGGGATCGGGCGCTGTTAGGGTCAGGGCTGTGGACATCAGGCCGAATGGGGCCGTGCCCCTCACCGGCTCACAGTTGACGGTGGACACACTTGTCGCCCTCGCTCGCTCGACCCGCGAGGTGACCCTGTCGGCAGCCGCCGAGGAGCGGATCCGGCACTCCCGCGAGGTGCTGTTGAGCCAGCAACGGGCACGAGTGATCTATGGACGGAACTCCGGAGTTGGGGCGCTCAAAGGCACGGCTGTCCCCAACGACGTGTCTTTCGACCTCAACATGCTCCGCAGCCACGCGACGTCGGGCGGCGGCGAGGTGCCTGCGGAGACGATCCGAGCCATGATGGTCATCCGAATCAACCAACTGGCCAGGGGCGGAGCCGGTGTAAGTCTGGATGCGTGTCGACGGTTGGTCGAACTCGTCAATCGCAACGAGTACCCGCGCATCTATTGGGGTGGCGCACTCGGAACGGGGGATATGCCGCAACTCGCGGCGGTCGGGCTGCTGCTCGCGACACCGTCGTCGAGTACGGAGCCCCAGGGGCGGGGTTCCTTGGCACGAGGTGATGCAATCGGTCTGATAAGCAGTTCGGCCCTCACTCTCGCCGACAGCGCCCTGGCAATTCACGGCATGCTGCGCATGCTCAAGGCGTCCACCGTCGTCGCGGCCTTGACATGGTTGGCCGTTCGAGGAAACCGGGAGCACTTCAGCGACGCGGCCACCCCATCGTTGCGTACGCCGGACGCGATTCGTGTTGCCCGCTGGTTGACCAGCCTTCTTGGGGACGAGGTGTACGCCGCGCCAAGGGTCCAGGAGAGTTTCGCCCTGCGCGTGTTCCCCTCGAGCGTCGGCGCCGTCCTCGGCGTCAGGCAACAAGTCCTCGGGATCACTGAGGAGCTGATCAACGCCTCTGTCGAGAATCCTCTGATCGACGCGTCAGCCGGGGTTGTCGTCCACCACGGTGGGTTCTACAACCTTGATCTTGCGTTGGCGCTTGACTCGGCTGCCATGGGGTTGGCCCATCTCTCGACCTTCGCATTGAGCCGGATCGGTCTCCTGACGAATACCTCGAATACAGGCGTTCCGGAGTATCTCGGCGACGGCTCTCCGGGTTCGTCGGGGGTGATGATGCTCGAATACCTGGCAGCGTGGCATGTCGCGTCGATGCGCGCTGCGGCGAATCCAGCGAGTGTCCAAGTCGTCAGCGTCTCGCACAACGTCGAGGAGAACGCTTCCTTCGCGAGTGTTTCTGCCCACCGGCTTGCCGACCTTTGCTCGTCCTATGCCTCCATCGTTGCCTGTGAGCTCGTCACCTCCGTGCGCGCACTTCGACTTGCCCGGATCACTCCATGCGGTCCGCGTCTCACGGCCGCCCTCGCGATCTGTGACGATCTACCTGCAGATCTCGCGGATCGTGACCTGACGGAGGACATAGCTGCCGCGACCAACCTGTTGTCTTCGTTGGCGGACGCGCTCGAAGGCTGAACGGTGGAAGGCGACCTAGATCGTCGAGATGGTCGTGGAGCCTCCAGATGACGGCGTCAAGTCAGGTCCAGGGCGGCGAGCGACATCCAGAGCCGGACGCGGTCGTGAAACGAGGACAGATCCTGACCCGTGAGCGCCTCGATCTTCTGCAGGCGATATTGGAGACCGTTTCGGTGAATTACCAATTCGGCTGCTGTCGACTGCGGCGCGCAGCCAGACGCAAAGTACGCACAGAGCGTCTTTATCAATGCTCCGTCATGGTCTTTGTCATAGTCCAGCAGCGGCTGGAGAGTCGCGCGAGCCACGTCTTTAACCGGAGTGTCGGCGCTGCTGAGGAGGAGGCTCGCAACGCTGAGACCTTCGGCGGCGTGAACGCCCCGTCCGACTTGAAGGGCGCTGCGTGCTTCGTGGAAGCCGATCCTGACTGCACGGGCACCCGTGTGTGGCTGACTGATGCCCACGCTTGCGTTCGCGCCGAGACCGTTCAGCTGACGACAAAGTTGATCTGCGAGAGGTGCGGCATCGCGGTCGCCGGGGACAAGCGCGACGACGCAGTCGTCCACGAGTCCTGTCCGGATCTGGTCATCTCCCTCATCGAGCAGGGCGTCAAGACTCCATGGCACGCGGCGCAGTTTCTGAGGGTCAGCATCGACGCTCCCCACGAGGACGCGGATCGTCGCCGCGACATCGATTCCGTGAGCACGCAGCTTGCGACCGACCTCCGGCCCTGCGATGACACCGTGCACGACGTCATCAAGCACCTGGCCGAGAAGCTCGCGCCGCCCGGTCAAGATCGCTTGGCGTCGCGCGAGCTCCAACCCGATCAGTCCGGCGACGAACGGCGTAACCGGCGTGGGTGCACTTGAATGGCGCATGCACAGATAGGCGACCTCGAGCTGCTCGATCTCTATGGGGGTAACAGTGATGCCGCTTGAGCCTGGATCCACCGACGGTGAATTCGGATCTCTGAATTCCTGATGGTGGGGCGGCTTCGGCGAGCGAGGCGTGGCTGGCCCGCCGGCCGGTGCCGGCTCTTCCACGTAGAGGTCCTCGGTAGTGCCGTCGCCGGCTGGGTGGTCAGGTCGCGACGGCGGTTGGCGGGTCGGTCGCGGTCGACCACAACAACTCCCAACTGCTGGCCCATGGCCAGTGTTGTGGCAGGTGCACGACCAGACGCCTGCCGGTGGACGCGATCCGGGCGGGGATGTTGATGATCCGGGTGCGCAGGGTGGCCCAGCGTGCGGTCCGCAGCGAGGCTGCGACACCGGTGGCACGGGCGATGTTGAACGCGAGCACGGCGTGCGCGACCCAGGCGGCGTTCGCTGCGTACTTGCCCGATGGCAAGTGCGCGAGCGGCCCGTCCTTGAGCTCGGCGATGACTTGCTCGACCAGGGCGTGGTCACGATGACGCTGATCGGCCTCGATCATCGACAGGATGCTGTTGGTGATGAACGCGTGGTGGCGGTAGGCGGCGAACAGTTCGCCCTGCTCGGTCCCGTCGCCGGCCAGCGGTTGCAGTCGCTTGACCCGGCGCACGACCAGCCGGCACGCGACCTGCTCGGCCTTGCGGCGGCCGGTGAAGGCGGTGAACGGAATCTCGGCGACCTCGGCGTCGCTGACCCAGCGGTCCTCGGCCTCGTCGTAGACGGCGTTGGGGTAGGCGATCGGCGTCCAAGCGTCCTCCTCGATGCTGGCGATCGCCTTCACCACGGCCGGGTTCATCCGGGCGGTCACGCTGAACCAGGCCCGGTGGCGGATCGCGGTGCCCACGAAAGCCCACCCGTAGTAGGCCGAGTCCGCCCGGCACAGCACCTGGCCCTTCACCCCGGCAGCACGGGCAGTGGTGATCGCCTGGGCAAGCAGACGTCCGGCACCGGTGTGGGAAGCGGTGTTGCCCTTGCGGAGTCGGGCGCGGGCAATCATCGGCGCCGCCAGCGGGGTGCTGATCGTGGCCAGTTGCAGGTTCAGACCGCGGACCCCGGAGTAGCCGAACGCGGCGCCCTGCTTGGCGTGCCCGTGGACCTCGCGGATGGTGTCGTCGACATCGAGGAACGCGATCCCCTCGCGGCCGTGGGAACCGGCGATCAGGTCGGGGACCCGGACGGCGAGTCCGGCGAGGATGTCGGCACCGATCTTGTCGAGCTGTTGGACGTGGCCGTGGGTGAAGCAACGCAGGAACGTGCCCAGCGTCGAGGGCGCCCGCACCCCGGCGAACAACCGGCTCATCCCGCCGTGCCGCAGCAGGTCGAGGTCATCGATGGAGTCCGCGCCGGCCAGCATCCCGCCAATCACAGCCGCGGACTTCGCGGCCGCGTTGGCCGAGGACACGCTCAGCTCGTCGAGCAGGTCGTACAGACCCGCGGACTCAGCCAGCCGAAGAGCCGGAACCAGGCCCGCCGCCGACACCAGGTTGGGATCATCGAAGACAGGGCGGATCGTGTGAGAAGGTTTCACTTACGAGGTGCCCTTCGTGAGCGGCGGATTCGGACCCTAGACAAGCCCGATTCTCCCGTCCCACAAGGGCATCTCTGCGTTACGGCACGCTCACGACCCGACACTCATCGGTGGATCAGGGTTGAGTCGTCGACGGCCATGTCCCGCAGTTCCGCAAGTGGTTCCCACTCAGACCTTGGTGGCTGCGCAGCGAGCATCGCCCCCCTCCGGTCGACGACGGCGCATTCGGCCCTGGTCATCTGGCTCAATCTCAGCAGCAACGGATCCAGACCGAGCTCACTCAAGAGAACGCGGGTCAACTCGCCTTGAATCTCGGTGGCGCGCTGCACGGCCGCATACCGCTGTGAATAGAGTTCCTCAGCGACCCAATGGCTAACCGCGGTGAAGGGACTGGTCACTGGAACTTCGAACAGTGCGAGGCCCTTCTCTTCGGCCAACGCAACCATGTGCGCGGGCACACGATCATCGATGAACCCGATTCCGTAACCGACGGCGGCGACGGGCACCGAAACCAGGCTGTCTACGAAACGCGATTGCTGCGCGGCGGTCCGGTTGCTCAGTCCCGTGGTCAGCACAAGGTCACCGGGCCGGAGGAACTGACTTGGGTCTTCGAGCTCCGTCGTGGAGACCCAATTGATTGATGCCGCGCAGCCCGAACAGGTCGAGGAGACAGCGAGCAGACCGAGCGGCGATGCCAAGAGGTCCGCCACTGTGACCGGCACCAGATCAGTCTGCGCGGCCAGGCCAGCGCACGTCAAGACGGACGGACAGCGACTTGACGCAACCAAGAACAGCGTGCCCCTTCTTGGCGCACGTCTGGTGTCACGCGTCTGAAGTTGGTTTACGGGTGGCGTGGGGTTGGCTCAGCGCCGCCTGGCTCCACGGCGCAGGCCACCACGTGCCTGGGTCTTTCAGGTCGGCACCACCCGCGACGTCCGCGACCGCCAGGTCGCACCAGGCTCAGATACCCGCCTCACACTCGCGGTCGGGGGCGGCATCGGCAACGTCGCCACCGTGCTCCATGAACCGGCAGAGGAAGGACTCGACATCGCCACCCTGGTCTCACTCGCCGGCTACGCACTGTCATTGCTCAAGGTCCTGATAGAACGAGCACATGGGCCATGCTGCGGTTGTCGTGATTGGCCTGGTCCTCATGGTCGCGTTGATCGTCGGACTCGATGTGGCCTTCCTGCGCGATCACTTCGCGCTGCGGTTGGTGACAAACGTGGCGATCGTCGGGGTCTTCGCCGTCCTCTATGTGGTCTTCGGCAACCGGCGCTGAGGTGCTGGCGGACCCGCTATCGTCCGTACGCCGGCCTGCAGGTAGCAACCGGCCAGGAGGTTCGCGGTGTCGGACACGACGTGTCACATGTCGATCTCGTTGGACGGGTTCGTCGCGGGGTCGGGCCAGAGCCGGGAGGCTCCCCTGGGCAGGCGAGGTCAGGAGCTACACCGTTGGCACCTCGGCGACCCACGGGCCAATGATGCTGACGGGCTCGCCACCGAGTGGCTCATGCGACCCCGCGGTGCATATGTGATGGGCCGGAACATGTTCGGCCCGGTCCGAGGGGACTGGGATGAGGACTGGTCGGGCTGGTGGGGCCCCGAACCGCCGTACCACGCGCCGGTGTTCGTGCTGACCCATCACCCCCATGATCCGATCCAGATGGACGGGGGGACGGTCTTCCACTTCATCACCGAGGGGTTCGACGTGGCCTACGCCGCAGCGTGTCGGGCGGCGGGCGCCGACGGGGTGGACATCGCGGGTGGGGCCTCGACCGTGCGGCAGGCGTTGGACGCCGGGGTGATCGACGAGCTCACCCTCGACATCGTGCCCGTCCTGCTCGGTTCAGGCGAGCGCATCTTCGATGGGGTCGAGTCCTTCGGCTTCGAGCCTGCTGAGGTGCTGCACTCTCCGCTGGCCACCCACATCCGCTATCGCCGCGTCGGCTGACTCGTCCGGGGCCACGGCCAGGTCCTCGCAGGTCGGAACCTCAGACGCGGTCACCGACCGATGTCGACACTCGGGTGGTAGCGCTTGACGCGATGCAGCGTGTTCTGGTCGGTGTGGTGCATCTCGGTGCCGGTGGCCGCGAGCCGGAGCAACAGGTCCGAGGTGTAGCTGCAGCTGCCGTCGTCGTTGAACGCGAAGGTGCTGGTGAAGTCCTTGATCTCCGCCCGCTCCATCAGGTAGCGGTTCTGCAGGATGCCGTACGACGGGTCGCCGGGCTTGGCGTCGAAGTGGAGGGTCCGGTCGTGAGGCCCAGCATCGCTCCCGGCCAGGATCGCGATCCCACGGCCGAACACCACGTTGCGGATGACCTGCCCGTTGGCCTTGTCCCACAGCAGGAAGCCGATCTCGTCGTGAAACGGATCCATGGCCTCCTCGCCGTGGCGCCATGCCGTCATGTGGTAGCTCAGGCCCCAGAGCGTCTGCTGGCCGTTCTCCTGGACCGGGATCGGTGTGAAGGCCGCCTTCTCGAAGTACCTGGTCTGACCCGTCACGTCGTCCTGGTTGTGGTAGGAGAGGTCGAGGCCGACGTCGCCCTCCCACTCGCCCACGAAGGGGGTCAGCGGCCCGAGCTTCTGGGGGCCGCGCACCTCGACATCGGCGTGGTCGACGGCTGGGTGCCGTTCGAGGATGCTCATGGTTCTCCTCCACTGGGTCGATAGGCCCATTCTCCGCCCAAGTGTTGCGTGACGCAAGGCTTGCGCAATGCAACACTCGAACCCACCCGGTTCCGCCTACAGCGGCAGCCGCCCGGTCGGTGAGTCAGCACCTGTGGCGGCGAGGGTCCGGTGCACCTCCTCCAGCACCGCTGCGCACGCGGCCCGTTCGCCCGGATCGAGTCGGTCCAGCACCTTGCTCAGCTGCCGACGACGGCGATTCGTCACCTGGCGGACCACCCGACGGCCGGCGTCGGTCAGCTCGAGCGTCACGACGCTCCGATTGTCCGGATCCACGCCGCGGACCAGGTGCCCCGAGGCATGCAACCGATCGGCCAACCGCGTCACCGAGGAGCCGACCACGCCCAGGGCCTCTGCGCACTGGGTAGAGCTTGCTCGCCCCAGTGCCCGAAGCACGAGCAGTAGCCGATACTGGGACAGCGACACCTCCCCGTCCTCGACGCTGCGCAGGGCCACCCCGACGAGATCCCGGGTGGCGACCTCGAAGGCCCGCAGCTCTTCGGCCGATGTCTTCGACGGCTCGCCTCGTGCCACGGCGCGAGTATCGCACGCTGAGAGGCGCAGTCGGGCGATCGGCTTCGCACCTGCGGATGCGGCCAGTCCTGGGGCGAGCGCCCTTTACGCAGGTGCAGTCACTACGCAGGATGTGTACGTCGTCTCGAACTGACTTCGTGCTCGATGTCGAAGAGCGGCGGCGCCGTTCGACGTACGTGCGAGGACAGACCCCAGCAACCAGAAGGAGTGATCAGGATGCCGCGTTTCATGGGCTTTGTGAGGATGGAGGAGGGCATCGGCACGCCGCCGCAGTCGCTCTTCGAGGCGATGGACGCCCACATCAGTGAGCGGGCCGCCAAGGGCGTGTTCCTGGACGGTGGCGGGCTGTACGGAACCGAGGACGCGGTGAACTTCGTGGTCCGCCAGGGCGAGGTCACCCGCGTCGACGGGCCGTACGCCGAGGCGAAGGAGATCGTCGGCGGCTGGGCCCTGATGAAGTACGACGCCCTCGAGGAGGCCGTGGCCGACCAGCGGGAGTTCGCGGAGCTGCACGCCAAGCACTGGCCCGAGGTGACCGTGGTCGCGACCCTTCGCCAGATCTCCGAGGGTCCGGAGGCGCCCGTCGACTGACCGGGAGTCACTACGCTGGTCCGGTGCCGGCGGAGACCAGTTCGGACGACCCGCGCGAGGTCGTTGTCGCCGCGTGGCGGGCCGAGTCGGCCCGCCTCGTCGGCGCTCTGGTCCGGATGACCCGTGACCTGGAGCTCGCGGAGGACCTCGCGCAGGACGCGCTGGTGGCCGCGCTCGAGCAGTGGCCCGCATCCGGCGTACCGGAGAACCCACTCGGCTGGCTGATGACGACTGCCAAGCGACGCGGCATCGACCACTTCCGGCGCGCCGACATCCTGCGCCGCAAGCTCGCGGAGCTTGAGCACGCAGGCCGGGGTGAGGAGGAGGACATGCCCGACCTCGATGCACAGGTCGACCACATCGAGGACGACGTCCTGCGGCTCGTCTTCCTGACCTGCCACCCCTCTCTGACCGCCGAGTCCCGGGCGGCGTTGACGCTGCGGCTCGTTGGAGGTCTCACCACGGCCGAGATCGCGCGCGGGTTCCTCGTCGGTGAAGCGACCATGGGGCAGCGGATCTCTCGGGCCAAGAAGACCCTGGCTCAGGTGCATGCCGAGCTGGAGGTGCCCGCCGGACCCGAGCGGACCAGGCGCCTCGACGACGCGATGGCCGTGATCTACCTGATCTTCAACGAGGGCTACAGCGCCACCGCCGGCGAGGACTGGATGCGGCCGGATCTGGCGAACGAGGCGATGCGTCTGGCACGGATGCTGGCCGACCTCGCGCCCGACGAGCCGGAGGTGCTCGGACTGCAGGCGCTGCTGGAGATCCAGGGATCGCGGATGCCCGCCCGCCTCGACGAGGCGGGTGCGCCGGTCCTGCTGGAGGCGCAGGACCGGACGCGATGGGACCGATTGCTGATCCGGCGCGGGTTGGCTGCCCTCGAGCGGGCCGAGTCTCTCGCCGCCCGCGGGAAGCCGATCGGCCGGTACTTCCTGCAGGCCTCGATCGCCGCCCAGCATGCCCGCGCCGAGCACGCCGAGGACACGGACTGGCGCCGGATCGCCGCGCTCTACGACGTCCTGGGGCAGGCGGCGCCCGGACCGGTCGTCGAGGTGAACCGAGCGGTCGCGCACGGACGGGCGTTCGGCCCCGAGGCGGGGCTCGACGTCCTGACGGACCTGGACGCGACGGCGTTCACCGATTCACCGCTCTTGTCGAGCGTGCGCGGGGACCTGCTCGAGCGGGCCGGTCTCCACGCTCAGGCGGGTGCGGCGTTCACCGAGGCAGCCGCGCGCACCAGGAACCAGAGCGAGCGCGCCGTGCTGCTCCGCCGGGCGGAACAGAACCTGACCAAGGCCTCCCGGCCGGGCTGAGCCGGGTCTCGGGTCCGGGCGGGTGAGCCTCAGCCGCCCAGGTTGTTGAGCTGCTCGATCTCGTCGGGGTCGAGCTCGATCCCGGCCGCGGCGGTGTTCGACTCGAGATGCCCGAGCTTGGAGGTGCCCGGGATCGGCAGCATCACCGGCGAGAGGGCCAGCAACCAGGCGAGTGCGATCTGGGTGGTGGTCACGTCATGCGCGGCGGCGATCTCGGCGAGCGGGCCGGTGTCGCCGGTGTGGTCGGCCACAGGACGCCACGGAATGAAGCCGATGTCGTGGGCCTCGCTGTGGGCGAGGAGTGCGTCGGCGTTGCGGGCGCCGAGGCTGAAGCGATTCTGCACGGTCGCGATCGGCGCGACGGCCTGGGCGGCCTGCAGCTCGTCGACGGTCACCTCGGAGAGCCCGATGTGCTTGATCTTGCCCTCGTCCTTGAGCTTGGCCAGCTCGCCAACCTGGTCCTCCAGGGGAACCGCAGGATCGATGCGATGCAGCTGGAACAGGTCGATCGCCTCGACCTTGAGGCGGCGCAGGCTCAACTCGGCCTGTTGGCGCAGGTACGCCGGCACCCCCACCGGGGTCCAGATGCCCGGACCCTGCCTGGTCAGTCCCGCCTTCGTCGCGATCACGACCTCGTCTGGATAGGGGTGCAGTGCCTCGGCCAGGAGCTCCTCGGCAACGACGGGGCCGTAGGAGTCGGCAGTGTCGAAGAAGGTGATCCCGAGCTCGACGGCGCGGCGCAGGACCGCGATCGCCTCGTCGTGGTCCTTGGGCGGACCCCAGATCCCCTCGCCGGTCAGCTGCATCGTCCCGTAGCCCAGACGGACGACGGGAAGGTCGCCGCCGATCGAGAAGGTTCCGGACTTGCGGGCAACGTCGGTAGTGGAGGTCATGCCTGAGCCAACCACGACGTGGCGATGACGATTCCCCGAAGGGGGCTCGGGCCCTGGTGGGCGCTCGGACATCGCGAACGCGCGTCAACCCTTGTTGGTCGACGGCCCGGCATCGTCGTACGGCGCGGCGTCACGCTCGCGGACAGCCTGCCGGAACCCGACCTCGGCGGCTCGCTGCTGGAAGGCGTAGCCCTCGCGGGTGTGCCGCGAGATCCCGTCGAACACGGTGGAGATCAGCCGGCTGTTCGCCACGCCCTGCGCGAGCAGCGCCGAGTTCAGGGCGAGCTTCACCATGACGAGCTGGTTCAGCGGCATCGCGGCGATCCGCTGCACGAGGATCTCGGTGCGCTCATCGAGTGCGTCGGGCTCCGGCGCCTCGATGGCCAGGCCCCATTCGGCAGCCTCCCGCCCGTTGAGGCAGTCGCCGGTGAGGAGCAGCCGTTTCGCGCGCTGGTCGCCGAGGCGGTGTGCCCACAGCCCGGCGCTGGGCACCCCCCAGACCCGGGTGGGTGGGTACCCGATCTTGGCGTCGGCGGCGATCACGATCTGGTCGCAGTGCAGTGCGATGTCGGTTCCGCCGGCGACACAGAAGCCGTGGATCTTCGCCACGGTGGGCTTGTCGGCGTGCAGCAGCGAGGCGAAGCCGCGGGTGAAGCGGCTCATCATCGCGTAATCGACCATCGGGTCCCAGGTGCCCGCAGGATCATGGTTGGCACTCTGCACCGCCGGGTCGAGGACGGTGCCCGCGCCGCCACGGGTGACCTCCCTGCCATCCCTGAGATGCTCGGCCGACGCCGCGAGGTCGTAGCCGCCGCAGAACCCCTTGCCGCGCCCGGACAGGACGATCACGTGGACGCGCGGATCCAGGTCGGCCCGCTCGACGGCGTCGGCGATCTCGACAGGGGTGTCGGCGGTGATCGAGTTGCCCTGCTCGGGCCGGTTGAACGTCAGCCGCGCGACCCGACCGTCGACCTCGTAGGTGAGCGTGCGGTACGTCGGGGCGTCGTCCGAAGGCGGGTCGGTGTGGGCGAAGGGGGAGTCCTCGCCCTCGTGGACCGCGTGCCGCCAACGGGGGCTCTCGTCCACGGTCAGCCGCCCCAGCCCATCGGGAAGACCTCGAACGGGGCCGCGAAGGCGACCCCCATCCGCTGGCCGTTGGCGCGCGAGATCCCCTCGAGGAACTCCCGCGGGTCGAACTGCTCCCAGCCGAGTCCCTCGATGTAGGCCCGATGCGCCTCGAGCGATGCCACCCCGGCGTCGAACGTCTCCGTCGTGTCGACGCCGTGGGTGGACAGCGGTGAGCTGGCAGCCCAGACCGCGCGTACGCCCGACCACGGCTCCAGGCCCAGCGCGCCGGGCGTGCTCCCCACCGGTTCGAGCTGCTCGTGGAAGATCCACCGGTTCGCGGCGTCCCGGACGGCGTCGAGCACCGCCCGACCCACCGCGATGTGGTCGGCCTGGTTGAGATTGGTGCCGCCGAAGGTGTCGCGGAAGTTCCCGGTGATGACGATCTCGGGCCGGTGCCGGCGTACCTCCTCGGCCAGGATCCGGCGCAGGTCCACGCCGTACTCGACGATGCCGTCGGGCCGGCGCAGGAAGTCGACCTCGTCGACGCCGACGACCCGGGCGGACGCGACCTGCTCGGCCTCACGCACCTCGCGGCACTCGTCTGGCGCGATCCCATCGATGCCCGCCTCGCCGCTGGTGACCATGCAGTAGACGATCCTCTTGCCCTGGCCGGTCCAGCGGGCGACAGCGGCGGCGGTGCCGAACTCCATGTCGTCGGGGTGGGCCACGATGCACAGCGCGGAGCTCCAGTCCTCGGGGAGCGGCTCGAGCGGCTCGGGACGGGCGGGTTGCTCGGTCATGGCCCCAGCATGCCACCGAGAACCATTGCAAGGAGTCTTTCGAAAGAGTACTTTCGACCTATGCCGGAACGACAGCGCACCCTGACCGACCCGCGTGCCCTCCGCGCGCTCGCCCATCCGGTCCGGATCGCGATCATCGAGCAACTCACCGTGCACGGTGCGCTGACCGCCAGCCAGGTGTCCGAGCGCATCGAGGAGTCCCCAGCGAACTGCTCGTGGCACCTGCGCAAGCTCGCCGAGCACGGCTTCGTCGAGGAGGCCCACGGTGGCACCGGGCGGCAGCGCCCCTGGCAGGTCAGCCACCTGGGGGTCAGTTGGAACGACTTCGACGGTCCGGCCGAGCTGGCCGTCGCCGGGGAGGCGCTGAGCCAGGTCCTGGTCGCGCGCGAGGTCGACCGGCTGTACGACGCCCGGAGACGACTGCGCGACGACGCTGCTGACTGGCAGCAGTCCGCGGACGTCACCCAGAGCGCCGCCTGGCTGACCGCGGCCGAGCTGCGCGAGCTCAACGACGCGGTCCGGACGCTGCTGATGGAGAAGACGGACCGGTTCGAGGACGCCTCGAAGCGACCGGCCGGGTCCCGACTGTGCGCGCTGGTGTCGTGGGGGGTGCCGACGTACGGGATCGCCGACCCGACGCACGAACGGTCCGAGAGCCGGCGAGCCGAACCGGGCGCGGACTGATGCGACAGGCGTTCGCCTTGCCGGGCTTCCGCCGCCTCTTCGTAGCGATGTCGACGTCGATGTTCGGCGACGCGGTGATGCTGTTGGTGCTCTCGATGTGGGTCAAGTCGCTGACGGGCTCCAACGGACGCGCCGGGTTCACGTTCTTCTGGATGGTGCTGCCGGCGCTGTTCGCGCCGGCGTACGGCATCTTCCTCGACCGGTTCCGGCGTCGGCCGATGCTGGTGTGGAGCACACTCGCCTCCGCCTTGGTCCTGCTGCCTCTGCTGCTGGTGCGCGACGCCGGTGACGTGTGGATCATCTACGCGGTCGCGTTCTGCTACGGCATCTCGTTCGTGGTGGTGCCGGCGTCCCTCAACGGCCTGCTCAAGGAGATGCTTCCCGACGAGACCCTGGTCGAGGCCAACTCGTCGCTGCAGACCGTCAAGGAGGGCTACCGGCTCATCGGTCCGCTGATCGGCGCCGGACTCTTCGGCTGGATCGGCGGCGGCGCCGTCGCGGTCGTCGATGCGGCGTCCTTCCTGGTCGCGGCGGCGGTGATCGCGACGCTCCGCGTGCCCGAGGAGCGGCCGGAGCGGTCGACCGAACACTGGTGGGCGGAGATGACCGGGGGAGTGCGCCACCTCGTGCACGAGCCGGTGCTCAAGCACGTGGTGGCGGCGTTCGCGATCACGCTGTTCGTGCTCGGCTACATCGAGGCGTCCATCTATGCGCTGCTCGACTTCTACGACAAGCCGGTGACGTTCGCCGGTGTGATCGTCACCATGCAGGGGATCGGTGCGATCGCCGGCGGGCTGACCACCTCGCGATGGGTACGTCGGCTCGGCGAGCCGGGCACCGTTGCTGTCGGACTGGCGCTGCTCGCGACCTCGGTGCTCGCGATCGCGCTGACCTCGACACTGGCGGTGGTGCTGGTCGCGGTGGTGCTGTGCGGCTACAGCCTGCCGATGCTCTTCGTGGCCTTCACCACGCTGCTGCAGCGGCGTACTCCGCAACGGCTGATGGGCCGCGTCTCGGCCGCTGCGGAGACCCTGATGGGCACGCCGCAGGCGATCTCACTGGCGGTCGGGGCCGGGCTGGTCGCCGTCCTCGACTTCCACGTGATCTTCGGAGTGATCGGGGGTGTCACCGCGCTGGCCTCGGCCTACCTCGTGGTGACGCTGCGCTCGTCGCTGTGGGCGCCGCAGCCCGTTCCGGTGGATTCGGCGGTGGCCGTCGCAGCCCCTACCCTTGAGCGGTGAGCGAAGCCGAGGAGCCGACTGTCCGATTCGATGACCTCGGCCTCGACGAGCGGGTCCTTCGGGCGCTGCGCGACGTCGGGTACGAGACGCCGTCGCCGATCCAGGCGGAGACGATCCCGCCCCTGCTCGAGGGCAAGCACGTCGTGGGCCTGGCCCAGACCGGCACCGGCAAGACCGCGGCGTTCGCATTGCCGATCCTGTCGCACGTCGATCTCGCTCAGAAGACACCGCAGGCGCTCGTGCTGGCGCCCACCCGCGAGCTGGCGCTCCAGGTGGCCGAGGCCTTCGAGCGGTACGCCGCGCACATCAAGGGCCTGCACGTGCTACCCGTGTACGGCGGCCAGGGGTACGGCGTCCAGCTGTCCGCGCTCCGTCGGGGCGTGCACATCGTGGTCGGCACCCCCGGCCGGATCATGGACCACCTCGACAAGGGCACCCTCGACCTGAGTGCGTTGCGGTTCGTCGTCCTCGACGAGGCCGACGAGATGCTCAACATGGGCTTCGCAGAGGACGTCGACCAGATCCTCACCGGGACCCCGGAGGACAAGCAGGTCGCACTGTTCTCGGCGACGATGCCCGCGCAGATCCGCCGGATGACCAGGAAGCACGCTCCGGGCGCGGTCGAGATCACCGTCAAGTCGAAGACGACGACCGCGGCCAACGTCTCGCAGCGCTACCTCAAGATCGCCCATCCGCAGAAGCTGGACGCGCTGACCAGGATCCTCGAAGTCGAGAACTTCGACGCGATGATCATCTTCGTCCGGACCAAGCAGGCCACCGAGGAGCTCGCCGAGCGGCTCCGGGCCCGAGGCTTCTCCGCCGCCGCGATCAACGGCGACGTCGCCCAGGTGCAGCGTGAGCGCACGATCGACCAGCTGCGCAAGGGCAAGCTCGACATCCTGGTCGCGACCGACGTGGCGGCCCGGGGTCTCGACGTGCCCCGGATCAGTCACGTGATCAACCACGACATCCCCACCGACACCGAGTCCTACGTGCACCGCATCGGTCGCACCGGCCGCGCCGGTGCGGCGGGTGCCGCGATCTCCTTCGTCACTCCGCGGGAGAGCTACCTGCTGCGCGCGATCGAGAAGGCGACCAGGCAGCCGCTGACGCCGATGGCGATGCCGACCGTGGAGGACGTGAACGCCAACCGGGTCGCGAAGTTCACCGAGGCGATCACCCAAGCTCTGGGCGATCCCCAGCTGCCCGTCTTCCGGGAGCTGGTGCTCAGCTACGAGCAGGAGCACGACGTGCCGGCGGCGGACGTCGCCGCCGCGATCGCCGTACTGGCGCAGGACGGCGAGCCGCTCTTCGTGGAGGAGATCCCGGAGCCGCCCGCACGTCGTACCGAGTCCAGGTCGGCCGATCGTGGGCCGCGGCGGTCCAGCGGCAAGCCGATGGCGATGTACCGGATCGCCGTCGGGAAGCGCCACCACGTCGAGCCCCGCCAGATCGTCGGCGCGCTGGCCAACGAGGGCGGCCTGAGCCGCGAGGACTTCGGCCGGATCGACATCAAGGTGCAGTTCTCCCTCGTCGAGCTTCCCGCCGACCTACCGGCCGGCACCCTCGACGCGCTGCGCGGGACCCGGATCTCGGGGGTGCTGATCGACCTCCAGCCCGATCGCGCAGGCGGAGCCCGCCACGAGCCGCGGCCGCACCGCAAGGGGCCGCCCCGCGAGGACCGGCCCCACAAGAAGCCCCGGCACAAGTCCCGTCCGTAGCCGCGGTGCCGAGGGCCGGGCGCGCTGTCGTTAGGCTCCTGTCCGCCGGGGCGGTAGCTCAGCCGGTCAGAGCAGGGGACTCATAATCCCTGGGTCGTGGGTTCGAGCCCCACCCGCCCCACCAGGTCCGTGTAGTGCTTCGCCTGATTGGTGACACTCCCGGTATGTGGGAGTTGAGTGTGGCTGAGCAGAGGTATCAGGCCGTGCTGGCGGTGATCACCTGATGCCGATCCAGGTCGCGCCCGGCGCCTCCTTCGTCGAGGAGTTCGGCGACACCGGCACCCTGGGGGACTCCGGCTGCGCGCGTAACCGACCATCGGACCAGCTGTCGGCGGCGCTCCAAAACTGGTCGATTCCGGCGCCTGAAAAGTGAACGGTTTGGGTGAGTCTAGGACTCGTCTTCTGCTGTGGTGGTGCGGATGCTGGGGAGGCTGTCGATGCCGCGTCCGCGGAGCCTGTAGCTGGCGCCCTTCAATGTGAGGACGTCGGCGTGGTGGACGATGCGGTCGATCATGGCCGCGGCGACGGCTTGGTCTCCGAACACGCCACCCCAGCTGGAGAACGGCAGATTCGAGGTGAGCACGAGCGAGGCGTGTTCGTAGCGGGATGAGACCAGCTGGAAGAAGAGGTTCGCGGCGTCTTGTTCGAAGGGCAGGTAGCCGACCTCGTCGACCACAATCAGCCCGTAACGGCGTAGCCGGGCGAGCTCTTGGGGCAGTCGTCCCTGCCGGTGGGCCTCGGTGAGTCGGGTGACCCAGTCGGTGGCGGTCGCGAACAGGACCCGATGCCCGGTCTGGGCGGCGGTGACGCCCAGGGCGGTGGCCAGGTGGGTCTTCCCGGTGCCGGGCGGTCCCAGCAGAACAACGTTGCGGGCCTCGGCCAGAAAGCCGCCTGAGGCCAGTGCTGCGATCTGTTGCCGGATGCCGGGTTGGGCGTCGAAGTCGAAGTCCTCGATGGTCTTGACGGTCCCGAACCCGGCAGCCCGGATCCGCAGGTGGGCTCCGGAAGCGTTCCTGGCTGCGACTTCGCGTTCCAGGACGGCGGCGAGGTAGTCCTCATGGGTCCAGCCGGCGTCACGGGCTTGGTCGGCAAGCCGTCCTGCTGCTTCGGTGATCCTGGGTGCCTTTAACGCCGAAGCCAGGTAGGTGATCTGCTTGAGTGCTTCGGTGCTCGCGGCAGCCTTGGTGTTCTTCGCGGTGGCCATCAGCTCATCGCTCCCTCGTCGTTGCCGAGCAGACCGAAGGCGCGGTCGTAGTCACTCAGATCGCGCAGAAGGTCATCGCCAGTTGTCGCTGCACTGACTGGGCGTGGTTGCTGGAACCGTTTGCGCAGCCAGGCAGCGGTCTCGACATGGGCGGGGTCGGTGACGGTAGCGCCCCTGGCCCAGATTCGGGTGTGCTCGGTGACCAGCCGTCCCTCGGCGTGGACCCGGACGTGCTCCAGGTCGGCGGACACGTCGACGAGGCGGCCGATCAGGGTCGGGTCCACGGAGTAGTCGTTGGTGTCCAGACGCACGTAGTAGTCGCGGCCCAGTCGGATCCGGTTGCGCCAACCCAGATGCAACGGGATTGGTGGCAGCGGCAGCATCGCGGCCCGGTCGGCCTCGACCAGATCAACCGGGGATGCCTTGATGGTGCGCACCGTCCGCGCGTTCGCCTTCAGCAGCCAGTCGCCGAACTGGTCGTTGAAGTCGACCGGGGAGCCGAAGGTGCGTCCGGGCATGAAGGAGGTCTCGAACCAGCCATTGCGGCGTTCCACCAATCCCTTGGATTCCGGATCCCTGGGCGGCAGCAAGACCAGCTTGGTGGCCAAGGTGCCCATGAACTGCTCGACGCCTTCGGCGCGGCGGTGTCCGCGGCCGATGCCAGGCTCGTTGTCCCAGATCAGGCGTCGTGGCACCCGTCCCAGTTGCTGGATCAACTCCCACGAACCCAGCAGCAGGTCCTCAGTCTTGCGGGTAGGGATCATCTTCGCGGTGATGAACCTCGAGTGCGCGGCGGTGATCACCAGCACCGGCAACAGCTTGGTGGTGCCGTCCTCCAGCGGGATCCGCCTCGGCGGGAACCACAGATCACACTGCGCCGCATCACCCGGCGCCCAGACGAGCCGATCCGCCGGATCCACCGGCCGATGCTCGGGACGCAGCCGCTTCACGTTCTCGGAGAACCAGCGGATCGATCCCGTCCAGCCGACCCGCTCGGCCAACACCGTGGCAGGCATATCCGGCGTCACCTCGAGCAACTCCCGCACCCGCGGCTCGAACACCGCGAACGACGACGCCTTCGGCGTCCGCTCATAGCGGGGCGGCGCCTCAGAGTTCACCGCCTTGATGACCGTGGTCCGCGAGATCCCCAACCGTGCCGCGATCCGTGCCTTCGGCACCCCCTCAGCAGCCAGCCTCCTGATCAGCGCCCAGTCCTCCAAAGTGATCACACTCCAATCGTTGAGTGTTCACTTTTCACCGCCGAAACTGTTCAATTTTCGAGCGCCGCCGACACCAGCCCACGGTTTCACGCCCGCCGCTCTCGGGCACCATCGACGCACAACCACATAGCCCCCCTTTTCGAGATTGAACAGCGGGGCCAATCCAGCGCCTTATCGGTACGACCGGGCGAGACGCTGCCGAGTGCGTGGTGCCTTCTGGTCGAAAGCGCCCCGGGCGCAGCTGGTTGTGAGGTACAACGGCGCAATGAAGCGCCTGCCCGCAGCCCTCGCCGCTGCGATCCTCGTCGCGAGTGCTCTCGCGCTCACCGGCCCCGCCAACGCGGCGCCAGCGCAGCAGCGGGCGAGGTCGACGTCCTCAGGCACGCCCGAGGCTGTCAACGGCAGGAAGGTTGTCACGACCCTTCGAGCCGGTATTCGCAGCCTGCATACGGCCTATCCTCGGCGGGCCGGCTACGTGCGGTCGAAGTTCCGCACCTGGGACGACGCGGACCACGATTGCCGGGACACGCGGGCTGAGGTGCTCCAGTCTGAGTCCAAGGGCAAGGTGAGGGGCGGATGCACGATCCTGCGCGGCTCTTGGCGACCGTACTACGACGCCCACACGTATCACTCAGCGTCGAGCCTGGATATCGATCACCTGGTGCCGCTCGCGGAGGCCTGGGCGTCGGGCGCACGGTGGTGGTCGTCTGCGAAGCGTGAGGCCTATGCCAATGACCTAACAGACCCGCGCACGCTGATCGCTGTCTCGGCCCACGACAACAGGTCCAAGGGGGACCGTGACCCCGCGTTCTGGCTGCCCTCGCACGCGAAGTGCACCTACGTCACTCAATGGACTGCGGTGAAGATTCGTTGGGGTCTCTCGGCCAATGAGGGTGAGAAGAGAGCGGTGCAGGATGTCGCGCGAAGGTGTGGAAGGCGCCGGATCGTCGTGCACAAGGCTCGCGTGGTGTTCGCTGCAGCGCCGCACAAGCACCACTCCGGCGGCACCAGTGGCGCTACTGGTGGTGGCGGTGGCTGCACGCATACCAGCTCGGGCAGCTGCATCCGCGCCGGCGAGTTCTGCAAGCAAGCCGACTACGGGCACACCGGACGCGACGCGAGCGGCAACATGCTCGTGTGCACCGGTGACCGTACGCACCCTCGATGGAAGCGCCGCTGACCGTGCGCCACCCCAGCGTCGAACCCTTCGTCAGCCAGTCGGGCAGAGGGTCAGCCAGTCGTCCCAGATCTCACACGGCACCAGACACAGCAACCTGGTCGCCAACTGATCCGCGGCGCGCTCCGTGAGCCGGCCGGAACCGTCAATGGCGGCGCGAGATGTCGTCCTGCATCGCTTGGCGGAGACCCTCGAGTGGTCATGTTGGGCCAGTTGGTCCTCGTGTTCGCGCCTTTCCCGGTCCAGCTCGCGACGTGTCCGGTTGCTGTCGCGGCTTTGCGGGATGCTAGTGCACTCGTCGACCCCGCAGCCCCCGCCTGCTCCCGCGGCGTCAACTGCCCGCACGCCAAGTCGTGCTCAGCAGCCAGCTCGCGATATGCCGCGAACGTCAGCCACCACGTCGATCGTCTCGACCACTGAACGATGCGTCCGAGCGCGTTTGGCGTCGGCCGTCGGTGGGCACGAACTGGCCGCGCCCCCGTCACGGCTGAGAGGTGGTTCCGATGAGCGTGGCACCCGCCGAACCGTTGCACGCGCACACCTGGCAGCTCCGTGCCGTCGAGTACGACGAGGGCGGCGAGGTCAGCATGCTCGAGTGCGCGGAGTGCGGCGCGGTCGACTACGCACCCGCCTGACGGGCGCCCCCTCCATCCGCGAAAGGGAAGGCCCCCGACGGTGCGTGACGCGTCGGGGGCTTCCTCAGGGGTTGTGAGTTCCTCATGGGCAGAGGTATGAAGTTGTGGCGGGTACGTGCCCATCCGGAAGGGGACCAAACAGGCCGGGTGCGGCTTTTTTCCTGACATCTTGCGGGTTGCTCAGTCGGCGTGGGAGGCGTCGCGGATCTCCCCGACGAGCTCCTCGATGACGTCCTCGAGGGTGGCGACGCCGAGGGTGCTGCCGTCCTCGTCCAGCGCCAGCGCCAAGTGGGCGCCCTTGGCCTGAAGGACCGTCAGCGCCTGACCGAGGTTCGCGTCCGCCGCCACGGAGGCGAACGGCCGGATCCACTTGTCCTGCACCGTGCCGGCCCGGCCATGCGGGTCGGGCTGCAGCACGTCCTTGATGTGCAGGTAGCCGACCAACGTGCCGTCGGCGCCGGTGACTGGGAACCGGGAGAAGCCGGTCTCTGCGCAGATCCGCTCCACATCGGTCACCCGCGCTCCCTGCGGCACCGTCTGGAGCTGGCTGAGCGGCAGCAGTACCTCGCGCACCGTCCGCGAGCTGAACCCCAGTGCCCCGGAGAGTCGCTCGTACTCGCCCTGTCCGAGCAGGCCGACGCTGCGGGACTCGTCGACCATCGCCTCGACCTGGGCGGCGGTGAAGGTGGAGGCCAGCTCGGTCCGCGGCTCGATGTGCAGCGCGCGTACGACGGCGTTGGCCGCGGCGTCCAGCGCGATGGCGAGCGGCCTGATCACCGTCACCAGCGCCATCATCGGCGGACCGAGCAGGATCGCAGCACGCTCGGGTCCGGCCAGGGCGAGGTTCTTGGGGACCATCTCGCCGAGGACGACGTGGAAGTACATCACCATGGCCAGGGCCACCACGAACGCCAGCGGATGCACCCAGTCGCTGCTCATCCCGAGGTCGTGGGCCCAGGGTTCGAGCAGCCGCGACACGGCCGGCTCGGCGACCGCGCCGAGTCCGAGCGAACAGACCGTGATGCCGATCTGGGCGGCCGCGATGAGGTGGGACAGGTCCTCCATGGCGCGCAGCGTCGTCCGGGCCATCCGGGAGCCCGCTGCCGCGCGCGGCTCCACCTTCGTGCGGCGCGCGGACACCAACGCGAACTCCGAGGCCACGAAGTAGAAGTTGCCCAGCAGCAGCACGACGGCCACCAGCAGGGCGCTGCCGGTGCTCATGCGCTGGTCTCGGGGGGCTCGAGCAGATGAAGCGAGATCCGGTCCACGCGCAGTCCGTCCATCCGCTCGACGCGGAGTTGGGCGAACCGGGCCACCGGTTCCTCGTCATCGTCCTCGGGCAGCTCCGCCGGGAGCTCGACGACGGCCTGATCGCCGCGCTCGGGGACCCGGCCGAGGGTCTTGACCAGAAGCCCGGCGATCGTGTCGTAGGACTCGTCCTCGGGCAGGTCGAGGCCGGTCGCATCGCGCACCTCGTCGGGCCGCAGCAGTCCGGACACGATCCAGGAGCCGTCGGGCCGCTTGCGCAGCCGGGACCGGTAGCGGTCGTGTTCGTCGGAGATGTCGCCGACGATCTCCTCCACGACGTCCTCGAGGGTGACCACGCCGGCGGTGCCGCCGTACTCGTCGGACACGATGGCCATCTGGAAGCCCTCGCCGCGCAGCAGAGCGAGCAGGGGGTCGAGCCGCAGCGACTCCGGTACGACGGTCGCGGGCACCATGATCTCCCGGATCTGGGTGCCGGCTCGCTCGGAGCGAGGGACCGCGACCGCTTGCTTGACGTGCACCGAGCCGACCACGTTGTCGCTGCTGCCCTTGATCACGGGGAACTTCGAGAATCCTGTGGACGCGGACAGCTCGATGATCTCCGCGACCGGATCACCAGCTTCGAGGGTCGCCATCCGCACCCGCGGCGTCATGATCTCGCCCGCCGTGCGTGGACCGAACGCCACCGACCGCTGGACCAGGGTTGCGGTTTCGGTGTCCAGCGTGCCCTGGACCGCCGAGCGACCTGCCAGCGAGGCGAGCTCGTCGGAGGAACGGGCCGAGCGCAGCTCCTCCTGCGGCTCGATCCCGAACAGCCGCACGACGGCGTTGGCCGAGCCGTTGAGCAGCCAGATGGGCCCGACCATGATCGTGGTGAACGCCCGCATCAGCCCCTGGGTCCACAACGCGGTCTCCATCGGCACCGCGATCGCGATCTTCTTCGGCACCAGCTCGCCGAACAGCATGGTCGCCACCGTGGCGATGACCAGTCCCACGGCCACCGAGACACCGGGCACCGCGTCGGCCGGAAGCCCCGCGGCACCGAGCGGCCCGTCGATGATCCGGGCGATCGCGGGCTCGGCGAGGAAGCCGAGCACCAGGTTGGTGAGCGTGATGCCCACCTGGGCTCCGGAGAGCTGGGTGGACAGATGCCTGAGGGCCCGCTGGACGCCGCTGGCCCGACGATCGCCCTCGGCGGCGAGCCGATCGACCTGGGAGCGGTCGACGGCGACGAAGGAGTACTCCGCCGACCCGAACACGCCGCACGCCAGCACCAGGCCGACCGAGACGGCGAGCAGCACCCACTCCATGGCGTTCATCTTGCCGTGCAGGCGGCCGTTCGACCCAATGTGGTGCCCCACGCAGCGGAACATGAGAGGCTGCCCGGGCGTTCTCAGGTCAGGAGGAGTCATGCTGCGGCTGTCGGGCACGGGTGTCACCCACAGTGGCCTGGTGCGGCCGCACAACGAGGATGCAGCCTTCTACAGCCCCGACCTGCTGCTGGTCGCCGACGGTGTCGGGGGCGGCGCTGCCGGCGAGGTGGCCTCGGCGACCACGACGTACGTCGTGTCCGCGACCGCGATGGCCCGTCGTGAGGAGGACCCCACGCTGGTGCTCACCGACGCGGTCTCACGGGCTCAGGAGCAGGTCCGGGCCGGAGTCCTCTCCGACCCCGACCGCGAGGGGATGGCTACCACCCTGACCGCCGTGCTGACCAACGGGGAGCGGTTCGCGCTGGCGCACCTGGGCGACTCCCGGGGCTACGTGCACCGCGACGGGGAGCTCATCCGGATCACGCGGGACCACACCCTCGTCGCCCAGCTCGTCGATGAGGGTCGTCTCGACGAGCAGGACGTCCCCGAGCACCCGTGGCGCAATGTGGTGACCCGGAGCGTCAACGGTGACCCGGACCGTCACGCGGACGTGCTGCCGCTGGCGTTGCGGGTCGACGATCGGGTGCTGCTCGCCAGCGACGGGCTGACCGACCTGGTGGACGAGGACCAGATCGCCACTGTGCTGGAGCGTCACGGCGACGACGACGCGGTGGAGGTGCTGCTCGACGCGGCGCTGGCCGCGGGCGGCCGCGACAACGTCACCATCGTGCTGGCCACGGTGATCGTCGGGCCGCGGGTGAGCGCTGACGGTCACCTGCTCGGTGCGGTGCTCGACCCGGACAACGTCGTGGACGCCGCCGCTGTCCGCGGCGCACGCACCGCCTGAGTCAGGTCCGCACTGAAACACGTTCTCGTTCTATGTCAGACTGCCGCCCATGACCGACCTGGCCCGGCCGAGGCTGGAGGGCTCCGTCGCCGTCCGTGACGAGCGGCGGCTCTCGTTCGCAGAATTCGGCACCCCGCACGGTGCCCCGGTGATCTGGATGCACGGCACTCCCGGTGCCCGCCGGCAGATTCCGCTCGAGGCCCGTGCGTACGCCGAGGCCCACGACCTGCGCATCATCGGCGTCGACCGGCCCGGCATCGGGTCCTCGACGCCGCACCTGTACCCCGACGTGCTCGACTGGACCGGGGATCTCGAGATCCTCTGCGATGTGCTGGGCATCGACACGATGCGGGTGATCGGACTGTCCGGGGGCGGGCCCTACGCGCTCGCCGCGGGCGCCGCCCTGCCCGAGCGGGTGCACGGCGTCGCGGTGCTCGGCGGGGTGGCGCCGACCAAGGGGCCCGACGCCGTCCGCGGCGGGATGGTCGCGCTGGCGCCGTACGCCGCGCCGCTGCTGTCGCTGATGCGGCTGCCGCTCGGCGTGGCGATGGCCCAGGTGATCCGGCTGATCCGTCCCCTGGCCGGGCCTGCGCTCGATGGCTACGCCGCGATGCAGCCGCGCGGCGACAAGGAGCTGCTGGCACGTCCGGAGTTCCGGGCGATGTTCCTCGACGACCTGCTCAACGGCGCCCGCTTCCAGGTCAGCGCGCCGCTCGCCGACGTGGTGCTCTTCACCCGGCCGTGGGGCTTCGAGGCGGCGGACGTGCGGGTGCCGGTGCACTGGTGGCACGGCGACGCCGACCACATCATCCCGCACGCTCATGGCGAGCACATGGTCGAGCGACTGCCGGACGCCACCTTGACGACGATCCCGGGGGAGTCTCACCTCGGCGGACTCGGCGTCGCCGAGGAGGTGTTGGGCTCGCTGATGGAGCTGGGCCGGCTCCACTGAGCCTCTCCCGATCCACACCGGGGCCGGCGAACCAGACAAATCTCGGTGTTCGGGAGTGGAAATGGCCGCCGTGGTGGTACACAATGGGATCACAAGTTCACATCTGTCACACCAACCTCCACTTCGCGAGGCCGAGACCGCTGGGGAAGGCGTACCTCGACGCCGAAGTCCAAGGAGGTTGGAATGACCAGCATCGCGACCCGTGGCGTCCTCTACGTCCACTCGGCGCCGTCTGCGCTGTGCCCGCACGTGGAGTGGGCCGCCGGTGGTGTGCTCGGCGTGGGTGTGAACCTCGACTGGACGCCCCAGCCCGCCCAGGCCGGCACCTACCGAGCGGAGTACTTCTGGGCCGGTCCGGCCGGCACTGCCGCCGCCGTGACGTCGGCGCTGCGTGGCTGGAACCACCTGCGCTTCGAGATCACCGAGGAGCCCACCGCGAGCAGCGAGGGCGCTCGCTACTCCTACACCCCCGAGCTCGGTGTCTTCCACGCCGTCACCGGGCTGCACGGAGACATCATGATCCCCGAGGACCGGCTCAAGGCGGCCGCGCTGAAGGCCTCGCTCGGCGACGCCGCGCTCCCGGTCGAGATCGACAAGCTGCTGGGCAAGCCCTGGGACGACGAGCTCGAGGCCTTCCGGCATGCCGGCGACGGCGCCCCCGTGCGCTGGCTGCACCAGGTGGTCTGAGCGAGCCGACCGCGGGTCAGAGCGGGATGTTGCCGTGCGCTCCGCGGGTCACCAGGCCCGAGTCCGCGATGGCTGCTGCGATCACCGAGCGGGTGTGCTCCGGCGCGACGACCTCGTCGACGACGCCGATCTCGAGGGCCTTGTCGATGCCACCGGCGATGCGGGTGTGCTCCTCGGCCAGCTCGTTCTCGACCTGGCTGCGGATCTCCGGGGCGACCTCGGCCAGCTTGCGCCGATGCAGGATCCGAACCGCGGCCACGGCGCCCATCACCGCCACCTCAGCGCCCGGCCAGGCGAACACCCGGGTCGCCCCGAGTGAGCGCGAGTTCATCGCGATGTAGGCGCCGCCGTACGTCTTGCGGGTGATCACCGTGACGCGGGGGACGACGGCTTCACCGAAGGCGTGCAGCAGCTTCGCGCCGCGACGCACCACCCCGTCCCACTCCTGGCCGACGCCGGGCAGGTAGCCGGGCACGTCGACCAGCACGATCAACGGGATGCCGAACGCATCGCACATCCGCACGAACCGGGAGGCCTTCTCCGCCGAGAGCGAGTCCAGGCAGCCGCCCAGACGAAGCGGGTTGTTGGCGATGACGCCGGCGGTGCGTCCCCCGAAGCGGCCCAGCGCGGTGACGATGTTCGGCGCCCAGCGAGTGTGCAGCTCCTGCACGCTGCCTTCGTCGAGCACCGCCTCGACCAGCGGGTGTACGTCGTAGGCGCGCTTGTGCGACTCCGGGAGCAGGGCGCCCAGGTCGGTGTCCGTGACCGCTGCGACGTCCAAGGTCCCCTGGGTGCCGAGCAGGTGCGTGATCGCTCGCGCACGCTGGATCGCCTCGTCCTCGGTCTCGGTCAACACGTGGACGACACCGGAGCGCCGGCCGTGCGGCTCGGGTCCGCCGAGGCGGAGCATGTCGACGTCCTCGCCGGTGACCGAGCGCACCACGTCCGGGCCGGTGACGAAGATCCGGCCCTCGGGGCCGAGGATGACCACGTCGGTCAGCGCCGGTCCGTAGGCGGCGCCGCCGGCGGCCGGACCGAGCACGACCGAGATCTGCGGGATCGTCCCCGACGCGCGTGTCATCGCATGGAAGATCTGGCCCACCGCGTGCAACGACAACACGCCCTCGGCCAGTCGGGCACCGCCGGAGTGCCACAGCCCGATGATCGGGATCCGGTCGTTCAGGGCACGCTGGTAGGCCTCCACGACGACGCGGCAGCCCAGGTCGCCCATCGCGCCGCCCATCACGGTGGGGTCGGAGCAGAAGGCCACCGCGGGCGAGCCGTCGATGTGCCCGATCGCGGCGAGCATTCCCGAGTCGTCGACCGGGGTGAGCGTCTGAAGGGTGCCATCGTCGAAGAGGGCGCCCATCCGGTTCAGCGGGTGCCGGGGGTCGTCGAGTCGGGGCGCCTTGGCGACCGGCCTCTCGGGGGCCTGGGTCATGACGGGCTCCCGAAGGCGACGGCGACGTTGGCGCCGCCGAAGCCGAAGGAGTTGTTCAGCGCCGCGATATCGCCGCTGCGCAGCTCGCGTGCCGTGGTGGGGATGTCCAGCTCGACGGCAGGATCGAGGTGGTCGAGGTTGATCGTCGGTGGCGAGATCCGGTGATGGATCGCGAGCACGGTGGCGATCGACTCCAGGGCGCCGGCGCCGCCGAGCAGGTGCCCGGTCATCGACTTGGTGCTGGTGACCACGACCTCGTCGGCGTGCTTGCCGAGCGTGGCGTGGATCATCAGGCCCTCGGCGACGTCCCCCTGGGGTGTCGACGTGGCGTGCGCGTTGACGTGAGCGACGTCCGCTGGGGCGATCCTGGCGTCCTCGAGGGCGCGCTGGATGGCTCGCGTGCCTCCGCGGCCCTCCGGGTCGGGCTGAGCGATGTCGTGGGCGTCGTTCGTGATCCCGGCGCCGAGCACCTCGGCGTAGATCCGTGCGCCGCGGGCCTGCGCGTGCTCGAGCTCCTCGAGAACCAACACCCCGGCGCCCTCGCCCAGCACGAAGCCGTCCCGCCCGATGTCCCAGGGGCGGGAGACCGTCGTCGGGTCGCCGCCGTCCTCGCCGCTCGCGGTCTTGGACAGCGCCATCATGTTGGCGAACGCGGCCATCGGCAGCGGGTGGATCGCCGCCTCGGTGCCGCCTGCCAGCATCACGTCCGCCCGGCCGAGCCGGATCTGGTCCAGCGCCAGGGCGACCCCCTCGTTGCCCGAGGCACAGGCCGAGACGGGCGTGTGGACGCCGGCGCGGGCGCCGACGTACAGGCTGATGTTCGCCGCCGGGGCGTTCGGCATCAGCATCGGGACCGCCAGGGGGGACACCCGCCGCGGGCCCTTCTCCTTGAGCGCGTCGTAGTTGCTCAGCAGCGTGGTCACGCCGCCGATGCCTGAGGCGACCGCAACCCCGAGCCGCTCAGGATCAGCGCCACCGTCCGACAGTCCCGAGTGGGCCCATGCCTCCATCGCAGCGACCATCGCCAGCTGGGCGGAGCGGTCGAGCCGGCGGGCCCGCACCCGCTCGAGGACGTCGGTCGGGTCGACCGCGGCCGAGGCGGCGATCTTCACCGGCAAGGCCTCGGCCCAGTCCTGCTCCAGGCGGCGTACGCCGGACCGGCCTGCGACCAGCGCCTCCCAAGTGCTGGCGACGTCACCGCCCACCGGGCTGGTGGTGCCCAGCCCGGTGACTACGACTCTTCTGCGGCTCATGGTGTGCGCTCCCTCGGGATCGTCGGACGAACGATCAGGCGGCCTGTGCCTTCTCGATGTAGTTGACCGCGTCGCCGACGGTCTTCAGGTTCTTGACCTGGTCGTCGGGAATGGTCACCGAGAACTTCTCCTCGGCGGCGACCACGACCTCGACCATCGACAGCGAGTCCACGTCGAGGTCGTCAGAGAACGACTTCTCCAGCTGGACGTCGTCGGCGGGGATGCCGGTGACCTCGTTGACGATCTCGGCGAGCTCGGAGCGGATCTCTTCGGTGCTCATCTGGTGCGTTCCCTTCGTGGGTGGTGGCGGTTTCATGGTGCTGCGATGTGGCCAGGATGGCCTGTGCCCGGTGCGGGTCGCACGGGCGGTCTAGGGGATCCGGATCACCTGGGCGGCGAAGGAGAGTCCGGCGCCGAACGCGATCAGGAGGGCGGTATCGCCGGACCGCGCTTCACCGTCCAGGACGAGCTGACGCAGCGCGAGCGGGACCGACGCGGCCGAGGCGTTGCCCTGGTGGGCGATGTCGCGGGCGATCCGCACCGTGTCCGGCAGCTTCATCGAGCGCGCCATCGCGTCGGTGATCCGCATGTTGGCTTGGTGGGGCACGAACAGGTCGAGATCCTCGGGTCGGACCCCGCTGCGCTCCAGGGTCTCGGTGGCCACCTTGGCCATCTCGAAGGCCGCCCAACGGAACACCTCGGCACCCTTCATCACCAGGTGCGGCATCGTGGTGGAGCCGACGGCGACCACGTCGCGCCAGTCCTCGGTCTGTCGGATCAGGTCGTACTTGCCGCCGTCACTGCCCCAGACCACCGGGCCGATGCCCTGGGTCTCGGCAGGTCCCACCACCGCCGCGCCGGCGCCGTCGCTGAAGATGAAGGCGGTGCCGCGGTCGGTCGGGCTGGTGATGTCGGAGAGTCGCTCGACACCGATCACCAGCACGTGCCGGGCCGAACCGGCGCGGACCAGGTCCGAGGCGATCGCCAGGCCGTGGCAGAAGCCGGCGCAGGCCGCCGAGATGTCGAAGGCCGCGCCGGTGCTGCCCAGCTCATGGGCGATCATCGTTGCCGCGGACGGGGTCTGCAGCAGGTGGGAGACGGTGGCGACGATGACCACGTCGATCTGTCCGGGCTGGATGCCGGCGTCGTCGATGGCCTCGCGGGCAGCACCCACGGACATCGCCACCACGGACTCCTCCGGGGTGGCGAACCGACGCTCGACGATGCCGGAGCGCTGCTGGATCCACTCGTCGCTGGAGTCGATCGCCTCGACGACATCGGCGTTGGGTACGACACGGCTGGCGCGGTAGAGACCGAGACCGAGCACCGCGCTGGGCTGCAGCGTCCGGACGGTGTCCAGAGAGGGGGCGCTCACAGGCTCACCGCCTCGGGCAAGCCCAAGGCGGGTACAGGCCCGCTCACGAGACCACCGCCTTGGGGTGCAGTCTGATCAGCGGCTGGCCCGGAGAGACCAGGTCGCCGTCCTCGACGAGCCACTCGACGATCACGCCGCCGTACGGCGCGACGACCGGCGTACGGTCGCGGAGGCTGGTGATCGTCCCGATCTCGGCGGTGGGCTGCAGCGAGTCGCCCTCCATGGCGTCGTTGCGCGCGAACGTGCCCTTCGCCGGCGCCACCAGCATCCGCCACGTCGGCGAGGTGTCGATCGGCGATGGTGTGCCATGCCGCTCGACGAAGATGCGTGCCTCGTCGAGTTGGTCCGGGGTGCTCAGCGCGAACGTCTCAACGCCGGGCAGCGCGCGCTTGGCGATCCCCACCAGGGTCCCGGCAGGCGGCATCTCCAGGAGACCCGTGACCCCGAGGTCCTGCATCGTCTCCATGCACAGGTCCCACCGGACGGGGTTGCTGACCTGGCTGACGATCCGGCGCACGACCTCGCGCCCGTCGTGGACGACCTGGCCGTCGGCATTGCTGATGAGAGCGGTGCGCGGGTCGTGGGTGGACACCGCGCGGGCCAGGGTGCCGAGCACGCCGACGGCGGGCGCCATGTGCTCGGTGTGGAACGCCCCGGCCACCTGCAGCGGGCGGACCCGGGCGCGCGCCGGCGGCTGATCCGCGAAGGACGCGAGCTGCTCGAGGGTTCCGGCGGCGACGACCTGCCCGGCTGCGTTGACGTTCGCGGCGGTCAGACCGTGTGCGGCGATCGCCGCGATCACCTCGTCGCGGTCACCGCCCAGCACCGCACTCATGCCGGTCGGGGTGGCGGCGGCTGCGTGAGCCATCGCCTTGCCCCGCTCGCGGACCAGCACCATCGCCTGCTCGGCGGTGATGGCCCGCGCGCCCGCGGCCGCGGTGATCTCACCTACGCTGTGGCCAGCGACCGCGCCGATGCGCCGGAAGGCGTCGGCAGGGTGCGGGAACAGCGACAGCGCTGCGACGAGCCCGGCCCCGACGAGCAACGGCTGGGCGATGGCAGTGTCGCGGATGGCCTCGGCATCGGCGTGCGTGCCGTAGTGGGCCAAGTCGATCCCGGCGACCGCGGAGAGCCAGTCCAGTCGCGCCGCGAACTCGGGATCCTCGAGCCACGGCTGCAGGAAGCCGGGAGTCTGGGCGCCTTGTCCGGGAGCGACGATGATCAGCACATGCACCACTGTGCCCGTCGGACGGCGGCGGAGGCTCCTCCACCGCATACGAAAACCACCCCGCAAAATTTGTAGGGTTCCTACAACATCCGGCGGGTCGAGCTCGACCCGCCGCGCGCCGTCAGGGGCCTCCGTCGGACCCGCGCTGCAGCCGCCCCAGCACGAGCGCCGTACGCACCGTGTAGGCGTCGCGAGGATCGATCGGGTTGAGGCCGGTCAGCTCGGTGGCGCGGCGCAGCCGGTAACGAACCGTGTTGGCGTGCACGAACAAGGCGCGAGCCGTCGCCTCGATCGACGAGCCGTTGTCGAGGTAGACCCGCGTGGTGTCGAGGATGACGGCGCCCGCCGACGCGAGGACGGCGTACACCTGTTCGACGAGTTGGGCCCGCGCCTCGGCGTCTCCGTCCAGGGCGCGCTCGGCAAGGAGGTCGTCGGCGGCCACCGGTCGGGGCGCATCCACCCAGCCCGGTACGGCGCGCAGGCCGGACAGGGCGGCCTCGGCCGAGCGACGGGCGTCACCGAGACCCGGCACAACCGGACCGATCACCACCGGGCCAGGGGCGAACGAGTCGGCCAGTCGTGCCACAGGACGGCCGTCGGGCCCGACGCCGCCGAGGACCACGACCAAGCGCTTGCCCTGGACGGCGCACAGGCAGTCGAGCTTGTGGTCATGGGCGAACCGGCGGACGCTGTCGATCGCTGACTCCGATCCGAGACCACCGACGGTCACGACCACCCGCCCGCCTCCACGCCAGCCGAGTGCGCTGGCCCGCGAGACCAGGTCGTCGTCGCCGTTGTCGGACCCGCGCAGCACGGCGTCGACCACCAGGGCCTCGAGCCGGGCGTCCCAGGCGCCGCGCTGCTCGGCGGCGCGGGCATAGACCTCGGCGGTGGCGAAGGCGAGCTCGCGCGCGTAGCTGTTGAGCACTGCGCGCACCTCGTGGGCGTCCGCATCGCCCAGGACGTCGTCGAGGTGCTCGTCGACCACGCTGATCGAGAGACGCACGAGCGCGACGGTCTGCTCGAAGCTGATCTCGGTCGCAAGGTCACGGGGCGCGACGCCGAACACCTCGGCGCTGACCCGGGCGTTGCCCAGGGTGCTGCGGTACCAGTCGATGAACGACTTGATGCCCGCCTGGACGATCAGCCCGATCCACGACCGGTCCTCGGCAGGCAGCTGACGGACCCACGGCAGGTCATGCTCCATCCGGGCCAGGGCCGCGCTGCTCAGCGACCCGGCAGCGCGGGTGAGCCGCTGGGTGATCTGTGCTCGGCTGCGGGCGGAGGTGGCCACGGTGCGACTGTACGGAGTCCGGCGCATGGTCGGCGACACGCCCACTCGTCACACCAGCAACATCAGCACCACGGGCGCCCTTTTCGGCGCGAGAAAACCCAGAAGAACAAGGGTCATGGGCGACGATCTGGAACGAGTTCTGCTTGAATCTGCGAGGACTGTTCGGGGTTGAGGTGCGGAGGGAGCGGCCATGGCCAGCACTGCGGGAGCACCGATCGAGGTGCAGCGGGTCACCATCCACGGTCATGCGCGGGCCTTCGTCAAGGTCGGCCCGACGGAGCGCAAGGGCGGCCACCGGGGCGGAACCGCTCCGGTCATCCTGCTGCTGCACGGTCTGGGCTGCGACCACACCACCTGGCTCCCCGTCATCCGCCATCTGGCCAGGACGCACACCGTGATCGCTCCGGACATGCTCGGGCACGGGCTGAGCGCCAAGCCCCGGGCCGACTACTCGATCGGCGCCTTCGCGAACGGGATGCGGGACCTGTGCACAGTGCTGGGCGTCGACAAGGTAACCGTCGTCGGGCACAGCCTCGGCGGCGGCGTCGCGATGCAGTTCGCCTACCAGTTCCCCGAGCGCACCGAGCGGCTCATCCTGGTCGCGCCCGGTGGGCTCGGGCCGGAGGTCACCCCGCTGATTCGCGCTCTCACGATCCCGGGCGCGCACCAGGCGCTGGGCCTGGTGACGCTGCCCGGTGTGCGGCATGCCGGCAAGGCCGTGCTGCACGGGCTGAGCCGCACCGGCAACCCGGCGACGCGGGACCTCGCCGAGATCGCGGACATCTACGAGTCGTTCAAGGACCCCCATGCGCGGGCCGCGATCAGGCACGTCGTCCGCACGGTCATCGACCTGCGGGGTCAGATCGTCAGCATGGTCGACCGGGCCTACCTCACCCAGGCGATGCCGATGCTGATCGTCTGGGGTACCGAGGACATGGTGCTGCCTGTCCGGCACGCCGAGAACGTCGCGGCCATCGCGCCAGGTGCCGTGGTCGAGATCTTCCCGAACTCCGGCCACTTCCCGCACAAGGACCACCCCGAGCGCTTCGTCAAGGTCGTGCGCGAGTTCATTCGGCACACCGAGCCGGCGACGTACCACCGGGGACGCTGGCGCACGTTGCTTCGCAACGGCCCCACCGCGCCCCTGGCCGGCGCTGCAGCCGGTGATGGGCCGGTCGCAGCGGTCCGTCCGCTGCGGCGCGCCCAGCAGCGGTGATCCGTCCGCCTAGCTGCGCTGCTCGGGCCCGACGCGCAGGAACACCGTGGCCAGGGTGATCACCACGCCGAGGGCCAGCGACACGACGCCGAGGGTGCGCAGCAGCGCCCGCAGATCGTCGACCGCCGGGATCATCACCAGCAGCAGCACCGCGCCCAGCAGGTAGGCCCACGCCCCCCGGCGCACACCGAGCATCCAGTCGCTCCGGCGCGCCAACGGCCGCTGATCGGAGCGATCAGGCATCGCCACCCTCCTGGGCGATGCCCGAGACGGCGGTCGGGTCATCGATCCGATACTTGGTGAACGCGTCCATGACCTTGTCGTGCTTGATCTCGCCACGTTCGGCGAGTGCCGCGAGGACCTGGACGACCACGCTCTGGGCGTCGACGTTGAAGAACCGTCGGGCGGCGGGCCGGGTGTCTGCGAAGCCGAAGCCGTCGGTTCCGAGCACGTGGAAGTCACCCGGCACCCAGCGTGCGATCTGCAGGGGTACGGCGCGCATGAAGTCGGTCACCGCGACGATCGGGCCCTCGACGCCGTCGAGCTTGCCGGTCACGTAGGGCTGGCGCGCCGGCGCGTCGGGATTGCGCAGCGCCAGCCGCTCGGTGTCGACCGCGTCGCGGGCGAGCTCGTTCCACGACGTCACCGACCATAGGTCGGCAGCGACTCCCCAGTCCTCGGCGAGCAGCTGCTGGGCCTCGACGATCCAAGGGAAGGCGACTCCGGATGCGAGCAGCTGGACCCGCGGGCCCTCCGTCCGATCGCTCGCTGCGAACCGGTAGATGCCCTTGAGCAGTCCCTCGACGTCGATGTCGTCGGGCTCCTTGGGCTGGCTGACCGGCTCGTTGTAGACGGTCAGGTAGTAGATGACGTCCTCGCCGTGTGGGAACTCCTCGCTGCTGCCGTACATCCGGCGCAGCCCGTCCTGCATGATGTGCGAGATCTCGTGGGCGTGTGCGGGGTCGTAGTGCACGACCGCTGGGTTGGTGGCCGCGAGCAGCGGGGAGTGGCCGTCGGCGTGCTGGAGGCCCTCGCCGGTGAGGGTGGTGCGCCCGGCGGTGGCGCCGATCAGGAAGCCGCGCGCGAGCTGGTCGGCCATCGCCCAGATGAAGTCACCGGTGCGCTGGAACCCGAACATCGAGTAGAAGATGTAGAACGGGATCATCGGCTCGCCGTGGGTCGAGTACGCCGAGCCCGCGGCGATCGCCGACGACATCGCACCCGCCTCCGAGATGCCCTCGTGCAGCATCTGGCCGTCCTTGGCCTCCCGCCACTTCAGCAGCAGCTTGCGGTCGACGGACTCGTAGGTCTGACCGTGCGGGTTGTAGATCTTCGCGCTCGGGAACATCGAGTCCATCCCGAAGGTTCGGAACTCGTCGGGGGCGATCGGCACGATCCGCGGACCGATCTCCGGGTCCTTCATCCAGTCCTTGACCAGCCGGACCAGCGCCATGGTCGTGGCGATCTTGTTCTTGCCCGAGCCCTGTTTGAGCTCGGAGTAGACCGCGTCGCCGGGCAGCTTGAGGATCCTGCTGTCGACCTTGCGCTCGGGGATGAATCCGCCCAGCTGGCGGCGCCGCTCGAGCATGTACTCGATCTCGGGGGAGTCCATCCCGGGGTGGAAGAACGGCGCGGTGTGGTCGGCGTCGTACCGCGACTCGATCTCCTTGTCGCTGATCGGGAGGTACAGCCGGTCGCGGAACTTCTTCAGGTCGTCCTTGTTGAGCTTCTTCATCTGGTGGGTGGCGTTCTTGCCCTCGAGGGCGTCGATCGTCCAGCCCTTGATGGTGTGGGCGAGGATCACCGTCGGCTGCCCGACGTGCTTGGTCGCCGCGTCGAAGGCGGTGTAGACCTTGCGATAGTCGTGGCCGCCGCGCGGCAGCTTCTCGATCTGCCGATCGCTCATGTGCTCGACCATCTTCCGCAGCCTCGGGTCGGGGCCGAAGAAGTGCTCGCGGTTGTAGGCGCCGTCCTCGACCGAGAAGGTCTGGAACGCACCATCCGGTGTCTTGTTCATCTGGTTGACCAGGACACCGTCGACGTCGCGGGCGAGCAGCTCGTCCCACTCGCGGCCCCACAGCACCTTGATGACGTTCCATCCGGCGCCGCGGAAGATCGACTCCAGCTCCTGGATGATCTTGCCGCTGCCGCGCACGGGCCCGTCGAGCTGCTGGAGGTTGCAGTTGATGACGAACGTGAGGTTGTCCAGCTCCTCGCGCGCGGGCAGGCCGATCGCGCCGAGGCTCTCCGGCTCGCCCATCTCGCCGTCGCCCAGGAACGCCCACACGCGCTGCTGGCTGGTGTCCTTGATGCCGCGGTTCTGCAGATAGCGGTTGAACCGGGCCTGGTAGATCGCGTTCATCGCGGTCAGGCCCATCGAGACGGTCGGGAACTCCCAGAAGTCCGGCATCAGCCGCGGGTGGGGGTAGGACGACAGCCCGCGTCCGACCCCGTGCTGCACCTCTTGGCGGAAGTAGAGGAGCTGCTCCTCGGTCATCCGGCCCTCGAGGAACGCGCGGGCGTAGATGCCGGGGGAGGCGTGGCCCTGGATGTAGATCTGGTCACCGCCGCCGGGGTGGCTCCGACCGCGGAAGAAGTGGTTGAAGCCGACCTCGTAGAGGCTGGCGCTGGACTGATAGGTGGCGATGTGACCGCCGACCTCCAGGCCCTTGCGGTTGGCGTCGGAGACCATCACCGCGGCGTTCCAGCGGATGAACGACCGGATCCGGCGCTCGATGTCCTCGTCGCCGGGGAACCAGGGCTCGCGCTCGGGCGGGATGGTGTTGATGTAGTCGGTGCTCCGCAGCGCGGGCACGCCGACCTGCTTCTCCCGCGCCCGCTCGAGCAGGCGCAGCATCACATAGCGCGCTCGATCGCGGCCACGGTCGGCGACCATGGCGTCGAAGGAGTCGATCCAGTCGTTGGTCTCGTCAGGATCGATGTCCGGCAGCTGGGTGGGCAGGCCTTCGTGGATCACGGGTGGGATCTGCGGGGCCGGCTCGTGGTTGGTTGCGTCTTGCGAGGTCGTCACTCCTGCATCGTCCCACGCGGAACCAGCCTGCGGAATCTACTGCCCAGTAGGTCCGGACCTGCTCGGCACCGGGCTGTCAGACGGGGGCCAGCGGTGCAGCGGGACTGTCCGGGAGCACAACCCCGAGTGGGTCGCCGGGATGCACCACGCCGCCCTCGATCACGACCCCCATCACTCCTGCCCGACGCACCACCGAGCCGTCGGCACCGCGTCCGACCACCCGGGCCAGGACTCCCTTGCGGTAGGCGTCGATCTGCCAACAGGGATTGCGCAGGCCGGTGACCTCGACGATCGCCTGCGCGCCGAGGTGCAACCGGGCACCGGTCGGCAGGGAGAGCAGGTCCACGCCCCGAGTGGTGACGTTCTCGCCGAGTCCCCCCGGCGGTACGTCGTACCCCTGCTCCGCAAGCTCGGCGAGCAGTTCGCCGTGCAGCAGGTGGACCTGACGCAGGTTGGGCTGCGACGGGTCACGGGCGACCCGGGATCGATGCTGCACGGTTGTCCCGAGGTGAGCGTCGCCCTCCACGCCGAGCCCGGCGAGCAGCCGGATCCGGTCCGCCGGGGCCTTGCTGAACCGGTGCCGTTCGTCGCGGTGGACGGCGAGCACGATCACCACAGCAGGGTGGCACGGGCGTCTCGCAGTGAGGACGGCGGGGGAGCGGGGTTGCGCTCGACCTGCGACTCCGCTGAACTTGCGTCACCACAGTCCCAGCAGAAGGCGAGGAACAGGCGTGAACGCGACCGCAGGCGGTGCGGACGTCCGGATCAGTGACCGGATGGGGCTCAGGCCCGGGATGACCGTCCAGGAGCTGGGCTGGGATGAGGACGTCGACGACGAGCTGCGGGTCGCGATCGAGGACGCGATCGACGCCGATCTTGTCGACGGGGACCACGGTGACGTGGTCGACGCGGTGATGCTGTGGTGGCGCAAAGCTGACGGAGACCTGGTCGACGCGCTCGTCGACTCGCTGACCGATCTCGTCGGCGGCGGCGCGATATGGCTGCTGACCCCGAAGATCGGACGACCGGGCGCGGTCGATCCTGCCGAGATCACCGAGGCGGCGCCGGTGGCCGGCCTCAGCACCACCACGACGATCCCGGCGTGCCAGGACTGGACGGCCACGCGACTCGTCGCGCCCAAGACCCGCTAGCGCAAGGAGTCAGCATGCTGACCGAGCTCGCACAGAGGACTGCTCGGCTCGCCGTCGCCCAGGCTCGGCGCCAGGTGGTCATGGTGATGACGATGAGCAGGGCAGGTGTGGTCCGGCCCCACAACCCGGTCCGGCTGGCCCAGGTCGGCAAGGCGCTGAAGGACTGGGGGATGGGCTTCGCCGGTGGCATCACCGCGATGCGGCTGCTCAACGGCGACCAGGCCGCCCTGATCGACGAGCTCGGCACCCTGACGTGGGCCGAGGTCGACGCCCGTACCAACGCGCTGGCCGACGCGCTGTCCCGCTCCGGTGTCGCCGAGGGCGACAGCGTCGCGGTCCTGTGTCGCAACCACCGCTACTTCCTCGAGGTCTCGACGGCGCTGGCCAAGCTCGGGGCGGACATCCTCTACCTGAACACCTCCTTCGCCGCCCCGCAGCTCGGCGAGGTCTGCGCACGAGAGCAGCCAACGGCGGTCATCTACGACGAGGAGTTCGAGGGGCTCATCGACCGTTCCGGCGTCGAGATGCACCGGATCCTCGCGTGGAGCGACGGCGAGGTCGACCGCGACAAGGTCGAGGCCCTGATCGCCTCCGGTTCGGGCGCGCCCCGCCGACCGAGCGGCCGGCTGAGCCGGCCGGTGATCCTGACCTCCGGCACCACCGGGACCCCCAAGGGAGCGCCGCGGTCCGAGGCCGGCCTCGACGGCGCGGTCGCGCTGCTGTCGCGGATGCCGTTCCGCAGCGGCGACACCGTGCACATCGCGGCGCCGGTCTTCCACACCTGGGGCTGGGCGCACCTGAACCTTGCGATGCTGCTGGGCAGCACCATCGTGCTGCGCCGTCGCTTCGACCCGGCCGACTGCCTCGCGACCCTCGACGAGCACGACTGCGAGGGCCTGGTCGTCATCCCCGTCATGCTCCAGCGGATGCTCCGGCTCCCCGAGGAGCAGCGTGCGGGCGACTACACGCAGCTCCGGGTGGTGGCAGCGTCCGGCTCGGCCCTGCCCGGCGACCTGGCCACCGAGTGGATGGACACCTTCGGCGACAACCTCTACAACACCTATGGGTCGACCGAGGTCGCGTGGGCCACGATCGCGCAGCCCCAGGACATGCGCGCAGCCCCCGGCACGGCCGGCAAGCCGCCGCCGAACACGGTGGTCCGGATCTACGACGAGCACGACCAGGAGGCGCCGGTCGGCTCGCCGGGGCGGATCTTCGTGGGCAACTCCATGCTGTTCGGCGGCTACACCGGAGGCGGCCACAAGCAGTTCATCGACGGTCTGATGTCCACCGGCGACATCGGCCGGATGGACGAGGAGGGTCGGCTGTTCGTCGAGGGCCGTGACGACGAGATGATCGTCTCCGGCGGGGAGAACGTCTTCCCCAAGGAGGTCGAGGACTGCCTCACCCGCCACGAGGCCGTGGTGGAGGCGGCTGCGGTCGGCGTCGACGACCCCGACTTCGGCAAGCGGCTGCGCGCGTTCGTGGTGCTGGCCGACGGCACCGAGCCCGACGAGGACACCCTGAAGACCTGGATCAAGGACAACCTGGCCCGCTACAAGGTGCCCCGCGAGTTCGTCTTCCTGCCCGAGCTGCCCCGCAACGCGACCGGCAAGGTGCTCAAGCGCGAGCTCGTCGACTGGTCGCCCGAGGACTGAGTCTGCCCGCCCACGGATAGGCTCGCCGCGTGTTCCTCGAGATCGGCTCCGAAGCCCCCGACTTCACCCTGCGCGACCAGCACGGCCAGGCCGTCACCCTGTCGTCGTACGCCGGGAGCAAGGCCGTGCTGCTGGTGTTCTATCCCTTCGCGTTCAGCGGCGTGTGCACCGGCGAGCTGACCGGCTTCCGGGATCGACTCGGCGACTTCGAGACCGACACCTCGACCGTGCTCGCGATCTCCTGCGACCCGCTGTTCAGCCAGCGGGCGTTCGCGGACCGGGACGCGTTGTTCTTCCCGCTGCTCTCGGACTTCTGGCCGCACGGTGCAGTGGCCTCGGCGTACGGCGTGCTCGACGAGCGCACCGGGGGACCGCGACGGTCGTCCTACGTCGTCGACCGGAGCGGCCGGATCTCGTTCGCGCTGCACAACGAGCCGGGAGAGGCTCGCGACCTCGATGTCCAAGCCGAGCAGCTCCGTAGGGCACAAAGTCCCGAGGCATAGTCCCTTCGGGCCATTTTTGGCTCCGGGAGTGGAAATCGCCCTGGCGATGGGTCACACTTCTGATGTCGCGATCGCTGGTGACCCGAGACGCCAGCGATCGCGACTTCTCTTTGCCCCGTGCGCGGGTCCGTGCGTAGTCTGTGCCGGGCTCGCTCGGCAGCGGGCTCCCGGGTGCTTAGCTCAGCGGTAGAGCGCTTCCCTTACAAGGAAGATGTCGGGGGTTCGATCCCCTCAGCACCCACCGCCGCGCGCTCGCTAGATTGGTCCCACCCGATCTGTGAGAGAGGCCACATCCCGTGATCGTTCCGTTCTCTGCTTCCGACTTCCTCGACCGGGCCCTGGCGGTGTACGCCGAGCGCACCGGGATCGTCGACGAGCCCGACCAGCCGGCCCCGTCGCTCGGCGAGCTCAGCTATGCGCGGGTCGGTGAGCTGGCCCGTGCGATGGCGGCCCGACACGACGCGCTCGGCATCGGCGTGGGTGAGCGGGTCGCCTTCGTCTCGCACAACAGCGCCCGGCTCTACACGGCGTTCTTCGGCGTGTCCGGCTACGGCCGGGTCCTGGTGCCGATCAATTTCCGGCTCTCGCCGGACGAGGTCTCCTACATCGTCGAGCACTCCGGCGCGCGGGTGCTTTACGTCGACCCCGAGCTGAAGGACACCCTGGCCGGGGTGCAGTGCGAGCACAAGTTCGTGCTCGGCGAGGACGACGATCTCTACGCCGAGGGCGTCGACCCGCAGCCGTGGGCGCCCGACGAGAACGCCACCGCCACGATCAACTACACCTCGGGTACGACCGCCCGACCCAAGGGCGTCCAGATCACGCACCGCAACATCTGGGTCAACGCGGTCACGTTCGCGCTGCACGCGCGGGTCACCGACCGGGACGTCTACCTGCACACGCTGCCGATGTTCCACGCCAACGGTTGGGGGATGCCGTTCGCGATGACCGGTATGGGCGCGGCACACGTCGTGCTGCGCAAGGTCGACGGCGCCGAGATCCTGCGTCGGGTGGAGAAGTACGGCGTCACCGTCATGTGTGCCGCACCCGCCGTGGTGGCCGCCGTCCTCGACGCCGCGCAGACGTGGAAGGGAGAGATCCCCGGCCGCGACCGGGTGCGGATCATCGTCGCCGGCGCGCCGCCGCCGTCCAAGACGATCGCGCGGGTCGAGGAGGAGCTCGGTTGGGAGTTCATGCAGATCTATGGCCTGACCGAGACATCCCCGCTGTTGACCGTCAACCACACCCGCGCCGAGTGGGACGACCTCTCTGCCGAGGAGCGCGCCACCAGGCTGGTCCGTGCAGGGATGCCCGCGATCGGCGTCACCCTCAAGGTCGACCCCGAGGGCGAGGTGCTTGCCCGCTCGAACGTCGTCCTCGAGGGGTACTGGCGGCAACCCGAGGAGTCTGCGCGGTGCCTGGCGGACGACTGGTTCCACACCGGCGACGGCGGCTTCATCGGGAACGACGGCTACCTGACCATCCAGGACCGCAAGAAGGACGTGATCATCACCGGCGGCGAGAACGTCTCCTCGATCGAGGTCGAGGACGTGATCTTCTCCCATCCCGACGTCGCCGAGGTCGCGGTGATCGGGGTGCCCGATGAGAAGTGGGGCGAGACGATCAAGGCGCTGGTCGTGAAGACCCCGGGCTCGGCCCTCACCGAGGACGAGCTGATCAAGTACTGCAAGTCCAAGGTCGCCGGATACAAGGCGCCTACGTCGGTCGAGTTCCGCGACGCACTGGCGCGTACGGCGACCGGCAAGCTGCAGAAGTTCAAGCTGCGCGCGCCGTACTGGGAGGGCCGCGACCGCCAGGTCAACTGACCACGGATCGGCCCGGGAGGCGGAGGCCCAGCACACCGGCCAGTGCGATCACCCCGGCGCCGAGCCAGAACGCGGTGGCGAAGGAGCCGTGGTCGACCAGCCAGCCGGCCAGGACCGGCCCCACCACCGCGCCCAGGTCACTGGCCATGTTGAACACCGCCACGACGGTGCCGCTTCGCCGGCCGGCGACGTCGCCGACGAGCGCGGCTGGGACGCTGCCGAGGAATGCGGAGCCGGCACCGAAGACGGCCATCGCGAGCATGGCCACGAGGAGGGAGCCGCTGATCGCCAGCAGGGCCATTCCGACGGCGGAGCCGAGCGCGCCCGCAAGCAGCGCGGGGCGTCGTCCGGCGCTGTCGGACCAGCGGCCGGCGGGCAACATCAGCGCCGTCTGCACGAGGGTCGAGACCAGGAAGGCGATCGCCACCCAGAACGTCGACGTGTGCAGGCCGTGAACGAGGAAGAGCGGAACCACCGCGCTGCGCACCCCGAAGACCGCCAGACCCACCGCGAGGTTGGTGACCAGTGCGGCCTGGTACTCCCGGGTGGCCAGCAGCGCGCGCAGGCCCGGTCCATCCTCGTCCGCCTGCTGGTCGGTGGCGGCCGGCTCCGGCACCGGGTCCTCGGCCAGCACCGCGCGGGCGCGCTCCGAGCGGCCGACGTAGACCATCGCGACCACGGCGGCCAGCACGAGGGTCCCGGCGTAGAGGAAGAACGGGGCACGCAGCGAGATGCCCAGTGCAGCCCCGCCCACGGCCGGACCGACGATGCCGCCGACCAGGAACCCGGAGCGGTAGACACTCATCGCCTGGCCACGGTTGCTGGCGGTCGCGACCTTGAGGACCAGACTGACCGCTGCGACTCCGAAGACGGCCGACCCGACACCGCCGACGCCGCGCAGCACCAGCAGCTGCGGGTACGTCTGGGACAGCCCGGCCAGCAGGCTCGAGACCGCGACCACGACGAGACCGAGCATCAGCCCGACACGCTCACCGACCCGGTCCACCAGTCGGCCCGCGACCGGACCCGAGAGCAGCCGCAGCAACGCGAACGCCGAGACCACCGCTCCCGCGGCGGTCGCGTCGACACCGAACTGGGTGGCGAACAGAGGGATTGCCGGCGCCACCACCCCGAAGCCGAGCGCGACGCACAGGGCGACGCCCGACATCGCCCACACGTCCTCGGGAAGCCCGGACCGGCGCACGGTCGCGCCCAGAGTCCGGGTGGGAGAGGTGGGCATGCGCACGAGGTCACATGCTGCCACCCGGCCGGGCGGTGGGCTCGGTAGCCTGCCCACCATGGAGCTCGAGGAGGTCGTCGCGCTGCTCGACAGCTGGTATCCGCCGCGGTACGCCGACGACTGGGACCGTGTGGGACTCGTGTGCGGTGACCCGGCCGCGCCGGTACGCCGGATCCTGCTGGCGGTCGACCCGGTGGCGGCGGTGGCCGACGAGGCCGTCAGCCTGGGCGTGGACCTGGTCATCTGTCACCATCCGCTCTATCTCCGGGGCACCAGCTCGGTCGCAGCGACCGACCCCAAGGGCAGGGTGCTGCACCGCTTGCTCAGCAACGGGTGTGCGCTGTTCACCGCGCACACCAACGCCGACGCGCCCGAGGGCGGTGTCTCGGAGGCGCTGGCTCGCGCGCTCGGGCTCGAGCAGCTGCGACCGCTGGACGCCGATCCGGCCGAGCCGCTCGACAAGATCGTCGTCTTCGTGCCCGTCGATGCAGCCGAGGCGGTCCGCAGTGCACTGACCGGGGCCGGGGCGGGTGCGATCGGCGACTACGACTCGTGCACGTTCACCACGTCGGGGGAGGGCCGGTTCCGCCCGTTGGCGGGCGCGCGGCCCGCGATCGGCGAGGTGGGACGACCGGAGGTCGTCGACGAGGTGCGGATCGAGTCGGTCTGCCCGCGTCCGCGGCGTGCGGCTGCGGTCGAGGCGATGCTCGCGGCTCATCCTTACGAGGAGCCGGCGTACGACGTGGTCGAGCTGGCCGCCCTCGACGACTCGACACGGGGAGCCGGCCGGTGGGGCAGGCTCGCCGAGCCCACCACGCTGCGCGGGTTCGCCGAGAGGGTGGCGACGGTGCTGCCGGAGACCCCGCACGGCGTCCGGGTCTCCGGTGACCCCGATCAGCCGGTGCGCACGGTGGCCCTATGCGGCGGCGCCGGCGACTTCCTGCTCGACCGGGCCCGCGCGGCGGGTGCGGACGTCTACCTGACCTCCGACCTGCGGCACCACCCGGCCTCGGAGTTTCGTGAGCATGACGGTCCGGCGCTGGTCGACGTCGCGCACTGGGCGGCCGAGTGGACTTGGCTCCCGGTGCTCGCCGGTCGGCTGGCCGAGGCGTTGGGCGATACGGTGGAGCTGCACGTGAGCACCACCAACACAGATCCCTGGACCTTCCGGGTCTGAGCCCCCGAGGAGTCACGCTGAAAGCCGACCCGTTCGCCCAACTGAAGCTCCTCGACGTGCAGGAGATCGACAGCCGCATCGACACGATCCGGCACCGGCTGGGCTCCATCCCGGAGGCCGCCCAGATCGCCGAGCTCGGCGCTCGCCGTACGGCCGTGGCGAACGCCCTTCGCGACCTGCGCGTCGAGGTCGACGATCTCACCGCCGAGCAGAAGAAGGCTGACCGCGACGTCGAGTCGGTGCGCGCCCGGCGCGAGCGGGACCAGGGCCTCATCGACTCGGGGGCCGTCGGCAGCCCGAAGGACATCGAGCGGATGCTGCACGAGCTGCAGTCCCTGAGTCGCCGGATCAGCGACCTCGAGGACGTCGAGCTGGAGGTGATGGAGCGACTCGAGGCTGCCCAGCAGTCACTCCGGGACCGCACCGACGAGCTGGCCCGGATCGAGGAGGAGCGCGAGCGCCTGGAGGGCGCCCGCTCGTCACGCGCGGGTGAGCTCGACGGGGAGCTCGCCCAGTCCGTCGCCGAGCGGAAGGTGACGGCCGACGGTGTCCCCGACGACCTGCTCGCGCTCTACGAGAAGCTGCGCGAGCAGAAGGGTGGGGTCGGTGCCGCGGCGCTGCGCGCGCGGCAGTGCGGCGGCTGCCGGCTGACGCTGGACAACTCGATCCTCGGCGAGATCCGGACCCGGCCGACCGACGACGTCGTCCGGTGCGAGGAGTGCGGCCGCATCCTGGTGCGTACCGGTGAGTCCGGCCTCTGACGGTGCGGGCGGCGGCATGACGGCGCCGGCGCGTGGCTGGGCCGGTGTCGGCGGCACGCCGACGACACTGATCCTGGTGCGTCACGGCGTCACCGACCACACCCGCCATAAGCGCTTCTCCGGCGGCCTCGCCAGCGCGAACCCCGGCCTGAACGAGGAGGGCCGCGGTCAGGTGCGCACCATCGGGAAGTGGCTCGAGCCGATCGCCCCCACCGTGGACGCGCTGATCACAAGCCCGGTGCGCCGGACCCGGGAGAGCGCGGAGATCCTTGCCGGCTTCCTGGAGAAGGCCGTGTCCGAGGAGCCAGGCCTCGCCGAGATGGAGTTCGGCATCTGGGACGGCCTCACGTTCGGCGAGGTGCACGAGCACCACCCCGACGAGCTCGCTGCCTGGCTGGGCGACCTCGAGCACCCCGCCGGCGGGGCGGAATCCTTCCGGGACGTGGAGAAGCGGGTGCTGGCCGGACGCGACCGGATCGTCGCGGCGTACGCCGGATGCACCGTCGTGGTCGTCAGCCACGTGACACCCATCAAGACGCTCGTCGCCGACGCTCTCGGTGCGCCTCTGGACGCCATCCACCGGATGGAGCTCGCGCCCGCGTCGGTCACGGTGATCAGCTACTTCGAGGCACAGGCCCAGCGGCCGACGGCCAACCTCCGGCTCTACAACGCCCGGCCGACCGACGCGCCGCTGCAGGCGTTCTAGATCTCGTCGACCACGATGTCGAGCTGCTGCCCCGTGCGGGTCGGCGGCTGCTGCTCGACGTGCCAGCCGAGTGCCTCGAGGTGGTCGGCGAGGCCCGCCGGGGTCGACGGCGCGCCACCGTCCTCGAGAAGGGCCCGCACCAACCGGCCCTTGGTCGCCTTGTTGAAATGGCTGACCACCTTGCGGGTGCTGCCGACCTGGTGCAGCACCCGGACCGTCGCCACCCGGTCGGCGAGGTCGGGGGCGGGGCGCCAGAACGCGGCGTACGTCGAGGACCTCAGGTCGATCACCAGGCCACGACCGGCGGCATCGCGGACCACCGGGTCCAGGTGCCGGCGCCAGTGCGCGGCGACGCCGCCGAGACCGGGCAGCACGACCCCACCGGCCAGACGGTACGCGGGCACCGGGTCGTGGGGTCGAAGGAGCCCGAACAGCGACGAGGTGATCGCCAGCCAGCGCGTCGCACGTCGTCGTGCAGGCCCGTCCAGGCTGGCGAGGTCGAGCGCGTCGTAGAGGACGCCCGTGTAGAGCCGGTCGGCGCGGGTGGTCGGCGAGGTCCGCAACCGCGCGTTGACGTCCACCTGGTCGATCTGGGTGCTGCCCAGCCCCAGGATCTGCGCCGCACGCTCTGCCAGAACCTCGTCGTGCAGCGGCGTCATCGAGTCGCTGCGGGGTGCGCACATCTCCACGAGCGCGGTCAGCACCTCGTCCCGCGCCTCGGTGAGGGCCGGGAGGTCGAGCCGAGCCAGGTCCAGGGGCCGGCCCCGCGTCGGGGCGGACTTGCCCTCGGACGGCGGGAGCAGGATCAGCACGGCAGGCAGCCTAGGGGGCCCGACGGGTCCGCGTCTGAATAAGGTGGTGAACGTCATGGCGCCATCGCCGCGCCGTACGTCGTCTCGAGGAGCAGCTGTGGCCAGTCGAGTCCTACGAGTTCGCAACTCCGCCGAGGGCGCCCTCCGGGAGGGGATCGCCCGGATCCAGGAGGAGCTGCACGTCGACCCGGCGTTCGCTCCCGAGGTCGAGCAGGCGGCCACGGCCGCCGCAGCGGCCCCGCGGCTGCCGGAGCTGGACCGGACGGACCTGGAGCTCGTCACCATCGACCCGGTCGGGTCGATGGACCTCGATCAGGCGATGCATCTGGAGCGTGATGGCGACGGCTACGTCGTGCACTACGCGATCGCCGACCTGGCCGCGTTCATCACGGCCGGCGACCCCGTCGACGTGGAGGCCAACCGGCGCGGCGAGACGCTGTACGGCGCCGACACCACGGTGCCGCTGCATCCCACTGCGCTGTCGGAGGGCGCAGCCTCGCTGCTGCCCGGACAGGTCCGTCCGGCGTTCCTGTGGACGCTGAAGGTCGACCGGCACGGCGAGCTCGGCGACGCCCGGGTGGAGCGGGCGCGGGTGACATCGCGGGCCCGACTGGACTATGAGGGTGTGCAGCAGCAACTCGACGACGGGTCCGCCGGCGAGACGCTCCAACTGCTCCGCGAGGTCGGTCAGCTGCGGGTCGCCCAGGAGATCGATCGTGGTGGCGTGAACCTGCCGATGCCCGAGCAGGAGGTCGACATCGAGGGCGACGTCTGGAAGCTCGAGTTCCGGACCGTGCTCCCCGTCGAGAGCTGGAACGCGCAGATCTCGCTGCTCACCGGGTTCGCCGCTGCCTCGATGATGATCAACGGGCGGGTCGGCGTGCTGCGCACCCTGCCGCCGCCGGAGCACGACGCCGTCAAGCGCCTGCACCGTACGGCCAAGGCGCTCAAGATCGACTGGCCGGCCGAGCAGCACTACCCCGACTTCATCCGCGGGCTGGACTCATCCCGACCCAACGAGGCGGCGATGGTCGTGGCCTGCACCGCGCTGCTCCGCGGCGCCGGGTACGTCGGCTTCGACGGCGAGCTGCCCGCACAGCCCGAGCACGCTGCGCTGGCCTCCGAATACGCTCATGTGACCGCGCCGCTGCGTCGTCTGGTGGACCGCTACGCCCTCGAGGTGTGCGCCGCACTGACCGCGGGGGAGCAGGTCCCGCAATGGGTCCTCGACCGGCTGCACGACCTGCCCGCGACGATGCAGGAGTCTGGCCGACGGGCCCACCAGTACGAGGCAGCGGTGCTGGACCTGGTCGAGGCCGAGACGCTCAAGGGCCGGGTCGGGGAGCCGTTCGAGGGCGTCGTACTCGAGGTGGAGCACGACGAGCTCACGAAGGGCGACCTGATGGTTCGCGACCCCGCCGTCGAGGCGCGCGTGGTCGGCCGCGAGGCATTGCCGGTCGGCGAAGCGGTGACCGTGACCTTGGCCGAGGCCGACCCGGCCACCCGGACCGTGCGCTTCCAGCTCTAGCGCGGGGCGTCAGGAGAGGTCGGCCGACCAGCGCTCCTCGATGCGGCCGAAGTACCAGATCCCGAGCGCCACCGCCCAGGAGACGAAGAAGAGCCCGACGATCGCGTAGCCGGCGTAGTCGAGGTTGACGCTGCCGATCGCCGCCAGCGGACCGTGCTCGATCGACAGTCGGTCGGCGAGCACGCCGAGGAGCTCGACGGTGCCGATCACCAAGGCAACGAGCACCGAGATCGTGGTGATGGTCAGGTTGTAGAAGACCTTGCGCACCGGGCGCGCGAAGGCCCATCCGTAGGCGGCGTTCATGAAGACGCCGTCGATGGTGTCCATCAGGCACATGCCGGCGGCGAAGAGGACCGGCAGCACGAGGATGGAGTAGAAGGGCAGATGCAGCGCCGCCGCGCCGCCGGCGACGACCAGGAGCCCGACCTCGGTCGCGGTGTCGAAGCCGAGGCCGAAGAGGACGCCGACCGGGTAGATGTGCCACGGCTTGGTGACCGACTTGGTCAGCCCGCCGAGGAAGCGGTTCATGAACCCACGGGAGTCCAGCTGCTTCTCCAGCTCGGCCTCGTCGTACTTGCCGTGGCGCATCGCGCGGAAGACCCGGAGGATCCCGATCAGGGCGGCCAGGTTGAGGATGCCCAGGATCCACAAGAAGATGCCGGAGACGGACGGGCCGATGACCCCGGTGATCGTGTGCAGTCGGGAGCTGTCGTTCTCGACCGGATCCACCAACGACCGGACGCCGATCGCGAGCAGGAACGACAGCGCGAAGACGATCGTGGAGTGGCCCAACGAGAACCAGAACCCGACCGACAGGGGCTTGCGCCGCGGCTCGCGCCCCGCTCCCTCGAGGGCCAGGTTCTCCGCGATCAGCTTGCGGGTGGTGTTGTCGACCGCCGCGATGTGGTCGGCGTCGAAGGCGTGTCGCAGGCCGAAGGTGTAGGCGAGCACGCCGACGCCGATGGTGAAGACGGGGTGGTCGCCGCCGAGCTGGTAGTGCTCCGGCGCGACGAGACCCACGAGCACCACGAAGCCGACGACGTGCAGCAGGACGATGAACGCGCCCATCGCGGTCAGGGAACGCCAGTCGCCGACGGTCAGGCTCTCGCGGAACTGGGTGCCGCGCGACCTGGCGGGGGGCGAGACGACCTCGGTCACGAGCGGATCTCCTGGTTCACGTCGGCTGGCCGGCGCCGGCGACCTGGACGGCCAGCAGCGCGCTGTTGCAAATCATACGCAATAGCGGATCCGGCGACAGAGCGGTGCGTCTCCCGGCCGCCGGCTCAGCTGCCGGTCCTACCGTCGATGCCCTCGCGAAGCAGGTCGAGGTGCCCGCAGTGCTGGGCGTACTCGGTGACCATCCGGAGCACCAGCCAGCGCAGGTCGACGTCCTCATGCCAGTCGAGGGGCCGGGCGATGTCGTCGAGACCGTGTGCGGCGACGATCTCGCGCGAGGCCGCGCACTCGGCACGCCAGGTCTCCAGGTCGGCGGCGAAGTCGGCGTCCGGGGGCGGTTCGAAGTCCAGGTCGGGGTTGTCGGCAGTGAAGAACAGGAAGGGCACCTCGCGGCGTTCGAAGTTCTGCTGGAACCACCAGCGCTCGACGCCGGCCAGGTGCCGGACCAGGCCATGGGGTGACAGTGTGGACGGCGGCATGGGCCGAGCGCGGGCCTGCTCGGGTGTCAGGCCGCGACACTTCATCTCCACCGTCGCCCGGTAGTACTCGAGATATGCCGTGAGCGCCTCGCGCTCCGCGGCCACTCGCGGGATGCGCGGGCGGTCGTCGTCTGTCCAGACGGGTGAGAAGGCGTCGTCGGAGAGGCCCGACTCGGTTCCGTCGGCAGCGCGATCGCTCATGTGCTGCACTCTGCCAGATCGAGCGTCGCCGACCGTGAGAGATCCATCAATGCCTTGTCTATCGAACATATGAGCGATAGACTTCAACCATGATCACCGACCTCGACGAGCTCCCGCAGCGGCAGGTTTTGCTGCTCGTCGAAGAGGTGCGGCAGCGGGAGATGGCCGCGCAGGCGGACACGCTGACGCTTGCGTGCCACTGGTGCGACCTGCACGGGGAGGTCCGCTACGACCGGGAGGCGCGCGCGGTGACCGACGACATCCTCCCGGTGCACCTCGGCGGTCCCGGCACCCCGTGGGTCGAGGAGTTCGCGGCGGCTGAGTTCGGCGCGATGCGACGCGAGTCGCCGATGGCTGCCCGCAGCCTGCTCGCCGACGCGCTCGACCTCCGGCACCGGCTGGTGCACTGCTGGGCAGCGGTACACGACCTCGAGCTCGAGGTGTGGGTCGCACGCAAGATCGCCCGGATGACCCGGCACCTGTCCCGCGAGCTCGCCGCCTTCGTCGACCGCGCCATCGCCGCTGAGCTGGCCACTTTGTCGCCAGGTCGATTGTTCGGGCTGGTGGCGGCCAAGGTCATCGAGGCCGATCCTGTTGCCGAGGACGCCCGGCGGCGCGATGCGGAGCAGGCGCGCTTCGTGCGCTCCACCAAGGAGGAGCACGGGCTGAAGGTGCTGATCGCCCGGGCCGCCGCGGGCGACGTGATCGTCTTCGAGGCGATGGTGGACCGGATCGCCCAGATCCTCGCCGAGACAGGTGACGGCGATGCCGTCGACGTACGCCGCGCCAAGGCGATCGGCGCACTCGGTCGTCCCGCCGAGGCCCTGCGGTTGCTGTTGGCCTCAGCGCAGCGCGCCGAGGTGCCCGACGAGAACGTCGCCGAGGACCTCACCGGCGAGGACCCGGCACCCCTGCGGGCACTCCTCGCCGATCCCCAGGCGCAAGCGCGGATGGCACCTGCCGTGCGTCTCTATCTCCACCTCACCGCCGAGACCGTGCTCGGCGACCCGCACCGGATTGCTCGCGTCGAGGGCCTCGGCGCCGTGCACGCTGATCAGCTCCGCGAGTGGCTCGGCCAACCCCACCAGGCGACCAGGATCAACGTCCAGCCGGTGATCAACCTCCTCGATCAGACCCCGGTCGACGCCTACCAGTTCCCCACCAGGATCCGCGAGGCCGTCATGCTGCTCCATCCGGCAGACGCGTTCCCCTACAGCACGACGATCACCAGACGCGTCGACCTCGACCACTGCCGGCCCTACTCGCGCGGGCGCCCGTCGGGACAGACCGGCCTCGACAATGTCGCACCGCTGGTCCGGCACCACCACCGGATCAAGACCCTCACCAGCTGGCACGAGTTCTGCCTCTCGCCAGGGCGCTGGTTGTGGATCAGCCCGCACGGGTTCGCGTTCCTGGTCGATCGGCACGGCACCCGTCGCATCGACCGCAGCGAGGCCGACGCCCTTCTCTGCGAGCCGAAGAGGCGCGCCTCAGCATCGGGGACTCGATCCGTTGCCTAAGTGCGGATTGCGTCGCGTCCGCCCACGTCTTACCGGGCGCTCAGGCTCGCCTCGATGACGGTGGGCTGGGAGACCAGCAGCCGACGGACGGCGTCCGCCTCCTCCTTGCGGCAGACCACACTGACCAAGTCGCCCGCGCCGAGGCGAGTGTCCGGGTGCGGCCAGGCCAAGCCCTGGCGGCGGTGTACGGCGACCAGCACCGCACGCGGCGGCCAGTCGAGCTGGTCGATGCGCGCCCCGTCGGCCTGGGAGTCGGCGTCCACGGTCTCCTCGACCAGCGTGGTGGCCCCGGAGGCCCGGCCGAGCTGCCGCATCGCCCCGCGCATCGCCAGCCGCCAGCCTCTGACGAGATCGGTGGTCGACACGACGCCGCGCACATGCATGTCCACGTCGAGCACCGGGACCCAGCCACCGCGGCTGGTTGCGACCGCGTCGACGGCGTCGTCGAGGGAGGCGGCTTCGGGCAGAGTGAGGGCCTCGGCGTCGGCGAGACGGCCGGCTTTGGTCGCCGTACCGGCCTCGACCTGCTCAGCCAGCCGGGCCGCATGCAGCGACCCGATGAAGACGCCGTCGGCGTCGACGACCGGGGCGCCGGGCACCTCCGCGTCGCGTAGCGCCGCCAGCGCCTCGGATGCGGTCAGGGAGGCGGGGAGGACCAGCCGGGGCGGCGCCATCACGTCGCTGACCGGGACCTGCGGGGCAGGTGGCATCTGGGCGCTGAACCGACGGGCGGGAGAGTCGGCGCGGGTAGCGAGCTGGCTGCGGTAGATGGTGGCATCACCGACCACCAGCAGCGCCAGGATGATCGCCACCATGGCCGGCGCGAGCATCTCCAGGCTGCCGGTCATCTCGGCGACCATCAGCATCACCGCGAGCGGCGCGTGTGCGATGGCACCGAAGCAGGCGATCATCCCGACGATCACGAACGGCGTCGGGCCGCCGGCCGGGGCGGCGTGCCCGAGCTCGAGCAACCGCCACACGGCCGCGCCGGTGGCCCCGCCGATCACCATGCCTGGCCCGAAGATGCCGCCGGACCCGCCCGAGCCGATCGACAGGCTGGTGGCGACAATCTTCGCGATAGGGAGCACGAGCACCAGCCAGAGCGGGATGCCGATCAGCACGTGGGCCGACAACTCCTGTTGGATCTGGCCGTAGCCGGTACCGAGCACGCCCGGGATCGCGAGGCCGAGAGCGCCGACGACCAGGCCGGCGAGCGCGGGCTTGAGCCACTTCGGCAGGTGCAGGCGCTCGAAGGAGTCGGAGGTGCGGTAGAAGGCAGCGGCGTACAGCCTGCCCATCAGCCCGCAGCCGAGGCCGACGATCGCGAACATCAGCAACGCCTGGACGTTCGCGAGGTGGTAGGAGGTCTGCCAGCCGAAGATCGGGGAGAAGCTGCCGGTCACCGAACCGAAGACGGCGAACGCCACCACGCTGGACACGATGGAGGGCAGTAGCGCCTCGACCTCGAGGTCGTCGCGGAAGACCAGCTCGGCGCCAAGCACCGCCCCGCCCAGCGGAGCCCGGAAGATCGCGCCGATGCCCGACGCGATGCCTGAGGCGACGGCGATGCGGCTGTCGGCCGGGGTCAGGTTGAGAGTGCGTGAGAGCACCGAGCCGAAGGTCGCTGAGATCTGCGCGGTCGGCCCCTCGCGGCCTCCGGACCCGCCGGAGCCGATGGTCAGCGCCGAGGAGACCATCTTGACCAGTGCCACGCGGCCGCGCAGGCCCTTGGGGTTGGCGTGCACCGCGGCGATCGCGGCGTCTGTGCCATGCCCCTCCGCCTCGGGTGCGAAGAAGTAGACCAGCAACGCGGCCGCTAGCGCCCCGCCGCCGGTCACCAGCGGGACCGCCCAAGGACGGGCGAAGCCCGATGCTGCGCGCACACCTCCTTCGCCGGAGGTGGTGGCCACGTGGTAGCCGCCCACCGTGCCGAGCAGCCAACTGGTGCCTGCGTGCAGCATGGTGATGAACAGGGCCGCACCCAGGCCGGCGATGACCCCGATGATGATCCCGAGCAGCAGCCACTTGCGCAGGTAGCCCGCCCGCGAGGTGCCCGACAACAGCCGGCCGACCTCGCGGCGCACCTGCAGCCGTCCGGCGAGCATCTGGGTTGGCACGCGTGGCAGGCTCCGCGCCGTCATTGCACCCAGCCCAGCGACCAGGCCTGCTCCGGCGCCTCGCCCGCGGCGTCCGCGAACGACCCCAACGCGCCGACCAGCGCGACCCGCGGCTGTTCGGGCATGTTGGCGAGGATCCGGCGGATGTCGCGTGTGCGCCGACGGGTGACCGCGGTGACCAGGTGGGTGCCCTCGGCAGTGAGCCCGACCCAGACGGTACGGCGGTCCTCCGCCGATCGCTCGCGCGTGATCAGGCCCTTGCCCTCGAGGCGGTCGCACATCCGCGTTGCCGTGGACCGCTCCACGTCGAGGGCCTCCGCGAGGTCGACCACCCGCTGCGCGCCCCGGGAGGCGAGTACGACCATGGCGCGGTACTGCGACAGGGTGACCTGTCCCTCCGCCGCGGCCAGAGATCGCGCCGCCACCGCAACCAGCGCCCGGCTGGCGCGGAGTACCGCCTCGACGACGTCCTCCTGGCTCGCCGGTTGGGTTGATCGTTGCACCGGCTCATTGTTGCATAGCGCAGCAATACTGAACGTCGGAGTTCGCCATCGCCCTGCAGGCACGGCGCATGTCAACCATCTGGCTCGTCCTGTCGCGGTGTGCGCTCGGGTGCGGCCCCGCCGTCGCCACCTCCATCGCTAGCGCAGCAGAGACGCTGGACACCTACAGCCACCTGTGGCCGGACTCTGACGACCGGACGCGGGAGGCGGTCGACTCCGTGCTCAGCGCTCCTGCGGACTCCCTGCGGACTGGCGAGAGCCATTGAGCGCTCCGTCGCAGGTCAGAGCGTGTATGGCGGATGGGCTGGCTCATAGGCCGGGTTCTGTTCGCCAGGCGCCTCACGACGTTCCGGTTGGCGACCATCCATCTACGAGTGCCGTTGCCGACACCCTCCAGCAACCTACCCGTGAGCTCGGGCGGGCCGCCCTCGAACGCTCACTGTCTGGTCTTGCTCCAGGTGGGGTTTACCGAGCCGCGCCGGTCGCCCGGCACGCTGGTGGTCTCTTGCACCACCGTTTCACCCTTACCCACCTCCGAGGAGGTGGGCGGTCTGTTTTCTGTGGCACTGTCCCGCGGGTTGCCCCGGGTGGGTGTTGCCCACCACCTTGCCCTATGGAGCCCGGACCTTCCTCGACGCTCCCGAAGGAGAGCCGCGGTCGCCCGGCCAGCCCATCCGCAGCCCGAGTCTAGGGGGTCACGGCGCTTTCGGCGTACTGCCGGGGCGCAGCGGGCGCGTGTACCTTGCGGTGCCATGGACAAGTACTGGTACTGCGTGAAGCACCACGCCGTCGAGGGGCCGGACGGCTGTCCGCCAATCGACCGTCTGGGTCCCTACCCGACCGAGGCCGAGGCCGAGCGCGCGCTCGAGACCGCGAAGGAGCGGAACGAGGCCTGGGACAACGACCCGAACTGGAACGACCAAGAGCTCGACGACTGACCTCTGGCCGACACCAGCAGGACACGCGCCCCCTTCATGGCGCCCAACGAGGGCCGAGGTGCGACACTCACCGCGTGAATCGCCGGAGGATAGCGCCCGCGCCGTTCATCGGCATGGGACTCCTGGCGTGCCTGCTGTTCCTCGACGGTGCGTCGATCCTGTTCCTGCCGTGGTGGGGCGTGCTGGTCCTGTACGTCGTCTGGGTGCCCCTCTTCCTCCGGGCCTGCCGGGCCTTCGACAGCCGGCCACGCGTGGTGCTCCTGATGGCAGCCCTGGGCCTGCTGGCCTGGCTCGGCGCAGTCGGCGCCGCCGTGCTGTCCGCCTAGCAGTCGGCGTGGCTCAGAACGTGTGCTCGGTCCCGGGGAACTGTCCTGTGCGGACGTCCTCGCGGTAGGCCGTGGCGGCGTCGAGCAGCACCTGGTGCAGGTCGGCGTACTGCTTGACGAAGCGCGCCATCCTTCCGGTGCGCAGCCCGAACGCGTCCTGCCACACCAGCACCTGTCCGTCACAGTCGGGCCCTGCGCCGATGCCGATCGTCGGGACCGTCAGCTCCTTGGTGACCTGTCCGGCGACGTCCCCGGGCACCATCTCCATCACCACGGAGAAGGCGCCGGCCTCCTCGACGGCGTGCGCATCGCGGAGGATCCGCTCGGCAGTCTCGCCACGGCCCTGGACGCGGTAGCCGCCGAGGGCGTGCTCGGACTGGGGGGTGAAGCCGATGTGCGCCATCACCGGGATGCCGCCACGGCTCATCCGCTCGATCTGCGGGGCCATCTCCGCGCCCCCCTCCATCTTCACCGCGTGCGCGCCCGCCTCCTTCATGAACCGCGCCGCGGTGAGGTAGCCCTGCTCGGGCGAGGCCTGGTAGGAGCCGAACGGCAGGTCGCCGACCACCAGGGCGTGCCGCGCACTGCGTGCGACCGCGCGGGTCAGCGGCAGCAGCTCGTCGACCGTCACCGGCAGCGACGTCTCGTTGCCGAACACGTTGTTGCTCGCGCTGTCACCGACGAGGAGCACCTCGACGCCGGCCTCGTCGAAGGTGGCTGCGGTGTACATGTCGTACGCCGTCAGCATCGCGAACTTCTCCCCGCGCTGCTTCATCTCCCGCAGGTGGTGGGTTCGCACGCGTTTGCGGGGTACGGCGGGCGACCCGCCAGGCCCCGTCCCATAGGGGGCAGTCTCTTCGGTCATGACGGTGGTTCCTTCGCGCTCTCGAGGCTCCTCTGGGTGGAGTCCCCGGACCTGGACCCACGCTAGCCCGACTGGCGCCACGGTGGCCTGTGTCGCCGGTCACGTGGCGCCTCGGTCGTCACGCGGTCGACAGGTCGCGCCAACCATCCTGCGTCCTGGTGCGTTGCCGGGGGTGAGAGAGGGCAAGGTGGGGCCGTGCGCGAGGACGAGTTCAGTGAGTGGGCGAGGGGATGCCAGCGACCGCTGCTGCGCACCGCCTACCTGCTCACCGGCGATCTGCACCGGGCGGAGGACCTGGTCCAGGAGGCGCTGACCAAGGTGGCGCTCCGCTGGGGGCGGCTGCGGGACGGCAACCCCACCGCCTACGCCCGGACCGTGCTGGTCCACGACAACGTGTCGTGGTGGCGCAAGCATCGTCGGGAGCGGATCGGTCAGCCGGGGGAGCGCACCGTGCCGCCACCGGACACCGAGACCGCCCTCGTGGTACGCCGTGCCCTCGACCGCCTCACCGCCCGTCAACGCGCGGTCGTGGTGCTGCGGCACTTCGACGACCTGAGCGAGCGTGAGACCGCCGCTGCCCTGGGGGTGAGCGTCGGCACCATCAAGAGCCAGAACGCGGCCGCGCTGGCCCGGCTGCGTCACGGCGCGCCGGAGCTGCTCGACCTGATCGGGAGGACCTCGTGAACGACATCCGACTCACCGACCTCATGCGCGAGACCACCCAGAACCTTCCGCACCGCGACCTGGTCCCTGCTGCCCTCACCAGCGCCAGGCGGGTGCGGCGCAGTCGTCGGGTGACCGGCGTGATCGCCGTCGCCGCACTCGTCGCCGTCGGGGCGGTCGTGCCGACCGTGCTGCCGCACGGACGCTCGCAGCTCCGGGCTCCGGCCGGGCAGCCCGCCAAGGTGTTCGCGGCTCCGGCGCTGTCCGCCTCGATCATCCAGCGCGCGCTCGACCCGGCGCAGGTCGGATCGCTGCCGACCGGGAGTCTCGGGCTGCCGGCGGACCTGACACCGACGGCCGCGGTCGCCACGCCTCCGGGGCGGGCGCTGATGGTGACCAAGGAGCGCAGGGGTGACCAGAGGGTCTTCTACGCCCTCGACACCGACCACCGTTGGCACCGGCTCACCGTCGATGCGCCAGCCGACATCGGCAACGGGCTGGGCCCGATGCTCGATCGCACCTCGCTGTCACCGGACGGCACCGAGGTGGCGCTCCGGGGTGCCCGTGCGACGTACGTGGTGGACCTCGGCACAGGCCGCACCACGTCGCGCCCGTCGAAGGGAGGCACCCACATCGCCTGGCAGGGCCAGCACCGGCTGCGTCTGGACGGTGCAGGGGACGAGACCTACGACGGGAACACTCTGATCAGGCTGAAAGACGGGTTCACGGAGACTCGCGACGGCGCTCCGGCCGTGCGCGCCCGACTCTCGGCGGCGAAGAGCTACCCGGCCGAGGATCCGACCGCGATCCACGGCCGTCTTGCGGTGACGGCAGATCCGAGCTTCAGCGGCGTGCGTCATCGTCCCGGCACGGGGCTGCTGGTCCTCGCGCGGCCGAGCTACGAGGGGCTCGCGTTCCTCCCCGTCGGCGGGCCCCATGACCTGACGCTCGCGGACGGGTCGCTGAGCCCCCGCGCCTGGGTCGGCAACGACACGCTGCTCTTCTCGATCGCGCCGCCGGTCGACCACGGCGGGACGGTGTCCATGCCCCGTGAGTACTACCTGAGCTGGAACGTCCGGAACGGGACTGTCCACCGGGAGTCGGCGACGAACCAGTACTGGCGCGACTCGAGCTGGGCCACCGGGCTACTGCGCTGAGGGAGGGCACTTCGACATCACTCGGCGACTCCGACAGACTGACGAGGTGGACTTCCACTCCGCCTACGCACACGGGTATGCCCGGGTCGCCGCCTGCACGGTCCCGGTGAGGATCGCCGAGCCCGCCGTCAACGCGGCCGCCGTGATCGGCGAGGCTCGTGCCTGCCACGACGACGGCGTCGCAGTGGCGGTCTTCCCGGAGCTCTGCTTGACCGGTTACTCCGTCGACGACCTCTTCGGGCAGGACGCCCTGCTCGATGCGGTCCTCGAAGCCCTCGGCACCGTGGTCGAGGCGAGCCGCGACCTGCGGCCACTTCTCGTCGTCGGGGCGCCGCTGCGACACGTGAACCGCCTGTACAACTGCGCGGTCGTGATCCACCGTGGGGCGATCCTCGGGGTCGTGCCCAAGGGCCACCTGCCGACCTATCGGGAGTTCTACGAAGCACGCTGGTTCGCTCCGGGCGAGGAGGAGCCGGGCGCCCAGATCGAGATCTCCGGCGAGCGCCACGACTTCGGCTCGGACCTGATCTTCGAGGCCACGGACGTCCCCGGGCTGTCCGTGCACGTCGAGATCTGCGAGGACATGTGGGTGCCGGTGCCGCCGAGCGCCCGGGCAGCCCTCGGGGGCGCCACGGTGCTGGCGAACATCTCCGGGAGCCCGATCACCGTCGGTCGGGCCGAGGACCGCAGGCTGCTGGTGAAGAGCGCGAGCTCACGATGCCTCGCGGCGTACCTCTACGCGGCCGCGGGCCAGGGGGAGTCCACCACCGACCTCTCGTGGGACGGCCAGACGATGGTCTACGAGTGCGGCGAGCTGCTCGGCGAGACCGAGCGCTTCCCCGACGGCCCCCGCCGTACGACGGTCGACGTTGACCTGGACCGGCTGCGCCAGGAGCGGCTGCGTCAAGGGACCTTCGACGACAACAGGCGTCGCCAGGGGTACGACCTAGGCGACTTCCGGGTGCTTCCGTTCACGGTCGATCCGCCGAGCGGTGACGTCGGGCTGCGCCGCCGCCTGGACCGCTTCCCGTTCGTGCCCGACGACCCGGCGCGGCTGGCGCTGGACTGCTACGAGGCGTACCACATCCAGGTCTCCGGGCTGGTACGTCGGCTGGCCTCGATCGGCACCGGGGCGGACCAGCAGCCGAAGGTCGTGCTCGGGATCTCCGGCGGCTTGGACTCCACCCACGCGCTGATCGTGGCGGCCCGCGCGATGGACCGGCTCGGTCGACCGCGCAGCGACATCCTCGCCTTCTCGATGCCCGGGTTCGCCACCGGCGAGAGCACCAGGACCAACGCAGCCCGACTGGCGGAGTCGCTCGGCGTCACCTTCGACGAGCTCGACATCCGGCCGGCGGCGCGGCAGATGCTGGCCGACCTCGGACACCCGTTTGCTGAGGGCAAGGAGGTCTACGACGTCACCTTCGAGAACGTCCAGGCCGGGCTGCGCACCGACTACCTGTTCCGGATCGCCAACCAGCGCAACGGGATCGTGCTCGGCACCGGGGATCTGTCCGAGCTCGCGCTGGGCTGGTGCACCTACGGTGTCGGCGACCAGATGTCGCACTACACGGTCAACTCGGGCGTGCCGAAGACGCTGATCCAGCACCTGATCCGCTGGGTGGTCTCCTCCGCGCAGTTCGGTGAGGACGCGGCGGTGAACCGGGTGCTCACCGAGATCGTCGGCCAGGAGATCACGCCGGAGCTGGTGCCGACCCGGGAGGGCGAGCCGCCACAGAGCACCGAGGGTGCGATCGGCCCCTACGCGCTGCAGGACTTCACGCTCTTCCACGTGCTGCGCTACGGCTACCGGCCCAGCAAGATCGCCTTCCTCGCGCTGCACGCGTGGGGGGACCTCACTGCGGGCGACTGGCCGGCGGGCTATCCGGAGTCGCAGCGTACGGCGTACGACCTCGCCACGATCCGGCACTGGCTCGAGGTCTTCTGCCGGCGATTCTTCGGGTTCAGCCAGTTCAAGCGGTCCGCGATCCCGAACGGCCCGAAGGTCTCCGCAGGCGGCTCGCTGTCGCCCCGCGGGGACTGGCGGATGCCCTCCGACGCGACCGCGACGGTGTGGCTCGAGGATCTCGCACACGTGCCCGGCGAATGAGAGTCCGGCGATGGCGTCGATAGGAGTGCGCAAGCGCATGGGTCGGCTGTCGAGCCAGATCTTCGTCGCGCAGATCCTCATCCTGGCCATCACGTTCACGATCGGGTTCGCGCTCTTCATCCGGGTCGAGCGTCCGCATCTCGAGCACGAGTTCCAGCACCGGGCTGCGATCATCGGCGAGGCTGCGGCGAGCGTTCCGCGCATCCGATCCTGCCTGGCCACGCCGCGCCCCGGTTGCGACGCGGCGGTGCAGCGGCTCGCCACGAACCTCCAGCACCGGACGGGCGCCTCGTACGTCGTGGTGATCGACATGCACCGCGTGCGGCACTCACATCCGAACCCGGCCCTGATCGGCCGGAAGGTCACGGAGCCCATCGTGGTGACCGACGGCCGGGTGCACACCCGCACCGACCATGGCGCCACCGGTCCGTCTGCCAACGCCCGTGTCCCGTTGCGCGGCCCGGGCGGACAGATCGTCGGCGAGGTCTCGGCGGGCATCAAGGAGAGCTCCGTCGCAGCCGCATTTCGCGGTGAGGCGACGTCGTACGCCCTGTGGTTCCTGCTCGCGCTCGCGCTCGGCGGACTGGCGTCATGGCTGCTCGCCCGCAATCTCAAGCGACGTACGTTCGGCCTCGAGCTCGACGACATCGCATTGCTCCTCCAGGAGCGCGAAGCGACACTGCACGGGATCCGCGAGGGGGTGGTCGCGTTCGACGGCTCGGGCCGGGTCTCGATGATCAACGACCCGGCCCGCGCGCTGCTCGGCCTGGACGCCAGTGCCGTCGGGCATCCGGTCGAGGACCTGATTCCGGCGGGCCGGCTCCGTGACGTCCTGCTCGGCGTCGACACCCAGCCCGATGACCTGGTCCTCACCGACGACTACGCCCTGGTGGTGAACCGGATGCCGGTGAAGCTGTCAGGCCGGGCTCACGGCGCCGTCGCAACCCTTCGCGACCGCACCGAGCTCGCCGCACTCTTGCGCGAACGCGCCGGCGAGCGCGGGCTCGTGGAGTCGCTGCGTGCCCAGCACCACGAGTTCGCCAATCAGATGCACGCCGTCGCGGGAATGCTGGAGCTCGGCAGGGTGGAGGACGCCCGGGCGTATCTGACCGACATCCGCGGCACCGTGGCCGAGCTGGACAGCTCGCTGCGCTCGACCATCGCAGCACCTCAGATCGTCGGGCTGCTGCTGGGCAAGGCGGCCGAGGCGAACGAGCGCGGGATCGTGCTCAGGATCGCGCCGGAGACCAGGCTGGGGGAGTCGCCCGCCCGGCTGCAGGTGCTCACCTCGGTGGTCGGCAATCTCGTGGACAATGCGATGGACGCGGTCGGTGGTCTGGCCGACGGCGGGCACGTCGATGTGCGCATCGTCGAGGACGAGGACACGATCATGGTGGAGGTCAGTGACAACGGACCGGGGATACCTCCAGAGCTGGTGCCGCGGATCTTCACCCATGGCTTCACCACCAAGGCTCACCCGAACGGGCAGCTGCGGGGCATCGGGCTGGCGCTGGTGCACCGGATGATCAACCGGATGCATGGCTCGATCCGGGTCTTCGAGTCCGACGAGGGAGGGGCCCGATTCCTCGTCACGATGCCCAAGCCAGCCGAGCAGCACACCGCCGACCTCGCCGAGGAGATCGGCCGATGAGCCGAACGCCGATCCGTGTCCTCGTCGTCGACGACGACTTCCTCGTCGCGTCCATCCACAAGGCGTTCGTCGAGCGGACCGAGGGCTTCGAGGTGGTCGGAGAGGCGAACAGCGCGGCAGACGCGCTCGCCCTCGCGAACGAGCTGGCGCCCGACCTGGTGCTGATGGACGTCTACCTGCCGGACGGGAGCGGCCTGGACGTGGTGCGCTCGCTGCTGGAGCAGGACGAGCCGCCGCAGGTGATCATGATCTCGGCCGCGCGCGAGCTGGAGTCGGTGCGCACCGCGATGCGGCTGGGGGCACTGCACTTCCTGGTCAAGCCGTTCAGCTATCCCGACCTGGCGGAGCGGCTGCAGGCCTTCCGGCGGCTGCACGAGCGCCTGGAGGGCCTTGACGAGTCTCCCGAGCAGGCGCAGGTGGACGAGCTCTTCGGGATGATGCGTACCGTTCCGGCCGAGGGGGTGCGGCTCCCCAAGGGACACTCGGTCGCGACGCTCACCCTGATTCGTGACGCCGTGCGTGACGCCGGTGAGCCGCTGTCGGCGGGCGACGTGTCCACGCGCACCGGCGTGAGTCGGGCGACCGCCCAGCGCTATCTCAGCTATCTGCAGCGCACCGGTGCTCTGACCCTCCAGCTGCGCTACGGGACGTCCGGGCGGCCCGAGAACCTCTACCGGATGCCCGGCCCCGACAAGGGCCGATGACAGCGACGACGCGCCACGCGAGCTGCGCTGGTGAGCAGCCACGTGACGCGTCGTCCCCCAGAGGGGTCAGCCGTTGGGGCCGGCCGGAGTGGTGGTCATCGACGTGCCCTCCAGCTTGTTGGCCTTGACGGCGAACTCATTGGTGAAGGTGTTGGCGATCTTCACATGGGACACGTCGACACCGATCGCCTTCTCCATCGCGTAGACGATCTTGGGGCCGCCGGCGGGCATGATCCCGTCGGGGAGGAACTGGTCCTTGTCGGTCTTCAGCCCCGCGACGTACTGCGCCTTGCTGATCGTGGAGTTCTGCACGTAGTCCGGCGGCATCTTCGCGGCGATCTGTGCGGCGGTGTGGGAGTGGATCCAGTGCATGGTCGCCACCAGCGCGTCGACCACCTTCTGCACGGTGGCCTTGTGGGAGTTGACCCAGGAGGTCTGCGCCAGCACGGTTGCCGCGGGCCAGGCACCACCGAGGGCCTGCTGGGCTCCCTGGGTGGTGGCCAGGTTGATCGCCGGGTAGGCCAGGTGCTTGGTCTCCAAGGCACCCACCGTCGGCTGGGTGGTCATCACACACTGCGCCGTGCCGCGCTGGATCGCGGTGATCGCCGTCGCACCCGCGCCCACTGCCAGGGTGTGGTACTGCGAGTGCGAGATCCCGTGCTGTGCGGCCATGAACTGGGTGAGCTCATCGGTGCCTGAGCCCAGGTCGGTGACACCCAGGGTCTTGCCCTTGAAGTCGGCCGCGGAGTGCACGCCGCTGTTGGTGCCGCACATCTCCCGCTCGCCGGGGGCACCGGAGAGCTGGACGATTCCTTCGACAGCCTTGCCCTTGGACTGGAAGTCGATCGTGTGGATGTACCACGCGCCTGCCATGTCCACCTGGCCCGAGGCCATCGCATCCTCGGCCCCGACGCCCCCGTTGACCTCGGTGGAGAGCTTCACGTTGACGCCGTACTTCTTGTAGAGGCCCAGGTTCTGGGCGAGCTGGTAGGGCAGGTAGATCTGCTTGTCGATTCCGCCGACCATGAGGGAGACCGTCGGCGTGCCGGCGGAGCTGCCGCCGCCCTGCGCGTCCGGTGCGGCCGAGTTCCCGCAGCCCGCGACGCCGAGGGCGAGCGCCCCGATGGTGGCCGCGGTGAGGGTGCGTTTGAGCATGACTGTCCTTCTTTCTGTGGGGGTGGTGCGGATGGTTGGGATCGGAAGGCCCCGAGATGGTCGAGCGGTACGGCCTACGGCAGGGCCGACATCTGGCTGACCTGCTCGGCCTCGGACTGGCTGGGAGGCCGCCAGGACAGCACTCGCTTCTCCAGCAACGTCAGCAGGAACTCAGCGACGAGGGTGATCGCGCACATGATCGCCATTCCGGCGAACACGGTGTTCGCATCGAGGCGTCCCTGAGCCTGCACGATGACCAGGCCGATGCCCCGCTGGGAGCCGAGGACCTCGGCGACGAGGGCGCCGATGATCGCGAATCCGAAGGCCGTGTGGAGACTGGCGATGATCCAGGTCAGCGCCGAGGGGATGGTCACGTGCCGTGCTACCTGCAGTGGCGAGGCGCCGAGCACGCGGACGTTCGCCACCAGGTTCGGGTCCACCTCGCGCACGCCCTGGAAGGCGTTGAAGAACACGATGAAGAAGACCAGGACAGCGGCCAGCAGCACCTTGGGGAAGGTGCCCAGCCCGAAGGCGACCAGGAAGATCGACCCGAGGATGATTCGGGGGATCGCGTTGACGATCTTGATGTACGGGCTGAGCACGTCGGAGAGGAATCGGATCTGGCCGAGCACCAGGCCGAGCACGACGCCGGTCAGCGCCCCGAGGAAGAAGCCGTAGACCGCCTCGCGCAGGGTCACGCCGATGTCGGTCCAGATGGAGCCGAACGCGGTGCCCTGGGTGAAGAGGTGGACCAGCGACTGCCAGATCAGCGAGGGCTTGCCGAAGAAGAACGGGTCGACCCAACCGATCGTCGTGAACAGCTGCCATCCGCCGATGACGAACACTGCGAAGGCGATCCGGGCGATCCAGAGCCACGCCTTGCGACGCCGGCGGTAGACGCGCGCGCGCCGGCCCAGCTCGGACTCGGAGCCGGTGAGGTCGGTGCCATCGGTGATCTCGGTGACCATCGTGCTCATGCCGCACCTGCCGTCTGCGCGTAGGCGCGCTCGACCTCGTCCTTCAGGGATGTCCAGATCCGTCCCTGCAGCTCGAGGAACCGCGGCTCGTGGCGGATGTCCTGGATCGACCCTCGGGGGCGGGGGAGGTCGATGTCGAACGTCTCCTTGATCGAGCCCGGACTGCTCGTCATCACGAGCACCTTGTCGGCGAGCGCCACCGCCTCGTCCAGGTCGTGGGTGATGAACAGCACCGACGGCCGCATCTGCTCCCACAGGCCGAGCAGCTCGCCCTGCATGATCGCCTTGGTCTGGACGTCGAGGGCGCCGAAGGGCTCGTCCATCAACAAGATCCGTGGAGAGTTGATCAACGCGGCGGCCATGGCGACGCGCTTGCGCATTCCGCCGGAGAGCTGGTGCGGGTAGTTGTTCTCGAACCCGGCGAGACCGACCCGGCGTAGCCAGTCCATGGCCAGCGTGGTGGCGTCCTTCTTGGGCATCCCGTTCAGGACCGGCCCGATCATGACGTTGCCCAGAACGGTCTTCCAGGGGAAGAGCGCGTCGGCCTGGAACATGTAGCTCACGCCGCTGGTGATGCCGTCGACGGCTCGGTCGTCGACACGGACCGATCCACCGTTCGGCCGGGCCAGCCCGGATACCTGTGCGAGGGTCGTCGACTTCCCGCACCCGGTCGGTCCGACGATCGCGCAGAACTGGCCGGGCTCGATCGTGAAGCTGACGTCCTTGATCGCGGTGAAGGGCGCGCCGGTCGGGGTGACGAACTGCTTGGTCAGATGGCTGATCTGGATGCGGCCCTGTCGGGTCGCATCCATGGGCGAGGGAGCTTCCTCGCGTTTCCTGTGATGGATCATGATCGTCTCCGTGTGACGTGGGTCTCGGTCGGGGGTGGGACGACCGTAGGCAGTGGCGCGGGGACGAGATCCGTTTAGCGGGCATTGCGACTTTTCACCTTTGCGCGCGCTTCTGCTCGTTCTGCTCAACCTCGCCGCACTCCGCCGTGCGGGATGTCACCTCGACGAAACACGGATGCGCCATAGTGGCCCTCATGGGCAAGCAGGAAGACTTCGTGCTCCGGGCGCTCGAGGAGCGCGACGTACGGTTCGTGCGGCTGTGGTTCACCGATGTGCTCGGCTACCTCAAGTCGGTGGCGATCGCACCGGCCGAGCTGGAGAACGCGTTCAGCGAGGGCATCGGGTTCGACGGCTCCGCCATCGAGGGGTTCGCCCGCGTCACCGAGGCGGACATGTTGGCCAGGCCCGACCCGTCGACGTTCCAGATCCTGCCGTGGCGAGGCGAGACCCCGGCGACCGCGCGGATGTTCTGCGACATCGCGATGCCGGACGGCTCGCCGTCGTACGCCGACCCGCGCTACGTGCTCAAGCGCACCTTGCAATCGGCGGCCGAGAAGGGGTTCACCTTCTACACCCACCCCGAGGTCGAGTTCTATCTGTTCAAGGGCAAGCCCAAGAGCGGTGACGAGCCGGTGCCCGTCGACCGCAGCGGCTACTTCGACCACACCGCGCAGTCGATGGGGTCGGACTTCCGCCGCGAGGCGATCAGCATGCTCGAGGCGATGGGCATCTCGGTGGAGTTCAGCCACCACGAGGGCGGGCCCGGTCAGCAGGAGATCGACCTGCGGTACGCCGACGCACTGTCCACCGCCGACAACGTGATGACCTTCCGCACCGTCGTTCGCGAGGTCGCGCTGAGCCAGGGCGTCTGGGCCAGCTTCATGCCCAAGCCGTTCACCACCCATCCGGGCTCGGGGATGCACACCCACGTGTCGCTGTTCGAGGGCGATCGCAACGCGTTCTTCGAGGCTGGAGCCGAGTACCAGCTGTCGAAGACCGCACGCTCCTTCATCGCCGGCATCCTGCGGCACGCCGCCGAGATCACCTGCGTCACCAACCAGTGGGTCAACTCCTACAAGCGGCTGATCGGCGGTGGCGAGGCCCCGTCGTACATCTGCTGGGGCCACAACAACCGCTCGGCGATGGTGCGGGTGCCGATGTACAAGCCCAACAAGGGCCAGTCCACGCGCATCGAGCTGCGCACCGTCGACGCCGCCTGCAATCCCTATCTCGCGTTCGCGGTGATGCTGGCGGCCGGCATGAAGGGGATCGAGGAGGCCTATGACCTGCCCCGCGAGGCCGAGGACGACGTCTGGTCGCTGACCGACCGGGAGCGCAAGGCGCTGGGCCTCGAGCAGCTGCCCAAGAGCCTGCACGACGCCATCGCGATCGCGGAGCGCTCCGAGCTGCTCGCCGAGACGCTGGGGGAGCACGTCTACGAGTTCTTCCTGCGCAACAAGCACGCGGAGTGGGAGGAGTACCGCGGGCAGGTCTCAGCCTTCGAGCGCGACCGGATGCTGCCGGTGCTCTGACCCCGAGTGGACGCAACGGTGAGCCCGAGGAGCGACTCGACGCGCAGCCAGCTGGTCCGGCTCGGCTTCGTCGACCCCGACGCGAGCGCCGCGCGGCTGGCACAGCTCGGCGCCGACCCCGCCCCGCTGCCCGCGCTGCTGGCGCGGACGGCGGACCCCGACCAGGCCCTGGCGTCGCTGGTGGACCTCGCCGACGTGGTCGCGGACCGGGACGCGCTCCTGGAGGAGGTCGCCTACGACGAGGGCACGGCGATGCGGCTGCTGTGCGTGCTGGGGGCGAGCCCGGCGCTCGCCCAGCACCTGATCCGGCACCCCGACCAGTGGCACGAGCTGGCCGACCCGAGCCTCGGGTCCACCCGGCCGCCGGCGTACGCGATGCGGAGGCGACTGCTGGAGTGCGTCGGTGCTGACCCGGATGCGGCCCACCCGGTGGCGACGCTCGAGGATGCCGCCGCTGTCGACGCCCTGCGCGTCGAGTATCGGCGCATCCTGCTCCGGCTCGCCTCGCGCGATCTGGCCCACGCTCTCGCGGTCGACGACGCGGCTGCCGAGCTGTCAGACTTGGCCGCCGGCACCCTCGAGGCGGCGCTCGCGGTCGCCCGCGCGCGGGTCGGGGTCGACCCCATCGCGTGCTGCCGCCTCGCGGTGATCGCGATGGGCAAGTGCGGTGGCCACGAGCTCAACTACGTCAGCGATGTCGACGTGATCTTCGTTGCCGAGCCGGTGCCCGGGCACGACGAGCACGAGGCACTGCGGGTGGCCACGCAGCTGGCAAGCAACCTGATCCAGGTCTGCTCCGACCACACCGGTGAGGGCACGATCTGGCCTGTCGACGCCAACCTGCGTCCGGAGGGGAAGTCCGGCCCGCTGGTGCGCACCATCGCCAGCCACCGTGCCTACTACGAGCGGTGGGCCAAGACCTGGGAGTTCCAGGCGCTGCTCAAGGCACGGCCGGTGGCCGGCGACCTGGAGCTGGGGGAGGAGTACTGCGCGACGATCGCCCCGATGGTGTGGTCCGCCGCTGGTCGTGACGGGTTCGTGGCCGACGTCCAGGCGATGCGCCGGCGAGTGCTCGAGAACATCCCGGCCGGAGAGGCCGAGCGTCAGCTCAAGCTGGGGTCCGGCGGGCTGCGCGACGTCGAGTTCGCCGTCCAGCTGCTCCAACTGGTGCACGGTCGGACCGACGAGCGGGTTCGTCCGCCGGCCACGCTGTCCGCCCTCGCCCGGCTGACCGAGGGAGGCTATGTAGGTCGGGAGGACGGCGCCGCCCTACACGACGCCTACGCCTTCTTGCGCACCCTGGAGCACCGGATCCAGCTGCACCGGCTGCACCGGACCCACGTCGTGCCCGACGACAAGGAGGCGCTGCGTCGCCTGGGCCGGTCGCTGGGCTACTTCCGTGACCCGGTCGCCCAGCTCGACGAGGCGTGGCGCTACCACCGCCGGGAGGTACGCCGGCTGCACGAGAAGCTCTTCTACCGTCCGCTGCTGACCGCGGTCGCTCGGATCAGCGGCGACCAGGCCCGGCTCACCCCGGCGGCGGCGAAGGCACGGCTCGCCGCGCTGGGGTACGCCGACCCCGACGCGGCACTGCGTCACCTGGAGGCCCTGACCGCCGGGGTCAGCCGGACCTCGTCGATCCAGCGGACCCTGCTCCCGGCGATGCTCGAGTGGTTCGCGGATGCGCCCGACCCGGATGCCGGTCTGCTGGGCTTCCGCAGGATCTCCGAGGCGCTGGGGGCGACGCCCTGGTACCTCCGGTTGCTGCGCGACGAGGGCCAGGCAGCCCAACGGATGGCACAGGTGCTGGCCACCTCCCGCTACGCCACCGACCTGCTGCAACGCGAGCCCGAGGGGGTCGCGATCCTCGGCCAGGACGAGCGACTCGAGCCGTTGGGTCGCGTTGCGGTACAGGCGGAGATGCTGGCCGGCGCAGAGCGTCGTACCGAGGTGACCGAGGCGGTCCTGGCGATCCGGGCGATCCGGCGCCGGGAGCTGCTCCGGATCAGCGTCGCGGACCTGTGCGTCCCTTTCGGGGTCGCCGAGGTGGGCTATGCGCTGACCGACCTGACCAGCGCCACCCTCGAAGCGGCTCTCGCCGCGGTGATCCGCAGGGTGGAGACCGAGCGCGACACCCCGATGCCCACCCGGATGGCGATCGTCGCGATGGGCCGGTACGGCGGCTTCGAGCTCGGCTACGGCAGCGACGCCGACGTGATGTTCGTGCACGATCCGCTGCCGGGCGCCGACCCGCAGGTGGCTGCATCCATGGCGCAGACCGCTGCCAATGACCTGCGGACGCTTCTGGCCCGGCCCGCCACCGACCCCGCACTCGAGGTCGATGCCGGTCTCCGGCCGGAGGGCCGCCAGGGTCCGCTGGTGCGCAGCCTGGACTCCTATGCCGGCTACTACGCCAAGTGGTCGGCGGTGTGGGAGGCGCAGGCCCTGCTCCGGGCAGCCCCCGTGGTGGGCGACCAGGGTCTTCGGGACCGGTTCGCTGCGCTGATCGACCCGCTCCGGTTCCCCGAGACGGGGCTGGCCGAAGACGACGTCCGCGAGGTCCGCCGGATCAAGGCGCGGGTCGACTCCGAGCGGCTGCCGCGGGGAGCCGATCCCGCGACCCACTTCAAGCTCGGCCCGGGCGGGTTGAGCGACATCGAGTGGACTGTGCAACTGCTGCAGATGCGGCATGCCGGCCGGATCCTCGCGCTGCGCACCACCAAGACCCTGGCTGCCCTCGATGTTGCGGTGGAGCACGAGCTGCTCGACCCCGAGGACGCGGACGCGCTCCGCGACGCCTGGCTGCTGGCCAGCCGGGCGCGCAACGCGACCGTTCAGGTGCGCGGCCGGTCCACCGATCAACTGCCGCGCGACACGCGCGAGCGCGCCGCGGTGGCCGCGGTGCTGCAGTACGAGCCGGGGGAGACCGACACGATGCTCAACGACTATCTGCGTACGGCGCGTCGCGCCCGAGCGGTCGTGGACCGCATCTTCTGGGAGTGACGCACCCCGGCCACTCCGGCCCCGCGCTGGGTGGGCGACTGCTCAGCGGTACCGGACGAAGGCCCTCGCGGTCCGGTCGGCGGCCCGCTCCGCGCGGGGGTCTCCAGTGCGCAGCACGGCTGTGAGTCCCTTCGCGTCACGCAGGCAGGCACGGGGGATGGTCACCGTGACGGTGCTGCGGGCGGTCCGCCAGCGCACCGACAGGCCCTTGCAGCCGAGGGCCGGCACGGTGTCCGCGTCGAAGTGGTGCGGAAACATGAGGAAGTGCCGGTGCTCGATGCCGCCGGGCTTGCGCACCGCCGTGGTGAAGTAGCGGTTGCCCGCGCCGTCCTTGAGGCTGAGCACCAGCGCGGTCCGCTGTTGCGTCAGGTGACGGAGGTCGATGGTGCCGCGGAACCGACGCGCACCGTTGTGGTAGCCGACCCGGACGACGTCGTACTTCGCCGGGGCGTCGCCTCGGGTGTCGTGCTGCACCCGTGCTGCGGCATCGGCGGGCGCGACCGTCAGAACGGCGGCGAGGGTGGCGAGGACGGCAACCAGAAGCAGGTGGGGAATCCGAGAGCGCATGGTCCGGATCGTAGGGTCCGCGACCTGCGTCTCGGTGCAGAACGGTGAAACGTCGGTCTCATCCGAGAGCCACGCACACCACGGTGACCGCGCACATCGCCAGGCCGGCGAGCTGGGTGCGGTGCACGTGCTCCTTGAGGACGGCGGCGGCGAGCACCACCGTGGCGCCGGGATAGAGGGAGGTGAGCACCGCGGTCACGGTCAACAGGCCGTGGTGGGTGGACACCAGGAACGCCAGGGTGGCCAGGCCCCCCAGGGCTCCGGAGCCGGCACCGGCCCAGGCGATCGGCACACGCGGGACCCACTGCGTGCGCAGCGCGGTGGCGATCAGGACGATGACCGCCACTCCGACCAGTTGGTTGATCGCCAGCGGCCAGTAGCCGGCCGAGTCGGGCACCTGCGCCAGCGCGGAGAACAACCCACCGAACCCGACGCCCGCGAGCACGCCGTCGGCCGCTCCGCTGCCCGGTCCGCTGCCCGTCCCGCTGACCTTCCCGGCCGTGGGCTCGCGAGCCACCAGCCAGATCGCAGGGAGCGCGACCAGGATCCCGGCCCACACCAGCGACGCCGGCCGCTCGCCGGAGAGCACCCCCACGATGACCGGCAGCACGGCCGCGGTCACCCCGCTGACCGGGGCCACCACGCCCATCCGACCCGAGGCCAGACCGCGGTAGAGGAACGCCGTACCGAATCCGTTGCCGACGCCTGCCACCGCCCCCCACACGAGGTCGGCGTCGCCGGGGTCACCGGGACCGGTCGGGGCGAGGACGGCGAGCAACGCACCGCCGCCGAGTCCGGCGGTGACGGCCACGCTCCACGGGGAGACCCGCTTGCCGACGATCCCGCCGAAGAAGTCGGAGAAGCCGTAGCTGAGGGCGGCCGCCAGGGCGAGCAGGACGGCGATCACGTCAGCACCACGCCGATCACCCACGTCAGTGCGGCCAGCAGCGCGAAGGTCAGCTCGATCAGGATGCCCAGACCGACGGCCTTGACCGCGTGCACGGTCGCCGGCCAGGCCGCGCGACGGTCGCGGAGCCTTCGCCACTCGGCGAGGTAGATGCCGACGAGGAAACCAAGGACGAGACCGACCACCGGCACCACGAAGAACCCGACCACGGCCGCCGCACCACCGACCACCAGGGTCGAGCCAGGCACACCGGCGAGCTTGAGTCGGCGTCCCGGTACGGCGTACTTCACGATCGCACCGGTCACGACAAGCGCCGCGGCGACCGCGAGCACCACCCATGCCAGCACGCTGCCGCGATCGACGGCCCAGACGAGGATCGCCAGGAGCACGAGCCAGTCGCCTGGAACCAGGGGGACGACCACGCCGACGACGCCGAGGGCGATGACGACGGCCAGCACGATCTCGAGCCCGCTCACACCTCACCCCTCATCTCTGTGGCCGATCGCGATACCACGCGGATGCCGGCCGGTGCCTCGGCAAAGCCGACGGCCCCGGTCACAGGACCGGGGCCGTCAGGATCGCGCCAGCGTCTCAGTGCACGTCGTCGGGGGCGATCGTCGGCTTGTCGGAGAGCTTGTCGGTCTCGTCGTGGAAGTACGCCGCGATCTCGCGCAGCTTCTCACCGTGCTCGCGGGCGTGGTGAGCGCAGAACAGCAGCTCACCGCCGGCCTGCAGCTGTACGCGCAGGTAGGCCTGCGCTCCGCATCGGTCACAACGGTCCACTGCCGTCAGCGGCGTGGCACTCGGGGCGGTTGCAGTGCTCACTGGGTGCCTCCTCACCTTTCTCGTGTCAGGCACAACGATTGTGGTGGCAAAAGGATTCCCCTGTCTGCCTCCGGTCCACGTGGGCCCGGCCACACCTGTCATCCCATCATCCAGATCGGACCACGAGTCTGCCTTTCCACAGCCCGGACGGTGGCCAATCCCGAACCTTCTCAGGCAGTTGTGCCCAGTTCGTGACAGTTGACCACATCGGTGGTCACCGGGGGTGGAGGCCCCCGCCAGCGCCGTACGGCGAGTCGCGGCGGGTCGGGGCGGTGTCGGTGCCGGCGGTGGGGGTGCCGATCGGTAGATTTGCCGAGCATCACGTTGCACGCCGTACGACCCGGGAGGGACCACCCATCGACAACACCTACAACGCCCAGCACCTCCTCGTCCTGGAGGGGCTCGAGGCGGTCCGCAAGCGGCCCGGGATGTACATCGGCTCCACCGACACCCGCGGACTGATGCACTGCCTGTGGGAGATCATCGACAACTCCGTCGACGAGGCGCTCGGTGGGTTCGGAGACCGGATCGACGTCATGCTGCACCCCGACGGGTCCGCCGAGGTGCACGACCGTGCTCGCGGGATCCCGGTGGACAAGGAGCCCCGGACGGGGCTCTCCGGCGTCGAGGTGGTCTACACCAAGCTGCACGCGGGCGGGAAGTTCGGCGGCGGCTCGTACACCGCCACCGGCGGGCTCCACGGCGTCGGCGCCTCGGTCGTCAACGCGCTCTCGCGGCGCCTCGACGTCGAGGTGGACCGCTCGTCGGCGGTGCACCACATGTCGTTCCAGCGAGGCGTCCCCGGTGTCTTCGACGGCGACGGGCCGGAGGCCGGCTTCACCCCGCAGTCCGGACTGCGCAAGGGCAAGCGCGTCGCCAAGAACACGACCGGGACCCGAGTCCGGTTCTGGCCCGACCGTCAGGTCTTCACCAAGGACGCCGACTTCGACTTCGACAGCCTGGTCAACAGGGCGCGGCAGACCTCGTTCATCGTCCCCGGCCTCGAGCTGGCGATCACCGATCTGCGTGGGTCCGAGCCGGTGACCGAGAGCTTCAAGCACGACGGCGGGATCGCGGAGTTCGCCGAGTTCCTCGCCGGAGACGAGCCGGTGACCGACGTCCTCCGGCTGCAAGGCGCGGACACCTTCACCGAGACGGTGCCGCTGCTCGATGACAAGGGGCACATGACTCCGCAGGACGTCGAGCGCGAGCTGGGGGTCGACGTGGCCGTGCGGTGGGGCACCGGCTACGACACGGAGGTCCGCTCGTTCGTCAACGTGATCGCCACTCCCAAAGGCGGGACCCACGTGGCCGGCTTCGAAGCCGCGCTGACCAAGACCTTCAACGACGCGATGCGGGCCAGCCGTGCCCTGAAGGTCAACGACGCCGACGTCACCAAGGACGACGTGATGGAGGGGATGACCGCGGTCGTCACGGTCCGGCTCGCGGAGCCGCAGTTCGAGGGGCAGACCAAGGAGGTGCTGGGCACGCCTGCGGTGCGCGGCGCGGTGCGCAAGGTCGTCACCACGGAGCTGAAGCGCTTCCTGACCTCGACGAAGCGCGGCGAGAAGGCGCAGGCGAAGCTGGTGATGGAGAAGGTCGCAGGCGCGGCCAAGACCCGTCAGGTCGCCCGTCAGCAACGCGACAACCAACGCCGAAAGAACGCGCTCGAGTCCTCGGCGCTACCTGCGAAGCTCGCCGACTGCCGGTCCAACGACGTCGACCGGTCCGAGCTGTTCATCGTCGAGGGCGATTCGGCGCTCGGCACGGCGAAGCTGGCCCGCAACTCCGAGTTCCAGGCACTGTTGCCGATCCGCGGCAAGATCCTCAACGTGCAGAAGGCGTCGGTATCCGACGTGCTCAAGAACGCAGAGTGTGCCTCGATCATCCAGGTGGTCGGGGCTGGGTCCGGGCGGACCTTCGACCTCGAGGCGGCCCGCTACGGGCGGATCATCTTCATGGCCGACGCCGACTCCGACGGGGCGCACATCCGCTGCCTGCTCGCGACGCTGTTCTTCAAGTACATGCCTGGCCTGGTCGAGGCAGGGCGGGTGTTCACCGCCGTGCCGCCGCTGCACCGGATCGAGCTGACCAACCCCAAGAAGGGGATGGACAAGTACGTCTACACCTACTCCGACCCCGAGTTGCAGCGAAAGCTCGCCGAGCTGACCAAGAAGGGCGTGCGTTGGAAGGACCCGGTCCAGCGCTACAAGGGACTCGGTGAGATGGACGCCCACCAGCTCGCGGAGACCACGATGGACCCGCGACACCGGACACTGCGCCGGATCACCGCGGCCGACGCCGCCGACGCTGCGATCGTCTTCGAGCTCCTGATGGGCTCCGACGTCGCGCCCCGACGCGAGTTCATCGTCGCCGGTGCCTACGAGGTCGACGCCGAAGCCATCGATGCCTGATCCGCCGGGCCGGCGGGCGGTCCTGCTCGCCGGCGCTGGCGTGCTGCTCGCAGGGTGCGGGTCGGACCCGGGCAACCTCGGTGCGCACACGGTCAGCGGCTCCTTCCACTCCGCCCTGATGGCGGGTGCGATGACGGGCTGGACGGTCGCCTATCCGCCCGGCCACGGCCCGGGGGATCGGCTGCCGGTGGTGGTCAGCCTGCACGGACGCGGCGGCAGCCACACCACAGCCTTCACCGAGCTCGGCCTCGCCGGGGTGCTGGACCGCGTAGTCACCGCGGGCACCCCACCGTTCGCCGTCGCCTCGGTCGACGGTGGGGACCACGGCTACTGGCACCGCCGCGCGGATGGCACCGACGCCGGCGCGATGGTCGCTGAGGAGTTCCTCCCGTTGCTGCGCAGGCACGGCCTGGACACCGGACGGCTCGGTCTCCACGGCTGGTCGATGGGCGGGTACGGCGCGCTGCTGATCGCCGGGCGTCGCCTGTTGCACCCTGGGGCGGTCGCGGTGTCCAGCCCGGCGCTGTTCACCTCGGCCGGAGCGACCGCGCCGGGCGCGTTCGACGGCCCGGCCGACTTCGACCGCAACGATGTCTTCGCGCACCCGGGCTGGCTGCGCGGTCTGCCGCTGAGGGTCGACTGCGGCACCTCGGACCCGTTCTACGCAGCCACCCATGACTTCGTCGCCCGGGTGCGTCCGCGCCCGGCAGGAGGCTTCCCGGCCGGCGCGCACGACGCGTCCTTCTGGCGTCGGATGGCCCCGGCGCAGTTGCGGTTCCTCGGCCGGCGGCTGACACGCTGAGCGGCCCGGTGCTGGACAACAGTCTCCGAACCCACCACTGTGTGACACGGGTCACAGCGGCCCGGGGAGGGACGAACCCGGAGGTCCAGTCCCATGGTGCACCGTCGTACGACCCTGGCCGGAGCGCTCGCCCTGACGGCCGCGATCCTCTTCTCGCCGTTCCTGACCGTGCCGGCGCACGCTACCGGGCCGTCGTACGTCGCCCTGGGTGACTCGTACTCCTCGGGAGTCGGCACCCGGACCTACATCGACGACGGAACGTCGTGCGACCGGTCCACCTACGCCTACCCCTACCTGGTCGCGCAGGCCAAGGGCTACCAGCTCAGCTTCCAGGCCTGCTCGGGCGCGACCACCAGCACCGTCAGCAGCGGCCAGCTCGGCACCTTGAGCAGCACCACCCGCTACGTCACCATCTCCGTCGGCGGTAACGACGCCGGATTCTCGAACGTCATCACCACCTGTGCGGAGCCAGGCTGGATGAGCGACTGCAACGGAGCCATCGACAAGGCACAGTCCTTCATCACCAACACCCTGCCGGGCCGGCTCTCGACGCTCTACGCCGCGATCCGCGCCAAGGCAGCGAACGCGAAGGTCGTCGTGGTCGGCTATCCGCGGCTGTTCAACGGCGAGGACTGCAACGCAGGCACGTGGTTCTCCCCGACCGAGGAGAGCCGGCTCAACCAGACCGCGGACCTGCTGAACTCCAAGACCTCCGCGGCCGCGACGGCCAGGGGGTTCACCTTCGCGAACCCGACCAGCCGGTTCATCGGTCACGCGGTCTGCGGCGATCCGGAATGGCTCAACGGCCTGTCGAACCCGGTCAGCGAGTCGTACCACCCGAACCGCACCGGTCAGGCCTCCGGCTACGTTCCGCTGGTGGGTCCGCTCCTGGGCTGATGCGGCAGGGACCCGGCGCTCCGGAACAGAGGGTCAGACCAGCTGCTCGAGCAGTCCGGAGTCCACGTCGTAGAGGAAGCCGCCCACGGCGACGCTCTCCGGGATGAGCGGATGGGCCTTGACCTTGTGCACGTCGTCGCGCAGTGCGGCGGCCTGGTCGGTGACCATGCTGAAGGTCTGCCAGGAGACGTCCTGGCCGGCTGAGGCGCCGACCTTCTGGCGCACCTCGTCCAGAGTGGACGAGGACATCGCGCACCGGGTGTGCGGCACCACCAGGATCCGCTTGACGTTGAGCAGGTGCACGCCGAGGACGAGGGCCTCGAGTGCCTGGTCGGTCACCCGGCCGCCGGGGTTTCGAAAGATCTTGGCGTCCCCCGGCTTCAGGCCGAGCATGCCGAGAGGGTCGATGCGGGAGTCCATGCAGGTCACCAGGGCGATCCCGGCATGGGCAACCCCGTCGAAGCCGCTGAGGCTGAAGGTCTCGGCGAACTTCCTGTTGGCCGCCATCACGTCGTCGAAGTCGGTGTTCACGACTTCGAAGATAGTGGGCGCCGGCGCTCACTCGAACGCGGGCCTCTCAACTGAGCTCCTTGGCGAAGCGCGAGGGTCAGCTGACCAGTTGGCCGGACACCCGCCTGACCGGCTTCGGCTCCTTTCCGCACGACTCGGCGCGTTCGCCGGAGACCGCCGTCTCCGTGCGGACGCGCCAGCGTCGTCCGTCGGCCGCGGTGACCAGCCACGTGTCGTCGTCCGCCGCCACCGAGAGGTCGTGCAGGCCGGTGAGCCCGGAGGCACGACGCACCAGCTCCTCGGCCACCTGCGCCTGGGCCGGCCAGGTGGACCGTCCGCGCCAGCCGTCCAGCACGAGCGTGCCCCGGTCGGCGGCGGCCAGAACGTCGGCGGCGCCGAGCAGCCGCCCATGCAGGTGTCCGGAGGGCAGCAGCACCGTCGTCGGCGCGAACCGGTGCCCCGACGAGTGCGTCACCTCCCAGACCCGACCGGGATGGGCGTGGGCGGCGGCCAGCGCTACCGGACGGCCGAGCCGGGCACAGCACGTGTCGCGGCTGCCGTTCGTGCAGACCAGCAGGACCTCGTCGGTGAGCGCCGGGAGCTGCTCAGGGCGCTGACCGGCAGCGATCGCGGCCAGGTCGAGCTCGAGCACTTGCTCGGGGGAGCCCAGCCGGCCGCCGTGGAGCCACGGATTCGCCGGGTCGGTATGGGCCACCAGCACCATCGGGTTGTGCCGGCGGTGGTCATCGGCGTGCCGGCCCGGCCGTCGGATGAGGGCCGGACGGATCCCATGCGTCGCGGTCGCCTGCTCGATGCGAGCCCCGAGGACGCGGTCGAGGTGCGAGTCGGTGAGCGCCTTCGCGCCCCACGGGCCTCCCTGCTCCAGGCAGAGCCAGGTCCGGGCGAGCGGAGCGGATCCGATCAGCGGCTCGTCGGCGGCCAGCGAGGAGTCGCTGCAGACGGGTTCGATCATCAACTCACCGTCCGTAGCAGCTCGGCGCGGGTCGCGCCGCCGGTCCCGGAGCCCCGGAAGGTGGCCAAGGCGAGCACGGCGGCGGCCGCTGCGCACACTCCGGCGCCCACGAAGACCGTCTGCAGCTGCTCGATGCCGGCGTGCTGCAGCAGGGCCGTGTAGGCGTCGCAGCGGGTCCGACCGTCACCGCAGACCCGACCCGGTGAGGGGAAGCCGGACTGCACGACGTAGTAGCGGTGCAGCCCGGTCGTGGTCAGCGCCGAGATCCCGACCAGCATTCCCACCATTCGGGCCACCACCAGCAGCGCGCTCGTCACCCCGTGCACCCGTGCGGCGGTGCTGGCCAACAGCGCGGCGTTCACCGGAGCGAGTGCCAGCCCGAAGCCGAGGCCGGTCAGCGCGAGCACGACGCTCGAGCTGGGATGGTGCAGGGCGTCCTCGTCCCAGCGGGACATCAGCTCGAAGCCGACCGCCGAGAGCAGCAGGCCTACTGCGGTCACCGCACCTGTGGGCAGCCGGCGGATCAGGAACCCGCCAAGGACAGCGCCCACGGGAAGTGCCAGCAGGAACTCCACCAACACCAGGGCGGCGCGCACCTGGGAGTCACCGTACACGCTCACGCGGGCGAAGATCGGGATGTCGACGAGTGCGGCGATCAGTGCCGCCCCGATGAAGAAGCTGACTACGATCGCGCCCCAGGCGGGCCGCTGCGCCAACGAGCCCCGTGGCACCAGGGCATGCCGGGCCCGACGGTTGTGCCACCAGAAAGCCAGTGCGGAGAGTGCGGCCAGGGCGAGGTACCACGGACCTGCCGCGGAGAACACCTGGACCTGCGGGTCCGCGGTCGCGAACGCCAGGATGACGCCGGCGAGGGCCACCGCCAGCAGCATGGCGCCGACGAGATCGGTCTCGGCCAGGCTCCGCCGCCAGGCGGGCCGGTCGACGGCCGACCACGGCGAGGCCAGGAGCCATCCGAGCAGTACGACGGCCAGCGCGATCGTGGCCACGCCGATCGGGGACATCCAGATGGAGCCGCCGTCGGTGAAGGGGACGAACGGGCCACCCCAGCGCACGGAGGTGACCAGGGCGGTCGGCTGGCGCATCACCAACAGCATCCCGGCCAGCGCCAGCGCCCCCAGGACGAGCCCGACGATGTCGACGCGACCACGTCGCCCGGCGGGGGATGCCGGGGTGCCGGGCGGGCCGACGGAGCGGGTGGCGGCCACCGCCGCGGCCAGCACCAGGCCCACGGTGAGGTTGATCCAGAAGATGTCCCGCCAGCCACCGACGGCCAGCACCGCCGCGCCGTAGAGCGGCCCGAGCACACTGCCCAGCTCCTGGACCGCGCCGACGACGCCGAGGGGCACGCCGCGCCGCTCCACGGGGTAGAGGTCGGCCACCAGCGCGAGGGTGACCGGGACCAGGCCGCCGCCACCCAGACCCTGCAGGAAGCGCCCGACGACCAGGCTGGCGAGATCGTAGGACGCGGCGGTCACCAACGATCCGAAGGCGAACACGAGGAGCGAGCCGACCAGCACGGGGAGCCGCCCGCGGACGTCGGCGATCCGACCGATGAGCGGCAGCATCGCGACGTAGCCGAGCAGGAAGCCGGAGATGATCGGGGCGGCGCGCTGGAGCTGGTCGATGCTCAGCCCCGCCGAGGCCATCATCTCGGGAAGCGAGAGCACGACCACGTAGGTGTCCGCCGCTGCGAAGGCCACCGCGACGGCCGCCAGCGCGAGCAGGACGTGCCCGGTGCGGGAGGTGGTGGCCGTGGCCGGTGAGGTCACGGCCGGTTCACGGTGCCGCGATGGTGACGTGGGCGCCGTACCCGTCCAGGGTGAGGTCGTAGGTGACGGCGCCCCGCCCGGCGAAGAACCTGCCGGTGACCTGGACGGTGGCGATCCGGCCCTGCTGATCGATGCCCACCCGGGTCGCGTAGCTGCTCGACGGGTCGGCACTGGGGATGATCGGCTTGACCCTGCTGCCGGGGAGCGTGCCGGTGTAGGTGGTCAGGATGTCGCGCCCGGAGCGCTCCTGGCCCGCCGCCTTGACGTGCTGGAGCTCGGTCAGAAGGGTCGAGACCCCGGTGTGCGGGTCCATGAACGTGGCGGGGTCGGGTGCGCCGTACTCCGTCGGATCGATCACGGCGTAGTGGGTGGTCAGCGGGAGCTTGGCGTAAAGTTTGCCGCCCACCGAGACCACCGGCACCTTGGCCTGGATCCCGTTGAGGTAGACCTCGACCTCCCCCTTGAAGGCGGGCGCGTGCGTGAGAACTCCGTCGGCGCTCAGCACGCCGTTGCCGCCCTTGGGGGTGGACTTCGTCGACAGGGTCAGGTGCACGCTGGTCGCCCGGTCGAACCGTGCCTTCGCTGCGGCCAGGGCCTGATGCGGGCTCGCTGCCGGCTTGTCCGGCGAGGAGGTTCCGCCGCAGCCGGTGAGCAGGGTGGTGCCGAGCAGCGCGGCGAGGGCCGCGCCGAGCAAGGAGAGCACACGTCTGCTGGTCACGGGGTCAGCCTGCCATGCACCGGGCCTGCGCACGCGACGACCGGCTGGCTCAGCGGGGTGCCGGAGCCGTCGCGGCGCGCCACCGGCTCGGGCAGCTCGACGGCGGTGCCGCTGGCCGATGCAGCCATGGCGGGGCCGGGGCCGGCCCATGCGAAGACCAGCTCGTCCTCGCCCTTGAGCAGCCGCATGCACCGGACGCCGCCGGTGCCGCGCCCCTTGGCGGGGTACTCCGTGAACGGGGTCACCTTGGCCGAGCCCGCCTCGGTGCCCGGAAGCGCCGACGACGAACCGGCCACGGTGACCACCTCGGCGCCGGCCTGGTCGAAGGCGCAGAAGCTCACCACGTGAGCACCGGCCGCCAACCGGATGCCGGCCATCCCGCCGCCGGTGCGGCCCTGTGGACGCACCGACGCCGCGGGGAAGTGCAGCAGCTGGGCGTCGGAGGTGAGGAAGCACAGGGTCTCCTCGCCGGTGCGCAGCTCGGTGGCGCCGACGACCTCGTCGCCCTCCTTGAGGTGGATGACGTCCCATTCGTCGCGATTGCTGAGCACTTCGGGATTGACCCGTTTCACCACGCCCTGTCGGGTGCCCAGCGCGAGACCGGGGGAGTCGGCGTCGAGCCCGGTCAAGCCCAGAACGCGCTCGCCGGGCTCGAGCAGCAGGAACTCGCCGACGGGCGCGCCGCCCTGCAGCGTCGGGTGATGGGCGGTCGTGGGCAGCGTCGGCAGCTCCAGGACGCCCAGCTTGCGCAGCCGACCCGCAGAGGTGAGCACGCCGACCTGGCCGCGCGCCGTCGCTCGGACTGCCGAGACGACCACGTCGTGACGCCCACGTGCGCCCTCGTCGCCCGGCGGGTCGGTCGTGGTCGTGCGGGCGAGCAGGCCGCTGGACGACAGGTAGACGAAGCACGGGTCGTCGGTGACCTCGAGCGGCGTCGACGTGGCGGCGACGGCCGCGGTCCCGGACGACTCCAGCAGCACGGTCCGCCGCGGGGTGCCGAACGTCCGCGAGACCTCGGCGAGCTCGTCGGCGACGACTCGGTGCAGCAGGTCCTCGTCGGCGAGGATCGCGTCGAGCCCCTCGATCGTGCGCAGCAGCTCCTCGCGCTCCTTGTCGAGCTCGATCTTGGAGAACCTGGTCAGCCGGCGGAGCGGCATGTCGAGGATGTAGTTGGCCTGTATCTCGGTGAGGTCGAAGACGGTCATCAGCCGCTCGCGCGCCTGCTCGGCGTTGTCGGAGCCGCGGATCAGCTGGATCACCTCGTCGATGTCGAGGATCGCGAGCAGCAGGCCATCGACGAGGTGCAGCCGGTCGGCCGCCTTCCCGCGACGGTACGACGAGCGGCGGCGTACGACGTCGAAGCGGTGCGCGAGGAAGACCTCCAGCATCTCCTTGAGCCCGAGCGTGCGCGGCTGGCCGTCGACCAGGGCCACTGCGTTGATGCCGAAGCTGTCCTCCATCGGAGTCAGCTTGTAGAGCTGCTCGAGCACGGCCTCGGGGTGGAAGCCGTTCTTGACCTCGATGACGAGCCTGAGGCCGTGCTTGCCGTCGGTGAGGTCGACCACGTCGGAGATGCCTTGCAGCTTCTTGGCCTGCACCAGCTTCTTGATCGCCTCGACGACCCGCTCGGTGCCGACGCCGTACGGCAGCTCGGTGACGACGATGCCCTTCTTGCGGGGCGTCACCGACTCGATCCTGGCGGTGGCCCGCATCCGGAAGGTGCCGCGGCCGGACTCGTAGGCGTCCCGGATCCCGTCGAGACCGATGATCTTGCCGCCCGTGGGCAGGTCGGGTCCGGGAATGAAGCGCATCAGGGCGTCGAGGTCGGCCTTCGGGTGCTTGATCAGGTGCCGGAGCGCCTGCACGACCTCGACAAGGTTGTGCGGAGCGATGTTGGTGGCCATCCCGACCGCGATGCCGGTGGCGCCGTTGACGACCAGGTGGGGGATCGCGGCGGGCAGCACCCCGGGCTCGCGTTCGCGACCGTCGTAGTTGGGCCGGAAGTCGACCGTGTCCTCGTCGATGTCCCCGGTCATCGCCACCGCCGACGGCGCCATCCGGCACTCGGTGTAGCGCATCGCCGCGGGCGGGTCGTCCGGAGAACCGAAGTTGCCGTGACCGTCGACGGTGGGCAGCCGCATCGACCACGGCTGCGCCATCCGGACCAGGGCGTCGTAGATCGCGGTGTCGCCGTGGGGGTGGAATCGGCCCATCACCTCGCCGACGACACGGGACGACTTCACGTGGCCGCGATCGGGTCGCAGGCCCATGTCGTACATCGCGTACAGGATGCGTCGCTGGACAGGCTTCAGGCCGTCGCGGGCGTCGGGGATCGCACGGGAGTAGATGACCGAGTAGGCGTACTCGAGGTAGCTGGCGCGCATCTCGTCGCCGACGTCGATGTCGACGATGTTCTCCTCGTATTCCTCCGGTGGGGGAGCAGTCTTGCGAGCCATGGGCGCATTGTCCCAAGCGGCACCCCCGGTTGCGCCCGGGGGCGCGCCGACGCTGCACGGGCAGGTCTCCCGGCGGCCGGGTAGATTCCGGACGTGACCAACTCGGCCCCTGCCTACCCAGCGCACTGGGAGGCCGACGTGCTCCTGCGTGACGGGCGTACGGCGCACCTGCGGCCGATCTCGGGCGACGACGGACCCGCCCTGGTGACGTTCTACGAGCAGGTGTCCGACCGCTCGAAGTACTACAGGTTCTTCGCGCCGATGCCGCGGCTGTCCGACAAGGACGTGCACCGGTTCACCCACGTCGACCACCACGACCGGGTCGCCTTCGTGCTCACCGTGGCCGAGCAGATCATCGGCGTGGGCCGCTACGACGTGGTCGAGCCGGGGATGGCGGAAGTCGCGTTCCTGGTGCAGGACAAGCACCAGGGCCGCGGCATCGGCCAGTTGCTCCTCGAGCATCTCGCGCAGGCAGCCCGCGAGTGCGGCGTCGACCGCTTCGAGGCGGAGGTGCTGGCCGACAACTCCCGGATGCTCCAGGTCTTCCGCGAGCAGGGGTACGAGGTCAAGGGCGCCTACGAGGAGGGGGCGGTCCACCTGGAGTTCTGGATCGACCCGACCGACACGGCGATCGGGGTGATGGCGGCCCGCGAGCACCGCGCCGAGGCGGCCTCGATCGAGGCGTTCTTCAACGCCCGGAGCATCGCGGTGATCGGCGCGTCCCGGCGCACCGACACGATCGGGTCCGTGCTGGTGCGCAACCTGGTGTTGGGCGACTTCGCGGGCACGGTCTACGCAGTCAACCCGGCCGCGGTCTCGGTCTCGGGGCTGCAGGCGTATGCGAGCGTCGGTGACATTGCCGGCGACGTCGACGTCGCCATCGTGGCGGTGCCGGCCGATGCGGTCACCGACGTGGTCCTCGACTGCGCCAACAAGGGCGTGCACGGACTGATCGTGATCTCGTCCGGCTTCGCCGAGACCGGCGACGAGGGACGCCAGCGGCAGCGCAAGCTGGTCGGGCTGGCGCGGTCGTACGGGTTGCGGCTGATCGGCCCCAACTGCCTCGGCGTGATCAACACGGCCGCGGGGGTGAGCCTGAACGCCTCACTGTCGTCGGTGATGCCGCCGCGCGGCCGAGCCGGGTTCTTCTGCCAGTCCGGCGCACTCGGATCCGCGATCCTGGAGAAGGTGCAGGGGCGCGGCCTGGGCCTGTCCACCTTCATCAGCGCCGGCAACCGCGCCGATGTGTCGGGCAACGACCTCCTGCAGTACTGGGAGGAGGACGACGCGACCGAGGTGATCCTGCTCTACCTGGAGTCCATCGGGAACCCACGCAAGTTCTCGCGGATCGCGCGGCGGGTGTCCCGCCGCAAGCCGATCGTGGCGGTCCGGTCCGGACGGGCCACCCAGGGCGTGCCGATGGGGCACGCGGTGCGTTCCATTGCGGCGCCGCCCGCGGCAGTGGACGAGATGTTCCGCCAGGCCGGCGTGATCCAGGTCGACACCCTCGACGAGATGTTCGACGTGGCCCAGCTGTTGGCCCACCAGCCGCTGCCCGCGGGCTCCCGGGTGGGGGTGGTCGGCAACTCCGACGCGCTCGGCCTCCTGGCCACCGACGCGGCTGTCGGCAACGGGCTCACCGTCACGCGCGCCGTCGCCCTGGGTGCCGAGGCGACTGCGGACGACTTCGAGCGCGCGCTCGACGATGCGATCGACGACGCCGACGTGGACGCCGTGGTCGCGGTGTACATCCCGCCGCTGGACTCGGGTGGCAACGAGGTGGCCGATGTGCTCGCCGCGGTCGGGGAGCAGTCCGAGAAGCCACTCGTCTCCACCTTCCTCGGTCGGGAGGGCATTCCCGAGCTGCTCCGGATCCCCGACCTCTCGGGGAGCACGGCCGGTCGTGGCTCGGTGCCGTCGTACCCCGCCGTCGAGGCGGCCGTGCGCGCCCTCGCCCGGGTGGTCGGCTACACCGGGTGGCTGGCGCGACGCGACGACGGCGGCGAGGCGGTCGAGGGGATCGACCCTGCGGCCGCGAACCGACAGGTCACGCAGCTGTTGATCGACCACCCGGACGGCCACGCGCTGTCACACGACGAGGCAAGGGAGCTTCTCGCGCACTACGGCATCGACCTGTGGCGCCGGATCGCCGTCAGCACCCTCGAGGAGGCGATCGCGGCTGCCGAGGAGCTCGGCTGGGACGTCGTTTTGAAGGCCACCGCGGAGCGGCTGCGCCAGCACCCCGGTCTGCCGCACGTATGGCGCAACATCGACGACGTCGAAGGGATGCAGGACGCCTGGGCCAACCTGGTCAGCCATGTCGGGTCAGCCGGACACCCCGACTTCGTCGTCCAGCGCACGGCCGGCACCGGCGTGCCGGTGGCGGTCGGTGGTCTGGAGGATCCGCTGTTCGGGCCCGCGGTGTCGTTCAGCGTCGCCGGGTCCTTGACCGAGCTGGTCGGAGACCGTGCTTACCGGATCCCGCCGCTCTCCCAGCTCGACGCCGCCGAGATGGTCCGGTCGATTCGGGCAGCTCCGTTGCTGTTCGGCCACCGCGGCAGTGACCCGGTGGACGTCGGAGCCGTCGAGGACCTGCTCCGCCGGGTGGCCCAGATGAAGAACGACCTGCCCCAGGTCTGCGACATCGACCTCGACCTGGTGCACGCCAACGACGAGGGCGTGGACGTGCTGAGCGCCCGGATCCGCATCGAGCCGGTCAGCGACCCGCGCTCGGACCTGTTCGTACGTCGGCTGACTGCCCAGGCCACCGGCCCGAGCTGAGCCCACGGAAAATCGGTCGAGCCGCGACCCGTCACCGTGGGAACCTGAGCCCTTGTGACGACCGTCGAGCTGACCCGGACGAGGCTGGACGCCCGGGTCCGTCGGATCTTCGTCGGCTTCGGGTTCTCCGCGCTCGGCAGCGGTCTGACGATGCCCTTCCTCTTCGTCTACCTCTCCGAGGTGCGCGGCATCTCGACCGTGACCGTCGGCCTGGTCTTCGCCTACATGGGCGCGCTGGGGTTCGTCGCGGCACCGATCGGCGGCAGTGTGATCGATCGGTTCGGTCCGCGTCCGGTGATGCTGGTCGGGTTGGTCACCGAGTGCCTGTCCACCGCGGCGATCGGCCGGGTCGCGACCGTGCCGCAGGCATTGCTGGTAGCCACGGTGATGACGCTGGGCTCGGTCGGCCTGTGGCCGGCGTCGACTGCGATGCTCACCCGGCTCGTCCCGGTGGAAGAGCGCGAGCGGGTCTACGGCCTGCAGTTCATGCTGCTCAATGCGGGCCTCGGGGTCGGGGGACTGGTCTCGGCCGCGATCGTCGACATCGGCTCGGTGGCCTCGTTCCAGCGGCTCTACCTGATCGACGCAGCCTCCTACGTCGTCTACCTGGTCGTCCTGGCGAGCCTGCCACGCGGGACCGGGCTGGCCAGCCCGCCGCCCATCGCCGGTGACGCGCCCGTGGGGCCCGCCGCGGTCCAGCCCGGGTGGGGCACCGTGCTGCGCGACCGCACGTTGCTGCGGGTCGTCGGGCTCTCGATCCTGGCCGTGACCTTCGGGTACAGCCAGTTCGAGACCGGGTTCGCTGCCTACACCGTCGACGTGGCCGGCGTCGCTCCGCGCTTCCTCGGTCTCGCGTACGGCGCCAACACCGCGACGATCGTGATCGGGCAGCTGCTCACCCTGCGCCTGGTCAAGGGTCGTCGGCGGTCGGCGATGCTGGCCACCTGTGCCGCCATCTGGGCGGTCTCATGGGCGGTGATCGCCTCGTCGGACGCGACCTCCGGGGCGGTGTCGGTCGTGCTGGTGGTCATCGGCCTCGGAGTGTTCGGGGTCGGCGAGACGATCTGGGCCCCGATGGCGCCGGCGATCGTCAACGACCTCGCGCCGGAGGAGATGCGCGGTCGCTACAACGCGCTGCAGGGGATGACCTGGACGGTGGCTTCGATCGTCGGGCCGGCCTTCGCCGGCCTGATGATCGGCGGTGGGCTGGCCCACGAGTGGATCGCGACCCTCGTCGTCGGCATGATGGTGGCCGCGGTGCTGTTCGCCCGGCTGCGACACCACGTCACCGACCGCCAGGACGGACTGGCGGTGCCCGACGGAGCCGGCGTGACAGACTGAACGACATGCGCATCGGCACCTCCGGCGACCGGGCGGCGGACCTGACCGCCGCGATCGAACGCACCGGCTACTACCCGGCCGTCGTGGCGGCCGGCGTCCGTGCAGCGGTGGCCGGTGAGGAGGTCGTGGACTACCTGGTGCACCACGAGCCGACCATCGACCGTGACGAGGTCCGCCGGCACATGACCGTCGTGGTGCTCACGCCGAGCCGGTTGATCCTCGCGCACACTGACGAGCACGACGCCGACGATCTGCTCCCGCAGCCCTACACGTCGACCTCCACGGAGGCGATCGCGCTGAGCTCGGTGAAGTCGGTGGTGGTCAACCGGATGGTGGGCGATCCGGCGTCGTACGAAGGCGGCGGCGTACCCGACCCGGCCGAGGCGGTCGTCACGATCGGCTGGGGCGGGGTCAACCGGATCGACCTGGAGCCCGCCGGGTGTGCCGACCCCGAGTGCGAGGCCGACCACGGCTACACCGGCGTCCTGGCCAGTGACGACTTCTCGCTGCGAGTCAGTGCCGCCGCGGACGGCCAGGATGCGGTGGACGCGTTGCTCGGCTTCGCCGAGAGCCTCTCCGCCCGCACCCATGGCTGAGCCGGGTCCCGAGCCGATCGATGGGTTCGTTGCGCCCGACTACGGCGAGATGGTGCCCGGACGCACCCTCGGCGACGTGCTGCCCGCGGTGGCCACCGCACTGGGCGTCGACGTCGGCTTCCACCAGACCGCGCTGCGGCTCCCCGAGGCCCCGGCGTACGTCGTCTTCCTCGTCGACGGCCTCGGCCACGAGCTGGTCCGCCGACACCGAGCCGATGCTCCGTTCCTGACCTCCCTCCTCGACGGCAACGACCAGGCACCGGTCACGTGCGGGGTCCCGTCGACGACGGCCACCTCCTTGACCTCGCTGGGCACCGCACTGACGCCGGGCGCGCACGGGCTGGTGGGCTTCACCTCGCGGGTGCCCGGCACCGACCGGTTGCTGAACGCGCTTGCCTGGGACAAACAGGTCGACCCGCTCGAGTGGCAGCCGCACCCGACCGCCTTCGCCAGGCTGGCCGGGGCCGGCGTACACGTCTCGGTGCTCAGCAAGCGGGAGTTCCGCGACTCCGGCCTCACCCGGGCCAGCCAGCGCGGCGCCGAGTACGTCGGCGTGGACCGGGTGGGCGAGCGGCTCGCCGGAGTCGTTTCCGCTGCCACCGAGCGACCCTCGCTCAGCTACGTCTACGACGGCGACCTCGACTGGACCGGTCACCGCTACGGCGTCGACTCGCCCCAGTGGCGGGCCCAGCTCTCGGCGGTCGACGACGCGCTGGAGCAGCTCCGGGAGGCGCTCGACCCGGCCGCCCGACTGGTCGTGGTCGCTGACCACGGGATGGTCGACTCCCCTCCCGAGGCACGCACTGACGTCGACGAGCACCTCGAGCTCCGGGCGGGGGTGCGCCTGCTCGGCGGGGAGGCCCGCTTCCGGCACCTCTACTGCGCCGCAGGGGCGGTCGACGACGTGGTCGCCACCTGGCGCGGCTTCCTCGGTGACCGCGCGGTCGTGCTCACTCGGGACGAGGCGATCGACCGCGGCTGGTTCGGTCACGTCGAGGCACAGGTGCGGCCGCGGCTGGGGGACGTGACCGTCGCGATGCGTGGACGGCACGGCGTGGTCAGCACGACGGACTTCCCCTACGAGGCCCGGCTGGTCGGGCTGCACGGTTCACTCACGCCGGACGAGATGTACATCCCCATCCTGGTCAGCTGACTCCGCTCAGCTGAACGGCAGTGGCTCGCTCACCATCGAGATGGCGCGGGCGCGCTCGGCGGTCATCCGGCGCCGGTGGTGCTGGCGGCAGAGCACCTCGTAGCCGACCACCGGCGAGGGAGCGCCCGTCTCCTCGACGTCACCGACCACGATCACCTCGCCCTCGGTGACCATCTGGCCGTTCTCGGTGCGCGCGTTGTGGGTGGCGCGCTTGCCGCACCAGCACAGCGCCTCGACCTGCAGCACGTTCATGCGGTCGGCCAGTTCGACCAGCCGCTGCGACCCCGCGAACAGCTCGCTGCGGAAGTCGGTGAGGATGCCGAAGGCGAACACGTCGATCTGCAACTCGTCGACGACCTTGGCGAGCTGCTCGACCTGCGCGCGGGTGTAGAACTGGGCCTCGTCGCAGATCAGGTAGTCGATGCGGGCGCCGTGGGTGAGCGAGTCGACCACGTAGCGCCAGAAGTCGAATCCCTCGTCCACCTCGATGGCGACGTGCTGCAGGCCCAGCCGCGAGGACAAGGTGGCCTCGCCAGCCCGGTCCCGGGTGGTGAAGATCCGGCCGCTGCGCCCGCGGGCAGCATGGTTGTGGTTGGTCTGCAGGGCCAGCGTGCTCTTCCCCGAATCCATCGTCCCGGTGAAGAATTGGAGTTCAGCCATCGGGGAGGATCATGCCATGACCATCAGCGGAAGCGGCCCGCTGATCACGGTCGTCGAGCTGCGTGGTCGGCTCGAGGAGGTCACGGTGCTCGACATCCGCTACCGGATGGGCGGTCCCGGCGGCCTCGAGGTCTTCACGCAGGGACACGTCCCCGGTGCGACGTACGTCGACCTGGACCTCGACCTCGCCGGTCCACCAGCGGCCGAGGGCGCCGGTGGCGGCCGGCACCCGTTGCCCGAGCCGTTCCGGTTCGTCAACGCGATGCGCGCCGCCGGCGTGAGCAACGCCCGGCCGGTCGTGGTGTACGACGACTGGCAGGGCCGCGCCGCGGGGCGGGCGTGGTGGCTGCTGCGGCACTACGGTCACCCCGATGTGCGGGTGCTCGACGGCGGCTGGACGGCCTGGCAGCAGGACGGGGGACCGGTCGAGACGGAGACCCGGGTGGCCGAGGAGGGCGACTTCGCGGGTGCGCCCGGTCACCTCCCGACCCTGGACGCGGGCGCCGTTGCGGACTTCTCCGGGACGGTGGTGGACGCTCGTGACCCGGCCCGCTACCGCGGTGACACCGAGCCGGTCGACCCGGTCGCCGGGCACATCCCCGGTGCCGTCAACGTGCCCACCGGCGCCAACCTCCGCGACGACGGCACCTTCCGACCCGCCGAGGAGCTGCGCGGGCTCTATGCCGAGGCGGTCGCGCGGGCGGGGCAGGACCCGGGCGGCCGCGTCGCGACGTACTGCGGCTCCGGCGTCACGGCCACCCACGACCTCCTCGCCCTGGCTGCCGCAGGCATCGAGGGCGTGCTGTATCCGGGCAGCTGGAGCGACTGGGTGAGCGACCCCGACCGTCCGGTGGCCACGGGGGAGCCCGGACCGGAGCGCTAACGTGGCGCCATGACGGACTCCCGCGATGCAATCGACACGCTGTTGATCCTCGGGGCGAGCGGAGACCTCACCAAGCGGTTGCTGCTCCCCGGACTCGCCACGCTGCTGGCCAGCAAGCGGGGTCGCCCGCTGCAGCTGATCGGCGCCGGCATGGAGGAGCTGAGCCAAGCCCAGTGGCACGAGCGGGTGAAGAGCTCCTTCAAGGAGTCGGGCGCGAAGGGCCGGCTGCTATCGGGCACCGAGTCGAAGAGCAGGTACTTCCAGGCCGACGTCACCAATCCGGTGGAGCTGGCCGACGTGCTCAAGGCCTGCAAGGGCACCCCGGCGATCTACTTCGCGCTGCCGCCCGCGGTGACCGCCAAGGTGTGCGCGGCCCTGTCGAAGGTGGACTATCCCAAGGGCACCAACCTGGTGCTCGAGAAGCCCTTCGGTGTCGACGAGGCCGGTGCACGCAAGCTCAACGAGTTGCTGCTCACGCTCGTCCCAGAGGCGCAGATCCATCGCGTCGACCACTTCCTGGGCCACTCCGACGTCCTCAACATCCTCGGCACCCGGTTCGCCAACCGCATCTTCGAGCCGGTGTGGAACAGCCAGCACGTCGAGAAGATCGAGATCGTCTTCGACGAGGACCTCACGCTGGAGAATCGTGCCGGGTACTACGACCATGCCGGCGCCCTGGTCGACATGGTGCAGAGCCACCTGCTCCAGGTGCTCGGCCTGCTGATGATGGAGCCGCCAGCCAGCCTGGACGAGGCCGACCTGCGTGACGGCAAGGCGAGCGTCATCCGGGCAACGCACGTGTATGGCGACGACCCGGTCGCGTCGTCGAGGCGGGCCCGCTACACCGCGGGCACGATCGGTCGGCGCAAGGTCCCGGCGTACACCCGCGAGCCCGGGGTCGACCCGAAGCGGCGGACCGAGACCTTGGCCGAGCTCGTCGTCGAGGTGCGCAACTGGCGCTGGGCCGGGGTTCCGGTGACGCTGCGGTCGGGGAAGTCCCTGGGCAAGGCGCGCAAGGAGATCGTGGTGACCTTCAAGCCGCCCACGCACCTGCCGACCGGCTTCCGCGGCTCCGACCTGCCCACCCGGCTGCACATCGGGATGACCCCGACCCGCCTGGTGCTGGGAATGGACGTCAACGGCCCCGGCGACCCGTTCGACCTCGACTGGGTGGAACTGGCGGCCGACCTCGGGCCCGGCGACATGGAGTCCTACGGGCAGGTCCTGGCCGGCGTGCTGGACGCCGACCCGACCCTGTCCGTGCGCGGCGACACCGCGGAGCAGTGCTGGCGGATCCTCGAGCCGGTGCAGCGTGCTTGGCGCGAGGACAAGGTGCCGATGGACACCTACCCCGCAGGCAGCGACGGGCCGAAGGGCTGGCCGCGGTAGCGGCGTTGCCGACCAGCGCTGTCCGGTGTCAGCCTCGCCCCGATAGCCGGATCACCGCATAGCCGAGACCGCCTCCGACGGCCGCGCCCAGCACAGCTCCCAGGACGGCTGTGCCCGGGCCGTGACCGGAGCCGAGACCCGCGCCGACGGCGGCTCCGACGAGGACCAGCAGCAACGCCAGCATCCGCAGGACCATGGCACGGAAGAACAACGCCCCGAGCGTTGTCGGGCGGCCCTTCCCATCGAGCGGGGTCACCTGGACCACGGCCCGGGTCGGGAGGGGGCCGTGGATGTGCGGGAAGGTCTCGCCGGGCCGGTCCGGCGCCGGATCCTCCGACCACGGCACGTCCAGTCGCTCGGTCTCGATGGCGAGCAGCACCAGTTCCTGCCCGTGGCCGCGATAGAAGCGAGCGAAGACCCCCGCCACCTGCTCGGCCCGCGCCGCATGGATGAAGCCGACCTCGGAGAGGCTGAGCCCGTTCGTCGAGACGTCGTAGTGGCCCGCAGCCCTGGCCGCGGCCCAGTCGTCGACCTGTGCGATGTGGAAGATCCTCACGCGGACAGTCTGACCTCTCCGGTCAGCACGCCCGTTCGCCTGCCATCGACTCCGCCCGGACCTTCAGTGCTTCCGCGTGCCGGCGGAAGCCCTCGGCGACCCGGCCGGGTCCGGCGAGCCGGACCAGCGGGCCGGAGAACTCCTCGACGGTGTGGTAGGTGGTGGGCCCGTCCGCGTGTTGGGTCAGTCGCTGCCAGCGGGTTCCCCGGACCAGCCTCAGCCGGGCGGGCAGCCCCTCGTAGACGTAGGCCAATGCGGCAATGCGGGCTGCGGTGGCGCTCGCATCCGTGGGTGGCTCGACGGCGCTGATCCGCTCCGGTGAGACCGTGCCCCGCCCGTTCGCCCAGCGCACGTGCAGCCGGATCGGCTGTCCGACGCGCGGCGGCGTACGGGTATCGGCCCGGACCACGAACGGGTTCCACTCCGCGTAGCGGTCGGTGTCGAGCATCACCGACCAGACCAGGTCGATCGGTGCGTTGATCTCGACCGATGCCCACGGCTGCGGCCGCGGGCGGCCGATCACCAGTGCACGCCCTTGAGCAGCCGGGCCAGCATCACCTGCTCGCTCTCCTTGCGGCTGCTGCTTTCGGCATCGCCCCGGGCGGCCGCCGAGTCGGGGAAGACCTGGTAGGCGAGGTGCAGGACCCGGAAGGCGACCTTGGGTGCGAGCGTGTGCGCAAGGGCTCCGAGGTTGCCGGTGAGCGTGTTGATCTCGTGCGGCCGGTCGACCAGCGCGGTGATCACCTTGCGGGCCGCCTGTCCAGGACTGATGGTCGGGAAGCGGTCGTAGAGCTTGGTGGGGGCGATCATCGGGGTGCGAACCAACGGCATGTGGATGCTGGTGAACGAGATGCCGTCGCCGACCACCTCGGAGCTGACCACGTTGCTCCAGGCGTCGAGGGCGGCCTTCGAGGCGACGTACGCCGAGAAGCGCGGGGGGTTGGTCAGCACACCGATCGAGGAGATGTTCACGATGTGGCCGGACTTCTGCGCGCGCATCGTGGGCAGCAGGCCCATCACCAGCCGGATCGCGCCGAAGTAGTTGAGCTGCATGGTCCGCTCGAAGTCGTGGAAGCGGTCCTCGCTGAGCTTCAGCGAGCGCCGGATCGAGCGTCCGGCGTTGTTGACGACGAAGTCGATGTGCTCGAAGTCCTCCGAAAGGGTCTTGGTGAGCTGGTCGATCGCATCGAGGTCGGACAGGTCGCAGGGATAGGCGTGTGCGGTGCCGCCCTGGGTCTCGATCAACGCCTTGGTCGCCTCGAGCTTGTCCTTGCCCCGTGCGATCAGGATCGGCTCGCCTCCGGCCTTGGCCACCTGGACGGCGGTGACCAGTCCGATGCCGGAGGAGGCGCCGGTGATGACCACCGTCTTCCCCTTCAGTGCCGCGACGGCAGCCTTGTCGTCCTTGATGGAGTCGTCGAGGAACTCCTCCCAGTAGGACCACAGCGTGCCGGCGTACGACTCGAGGGCGGGTACGGCGATGCCGCTGCCGGCCAGCGCCTTCTCGGTGTGCCGGGTGGCGTAGACGCTCGGGAAGGAGACGTGCTCGAGCACCTCGGCCGGGATGCCGAGCCGCCCCAGGGTCTGGTTCAGCGCAAGGTGGGCAACCGGGGTACGCAGCGCGGCGCCGATCAGGGCACCGGGCCGCAGCGACTCGGGCAGCAGCGCGGTGGGGAGCCGTGACGTCACCGAGCGGTCCACCGGCACAGCGAACTGTGGCGCCCCCGCAGCCGCCGCGAACAGGTTCATCACCTCGACGGTGCTCTGCGGCTCGGGGTCGACCAGGTGGAAGGCCTCGCCGTCGTGGCCGGGCACGTGGGCGAGGTGGTCCATCGCCTTGGCGACGTAGTCGACCGGCACCATGTTGGTGTCGCCGAGGTCCACGCCCACCAGGGGCAGCCAGCCCGGCAGCAGGTCACGCATCCGCTTGAACAGCGGGAAGAAGTAGTACGGGCCGTCGATCTTGTCCATCGCCCCGGTCTCGGAGTGGCCGACCACGATCGCCGGCCGGTAGACCCGCCACGGCACCGGGGACTCGTCGCGGACGATCTTCTCCGACTCGAACTTGGTTCGGTGGTAGGGGGACGGCAGCCGCTGGCCCTCGTCGAACATCGACTCGTCGAACACGCCGCGGTGGTCACCGGACGCCGCGACCGAGGAGACCTGGTGGAAGCAACCCGCCTGCAGCTCCCCGGCCAGCGCGAGCGCGGCGCGGGTGCCGCCGACGTTGAGGCGCTCGTTCATCTCCGCGGAAGCGGTCATGTCGTAGATCGCGGCCAGGTGGAAGAAGTGGCTGATGGTCCCCGCCTTGGCCGCAATCCAATCGGGGTCCACGCCAAGGTGGTCGCTGGACAGGTCGCCGACCACCGGGATCACCCGCGCGTCGTTGCCCCATTGCTGGGCCATCGCGGCGAGCCGTGGTAGCGAGCTCTCCCGGCAGAGCACGTAGATCTCGCCATCACGGTTGTCCACGAGCTCCTTGACGAGGTGCCTGCCGATGAATCCGGTCGCTCCGGTGACGAAGTAGGCCATGGTCGATCAACCACTCTCGGGAGGTCGGGGTGTGGGGAGGGAGTCCAGACAGCCATTCAACTCGGTCGGACCGGGTTCGGCTATCCGCGCCGGAAATATTACTGAGCGGTAACCACGTCTGTCGAGCGGCTGTGACCTCCGGCTCAGCAGCCGTGCCGGAAGACGTAGCAGCGCAGCCTCGGCTCGGCGCGCACCTCGGGCGCGCCGACCAGATCGAGCGGTGTGCTCACCGTGAGCAGCCCCGGCACGGCGGCCAGGCTCTGCAGGTAGGTCTGTGCGTTCGTCGGGTCGACCCCAGGCTGGTAGAGGCGGGCGCACACCGTGCGGGGCACCCGCGCCGGCTTCGCCGGCCCGCGGTGGGTGAGCGCGTCCATGACGAGTGCGTAGGTCACCGGGTCGACGGTCCCGACCGTGAGGTGCTCGTAGACGTCGGTCGGGCACACCTGCTGCGTGGCGACGTTGGTGATCCTGCCCCGCCCCGTGTGCAGCGACGACGACGAGTTCGCCGGGCTGCTGTTGGGCCGGACCACCTCGTCGGTGTGGGTGTAGATCTCGGTGTAGGAGATGCCACGGAACGTCTCGGCGCGGCTGTTCAGCGCCTGGATGAAGTGGGCTCCGGCTCTCTGCTGCCAGTCGGCCGGCGGGCAGGCCGGTTGGACGGGCTCGCCGCACAGCAGCGCGGTGGTGCCGTGGTTGGATCCCGCCATCCCGATCACGTCGGTGACCATGCGCCTGGTGTCGGGCCAGAACCGCAACGCCCAGCGCATCGACATGCCGCCCTGGCTGTGCCCCAGCACCGCGATCCGTCGGGCGGTGTGGTGGTGCATCCAGCGGATCGCGAAGACCAGGAACTCGCCGGAGCGCTGGATGTCCTCGAGGGTGTGTTGCGGCATCGTGACCGCGCACCAGTAGCGGTGCTGGGCGGTGAACGCGCGCTCGTAGTTCCAGGAGTAGTTCTGCTTCGGCGTCACCCCGGTGGCGGGGTTGAGGAGGACGGGCTCGGGCCCGTGGTGCGGCCGCCCGTGGCAGCTCAGCGCCCGGACGAGGGCCCGGTGCGGGACGTGCAGCTCCGGGCCGGGCCGATCCAGCGGTGCGTACGGCGAGCGGGCGAGCGCCAGCTGCGCACCCGGCGTCGGTGACGCAGTGGCCGTGGCCCCGGGCGCGAGGGCGAGAACGCCGGCGAGCAGTGCGGTGAGGAGGGGGACGAGGGTCCGGTCGCGACGGGTCACGAGAGCATTCAACGGCGCTGCGCCGCTGGGGTCACTCGACTACTCGCTGTTGCCGCCGCCGAACATGATCTCGTCCCAGCTGGGCACCGACGAGCGGCCCTTGCGCTTGGAGGGGGGCGGCGTCGGCACCTCGACGGTGTCCTCGGCGCCCTCGGCGGTGGCCTGCGCATCGGCGGAGACGCCTGCCTCGTCGACCGGCTCGTCGACAGGGGCGGCGCCGTCGACGGGCTCGTCATCGGAGCCGGCGGCCGGGTCGGCACGCTCGGCGATCCAGTCGGCGTCCGCATGGTCGGCGATGAGATCGGCGTCGGGATCGGTGTCGCGGTCGCGGACCAGCTCGATCGCGTCGTCGCCGAGGGGGAGCTCGTCCTGGGCGGGTACGGCGCTCAGCCTGCGTCCGCGGGCCCTGCCGGCGGCCATTCCCGATCCGGCGGCTGTGTCTGCGGTGGACTCGTGGGCCAGCTCGCCGGTCAGCACCCGGGCGTCGTCGTTCTCCGCCGTGACGTAGCGCCCCGGCACGTCGTAGGTGAACTCGGCCCGCCGAGGCTCACCGGTGGCGACGAAGTCGGCGACCAGCGTCCAGCGACCGTCGTCGCGACGCCAGGCGTCCCAGCTCACGTCGTCCTCGCGCAGTCCCACCTGGCGAAGGTGGGCGAGCGCCGCCTCGTCGAGGGTGCGGGCCCCTGCAGGCGCCTCGCTGACGCGTCGCCGGATCGAGGACGACTGGGCGCTCTGCGCGATGTGGGCGCGCTCGGCGAGCACGGGACCGGCGTACACCATGATCCGATCGACCGAGGTCTGGGCCGCGGCGGCGACCTCCTCGGCGGACTCACCGGCCCGGATGCGAGCCTGGATGTCCCGGGGACGCAGGGTGCTCTCCATCGTCATCTCCAACTGACCCAGCCGGCCAACTTGTCCTTGCAGTGCAGCGTCGCCTTGCAGTGCGGCTCGCAACCGCTGGTCGACGGTGACCGAGAACTGCACGCCCTTGGCGCTGACCAGGATCAGCCGCTTGCCGTCCTTGCTCAGCCCGACCGGCGTGAGCTCCGTCATCCGTTGCCGACTCCTTCGACCCGCGAGCTTCCACTCTGTGGTGAGCCTACGCGAAACCTCGGGCCGTGTGCGGGAGCCCCGCGGGGCGGTTCGGTCAGTCCCCGAGGACCCGGCGCAGGTAGGCGTTGGCGAACACCCGGTCCGGGTCGAGTCGGTCCCGCACGGCCTGGAACTCCGCCCAGCGGGGGTACGCCGGCTCCAGGTCGGTGGCCGTGCGGGTGTGCAGCTTGCCCCAGTGCGGGCGCCCGTCGTAGCCGCGGAGCACGTCCTCGACGCCGGAGAAGTAGGCGGCGTGGTCGGTCTGTCGGTTGACGTGGAAGGCGAGATACATCGAGTCGCGGCCCGAGGCGGTGGACAGCGCCACGTCGTCGGCGGGACAGACTCGCACCTCCACCGGGAAGCTGATGTGCCACCCCGACCTGTCGATGAGACGGCGCACGTCGCGGAGGGCCTGCGGACCGACCTCGCGGGGCACGGCGTACTCCATCTCGCGGAAGCGCACCCGCCGGGGAGAGGTGAACACCCGGTGCGGGACGTCGGAGTACCGGCGCGCGGACAGTGCACGGCCCGAGAGCTCGTTGAGCCGGGGGATCAGCGCGGGGCGGAGGTTGCCCAGCCGGTTGACCAGCCCGAAGACGGTGTTCGAGAGCAACTCGTCGTCGACGTAGCGACGCACCCGGCCCAGCGGAGCGGTCGGGTCGAGGACCCGGTTGTCCTCCTTGACCAGGCACCGGTCGGTGTGGGGGAACCAGTAGAACTCGAAGTGGTGGTTGTCGGCCTCGAGCCGGTCCAGCGTCCCGAGCACCTGGTCCCACGTGCGCGGTGACTCCTGCGCCTCCAGGGTGAAGACCGGCTCGACCTCGAAGGTGAGCGAGGTGAGCACCCCGAGGGCGCCGAGCCCCAGCCGGGCCACGGCGAACACGTCGGGGTTCTCCGTCGCGGAGGCCCGGACCACCGAGCCGTCGCCGGCCACCAGCTCCAGCGCCGCGACCTGGGCGGAGAGCGAGGCCTTGACTCCGCCGGTTCCGTGGGTCCCGGTCGACGTTGCTCCGGCGATCGTCTGGTCGGCGATGTCTCCCATGTTGTGCAGGGTGAGCCCCAGGCGCTCCAGCGTCGCGTTGAGCTCGTGGAGAGTCGTGCCGGCCAGCGCGGTCACCGTCATCGCATCGCGGTCGACCGCCGTCACGCCGCGCAGCCGGTCCGGTCGGAGGAGCAGGCCGTCGGTCACCGCGATGTCCGTGAACGAGTGGCCGGTGCCGGGCATCTTCACGGTGAGCCGTTGGTGGCGGGCCGCGACGACGGCGTCCACGACCTCCGCAGCCGTCGCCGGGGCGAGCTCCTGAGCGGGGTGCGCGATGGCCAGGCCGGACCAGTTCTGCCAGCTGCTCATGCTGGAGAGGATAGGGCGGGCGGTCGGGTCGCCCAGGTGCCGGCCACCGCCACCAGACCGGCCGCGACGCACACCCAGAACGCGTCCGAGCCGCCGGCGTCGTCGGCCACCACCCCGGCCAGCCAGGCACCGGGGGCGATGCCTGCGGCGAGCCCGGTCTGCACCCAGGCCATCGCCTCGGTGAGCCGGCTCCGGGGCGTCACCACCTCGACGAGCGAGATCATCGCGATCAGTGTCGGAGCGATCGCGAAGCCGGCGAGGAACATCAACGTGCCGAGCAGCCACAGCGACCCGACGAACGGCAGGACCAGGAACCCGAGGGTCAGGACGGTCATGCCCATCCGCATCCGGCTCGCCAGGGGCAGTACCGAGCGCCGCGCCCCGGTGAGGAGCCCGGCGATCATGCTGGCCAGGGACAGCGCCGCGAGCAGCAGGCCCGACACCGCGCGGTGCCCCTCGTCGGCCGCGAACGCGACCGTGGCGACCTCCATCGCTCCGAACAGGGCGCCCAGGGCGGCCGCAGCCAGGGTCAGCGGCGTCATGACTGCCCACGGGATCGAGCCGCGGGTCCTCTGCTCGTCCCTGCGACTCGTCGGCGGCTCGGTACGTCGCTGTACGGCGAGCGCCAGCGGCCCCGCCGTACCCACCACGAGGGCCACCAGCAGACCGGTCTGAGGTGCGTAGACCGTCGAGAGCAGGGTCACCAGGGTGGGGCCGGCGACGTAGACGACCTCGTCACCCACCGACTCCAGCGCGAACGCGGTGTGCCGGTCGACCTCGTCATCCATCAGATGTGCCCAGCGGGCGCGCACCAGCGAGCCCACTGGCGGGATGGTCGCCCCGCACAGCGCCGCCCATGCCTGCGGCCACGGGGTCGCGGCATGCTCGGTGACGGCGCGCACCAACATGCCCGTCGAGGCGCCGAAGAAGACCGCATCGACCGCCAGCACCGGCCGCTGGCCGAAACGGTCCGCGAGGCGCCCCTGGACCACGGCGAGGACCGCGTTGCCCACGATGTACGCCGCAGAGACCTGGCCGGCCAGGCCATAGGACCCGTAGCCCGCGCTGACCACCACCACGATCCCCAGGGTCATCATCGAGATCGGCAGCCTGGCCAGGATCCCGGTGCCCGACATCAGCGTCGTACGGGCGGTGAGCACCCGGCGGTAGGAGTTGAGCACCGGCACACCCTAGGTCCGCCGCGGGTGCCGGCTCCCTAGGATGGCGACGTGGCTGCCGGCTCGCTCCCCGTTCCCTCCGTCCCAGAGGCGTCGCCGGGGGCGTCCCCGGGCTCGGCGCCCTCCGTGGCTCCGTACGACGCCGTGCTCCTGGTCTCCTTCGGGGGGCCCGAGGGGCCGGACGACGTGGTCCCGTTCCTGCGCAACGTGACCCGCGGCCGCGACATCCCCGAGGAACGGCTGATCGAGGTCGGCCGGCACTACCTCGGCTTCGGAGGGCGGAGCCCGATCAACGACCAGAACCGGGCACTGCTCGCGGCCGTCGAGGAGGACCTCGCGTCGCACGACGTTCGCATCCCGGTCTACTGGGGGAACCGGAACTGGCATCCGCTGCTCGCCGAGACCCTTGCGCAGATGCGGGACGATGGCGTCACCCGCGCGGCCTGCTTCGTCACGTCGGCCTACTCGTCCTACTCGGGCTGCCGGCAGTACCGCGAGGACCTCGCCGGTGCCGAGGCGGCCGTCGAGGGTGCACCCCGCCTGGACCGGCTGCGCGGCTACTTCAACCACCCCGGGTTCGTCGAGCCGATGGTCGACAATACGCTGGCAGCCCTCGCCGAGCTGGCCGACGAGGACCGCCACCAGGCGCACCTCGTCTTCGTCACCCACTCCGTGCCGACCATGATGGCCGAGTCGAGCGGGCCGATCGGCGATGCCTACGTGAACCAGCACCGCAGCGTCGTCGACGAGGTGGTGGAGCAGGTCCGCGACCACACCGGGCACCGCTACCCGCACGAGCTGGTCTATTGCTCGCGCTCCGGGTCCCCGCGGGTCCCGTGGCTCGAGCCGGACGTCAACGACCATCTGCGGGCACTCGCGGACAAGGGCGTGCGTGCCGTCGCCGTGGTGCCGATCGGGTTCGTCTCCGACCACATGGAGGTCGTCTACGACCTCGACACCGAGGCAGCGGCGACGGCTGCCGAGCTGGGCCTCGGCTTCGTCCGTGCCGCCACCTGCGGGGTGGATCCGCGATTCGTGGGGGTGCTGCGTGAGCTGCTGCTCGAGCGCGCCGCCACCGAGCGCGGCGAGCAGCTGGCCAGGGCGGCGGTGGGGAGCCTGCCGGCTCCGTGGGACTTGTGCGAGCGCACCTGCTGCCCGAACCCGAGGGCCGAGCTGCCGAGCATCGGCCAGCTGGCGTGACTCCCTCCGCGACGGAGCTCCTCGACCTCGCGGTGGCGGTGGCCCGCGAGGGCGCGGCCAACGCCGCCGGGATGCGCCGCGCCGGCGTCGAGGTCGCCGGCACCAAGTCGAGCGAGATCGACATCGTCACCGCGGCCGACCGGGCCACCGAGGACCTGGTGCGGCGGAGGCTGCGCGAGCTGCGTCCCGACGACGGCGTGCTTGGCGAGGAGGGCGCCGAGCGGCCGGGCAGCACCGGTGTGCGCTGGATCGTGGACCCGATCGACGGCACCGTGAACTATCTCTACGGCTGGGGATGGTACGCCGTCTCGATCGCCGCAGAGGTCGACGGCGAGATCGTCGCGGGCGCGGTGCGCAACCCCGCCAACGGCGATGAGTTCACCGCCCACCGGGGCGGGGGAGCTCGGCGCAACGGCGAGCCCGTACGGGTGCGCGGGCCGGTCCCGCTGTCGCAGTCGCTGATCGGGACCGGGTTCAACTACGAGCAGTCCGTGCGGGCCGCGCAGGCCGGCGCGGTCGCGCGGATGCTCCCGCGGATACGCGACATCCGCCGCCAAGGCTCCTGTGCGCTTGACCTCTGCATGGTGGCGTGCGGACTGCTCGACGGCTACGTCGAGGAGGGGCCCGAAGTGTGGGACGACGCGGCCGGCGGGCTGGTCGCGGTCGAGGCAGGAGCGCGGGTCGAGGTGGCTACCGGCGCCAGTGGGAAGCGCCTCGTGGTCTGTGCGCCGGAGCACTCCTGGGAACGCTTCCACGGGCTGGTGCGGGACTGCGGGTTCTGACCGCGGACCACCGTCCGGATGCCGTCTCGGCGGGCGGGAACATCCCGGGCACTCCCGGCGTTGAGCGACACAACCGCGGGCAGGAACGGAATGGGCGTGCGGATTTTGGAAACGTGGTGCACAATCTGCGCGGCACCGCACATGGGGGCACCGCTTCGGGAGAGGACACGATGGCAACCGATTACGACGCACCGCGCAAGACCGAGGAAGAGCAGAGCGAGGACAGCCTCGAAGAGCTCAAGGCGCGTCGGCACGACAAGAACTCCGGCAAGGTCGACGAGGACGAGGCCGAGGCCGCAGAGTCCTTCGAGCTGCCGGGTGCAGACCTCTCACACGAGGAGCTCGCCGTCGAGGTGAAGCCGCGTCAGGAGGACGAGTTCACCTGCATGAGCTGCTTCCTGGTGCACCACCGCAGCCAGCTCGCCGACGAGAAGAAGATGATCTGCCGCGACTGCGCCTGACCGCTGGTCAGGCCTCGGCCTGGCCGGCGGCCTCCGCGATCGGCTTGTCCGCCGCGAGTTGCGGCGGCAGGTGACCCGTCGACTTCACGTAGTAGTTCGCGGCCCGACGGCTCGCCAGCATTCGCGCGAGCGCCACGAACGTGCCGCTGGCGGCTGCCCAGGCGACCGCCTCGGCCATCGCCACGTCCGGGTCGGCCGGATTCGCCGGCGGCTCCTTGCCGGTGGCGGCCTTCCACGACGTGTTGAGCACCTTCTTGGCGGCGGTGGCGCCGCCGAGGGTGGCCGCCAACGAGAACACCGCCCACGCCTTGGAGTTCTGTGGCTTCTGCGGCTTCGGGTCCTTCGACTTCTTGGCCATGTCGCTCACTCTAGTGGGGCCGAGGGGGGACCGGTCACCGTGACTTGGTGATCGCGTCCACGAGGAGCTGGGGCCGCCGTGTGGACAGCAGCCAGTACGGCGTTGGATCGGCGGGATCGATGACGGGCACCCGCACCGACCGCTTGAGATAGGGACGCAGCAGCAGGAAGGCGCGGGCGTCGGCCTCGACGCCGGCCACTCGGCGGGTGCCGTCTCGGTCGAGGGGCTCCGGGTCGCCGAGCAGGCCCAGCGGGATGTGGGCGGCACCGGCGCACAGCTCGCCGTCCCGGACCTCGATCGCGGCCGAGCCGACGAGCAGGAACATGCCATAGGTGATCGCCACCAGCACGGCCGTCGCGGACCATGCGATCCAGGCAGGTGTGGCGACGATGAAGGCCAGCCAGAGAGTGGCCAGGAACATGGTGGCCTGCACCCACCAGCGCAGCGGGACACGCAGCCGCTCGGCGTACGTCACTCCCGCTTCCGACATGGTGCAAAGCCTCCCATCCCGACACCATCCTCGCGCAGATAGGGTCCCTCCTCGTGGTGGATATCCAGATCAAGCGGTTGGACCGTGAGCTGCCGCTTCCGGCGTACGCGCACCCCGGCGACGCCGGCGCGGACCTGTGCTCGGCAGTCGACGTCACCCTGGCGCCGGGGGAGCGCCGACTGGTGCCGACCGGGATCGCGCTGGCGCTCCCCGACGGGTACGTCGCCCTGGTGCACCCGCGATCCGGGCTCGCCCATCGGCACGGGATCTCGATCGTGAACGCCCCGGGCACGATCGACGCCGGCTACCGCGGCGAGATCCGGGTCTGCCTGGTGAACCTCGACCCGACCACGCCGGTGACACTTGCCCGCGGCGACCGGATCGCGCAGCTGGTCGTCCAGCGGTTCGAGACAGCGAGCTTCGTCGAGGTGGACGCGCTGCCCGAGAGTGTGCGAGGTACCGGAGGGTACGGTTCCACGGGAGGATTCACACGATGAGATTCGGACGCAAGAAGGACGACCAGGCCGGTCCGGTCGACGAGTTCGACGACGCCGCCGAGGGCGACGACGCGACCGAGCAGGCCCTGCCTGCCGGACCGCGCGACGTCTCCGAGGTCGACCCCGTCGAGGGTGAGTACCTCGACCTCGGCAGCCTGCTGTTGCGTCCGCACGTCGAGAGCGAGTTGCGGCTCCAGGTCGACGAGGCGTCCGGCGAGGTGCTGGCCGCGATGCTGGTCGGCGAGGACGGCATGCTCGAGGTGCGCGCCTTCGCCGCCGCGCGTGGCGAGGACCTCTGGTCCGACGCTCGCAAGGAGATCGCCGCCGACGCCGCGCAGCGTGGTGGGACCGCGACCGAGCAGGATGGCCCCTTCGGCCCCGAGCTCTACTGCCAGCTGCCGGTCCAGCTCGACGACGGGACCGCCGGCCTCCAGCCGTCGCGGGTGATCGGCTGGAACGGGCCCCGCTGGTTCGTGCGCGCGGTCCTGATGGGCCGACCCGCGATGGAGCCCGCCCAGGCCGCCGACTGGGAGGACACGATCCGCCGGATGGTCGTGCGACGCGGCACCGAGCCGCTGCCGCCCGGCCAGGCGCTGGCCCTGCGGCTGCCCCCCGACGCCCAGCAGGTGGACTGAGCCGATGGCCGAGAAGAGCCGGCTGCGGCAGTCGATCAGCCGCTGGGCCAGTCCGGGACACGAGGAGGCCCGCGAGCTGCGTCGAGACGCCGAGAAGTCCGGCCTGGTCACGCTCAAGGACGCGCCCAACCGCGAGCTCGTCACCGTGCAGGGGACGCTGCGCACGGTGACCTTGCGGCCCCGCGGCGGGGTGCCGGCCCTCGAGGCCGAGCTGTACGACGGCACCGACACCATCACCGTGCTCTGGCTCGGCCGGCGCCGCATCGCCGGCGTCTTCCCCGGCCGCGCCGTGCAGGTCACCGGCCGGATCGGCGAGCACGACAGTGCCCGGATCATGTACAACCCGCGCTACGACCTGAAGTACTGAGATGGACGCCGCGAACCAGACCGTCGAGCAGGTGGTTCGGCACCAGCTGTCCAAGGCGCTCGGTGGTGTCCGGGGGATGCTCGAGGCAGCCGTCCCCACCGCCGTGTTCACCGTGCTCTTCCTGACCAGCCACCGGCTCGAGCTCGCGATCGTGGTCAGCGTCGTCTGCGCCGCGGTGCTGCTCGTCGTACGTCTGGTGCAGCGGTCGACGCCGCAGTTCGTGCTCAACGCCCTGGTCGGCATCGGGATCGGCACCTTCTTCGCGTGGCGTGCCGCGCGGGGTGGCGGCGACGCGGGCGACCAGGCGCTCGCCTACTTCCTGCCCGGTGTGCTCTACAACGCCGCCTATGCCGTCGGCATCGGGCTGACCGTTCTCATCGGCTGGCCCATCGTCGGCTTCATGGTCGGCAGCGTCACCGGCGACCCGACGGCATGGCACAAGGACGGCGCCGTCGTGCGCCTGTGCAGCCGGCTGACCTGGCTGCTGGTGCTTCCGTGCGTCCTGCGGGTGGTCGTCCAGGGGCCGATGTACCTCGCCGGGCACCACGGCTGGTGGAGCACCGACACCGCAGTGGCCGCCCTCGGCACCAGCAAGCTGGTGATGGGCTGGCCGCTGCAGGTCGCAGCCTTCGCCGGGATGGTCTGGTTGCTGGGACGCAACCAGACCCCCGTCAGCGACGTCGAGGCGACCCGGATCGCCGAGGAGCTGAGCTGACTACTGCTGGACCGCCGGGTAGCCGTAGGAGATCCAGCAGTTCGGCGACCTGGCGGTCGACGGCGACAGCGCGTTGAGCATCAGCCGGATCGCCGTGTTGTCGTAGGGAAGTCCGGCGTGGTCGATGCTGTCGTTCCAGCAGTAGTTCTGGACGTACAGGTTGCGGACCCCGGGCTCGTTGATGAAGGAGGACCCGACCGGGGTCACCACGGTCTCGTTCCGGGTCTCGATCACGGTGTAGGTCACCCCGCGGACCGCGATCGGTCCCGAGTCCAGCGGCTTCAGCGCGTCCGAGCCGACCTCCTGGTCGTAGCAGGCCGGGCACGCGCTGGCGACGAGCTGGTTCGCGCCGGGGAACGCCGCGGCCAGGTTGGTGATCCCGGACAGAGTGGTCCCATGCGTGGTCGGCGAGAAGGCCACGATCGAGTGGATCTTCGGTCCATAGCCGAGCACCTTGGCGACGTACTCGGCGAGCATGCCTCCCTGCGAGTGGCCGACGAGGTCGACCTTGTCGACGTGGTACTTCGCCCGGGTCTGGTCGATCAGCGTGGCGATCTGCTGGGCGGATTCGGCGATCGGCCCGAGCGCCTGGATGAGGTTGCCCGGGGTGCCGCCGAAGTTCGTGCCCTCGACGCAGTAGCCGTCGTTGGCGAGGATCGGACCGACGGCCGCCCAGTCGTCCCCCATCACCGAGAAGGTGCCGTTCACCAGCACTACCGGATAGGGGTGCGCGGCGGTCAGCGTGCAGGGCAGGTTCATCCCGGGCGCAGGCGCATCGGGTGCGCCTGCGGCGGCCATCGCCGCCGAGGAGAGGTAGGGCTGGATCGGATAGCTGCTGGCTGCCGTGGCGGTGCTGCCCAGCCCTCCGACGGCCAGGAGTGCGGCGGTAGTGGCCGCGATCGCGGCTCCTCGGACTCTGATGCGCATCTGGTTCTCCCTCTGGTGAACGGTTCCCGAGTCGGTGCCCGTGTGTGATTCTGGTCCGGCGCAGGCGGTCCGGCGCTGGGAGGGATGCGTGATTTCGGGAGGGCATGCTGTGACGGATCACAACGTCCCGCGTCTGTCGGGACGTCCGGTCGACGAGTTGATCGACCGGCTTCGTGACGACCTGATCGCCGAGATCCTGGACCGGCTGGCCGCCGTCCTGCCGGTCTACGCCACCCTGCCGCGCTCCCACGTCGAGGCAGAGGTACGACGGGCCTGCACGCGGGGGATCCGGCTGTTCGCGAGTGCCCTTCGCTGTGGGGAGCTCGACGACCGCGCGCTGCAGCATGCCCGTCGGGGCGCCGCACGACGAGCCGAGGACAGTGTTCCGCTCGGCCAGCTGGTGGCGGCGTACTGCCTCGGTGTCGAGATCTGCCACGACCGGCTGATGCAGCTTGCCAGGCCCGAGGACCTCGCCACCGTGCTAGACCTGCAGCGACTCAGCCTGCGGTTCCTGCGCGAGGTCTCCGCGGCCCTCGCCGAGGGCTACGCGGAGACGCACGAGCTCCTGCGCGACGACGAGATGGCGCGTCGGCACGCGCTGCTCGACGCGTTGCTCTCCGGCGATGACGTCGACGCTGCCGCGACCCGTGCAGGTGCGCGGCTTCCGGTCGGCTACTTCGTTCTCGCCATCGGGTTCCGGCTGGAGACCGACCCCGAGATCGACATCGCGGTGCTCGCCCGGCGTACGGCGCGCCAGATCCGCCAGGAGCTGGGCCGGCACCTGCCCGGATCGGTGCTGAGCCGGCTCTCCGAGACCGGCGGTGTCGTGCTGGTGCCGCTCGACCGCCTCGACCCCGCCGAGGAGGAGTGGGATCGGCTCCAGCGCCTGGTGGGGACCGCTGGGCGAGTCGCTCGCGCCCGGCTGACCGTGGCAGCGGTTCCTGCCGGCATCGATGCTGTCGGCGACGCGGCGCACCTGGCCGAGGAGTTGCTGGAGCTGGTCGGCCTGCTCGGCCGCGGGCCCGGCGTGCACCGCCTCGACGACATGGCCCTTGAGTACCAGCTCACCCGGCACACGCCCGCGCGGCCGAAGCTGGCGGCCGCCCTGGCGCCACTGGCAGACGACCCCGACCTGCTGGTGACGCTGCGCACCTACCTCGCCGAGGCGCTCAGCCGGCGCCGTACGGCGGACCAGCTCGGCGTGCACCCGAACACGGTGGACAACAGGCTGCGGCGCGTCTCCGCGCTGACCGGGCTCGACGTGGCGCGCGGGGTCGACCTGCCGCTGATCACGGCGGCGCTGGCCGCGCTGCCGAGCTGACTGACCGCGGCTCAGCGCCGCCCGGAGCTGAACGAGGCGGCGCTGTGCGAGGACGAGGATGTCGAGTAGGCGACGCTCGAGCCTCCGGCGCCACCGCGGCGGCCCTTGCCGCCGCCACCCGAGCGGCCGCTGCTCGTCTTCCTGCCGCTCGTCTGCCTGCCGCCGGGCTTGCCGTCCGTGCTGGACGTGGCGCCCGATCGTGCGGCCGTCCCCGACCTGCCGCGCGAACTGCCCGCGCCGGAGCTGCGACGGCGGGCGCTGCCCGAGCCCGAAGGGCGGGAGGGCGCGGTGGGCTCGGCGAGCGCGAGGCCGCCGGGCACGATCACCCGCTCACCGGGCGCGAGCTCGGCGAGCAGCGGGTGTCGTGCACTGTCGATGCGGGTCGTCGTGGGCTTGATCCCGGCCGCCTTCGTCAGCACCCGTACGTCGCGCAGCTGGTCGTCGGTGGCCAGGGTGACCACGGTTCCGGCGTTCCCGGCGCGCGCGGTCCGGCCACTGCGGTGCAGGTAGGCCTTGTGCTCGGCGGGCGGGTCGGCGTGCACGACCAGCGCGACGTCGTCGACGTGGATCCCGCGGGCCGCGATGTCGGTGGCCACCAGGGCGGTGGCCTCGCCGGCGTGGAATGCTGCCATGTTGCGCTGCCGGGCGTTCTGGCTCAGATTGCCGTGCAGGTCCACCGCGGTGACCCCGCGGCTGTTCAGCTGGCGGGCGAGGTTGCGGGCGCCGCGCTTGGTCCGGGTGAAGACGACGGTCCGGCCGGGCGCGCTGGCCAGGTCGACCAGGATCGAGATCCGGTCGTCGTGGCGAACGTGCAGCACGTGGTGCTCCATGTCGAGACCTGGCGAGCCCGGGGAGTCGGCCTGGTGGGTCACCGGGCTGGACAGGAACCGCTTGGCCAGCCCGTCGACGGCGTGGTCGAGCGTGGCCGAGAACAGCAGCCGCTGACCACCCTGTGGGGTCTGCCCCAGCAGCCGTCGTACGGCGGGCAGGAAGCCGAGGTCGGCCATGTGGTCGGCCTCGTCGAGGACGGTGACCTGCACGTCGGCCAGGGTGCAGTGGCCTTGCCCGATGAGGTCTTCGAGCCGGCCCGGGCAGGCGAGCACGATGTCGACCCCGCGGCGCAGCGCCTGGACCTGGGGGTTCTGACCGACTCCACCGAACACGGTGCGGGTGGTCAGGCCCGCGGTGTCGGCAAGCGGACGCAGCGCCTCCTCGATCTGGCCGACGAGCTCACGGGTCGGCGCCAGGATGAGGGCGCGAGGCGCCTTGGGGCGGGCGGACGGTCCGCCGCTGAGCCGCGCCACCACGGGCAGCAGGAACGCGTAGGTCTTGCCGGAGCCGGTGCGGCCTCGGCCGAGCACGTCGCGGCCGCTGAGCGAGTCGGGCAGCGTGGCGGACTGGATGGGGGTGGGGGTGTCGATGCCGCGCTCGGCGAGCACGGAGACCAGGCGTGCGGGCACGGCAAGGTCATGGAAGCTGGAACTGGGCAACGGGATGTCGCTTTCGGTGGTGTGTCTCACCGTGCTGGCCCGCCGGCGGCGGGACGAGGAAGCGTTGTGCTCGCATCGCTGGTGCGAGGGCGCGGACCGAAGATCCGCGCGGCAGGCCCGCGGCAAGACCGAGCGGGCTGTTGCTCACAGTCTACGGCGCTGAGGGCTCGTCGAGCGAATCGACGCGCGTCTCAGTGGTGCTCGGTGGGAGCGAGCAGCGACTCCAGCTCCTCCTCGGCCTCTGCCGGGATGACGAACAGGAGCTCGTCGCCGGCCTCGACCGGCTGCTCTGCCGACGGCGTGTAGACCTGCCGGTCGCGCAGGATGGTCACCAGCGCGCAGTTCTCCGGAAAGGGGATCAGTCCCGCGGGCTTGCCGACGTACGGAGAGTCGGCGGGCAGGGTCATCTCGACCAGGTTCGCGTTGCCCTGGCGGAACTCGAAGAGTCGCACCAGGTCGCCGACCGTGACGGCCTCCTCGACGAGGGCCGACATGATCCGCGGGGTGGAGACGCTGACGTCGACGCCCCACGCCTCGGTGAAGAGCCACTCGTTGTTGGGGTGGTTGACCCGGGCGACCGTCCGGGGAACGCCGAACTCGGTCTTGGCCAGCAGCGAGGCGACCAGGTTGACCTTGTCGTCCCCGGTCGCGGCGATCACCACATCGCATTGTTGAAGCCGGGCCTCCTCCAGCGAGGACATCTCGCAGGCATCGGCGAGCAGCCACTCGGCATCGGGCACCCGATCGGGCTTGATCGAGCCGGGGTCCTTGTCGATCAGCAGGACCTGGTGGGTGTTGGCGATCAGCTCCTGGGCGATCGAGCGGCCCACGGCGCCGGCGCCGGCGATGGCGACCCTCATCGCTCACCTCTCATGGATGGTGCGTGGATCGGACGGGTCGCGCGATTCATGAGTCGTCCTCCGGACCGCCGCCGAACACGTCGTACACGTGGCTGGCGCTCTCCTCGCGCATCACCAGGTGGAGCAGATCGCCCTCCTGCAGCACCGTCTCCCGGGTGGGCAGCATGCCCTCCCCGAGGCGATCGATCCAGGCGATCCTGCTTCCGGACTGTTCCTGGAAGATGACGCTGCGCTGGCCGATCCACGCCTCGTTGATCGGCACCTGGTCCAACCTGATCGTCCCCGAGGGGTCGCGGTAGTTCGGCTCCGCTCCCGCGGGCAGCAGCCGACGGAGCACCTGATCGGCGGTCCAGCGCACAGTCGCCACGGTGGTGATGCCGAGGCGCTCGTAGACCGCGGCCCGGCCGGGGTCGTAGATCCGGGCCACGACCTGCTCGATCCCGAAGGTCTCGCGGGCGACGCGAGCGGCGATGATGTTGGAGTTGTCGCCACTGCTGACCGCCGCGAAAGCGTCGGCGCGCTCGATCCCCGCCTCGGTCAGCACCGCCCGGTCGAAGCCGTAGCCGGTGACCTTGAGCCCGTTGTACGACGGGCCGAGGCGCCTGAACGCGTCCGGCTCGGTGTCGATCACGCTGACGGTGTGGTTGCGGTCCTCCAGCGAGCGCGCGAGGGCCGAGCCGACCCGGCCGCAGCCCATGATCACGACGTGCACGGTCCAGACGCTACTAGAGATCCGCCGGTGGGACGGACGGGCGCGTGCCACGATTCGGTCGCTGTTGCTCTAGCCTGATCCGTTGTGGGTGTGGGAAACGTCTCCAAGCGGATCCTGCTCGGGCAGAAGCTCCGCAGTTCCCAGCTGGGGGAGACGCTGCTGCCGAAGCGGATCGCGCTCCCGGTGTTCGCCAGCGATGCGCTCTCGTCGGTTGCCTATGCGCCCGACGAGGTCTTCATCATGCTCTCGCTGGCGGGCGCCTCGGCGTACACCTTCAGCTGGAAGATCGGCATAGCCGTCGCACTGGTGATGCTGACCGTCGTGGCGTCGTACCGGCAGAACGTGCACGCCTACCCCAGCGGTGGTGGTGACTACGAGGTCGCCACGGTCAACCTCGGGCCGACGGCCGGCGTCACCGTGGCGAGCGCGCTCCTCGTCGACTACGTGCTCACCGTCGCCGTGTCGATCTCGTCGGGCGTGCAGAACGCCGGCTCCGCGATCCCGTTCATGGCCAAGCACTCCGCGCCGTGTGCGGTGGTCCTCGTCGTCGTCCTCGCTGCGATGAACCTGCGCGGTGTCCGGGAGTCGGGGAAGACCTTCGCCATCCCCGTCTACGGGTTCATGGTCGGGATCATCGGCATGGCGGTGTACGCCGCGATCCGCTCGATCACCGGCACCCTGCCGCAGGTGGAGAGCGCGAACTACCACATCACGCCCGCGCCGGGCTACGACCACGCGATCTCGACGGGCGCACTGATCTTTCTGCTCGCGCGTGCCTTCGCCTCCGGCTGTGCGGCGCTCACCGGTGTCGAGGCCATCTCCAACGGCGTGCCTGCCTTCCGCAAGCCGAAGAGCCGCAACGCCGCGTCGACACTGTTCCTGCTGGGCGCCATCGCCGTGACGATGCTGATGAGCATCATCGTGCTGGCGCACCAGATGGGCATCAAGTACGTCGACCCCACCGATCCGGACGCGATGAGCCGGCTGCGGGACGCGCACTACCGGCCGTTCCCCGCGTCGTTCGACGAGCACACGGTCGTCGCGCAGATCGCCAGGGCGGTGTTCAGCAACTTCTCGCCCGGCTTCTACTTCGTGGTGGCGGTCACCGGGATCATCCTCGTGCTCGCCGCGAACACCTCCTTCAACGGCTTCCCGGTGCTCGGTTCGATCCTCGCCCGCGACGGGTTCATGCCACGCCAGCTGGGCTCTCGGGGCGACCGGCTCGCCTACAGCAACGGCATCCTGATCCTCGCCGGCTTCGCAATCGTCCTCATCATCGCGTTCGATGCGCAGCCGACCCGGTTGATCCAGCTCTACATCGTCGGCGTCTTCGTGTCCTTCAACCTCAGCCAGCTCGGGATGATCCGGCACTGGACCCGGCACCTCAAGACGGAGCGTGACCCGGGCGAGCGGCGGCGGATGATCCGGTCGCGGGTGATCAACACGATCGGCCTGGCCATGACCGCCGTCGTCTTCGTGGTCATCCTGGTCACGAAGTTCCTCGCGGGCGCTTGGATCGCGATCCTGGCCATGGTGGTCTTCTTCGCGCTGATGAAGGCGATCCGGCGGCACTACGACCGCGTCGAGGAGGAGCTCGTCATCGGTGACGAGGACCAGGTGATGCCCACCCGGGTGCACGCGATCGTGCTGGTCTCCAAGCTGCACAAGCCGACGATGCGTGCGCTCGCCTACGCCAAGGCGACCCGTCCGAACGTCCTCGAGGCGGTCTACGTCGGCGCCGACCCTGTCGTGACCGACGCCTTGCTCACCGAGTGGGACGCCCAGCACATCGACATCCCGCTGAAGGTGCTGCACTCGCCGTACCGGGAGATCATCCGGCCGATCGTCGAGTACGCCCTCGAGATCCGGAACGCCAACCCGCGCGGCGTGGTCGCCGTCTACATCCCGGAGTACGTCGTCGGCCGCTGGTGGGAACAGCTGCTGCACAACCAGACCGCGCTCCGGCTCAAGGGTCGGCTGCTGTTCGCCGCGGGCGTGATGGTGACGTCGGTGCCCTATCAGCTGCGTGGCAGCGAGGTGGGCAAGCTGCGCGAGGACCGCGAGCTCTACCGCTACCGTCCCGGCGACGTGCGTCGCGGCCGGGTCAACCGGACGAATCGGTGACCGGCGGTTCCGAGCCGATGGCGGGGCCCGCGGTGGGCGACGAGCTCGATCTGACGATCGGTCCGGTCGCGCACGGCGGTCACTTCGTGGCGCGGCACGAGGGCCGGGTGGTCTTCGTCCGGCACGCACTCACCGGTGAGCGGGTCCGGGCACGTGTCACAGAGGAGCCGGCGGGAGGCGGCGGCCGGTTCCTGCGCGCCGACGCGATCGAGGTTTTCGAGCCGTCCCCGCACCGGGTGTCGGCGCCGTGCGCCCTGGCTCGACCCGACGGATGCGGCGGCTGCGACTTCCAGCACGTGGAGGTGGCCGAGCAGCGTCGGCTGAAGACAGCGGTGGTCCGCGAGCAGCTCCAGCGGCTCGCCGGAATCGAGGCCGACGTCGAGTGCGAGGCGGTGCCGGGCGACGACCACGGTCTGCGCTGGCGGACCCGGATGCAGTACGTCGCGCTCCCGGGCGGACGGCGCGGGCTGCGCAAGCACCGCTCGCACGACGTAGTGGAGGTCGTTGACTGCCCGATCGAGCATCCCGATGGCAGGGTGACGGTCGGCGGCAGGCCGGAAGATCCCGACGACGCGGTCGAGACGGTCCTGGGCCGCCGGTTCCGGGTCGCCGCAGACGGGTTCTGGCAGGTGCATCCCGGTGCACCGCGGGCGCTCGTCGAGACGGTGCTCGAGCAGCTGGCGCCCCGCCCGGGGGAGCGGGTGCTCGACCTGTACGCCGGCGTCGGGCTCTTCAGCGCCTTCCTCGCCGGCGCCGTGGGGGCCGCCGGCTCGGTGGTCGCGGTGGAGAGCGACCGGCGGGCGTCGGCGTACGCCGCGGGCAACCTCGCCGACCTACCCCAGGCGTCCGTGGTGACTGACCGGGTGGACCGGTGGCTGCACCGCGGCCAGGAGCCGGTCGACCTGGTGGTCCTCGACCCCCCGCGCGCCGGTGCGAAGCGTCGGATCGTCGAGGACATCGCGGGCCTGGCGCCGCGCGCGGTCGCCTACGTCGCCTGTGACCCGGCCGCACTGGCCCGGGATCTGGCCTACTTTGCCGCGTCCGGCTACGGGCTCGCTGCGCTGCGCTGCCTCGACCTCTTCCCGATGACGCATCACGTCGAATGCGTCGCGCTGCTGACGTCTCTGTGACGCGCACTGCGACTCATGGTGCGGTTCCACACCCGGCGGGATAGGCCGCCCGGACGGTCTTGTCGAAGAGCGTCGCGGTGCCGAAGTCGGCGGACAGCCCGAAGAAGCTGGCATTGGCTCCCGCGGTGCCGAGGACTTCCATCTTGCGGGTGTCGCAGCCCGATCCATACGTCGCGATCTCGGTGTTCCCGATCAGCGTGACGTTGCCGGCCACGTTGAAGCCCTTGACCCCGAGTCCCAGTTGGAGCTGGGGCATCTGAGCCCCGAAGACGAAGGTGATCGGACCGGTCTTCACGGCGTTGATCGCATTCAGGATGATCTTGCCCAGGCCGTCGAGGACCCCTGCCGGCGAGGTGGCGCCGGAGCTGGATGCGGTGATGCCCCCCTCGCCGTCGTACGTCATCGACCACTGGCCGCTGAGCTTCTGGTCGAAGCTGGAGAACCCGGCGCCGACGAAGATCGCCACCCGCACGCCGAGGAAGAAGGGGACCGGCCCGACGAAGAAGGGAACCACGATCTCGGCCGGCAGCTCCACCCTGATGCCTCCGGCCTGACCGAGCCCGAACGATGAGATCGGCTGAGCTGCGTACTCGAGCTTGAACGAGCCCCGGAGGTGGTTGGCGAGCATCCTCGCCCGGGTGAGCCGACCCTTGCTGACCGAGACGTTGCCTGCGGTCCGAAGGTTGTCCAGGGTGCCGGTGAGGGTGACGTCGAGCTTGACCGGGGTCTTGCGACTGACCGTGATGCTGACCGCGACAGCGCTCTTCTCCTGGGTGAACGTCGCCTCGAAGTCATAGCCCTCCACGGACCCGGAGACCTTCACGCCTCCGGGGGTGGACAGCGGGACCATGCCCAGCTTCGAGGCAACCGACCCGGCACGTTCGCGTGCCTCTGGTGGGACAGCAGACCGACCGATGACGAAGCCCTTCTTGAAGTCGATCGGGCTGCTCAGGGAGATCGAGCCGGACTTCACCAGGTCGGTGATCGCGGCCGGTCGGGTGCGGACCACGAGCCGGCCGTGATGCCTCTTCACCTTGGTCACGTCGCGCACGGCCAGATGGGGCAGGAGCATGACCCTGCCGGGCTTGAGCTTGCGCAGCGCGCCGGTCCGCTTCTTGAAGGTGTACGTCGCGCCGTCCTTCGACACCGACTTCAGCTGCTGTCGCGCTGTCTTCTTCGGGACCAGCACGGTCTTGGACGTGTACTGGATCCGGCTCGTCGCGGGGCGGCTCGGGCTCGGCTGCGCGGGGGCTGCACCGGCACCCGGCGCGAACGTCGCGACGGTCAGCGCCAGGGTGACGAGCAGGGCGAGGAGTGCCCAGCGCGGACCACGCGGCCGGGAGAGGGGGGTGTTCGAGTCGGCCGTCATCGTGACGCCTCCTGATGCGGGGTGGCGCAGAGCCTAGGCCGCTACCGCGCGGCCCGACATGGCACGGGAGGACTAGTTCCGGGGGGTCGAGAAGCCCCGCGGGCGCCTGCTCGCGGTTTTACTCGATCTCATGTATCTTGATATCAAGATAGTTGGACGAGACCCCTTAGATCAGCCTGTCTTCCCGCGGACCCGTCGGGATGGGCAAGATGGGCGCGACAGAGACAGATGGATGAGGAGACGCGCAGATGGCGAGTGTCGACAGCTTCGGAGCCAAGGGCACGCTGGACGTGGGCGGCAGGGCCTACGAGATCTTCCGGCTGGGTGCGGTCGGTGGTGAGGGTGTCCCGGAGGGCGCCGTCGAGACCCTGCCGTACTCGCTGAAGGTTCTCCTCGAGAACCTGCTGCGCACCGAGGACGGCGCCGACATCACCGCGGACGACATCCGGGCGCTCGCGAGCTGGGACGAGAACGCCCAGCCGGACAAGGAGATCCAGTTCACGCCCGCCCGCGTGATCATGCAGGACTTCACCGGTGTTCCCTGCGTCGTCGACCTTGCGACGATGCGCGAGGCGATGAGCGACCTGGGTGGTGACCCGTCCAGGATCAACCCGCTGGCGCCCGCCGAGATGGTCATCGACCACTCCGTGATCGCCGACGTCTTCGGCAGCCCCGACGCCTTCGAGCGCAACGTCGAGATCGAGTACGAGCGCAACCGCGAGCGCTACCAGTTCCTGCGCTGGGGACAGGGTGCCTTCACCGACTTCAAGGTGGTGCCCCCGGGCACTGGCATCGTGCACCAGGTCAACATCGAGCATCTGGCTCGGGTGGTCTTCACCCGTGAGGCGGCGGACGGGTCGGGCGTGACCCAGGCCTATCCCGACACCCTGGTCGGCACGGACTCCCACACCACGATGGTCAACGGCCTGGGTGTGGTGGGCTGGGGCGTCGGTGGCATCGAGGCCGAGGCAGCCATGCTCGGCCAGCCGGTGTCGATGCTGATCCCGCGGGTGGTCGGCTTCAAGCTGACCGGTGAGCTGCCCGAGGGCTCGACGGCCACGGACCTGGTGCTGACGATCACCGAGATGCTGCGTCAGCACGGTGTGGTCGGCAAGTTCGTCGAGTTCCACGGCGAGGGAGTTGCCGCCGTACCGCTGGCCAACCGCGCCACGATCGGCAACATGAGCCCCGAGTACGGCTCCACCATCGCGGTGTTCCCGGTCGACGGCGAGACGATCAACTACCTGCGGATGACGGGTCGCAGCGACGAGCAGCTCGCGCTCGTCGAGGCCTACGCCAAGGAGCAGGGAATGTGGCACGACGCCGACAGCCCCGAGGCGCGCTACTCCGAGAGCCTCGAGCTGGACCTGTCGACGGTCGTGCCGTCGATCGCCGGCCCGAAGCGTCCCCAGGACCGGATCCAGGTCACCGAGGCCAAGCAGTCCTTCCGCGGTGCTCTCGAGACCTACGTGACCCACGAGGCGGCTCCGAAGGTAGGCGCGTACGACGAGGCGCTCGAGGAGTCCTTCCCCGCGTCCGACGTCCCGGCGGCCCACGAGAGCGTGCATGGACAGACTCCGCGACGTGACTACCTCTCGTGTGCTCCGTCCGACGGCGGTCGGGCGAGCAACCCGGCACACGTGCGCTACTCCGACGGCACCGAGTTCGAGCTGGACCACGGCGCCGTCACGATCGCGGCGATCACGTCGTGCACCAACACCTCCAACCCCTCGGTGATGATCGGGGCGGCACTGCTCGCCAAGAAGGCCGTAGAGAAGGGCCTGCAGAGCAAGCCGTGGGTGAAGACCACCCTCGCGCCGGGCTCGAAGGTCGTCTCGGACTACTACGAGCGGGCCGGCCTCACGCCGTACCTCGACAAGCTCGGCTTCAACCTGGTCGGCTACGGCTGCACGACATGCATCGGCAACTCCGGTCCGCTCATCCCCGAGGTGAGCAAGGCCGTCAACGACAATGACCTCGCTGTGGTGTCGGTGCTCTCCGGCAACCGGAACTTCGAGGGTCGGATCAACCCCGACATCAAGATGAACTACCTCGCGTCCCCGCCGCTGGTGGTTGCCTACGCGATCGCCGGGTCGATGGACGTCGACCTGTTCAACGACCCGCTGGGCCAGGACACCGAGGGCAACGATGTCTTCCTCAAGGACATCTGGCCGTCGCCGACCGAGGTCGAGCAGGTCATCGGCCAGGCGATCACCGCCGAGATGTTCGCCTCGGACTACTCCGACGTCTTCGCCGGTGACGAGCGCTGGAAGGCGCTCCCCACCCCGGAGGGCAACACCTTCGCCTGGGAGGAGGACTCGACCTACGTGCGGAAGGCGCCGTACTTCGACGGCATGCCGGACGAGCCGACGCCGGTCACCGACATCGAGGGCGCGCGGGTGCTGCTCAAGCTGGGTGACTCGGTCACCACCGACCACATCTCCCCGGCGGGTGCGATCAAGAAGGACAGCCCGGCAGGCAGGTACCTCGCCGAGCATGGCGTGCAGCAGCGTGACTTCAACTCCTATGGCTCACGCCGCGGCAACCACGAGGTGATGGTGCGCGGCACCTTCGCGAACATCCGGCTGCGCAACCAGCTGGCGCCCGGCACGGAGGGTGGCTTCACCCGCGACTTCACCATCGGCGAGGGTGACCAGGCGCCGGTCACGACCGTGTTCGAGGCTTCCGAGAACTACCTTGCGGCCGGTACGCCGCTGGTCGTGCTCGCCGGCAAGGAGTACGGCTCCGGGTCGTCGCGCGACTGGGCGGCGAAGGGCACCCTGCTGCTCGGGGTGAAGGCCGTGATCGCGGAGTCGTACGAGCGGATCCACCGCTCCAACCTGCTGATGATGGGCGTGCTGCCGCTGCAGTTCCCCGAGGGGCAGAGCGCCGACTCGCTCGGCCTGACCGGCGAGGAGGAGTTCTCCGTCACGGGCGTGACCGCGCTTCGCGAGGGGCCCACGCCGCGCACGGTGAAGGTGAAGGCCGGCGACGTCGAGTTCGACGCCGTGGTCCGGATCGACACCCCGGGCGAGGCGAACTACTTCCGGCACGGCGGGATCATGCAGTACGTGCTGCGCAACCTGCGCAAGGCCTGATCGGCCTCCTCGGGGTCGACCTGCGTGGTCGGCCCCGGGTCAGCCGATCCACACGGTCTTGATGTTCGTGAACTCCCGGATGCCATGCGCCGCGAGTTCACGACCGTGCCCCGATGCCTTGACGCCGCCGAACGGCAGCGCCGGGAACGACGCGGTCATGCCGTTGATGAAGGTCTGTCCCGCGTCGAGGTCGCGAATGAAGCGCTCCTGCTCCTCGGGCTCGCTGGTCCAGGCGTTCGAGCCCAGGCCGAAGCGAGTGTCGTTGGCGACCCGGATCGCCTCGTCGATGTCGGCCACCCGATGGACCTGGGCCACCGGGCCGAAGACCTCGTCGCGGTACAGCTGCATCTCCTCGGTGATCCCCGCCAGCACCGTCGGCGGGTACCACCAGCCCGGCTGGTCGGGACGGTCCGCGCCGAGCAGGACCTGGGCGCCCTTGTCGACCGCGTCCGCGACGAGATCCTCGACGTCCTGACGTCCGCCCTCGGTGGCGAGCGGTCCGACGTCGGTGCCGTCGTCGAAGGGGTCGCCGACCACGAGGGCGGCCATCTCCTTGACGAAGAGGTCGACGAACTCGTCATAGCAGTCGGTGTGCACGATGAACCGCTTGGCGGAGATGCACGACTGGCCGTTGTTCTGGCAGCGCGACGTGGTCGCGACCTTCGCCGCCTGCGCGAGATCGGCGGAGGGCATCACCACGAACGGGTCGGATCCGCCGAGCTCCAGGACCACCTTCTTGATCACCTCGCCCGCCGTACGCGCGACGGCGGCGCCTGCGGGCTCGCTCCCGGTGAGGGTCGCGGCGGCGACCCGGTCGTCGCGCAGCACGGCGTCGACCTTCGCGCTTCCGATCAGCAGTGTCTGGAAAACGTCGTCGGGAAAGCCGGCCTCGCCGAAGAGCTCCTCCATGAAGAGCGCGGTCTGTGGGACGTTGCTGGCGTGCTTGAGCAGGCCGACGTTGCCGGCGGCGAGCGCGGGCGCGGCGAACCGCATGGCCTGCCAGAGCGGGAAGTTCCACGGCATCACCGCGAGCACGACACCGAGCGGCAGGTAGCGGGCATACGCGGTGGACGCATTGACCTGGTCGGCGTCGACCGGCTCGTCCGCCAGGAAGCCCGCGGCATGATCGGCGTAGAAGCGGAGCACGCTGGCGCACTTGTCGATCTCGGCGGCCGAGGCCCTCTTCGTCTTGCCCATCTCCAGGGTCATCAGCGTGGCGACCTCCTCGGTGCGGCGGTCCAGGACATCGGCTGCGGCGCGCAGCCAGCCGGCCCGCTGCTCGAACGTCGTCAGCCGGTACGACGCCGCAGCCGACGCAGCCCGAGCGAGACGGTCCTCGATCTCGGCGTCGGTGAGCTCGGTGAAGGTCTTGAGCACCTCTCCGGTGCGCGGGTCTGTCGTGGTGATGGCCATGCAACGGAAGGTACCCGCTCGCCGAGGAGAGGATGCCGGACGGTTTGTCGGCTCGCGGCTCGGGTAACCGCCGAGCATGGTCACCACGACGATGCCGAGCGTCCAGGTAGGCGAGCTCGAGATCGAGTGGGCGAAGGGGCTGCTGGAGCCCCGACCGTGGACGGCTGCGCAGGCAGCCTGGGCTGCAGAGCTCCTCGACGACGCATCCGAGGGACCGGTGTTGGAGCTGTGCGCCGGCGCCGGGCACATCGGCCTGCTGTCGGTGCTCCATCGGCGGGGCCGACGGCTGGTCGCCGTCGACCGCGACCCCGTGGCCTGTGAGTACGCCCTGAGGAACGCGGTTCGAGCGGGCATCGGGTCGCGGGTCGAGGTCCGTCACGGGCTCTTGGACTCGGTGCTGGCACCCGACGAGCGGTTCGCGCTGGTGGTCGCCGACCCACCCTGGGTACCGCGCGCACAGGTCTCTCGCTTCCCGCTCGACCCGGTCGGGGCGATCGACGGTGGTGACGACGGCCTGGAGGTGGCCCGGCAGTGCGTCGCACTGGCCGGCAGACACCTGTTGGAGGGCGGCAGCTGTCTGCTCCAGCTCGGGGACGAGGCTCAGGTGGCCGAGCTGCAGCGTTGGCTGAGCTCGTCGTCCGGCGTCCTCCGGGTGACGGAGACACGCCGCTTCGACCCGAACGGCGTGGTCGCCCGGCTGGAGCGCGAACGGCCGGCCGACGCTGCGGGGCCGCCGTGCTGACCCCGAAGCCGCGAGGCACGCTGAGCGCCGAGGTGTTCGCCCGCATTCACTCCGACACCTCCCTCGACGGGCTGCAGGATCTGCGCCCCGACGGCGTCGACGACGAGCAGATCGTGCTCTGGGCGGCCTACGAGCTGCACTACCAGGGGTTCGAGGACGTCGCCGACCACTGGGAGTGGGACCCGGGGCTGATCGGGGTCCGCCGCCGGCTCGAGCAGGACTTCGAGGGCCGACTGGCGCAGCGGCTTGCGGTGGTCGAGCCGGGCGACGAGCCCATCGCCACGCTCACCGAGCTCGTCGAGGGGCACGAGGGTCCATCGCTCGCGCGCCACGTGCAGCGCAGTGCCACCGTCGAGCAGGTGCGCGAGCTGCTCGCCCACCGGTCGGTCTACCACCTCAAGGAGTCGGACCCGCAGACCTGGGTGGTCCCGCGCCTGGATGTGGCGGGCCGCGCTGCGCTCGTCGAGCTGCAGTACGACGAGTACGGCGGCGGCGACCCGTCCCGCCTGCACGCTGGCCTGTTCGCCCGCGCACTCCAGGCCGCGGGCATCCCCTCGGAGTACGGCTGGTTCGTCAACGAGGCGCCGGTCGAGATCCTCGAGATGAACAACGCCATGTCGCTCTTCGGGCTGCACCGGCGGCTGCGTGGGGCCGCCCTCGGACACCTCGCCGCCTTCGAGATGACCAGCTCGCTGCCCTCGCGTTGGATGGCGCAGGGCCTGAGACGGCTGGGCTTCCCGGAGGAGACCGCCGAGTACTACGACGAGCACGTGGTCGCGGACGCCGTGCACGAGCAGCTGGTGCTGCGGTCGATCTGCGGGCCGCTCCTGGGTCGGACCCCCGCACTCGTGGGGCAGGTCCTGCACGGCGCGCAGACCTGCCTGGACCTGGAGGACCGCTACGCCCGCCGGATGCTCACCCAGTGGGGCGAGTCCGCGTGATGCCGGGCGGGGAGGAGCAGCCGGTCGCGCCGACGGTCGAGGTCTGCCCTGGTGGTCCGTTGCTGCTGCGGGGGAAACACGTCGTCGTGGCGGCAGACGGCAGCCGCCACGAGACCGAGCGACCGGTCAGTGCGGTGTGCCGCTGCAGTCGGAGTGGGACCCTTCCGTGGTGCGACGGCACCCACAAGCTGCTCCCGCCGGACCGTCGCCCGGGAGCGTGAGGAGGGACCATGAGGTCGCAGACCCACCGCACCCACACGGGAGGCGACGACGTCGTCATCGATCTGACCGACCGCTGTCGGCGCTTCCTGGCTGAGGAGGCCGAGGGTGCCGACGGGCTGCTCCACGTTTTCGTGCCGCACGCCACCGCAGGCCTGGCGATCATCGAGACCGGCGCCGGGTCCGACGACGACCTGCTGGCCGCCCTCGGCGAGCTGCTCCCCGCTGACGACCGGTGGCGGCACCGGCACGGTTCACGCGGTCACGGCCGGTCGCACGTGATGCCAGCGCTGCTGCCGCCGTACGCGACCGTGCCGGTGCTCGCGGGTCGCCTCCAGCTCGGCACCTGGCAGAGCATCTGCCTGGTCGACCTCAACGTCGACAACACCGAGCGCGAGATCCGGCTGTCCTTCCTCCAGGGGTGAGCCGACGGTGCCGTGGCGGGATGGCACAGTGGCACCATGATCGTGGCAATCAGCATCAGTCCCTCCGGCGCCGACGAGACCGGTGGCGTCAGCGAGTCCGTGGCCGAGGCCGTCGGCGTGATCCGCGCCTCCGGGCTTCCGCATGAGACCAACGCGATGTTCACCAACATCGAGGGGGAGTGGGACGAGGTGATGGCGGTCGTCAAGCAGGCGGTCTTCAAGGTCGCCGAGACCTCGCCCCGGGTCGGGCTGGTCCTGAAGGCCGACCTGCGCCGTGGCCACGACACCGGGCAGCTCACCGCGAAGGTCGAGCGGGTGGAGGAGCACCTGCGTGCCACCGGCCCGACAGCGTCGGCCGAGTAGACGCGCGATGGAGCGTCTCGCGGTGATCCTGCTCGTGGACGAGCACGGCAGCGTCCTGCTGCAGGAGCGGGACGAGGGCGCCCCCCGCGCCCCCGACCAGTGGGGAATGGTCGGTGGCCACGTCGAGGACGGCGAGGAGTTCGAGGCGGCGGCCTACCGCGAGCTCGAGGAGGAGACGGGCCTGCGGCTGCAACCGGGCGAGCTGACCCTCTGCATCGAGGCCGAGTTCACCTATCCCGACGGCTACCACGGCAGCTACCACGTCTACGGCGCGCACACGCGGCTGACCGACGACGACATCGTGGTGGGCGAGGGCCGCCAGATCGTGTTCGTCCCGCCCGAGGACATCCCCGGCCTCGACCTGGCCGACTCCACCCGCGAGTTCCTGCCCCAGTTCCTCGCCTCCGACTTCTACCGGGCACTGCGGGACGCCGACGGCGCCCACCCGACGCAGTAGCGTGGCGGGATGCACCAACTCACCGTGACAGCACTGCCGGGCACGGGCGCGGAGGACGTCGTCGTCGACGCACGCGGCGACGTATGGACCGGCACCGAGGACGGCAATGTCTTCCGGGTGCGCGCCGACGGCGGTCGCATCGACCGCATCGGCAACACCGGCGGCCGCCCTCTCGGTCTCGAGCTGTACGACGACCGCATCCTGGTCGCCGATGCCCGGCTCGGCCTCCTCGCGATGGACCGAAGCGGCGGCGTCGAACGCCTCGTCGAGACGGTTGCCGGGCGACCGATGGTGTTCTGCAACAACGCCGCGGTGGCACGCAACGGCGACATCTGGTTCTCCGACAGCAGCACGAAGTACTCCATCGACCGGTGGAAGGACGACTTCGTCCAGAACACCCGCACCGGCCGGTTGCTGTGCCGGCGGGTCGGCGGGGAGGTCGAGGTCCACCTCGACGGGCTCGCCTTCGCCAACGGGGTCGCGCTGGCTCCGGACGAGTCCTGGGTCGCGGTCGCCGAGACCGGCGCGCGGACCGTCGTACGCCTGTGGCTGAGCGGTCCGCGCAGCGGCGAGCGAGACTTCCTGGCCCGGGACCTGCCGGGCTACCCGGACAACATCGCGCTGGGCAGCGACGGTCTGGTCTGGGTCACGATCGCCTCCCCCCGCGACCCCGTGGTGGAGGTGCTCCAGCACCGCGCTCCGGCCGGCGTCCGCCGGATGGTCACCCGGATCCCGGAGCCGTTGCAGCCCAAGCCGAAGCGGACCGCGCGGGTACAGGCCTACGACGCCGACGGGGGCCTGGTGCACGACGTCGACTGCGACCCGTCGGGCTACCACATGGTCACCGGAGTCAGGGAGCATCAGGGCCGGATCTGGCTCGGGAGCCTGGTCGAGCCGGCCATCGCGGTGACCGAGTTGCGCTGAGCGCACGGTCCGGCCACTAAACTGTGGTGCCATGGCGCATCTCGCGAAGATCTCGGGCCCCGCTGACCTGCGCGGGCTCGATGACCGCGCGCTCGAGGAGCTGGCGACCGAGATCCGCGACGAGCTGATCCGGACGTGCGCGCCCCGCGGCGGGCACCTCGGTCCGAACCTCGGCGTCGTGGAGCTGACGATCGCGATCCATCGCGTCTTCGACTCACCGCGGGACAAGGTCGTCTTCGACACCGGTCACCAGGCCTATGTCCACAAGATGCTCACCGGACGTGCCGCGGACTTCGACACGCTGCGCACCGAGGGGGGCCTCTCCGGCTACCCGAACCGGGCCGAGTCCGAGCACGACCTGGTGGAGAACTCGCACGCATCGACGTCGCTGTCCTACGCCGACGGTTTGGCCAAGGCCTACGCGATCCGCGGCGAGAGCCGGCACGTGGTCGCGGTCATCGGTGACGGCGCGCTCACCGGCGGGATGGCCTGGGAGGCGCTGAACAACATCGCGGCCGCCCCGGACCGCAAGCTGGTGATGGTCGTCAACGACAACGGCCGCTCCTACATGCCGACCGTCGGGGGACTGGCCAACCACCTGACCACGCTGCGCACCAACCCGCGCTACGAGCAGGTCCTCGATCTCGTCAAGACCAAGCTCAATGGCGTCCGCGGCGTCGGGCCGGCCGTGTACGACGCGCTGCACGCCATGAAGAAGGGCATGAAGGACGCGCTGGCCCCCCAGGGCCTCTTCGAGGACCTCGGCCTGAAGTACGTCGGTCCCGTGGACGGCCACGACCGAGTGGCCGTGGAGCAGGCGCTCACCCAGGCCAAGCGGTTCGGTGGCCCGGTGATCGTCCACGTGATCACCCAGAAGGGCTTCGGCTACGACCCTGCTCAGCGCAACGAGGTCGACCAGCTCCACCAGGTCGGCGCGTTCGACGTCGAGACCGGAGAGGCCCGGCCGAAGGGGCGCACCTGGACCGACTTCTTCGCCGAGGAGATGGTCGCGCTCGGTGCCGAGCGCAAGGACATCGTCGCGATCACCGCCGCGATGCTCTACCCGGTCGGCCTGGACCGGTTCGCCGCGGCGTACCCGGACCGCACCTTCGACGTGGGCATCGCCGAGCAGCACGCGGTGACCAGCGCTGCAGGCCTGGCCATGGGCGGTATGCACCCCGTGGTCGCGATCTACGCGACCTTCCTCAACCGCGCCTTCGACCAGGTGCTGATGGACGTCGCGCTGCATCGCTGCGGCGTCACCTTCGTCCTGGACCGTGCGGGGGTCACCGGCGACGACGGCCCGAGCCACAACGGCATGTGGGATATGTCGATCCTGCAGGTGGTGCCGGGCATCCGCCTGGCCGCACCTCGGGACGGCGCTCGGGTCCGCGAGCTGCTCCGGGAGGCGGTCGGCGTCGACGACGCCCCCACGGTGCTCCGGCTCCCCAAGGGCCCGCCGAACCCGGACCTCGAGCGGGTGGACCGTGCCGGGGGCTGCGACGTGATGGTCCGAACGGGCGCCCAAGACGTGCTGTTGGTCGCGGCCGGCTCGATGGTGGCGATGGCCGTCGAGGTCGCCGGCCGGCTCGTCGACCAGGGAATCGGCGTCACCGTGGTGGACCCGCGCTGGATCAAGCCGATCGACCACGCGCTGGTCGACCTGGCCGGGCGGCACCGCCTCGTGGTCAGCGTCGAGGACAACGGCCGGGTCGGCGGTTTCGGGGCGAACCTGCTTCAGCTGCTCACCGACGACGGGGTGCGCACGCCGTTCCGGTTGCACGGGATCCCGCAGGAGTTCCTGGACCACGCGAAGCGTGACGCCATCCTGGAGCGGATCGGCCTGACCGCCCAGGCCATCGCCCGCAGCATCGTCGAGGACGTCACCGCCCTCGACGAGGTGGGCACCATCCCGGCGCTCCTCGATCTGGACTAACGACGTGCCCAGTCCCGCGCGGGGGCAGCTGTCGCGCCGTCTGCTCCTGCTGCTGTTGGTACTGCCCGGGCTGATGGCACTGGGTGCGTGCGCGTCGGATAGCCCCTACCCGGCGAACGACCCGGGCTGGCTGCGGGCCCAGGAGCAGCACCTCCTCGACGTACGCGCCAAGGGCATCCGCACCCATGACGAGGCGCTCTTCATGCAGGGCGTTGCGCGGGGTGACAAGGCGTTCGTCGCCCGCCAGCGGCGCTACTTCGCCAACATGGTCCAGCTGCCCCTCGCACGGTTCCGCTACGTCGTGACCGACCGAACCTGGCCCGGCCGGCTGGCGGAGCCCGGGCTCGGTGCACGCGCACGGATCCCACGAGTGCAGCAGGTCACCGAGCTGCGCGGGTTCGACACCGGGCCGGTACGTCGCACCACCGGCTTCGTCTTCGCGCAACGGCACGGCCAGCTGATGATCGTCGCGGACCGGACCCGGACCGGTGCGCTGTTCCCTGGCTACGATCCGGCTCCCTGGGACCTCGTCCGGGTTGTCGTACGTCGCAGCCACGGGGTCCTCGGCGTGTTCGGTCGGAGCACCGCCGCCGACGCCGACCGGATCCTGCCCGTCGTCGCGGCGGGGGTGCACGATGTGCAGGCCGGACTGCCGTTCAGCTGGCCCGGCCGGGTCGTCGTGTACTGCTTCGAGAACAGGGTGGTGCTGAACTCCTTCGCCGGCGTACCGGGCGGCAACATCGGACACCTCGGTGCCCTCACCTTCCCGGTGCGCTCGGAGAACGGGTCGCGGGAACGGACCGTCGGCATGCGGTTCACCCTGCTGCCGAGCTCGCTCGGCGCCGGGCAGCCGTTCCTCGGGCGGATCGTGCGCCACGAGCTCACCCACGTCGCGCTGGGCCCGCGTGACGACGGTGCGCCGGTCTGGTTCGCCGAGGGGATCGCCGAGTACATGGGCGCTCGTCCACTGCCGCGCGACCAGCGACGGATCGCTTCGGTCGCGCTCACCCGGGCACGGGAGCCGATCGGTGGGATGCCGGCGTCGTCGAGCTTCAACGGCCCGGACCAGGACTGGCACTACGCCTTGAGCTGGATGGCGTGCGACTACATCGCGGCGACCCGCGGGGAGTCGACGCTGTGGGCCCTGATGGACGCGTTCCACAACGGCGGGATCGGCACCCGCGACAACCAACAGGACGCCGTCCTCCAGCGTGTGCTCGGCCTGAACAGCCACCAGCTCGCCGAGCGCGCTGCGGCGCGTATCCGACGCATCTACGGCTGACGTGCTCGTCTAGGCTGGAGGCGAGGCAACAGGAGGAACCCCGTGAGTCAGCAGCGTCTGGTGCACATCGTCGACGAGGTGCCCGAGCTCGAGGATCGCGCAGGCGGGCCGGTGCTCGTGGTCCAGCTCGACGGCTTCCTCGACGCGGGCAACGCGGCTGCCCTCGCGGTCGCCCATCTCGGTGACTCGGATCCTGGCCGGGTGGTGGCCAGCTTCGAGGTCGACGAGCTGCACGACTATCGGGCCCGTCGCCCGCCGCTGTCGTTCCACGAGAACAGGTACCACTCCTACGATGCGCCGCGACTCGCCGTACGCCTGATGACGGACGTGCGCGGCGAGGCCTATCTGCTCCTGGCCGGCCCGGAGCCCGACGTGCGGTGGGAGGCGTTCGCCCGTGCGGTCCGCGACGTCGTCGACGCCTTCGGTGTGCGGCTGGTCGTCTCGATGGGCTCGGTACCGATGGCAGTGCCACACACCCGCCCGGTCCAGCTCACCAACCACGCTACCGCCGAGCGGCTGCTGGTCAGGGAGAACATCTGGTCCGGCGAGATCCGCGTGCCCGGCAGTGCGCAGGCCCTGCTCGAGCTGCGGCTGGGTGAGTGGGGATACGACGCGATGGGGTTCGTCGCGCACATCCCGCACTACCTCGCCCAATTCGACTATCCCCAGGCGGCCGTCGCGCTGCTCGAGGGGGTCGAGGAGGTGACCGGACTCGAGTGGGACCTCCAGCCCCTGGTCGCCGCGGGGGAGGCTCGTCAGGTCGAGATCGCCACCCAGATCGCGGAGTCTCCCGAGGTGCGCGACGTCGTCGCGGGGCTCGAGCAGCAGTACGACGCGTTCAATGCCGGACACGGGTCCAGCCTGCTCGCCGACGAGCAGCCGCTACCGTCCGGGGACGAGATCGGCGCGCAGTTCGAGCAGTTCCTCGCCGGCCTCGAGCACGGCGATGACGACTGACCGCAGAGGTCGACGCCCCGGCGATCCCGTGTACCGACCCGAGAAGGAGTAGGCATGCCCCACGACGTCGGGGAGCTCGTCGAGCTGCTGGACCTCGAGCCGATCGAGGACAACCTCTTCCGCGGGCGCCAGCCCGACACGATGATGCAGCGTGTCTTCGGGGGACAGGTCGCCGCGCACGCGCTGGTGGCTGGTGCGCGGACCGTCGGCCAAGGCTTCACCGCGCACTCGCTGCACGCCTACTTCCTGCACCCGGGAGACACCTCGGTGCCGATCGTCTACGACGTAGACGACGTGCGGGACGGCCGCAGCTTCGCCACCCGACTGGTCCGGGCACGTCAGCACGGGCGTCCGATCTTCGGCCTCACGGCGAGCTTCCAGAAGCACGAGGGCGGCTTCGACCACCAGGACGCGATGCCCGATGTCCCCCCACCGGACCAGTGCCGCAGCCTGGTCGATGCGACGCCTGAGTCAGGCCGCGACCACGAGGAGTGGGAGCGCGAGTGGGCAGCGCTGGAGGTGAGGTTCGCGGGCGACTCCCGACCCGGCGGGGGGCTCGAGGACCTCGAGCGGCCCGCGCGGCAGCGGCTGTGGATCAGAGTCAACGGTCGACTGGCGGACGAGCCGCTGCTGCACCAGGCCGCCTTCACCTACGCCAGCGACATGACTCTGCTGGGCGCGAGTCTGGTCCCGCACGGCGTCTTCATCTCCTCGCCGCTGGTGCAGGCCGCATCCCTGGACCACTCGATCTGGTTCCACCGGCCGTTCCGCGCCGACGAGTGGTGGCTCTACGACCAGGTGTCGCCCTCAGCCTCGGGGGCTCGGGGACTCTCCATGGCACGGGTATTCACCGAGGACGGCCGTCTGGTGGCCAGCGTCGCGCAGGAGGGCCTCATCCGGCAGGTGGATCCCACCCGGACCCGGTGACCGGTCAGCGGCTCCGGCCCACCAGGTGGGGCGCGCCGTTCTTCGGGCTGGTCAGCGAGAAGTCGATGCCGCCCTCGACGAGGTGGGAGCCGAACGCGACCTTCCCCGGCAGGAAGATCGGCTTCTTGAACTCGACCTCGACGGTGGCCTCGTCGGGCAGCCGACTGTCGACCGCGGCGACACATCGAGCCAGGCTCCACATGCCGTGCGCGATCTGCTGCTTGAACCCGAGCGCCTTCGCGGTGAGCGGATAGAGGTGGATCGGGTTGTGGTCGCCCGAGACGGCCGCGTAGCGCCGACCCAGGTTGGCCGGCAGCCGCCACTCGACGCCGTTGCCCGGGACCACGTCGAAGGGCTCCCGCTCGGTCTCGGCCGCAGCATCGCCCTTGCCGAGCCGCAAGTAGGTCGAGGTGGACTCCCACACGGTGTCGCCGTCGCTGGCGACGGAGGTGAGCAGGTCGAAGACCTTGCCCTTCGGGTGCGGACGCAGGTCGGCCGCCCGGACCGTGACGTCGAAGCGTTCGCGCGCGGAGACCGGCCGCACCTGGTGGATCACGTTGGCCAGGTGCACAGTGCCGATCGCGGGGAACGGAAACGATGCGTCGGTCATGATCGCCATCTGCAGCGGGAACGACAGCATGTGCAGATAGGGGAGCGGCAGGTGCTCGCTCGGTCCGAACCCGCAGACGCCGGCGTACGCCGTGACGTGCGAGGCGTCGACGGACACCGCACGGCGGTGGAGGACCAGATCGGGAAGCGGGCCGCCCTTCTTGGCCACGCCGGGGATCAGGTTGACCCCGGGCAGCACCGGGAGCGCTGCCTTGAGCATGGTGGGCAGACCGCCGGGGACGGTCTCGAGAGTGCGCTCGTCGGTCATCAGGCGCCCAGCATCATCTGGCCGCAGACCCGGACCACGTTGCCGTTGACGGCGGTGGAGCCCGGGTTGAGGTACCACGCGATCGTCTCGGCCACGTCGACCGGCAGGCCGCCCTGCGCCATCGCGTTCAGGCGCTGCCCGACCTCGCGGGTCGCGAACGGCACTGCCGCGGTCATCTGGGTGATGATGAAGCCCGGGGCCACCGCGTTCACGGTGATGCCGTCCTTGAGCTCCGGAGCCAGCGCGTCGACGAACCCGATCACTCCCGCCTTGGAGGCCGCATAGTTGGTCTGGCCCAGGTTGCCGGCGATCCCGGCGATCGACGAGACCCCGACGATCCGGCCGTTCTTCTTGATCAGGCCCTGGTCGAGCAGCTCGCGGGTGATCCGCTCGGGGGCGGTGAGGTTGACCGCGATCACCGAGGACCACCGGTCCTCGGCCATGTTGGCGAGCTTCTTGTCACGGGTGATGCCGGCGTTGTGGACGACGGCGTCGACCTGGCCGAACTTCGTCTTCACATGCTGGGCAATCCGCTGCGGCGCGTCCTTGCCGGTGATGTCCAGGGCGAGGTGGTCACCGTCCAGTTCGCGCATCAGCGCCTGCAGGTCGCTGGCGGCCTGCGGTACGTCGATGCCGAGCACTGTCGCGCCGTCGCGGTGCAGCACGCGGGCGATCTGCTCGCCGATGCCGCGCGAGGCGCCGGTCACGATCGCGACGGTGCCGGTCAGCGGCTTGGCCGGGTCGGTCACCGGCTGGGCCTTCTTGGTGCCGGTGGCGCCGATCCGGGTGACCTGGCCGGACACGTAGGCGGACTTGGGGGAGAGGAAGAAGCTCAGCGTCGACTCGACAGTGCTCGCTGCATCGGGTGCGACGTACACGAGGTTCACGGTCGAGCCCCTGCCGATCTCCTTGCTCAGCGAGCGCGTGAAGCCCTCCAGGGCACGCTGGGCGACCCGCTCCTCAGCGGAGCCGGTCAGCTCGGGGACGGTGCCCAGCACCACGACGCGGGCGCAGCTCGTCAGGCTGCGCAGCAGCGGGGTGAAGAACTCCTGGAGCGCGACCAGATCCGGCGAGCTGGCGATCCCGCTCGCGTCGAAGACCAGCGCCTTGTACTTCTCGCCCTCGGTGGGGACGACGGTGGTGGCCACGCCCAGGTTGTCCAGCGCGGTGGCGATGGAGCTGCGCAGCCGACCCTCGCCGCCGACGACGACCGTTCCGTCGACGACGGGGGCGCCCTCGGTCCAGCGCTCCAGCTTGACCGGGTTGGGCAGGCCTAGGTTCTTCACCAGCAGCTTGCCGACCGGGGTGGAGGTGAAGGTCTGGTAGCGATCACTCATGGGAACTTCCTTCGAATGACAGGGGGGTCGGTGACGAGGCTAGGGCTATCCAATGTAACTGCGGGTGTAACTCAGCGTCCATTTTCGTGATGTGCCCCTCACAGCGTTCCTTTCCCGCCCCTTGGGCGCAAGGATGTGAGCATGCACTCCACCACTCGTCGCGTCGCCGTTCTCGGTGGCAACAGGATCCCGTTCGCCCGCTCCAACACCGTCTACGCGACGGCGTCGAACCAGGAGATGTTCACCGCCGCCCTCGACGGCCTGGTGACCCGCTTCAACCTGCAAGGTGAGCGCCTCGGCGAGGTCGCGGGAGGCGCGGTGCTCAAGCACGCCCGCGACTTCAACCTGATCCGCGAGTCGGTGCTGGGCTCGAAGCTCGCCCCGGAGACCCCTGGCGTGGACCTCCAGCAGGCCTGCGGAACCGGCCTCCAGGCGATCAACTACATCGCGAACAAGATCGCTCTCGGACAGATCGACGCGGGTGTCGGCGGAGGGTCGGACACCACCTCGGACGCGCCGGTCGCCATCTCCGACCGGCTGCGCAAGAAGCTGATGAAGGTCAACGCCAAGCGCGACACCAAGAGCAAGCTGCTGGCACTGGCCGACATCCGTCCGGGAGACATCGGCCTGGAGATTCCGCAGAACGGTGAGCCCCGCACAGGTCTGTCGATGGGTGCCCACCAGGCCCTCACCGCCCTCGAGTGGCAGATCACCCGCGAGGCGCAGGACGAGCTTGCGGTCGCCTCGCACCACAACATGGCGCGCGCGTACGACGAGGGCTGGCAGGACGACCTCGTGACCCCGTTCCACGGTGTCGAGCGCGACAACAACCTGCGCGCCGATTCCTCGCTGGAGAAGCTCGCCACCCTCAAGCCGGTGTTCGGCAAGGGCGAGGCGGCCACGATGACCGCGGCCAACTCCACCCCGCTGACCGACGGCGCCTCGGCCGTCCTGCTCGGCTCGGAGGACTGGGCGAAGGAGCACGGACTCGAGCCGCAGGCGTTCTTCGTCGACTGCGAGACCGCTGCGGTCGATTTCGTGCATGGCGGCGAGGGCCTGCTGATGGCTCCGGCGTACGCCGTGGCGAGGATCCTCGCCCGCAATGAGCTGTCGCTGCAGGACTTCGACTTCTACGAGATCCACGAGGCGTTCGCCTCGCAGGTGCTCTCGACCCTGAAGGCCTGGGAGGACCCGGTGTTCTGCAAGGAGCGCCTCGGCCTCGACGCGCCGCTGGGCTCGATCGACCGGGCGAAGCTGAACGTCAAGGGGTCCTCCCTCGCCGCGGGTCACCCGTTCGCCGCCACCGGCGGCCGCATCGTGGCCAACGCCGCGAAGCTGCTCGCCACTAAGGGCTCGGGCCGCGCACTGATCTCGATCTGCGCGGCCGGCGGGCAGGGTGTCGTCGCCATCCTCGAGCGCTGACGGCGGGTGGCTGATCTGTACGGCTCGTGCAAACACGAGTTGCACTAGGCTCCCACCATGACCGGTGCACGGGCACAGGCAGCCGCACGACGGCGCCAGCGGGAGCACGACATCCTCGCTGCGACCCGTGAGCTCTTCGACGCCAACGGCGTGCGGGATGCCCAGATCGAGGACATCGCCAGGGCCGTCGGCGTCAACCGAGCGATCATCTACCGGCACTTCACCGGCAAGGAGGAGCTCTTCGCGCTGACCCTGGTCGGCTACTTGGACGAGCTGGCCGCCCAATTGAACGCCGTCGCTCCAGTGGACGGTTCGGTCGAGGACGGAGCCGCCGCCGCGCGGCTCGCCGACCTGATCGGTGTGTTCGTCGACTTCGGGGTCGCCCATCCCGCCTTCGTCGACTGCGCACAGGCGCTGATGCGGCGGACGGGCCCCGAGCTGCTCGACGAGATCTCGGAGGGCGCGATGTTCCGGCTCGGCCGCGCGATCGCCGGCTGCCTCAAGGAGCTGACCACCCTCCTCGACGAGGGTCAGCGGCGCGGAGAGTTCCGAGAGATCGACAGCGCGTTGCTCGCCAACCACATGTATGCCTCCGGCCTCGGGGCCCTGCAGCTGGCGCGTGTCGGGATGCTCGTGCGCGAGGCCGCACCCGGCGTCCCGGAGGTCGTCCCGCTCTCGCCCGACCAGGTGCGCTCCTTCCTGGTCGCCACGGCTCGGGCCCTCGCCGTCCGCTGACCCGCCGGGAGCGGATCAGCCACGCACCAGCAGGCCGCGAACGCTCTCGATGGTGTCCGCCTCGTCGGCGGTCTTGTCGTCGCGGTAGCGCAGGACCCGGGCGAAGCGCAGCGCGACGCCGCCCGGGTATCGCGTGGAGCGCTGCACGCCGTCGAAGGCGATCTCGACGACCTGCTCCGGATGCAGATGCACGACGTGACCGTCGCGGTGGGTCTCGAGGGCTAGGAAGCGTTCGGTCTGCCACGCCAGCATCTCGTCGGACATCCCCTTGAACGTCTTGCCCAGCATCACCCAGCCGTCCTCCGACCGCGCGCCGAGATGGATGTTGGAGAGCAGCCCCCGGCGGCGCCCCGAGCCCCACTCGACAGCAAGGACGACCAGGTCGAGGGTGTGCCTCGGCTTCACCTTCACCCAAGCCGACCCGCGTCGGCCGGCGGCGTACGGCGAGTCGAGCCGCTTGACGACGACTCCCTCCTGGCCGGAGGCGACGGCGGCGTCTAAGAAGGTCGCGGCTTGCTCGACAGTGGTGCCGGTGGCGCGCGTCACCGAGGCAGCCGCCGGGACGACGGCGTCGAGCTGCTCGAGTCGCTCCGACAATGGCTGTTCGAGGAGCGCGCGGCCATCGCGGAGCAGCAGGTCGAAGAAGAAGGGCTGCACCTCGCTCGTGCCGTCGAGGCTCGCGGACGACGAAGCAGTCTCCTGGAACGGACGCGGCCGGCCCGACCGATCGACCAGCATCGCCTCGCCGTCGAGGATGAGGGTCTGCGCAGGCAGGGCACGCGCGGCGGAGACGACGGCCGGCAGCCGATCGGTGAGGTCGTCGAGGCTGCGGCTGAACACGCGCACGTTGTCGCCGCCCTTGTGGACCTGGATCCGGATCCCGTCGAGCTTGGTGTCGACCGTGAACGGCCCGTCGACCTTGCCGACGGCGCCGGCCGGGTCGGGAGCCGAGCCGGCGAGCATGGGTCGGACCGGTCGGCCGACGACCAACGTGAAGCGGGCCAAAGCCTGCGCCCCGCCGAACAGCGCCGAACGGGCAACCGGACCGGTCGGTCCGCTGAACATCGCAGCACGCCTGACCAGCGACACCGGGAGCCCGGACGCGTGCGCGACGGCCTCGAGGACGACAGCGTCCTGCGCACCCTGACGAAGGTTCCCGGTGAGGAGCGCACGGACGTGCTCCTGTTCGCTCCGGGTCAACCGGCCGAACAGGTCGGCCAGCTCCTGGCGACGGGCGGTCGCGGAGCCGGGCCCGACGAGCCGGCTCAGTCGGTCCAGGGTCGCGTCGAGGTCAGCCACATGGACCGTCGAGGTGGCGGCCGGCTCGGGAAGGGCACCGAGACTGCGCCACCCGACGCCGGTGCGACGCTGCACCAGGCTGCCGGACAGGTACGCGGCGGCGATCTCGATCTCCGGCTCGGGAACCCGTCGGAGGAGCTCTGCGAGCAGGTCGCGCTTGGCCAGCCTCGACCGGCTCGCAGCGACCTCCGCGGACCTGCTGACCAGCTCCTCCAACAGCACGCGGACAGCCTAGGCTCGTGCGGTGACATCTCCGACCGAGCGCCGCTGGCAGCCCGGGTGGCCGTGCTCCCTGGCTGCGGCGCTGGCGCCGTACCGCCACGGCGCGGGCGATCCCACCTACCGGGTGGCACCGGACGGGGCGCACTGGCGGGGCATCCGCACACCGGTGGGTACGGCGACGCTGCGCCTCTCGGCAGACGAGGGTGGCGGGACGGTGTCCGGAGCGGCCTGGGGTGCAGGCGCAGAGTGGGCGCTGGACACGATGCCTCGCCTCCTCGGCGCGGAGGACGACCCCAGCGGGTTCCGCCCGCGACATGACGTGATCGAGCGCGCGTGGCGGCGGCACGGCCACCTTCGAATCGGTGCCAGCGGACTGGTGATGGAGTCCCTGGTGCCCGCTGTCATCGAACAGAAGGTGACGGGTCAGGAGGCGTTCGGTGCCTATCGGGGCCTGGTCCGTCGCTTCGGCGAGCCTGCACCGGGACCCGGAGCGGACCTCGGCCTGCTCGTCCAGCCGTCGCCGACGACCCTGCGCAGCATCGCGAGCTGGGACTGGATCCGGCTGCCGGTCGATCGGGCCCGGTCGACGGCGGTCCTCCGGGCGGCTCGCGTGGCGGACGGGCTCGAGCGGGCCGGGGCACGCGGCGCGACCGAGCTCGACCGCGCCCTGTGCAGCGTCCCCGGCATCGGCCGCTGGACGAGCGCCGAGGTGCGGGTCCGGTCGCAGGGGGACGCGGACGCGGTCAGCTTCGGCGACTATCACGTGGCTCGGGACGTCGGCTGGGCGCTGACCGGTGCCGAGGTCGACGATGACGGACTGGAGGAGCTGCTGGAGGAGTACCGGCCGCACCGGCACCGGGTGCAGCGCCTGGTGGTCGCAGCAGGCCTCGGACGCCCGCGGCGCGGCCCCCGGATGGCTCCGCGCGTCCATCTTCCGAAATGAGACTTACCTTGTAACGCCGGTAACGGTAACCTTCGCGAGCCCGCTTCGTTCTCGGTCTGACGGGCGGTAGGGAGGATCGGGGATGAGTTCGATCGCGCAACTCGGACGTGCCGGAACGCTCGAGTTCGTCGGGCGCCTCCGGCAGGGCGTCGAGACCAGTGGCCGGCTCACCGTCCTCGCGCTCGAGACCATCCGCTTCCTGTTCACCGACATCCTCGCGCGACGGTTCTCCTGGGAGGAGTTCATCCTCCAGTGCTCCTTCATGACGCGGGTATCGCTGCTCCCGACCATCTTGGTGTCGATCCCCTTCGGGGTGATCATCTCTGTGCAGATCGGCGCCGTTGCCGCGCAGATCGGGGCGACGTCGTTCACCGGTGCCGTCAACGGCGCGGGCGTGCTGCAGCAAGGTGCACCGCTGGTCACGTCGCTGCTGATCGCGGGCGCCGTGGGCTCCGCGATCACCTCCGACCTCGGGGCGCGCACGGTGCGTGAGGAGATCGACGCGCTCAAGGTGATGGGCATCTCGCCGATCCAGCGGCTGGTCGCTCCCCGGATGCTCGCCGCCCTTGTGGTGGCGTTCCTGCTCACGGTCATCGTTGCGATGACCGCGATGATCACCGCCTACGTCATGAACGTCGGCGGCGGCACGGTCTCCTCTGGCGCCTACATCGGATCCTTCGTGTCCTTCAGCCACCCGACCGATCTGATCGTCGCGGAGGGGAAGGCGCTCGTCTTCGGCTTTCTCGCCGTGGTCGTCTGCTGCCACAAGGGGCTGACCGCCAAGGGTGGCCCGAAGGGGGTCGCGGACGCGGTCAACCAGGCAGTCGTGCTGAGCGTGATCCTGCTGGCGGTGGCGAACGTGCTGATCACCCAGGGCTACGTGATGCTCGTCCCGCAGAGGATCAGCTGATGTCCGCGATCGCCGACGCCGGCGTCAAGTCGCTGGACAAGGTGATGGAGGTGCTCGCCCAGATCGGCGACTTCGGGACCTTCTCGGTCAAGGCCCTGGGCTCGGTGCTCTACAGCTTCAAGCGCTATCGCGACGAGACGCTGCGCCAGCTGATGGACATCGCCTGGGGGAGCGGGGCCCTCATCGTCGGAGGCGGCACCGTCGGCATCATGGTGCTGCTGTCCCTCGCGGCCGGCACCTCGCTGGGCATCCAGGGCTTCACCGGGCTGCAGCTCGTCGGGTTGTCGCCGCTGACCGGCTTCATCTCGGCGAGCGCGAACACCCGTGAGCTGGCGCCGCTGATCGCCGCGCTGGCGCTCGGCGCTCAGGTCGGCTGCCGGTTCACCGCCCAGCTCGGCTCGATGAAGATCAGCGAGGAGGTCGATGCTCTCGCGGTCATGGGCGTCAATCCGATGCACTACCTGGTCTCCACCAGGGTGCTGGCGACGGCGTTCGCGATCCTGCCCCTCTATCTGATCGGCCTGATCGGGTCCTACGTCTCGTCGTACCTGTCGGTGGTGCTGATCTTCCACCAGTCGCCGGGGCAGTACGACCACTACTTCTCCACCTTCATCCAGGGTCGCGACATCTGGTTCTCCGTCATCAAGATCATCGTCTTCGCGGTTGCCATCTCGCTGATCCACTGCTGGTACGGGATGAGCGCCGGCGGCGGCCCCCAGGCGGTCGGTGAGGCGACCGGTCGTGCGATCCGGGCCAGCATCGTCAGCATCGTCGTGCTCGACATGGTGATGACGTTGGTGATGTGGGGCGGCAACTCCGGCTTCAGGGTCTCGGGGTAGGCGCGCGATGTCGACGAAGAAGGTCCGGGTCGAGCTGACCCGCAACGCGCTCGCCAAGCGGGGCCTGGTGACCCTGCTGGCGGTCGCGCTGATCCTCCTGCTGCTGGGTGCGAAGTCCAAGGGCATCATCGGGGGACCCGAGACGGTCTCCGCGCAGGTCGCCGACGCCGGCGGCTCGCTGGCCAAGGGCGCTGACGTCAAGATGCGCGGCGTGATCATCGGCAGGGTGGCGGGTCTGGCCACCGGACCGCACGGCGGGGTGCGGATCAAGGTGTCGATGAACTCCGGCGAGCTCGGCCACATCCCGGACAACGTCGTCGCGCGGATCCTGCCGGCGACGGTCTTCGGTACGTCGTTCCTCGACCTGACCACCCACGGGCGGTCCGCCAGCCAGATGCTGCACGCCGGCGCCATCATCCCGCCCGACCGCACCCAGGGCACCCTGGAGCTCCAGCAGGCCCTCGACGACATCGACGGCCTGGTCAAGGCGTTGCGACCGGCGCAGCTCAACTCCACGCTCAGCTCGATCGCGATGGCGCTCGACGGCCGCGGTGCGGAGATCGGCGGCATCATCGACGACCTCGACCGGCTCCTCAGGAAGGTCGAGCCCCGGATCCCCGCCATCCGGACAGACCTGGCCAAGCTCGCCTCGAACCTCGAGCTGGTGCGGAGCGCCGCGCCTGACCTGCTCGACGGGGTCCGGGACAGCCTGGGCACGCTGCACACGATCGCCGCCCAGAAGGCAGCGATCGCCACCCTTCTCACCGGTGGGCGGAGCGTGACCGACGAGGCGAACGCGTTCCTCACCAAGGTCCGTCCCGACCTGGTCACCTTCCTGAAGAACGCCAGCGTCGTGGAGGACATCTACTACGACCTGCGGCACCAGGCCATCACGCAGAGCTTCGCCACCCTGCGCGAGGTCCGTCGCAAGCTCGCCCAGATCGTGCATCACGGGTGGGCGGACAACACCTTGGTGATCCAGGGGCAGGCGCCGCCGTACTACACGGCCTCGGACTGCCCCCGCTACGGCAGTGCGCGCGGTGACAACTGCCCAGGACTGGGACGCGCCGGGGTCGGCAGCATGCTCGGGGGTGGCCGATGATCACCGGGTTCAGGCAGATCCTCTGGAAGTTCCTGCTGTTCGCCGCGATCTCGCTGGCGCTGCTCGCGCTGCTCTACAACACGATGGTCAACGGCGTCCCCGGGCACACCCGGAACTTCACCGCCGAGTTCACCAACGTCAGCGGACTGGCCACCGGCGACGACGTCCGGGTGGCCGGCGTCCGGGTCGGGAAGGTGACAGACATCGGGATCGTGCCCGGAGGGGCGAAGGTGACCTTCGAGCTGCAGGACGACCAGCCGCTGCTGGACAACACGCACATCGTGATGCGCTACCAGAACCTTCTGGGTCAGCGGTACCTGTCGCTGGTCCAGGGCGCTCGGCACGGTGCGCCCCTGGCGGCGGGCGCCGACGTACCCCGCTCCCGCACCAGCCCCGGCTTCGATCTGACCGAGCTGCTGAACGGCTTCCGTCCACTGCTGGACGTGCTTCAGCCAGCCGACGTGAACAAGCTCGCGACCTCGATCATCCAGGTGCTGCAGGGCGAGGGCGGCTCGATCGAGCAGCTGCTCGCCCAGACGACCAGGCTGACGAACTTCCTCGCAGACCGCGACACGATCTTCGGCAAGGTGCTGACCAACCTCACGCCCGTGCTGAACGACCTGAGCGGACAGGGGAGCGAGCTGAAGTCCACCGTGCACGAGCTGCGGCTGCTGATGACCGGGCTGGCCAAGGACCGCACCAGCATCGGCACCTCCATCAGCGGCCTGAGCCGGTTGATCAGCTCGACGTCGGACCTGCTCGCCCAGTCGCGCCGCCCCCTGGTTACCAACACACACATGTTCCGTCAGGTCGCACAGACCCTGGACGATCAGAAGACCCAGCTCACGGCCGCGCTCAAGAGCTTCGGGGTGGCCTTCGGCGACCTGGGCCGGGTGTCGTCCTACGGCAACGCGGTCAACGTCTACCTGTGCACGTTGTGGCTGAAGCTGGGGGGCCCCGAGGTGAACCTGAGCGGACACCAGTCCGGTGGGCCCTGGACGGAGGCGTGCCGATGAAGGCGCTCGCCAACCGCGATCCGTTCCGACTGGGACTGGTCACGATCGCCGTCGGAGTCGTCCTCGGCCTCGGGGTACTCCTGATCTCGGTGATCCCCTTCGGCAAGAGCACCTACACCGCGGTGCTCGAGCAGTCGGCGGGTCTGCGGGCGAAGGAGGACGTCCAGGTCAGCGGCGTGCGCGTCGGGGAGGTGCGCTCGGTGAAGCTGGTCGGCTCGGCCGTCCACGTCACCTTCACCGTCGACAAGGGCATCCATCTCGGGTCGCGCACGACGGCCGCGGTGAAGGTCGCCACCCTGCTCGGGACCCACCTGCTCGCGGTGACGCCGGAGGGGAGCGGCAACCTCCCCCACGACACCATCCCGATCTCGCGGACGTCGGTGCCGTTCAATCTGCAGGACGTGCTCGACCAGGGCACCCATCGGGTCGAGCAGCTCGACTCCGCCAAGCTCGCGAAGCTGTTCTCCACCATGGCACGGGAGCTCGCGCCGTCGACGCAGCAGTTCGGCCCCGCCTTGCAGGGGGTGGTCAGGCTGTCCGACGACGTGGCCAGGCGCAGCGACCAGTTCGGCGCACTGCTGAAGGCGGCGCGCAGCGTGACCGGACAGCTGTCGGCGAGCAGCGGGGACCTGATCGGCCTGATGAAACAGACCGATCTCGTGGTCTCCGAGGTCACCGCCCGCCGCGCTGCGATCCACCGGCTGCTCGTGGAGGCACGTCGGCTGGCGCACAACGTCAACGCGGTCATCGGCCAGACCAAGGCCGACGTGCACCCCGCACTCCGGGCACTCAACGGGGCCCTCGCCGAGCTGCACCGTCAGGACGGCACGTTGCGCCATGTGCTGGACACGATGGCTCCGGCGGTGCGATACATCGCCAACGCCTCCGGCAACGCGCCGTACGGCGACCTGCACACCTACAACAACGCCGGGATAATCCCGCCCAACGACGGCATCGGCTGCAAGCTTGCGGGGAACTGCTGATGGCGACCGCGACGATGAGCCGTGCGCGAACCGCCGGGGCCGCCGTGCTGGTCCTGGTGATGCTGGTGTGCGCCTCTGCGTGCTCGGTCGGGACGTTCTCGGTGGGCAGCAAGAAGACGGAGGTGACGGCGTACTTCACCGACACCGCGGGCGTCTTCGTCGGCAACGACGTCGGAGTGCTCGGCGTGCCGATCGGCAAGATCACCTCGATCGTGCCGGAGGGCCCCCGGGTCAAGGTGACCATGGAGGTCGACGGTGACCAGCCGATCCCGGCAGGGGCCGCCGCCGTCGTGGTCCCACGGTCGGTGGCCACGGACCGCTACATCGAGCTGACCCCCGTCTACCGATCCGGTCCGCGGATGCAGAGCGGCGCGGTGATCCCTGTGGATCGCACCAGGACGCCGGTCGAGTTCGATGAGGTGCTGGCCTCGCTGAGCAAGCTCGCGAACGGGCTGAGCGGCAAGGCGTCGACCCGCAACGCCATCAAGAGGCTGCTCGACACCCAGTCCACGGCTCTCAGGGGCAAGGGTGACCTGATCAACCGGTCGATAAGGTCGCTGGCCGCGGCTGCCAACGGAATCTCCGCGCAGCGCCAGAATGCGACGTCCTCGCTGGTCGCGTTGGACAAGCTCACCCAGACCCTCGCGACCAACCAGGGCACCGTCCGCCAGTTCATCAAGCAGGTCGCCTCGGCGAGCTCGCTGCTGGCCTCCGAGCGGCAGAACTTCCGCACGTCGTTGCGCTCCGTGACTCGGATGATCCGGGTGGTGGCTCAGTTCGCGAAGGAGAACCGGGGCGAGATCAACACCACGGTGCGGCGTACCAACGACGTGATGCGCACCGTGCTGGACAAGAGACGGTCGGTGGGTGAAGTACTCCGGGTGATGCCGCTCGCGGTGCAGAACCTCGAGCGGATGCTGGGACCGGGGAACCGGTTGGTGGTGCGGCTGGACATCACCAAGCTGCTTCCGGTGATCGGGCCGCTGCTGAGCCAGATCTGCACGACAATGCCCGGTGACCTGTGCAACGCGATCGGGCTGGATCCGAATGCGCTCAGCGACGTGCTCGGCAACCTGCTAGGTGGTGCGAAGTGATGCGCCGAGCTCCGATCCTGATCGTCGTGTCGAGCGTGCTGGCCCTGGTGCTCAGCGGCTGCGCCGGCCCGACGTTCTCCTCGCTGCCGCTCCCGGGCTCCGGGCAGTCCGGGAAGACCATCGCCGTGACCGCCGACTTCGGCGAGGCGCTCAACCTCGCGAACGGCGCCGCGGTCCGCGTCAACGGCGTCGACGCCGGGCGCGTCACGAAGGTCACCGCCCACGATTTCAAGGCGCGGGTGACCATGGACATCCGCACGGACGCGAAGGTGCGGTCCGGCGCCACGGCCCGACTGCGCTACACCACGCCGCTCGGCGAGCTCTTCGTCGACCTGCGCAACCCCACGACGGGCGCGTTGCTCACGAACGGCGCCGTGCTCGGCGAGCACAGCACCAGCACGGCACCGACCGTCGAGGACGCGCTGGCCTCGGCGTCGTTGCTGATCAACGGTGGCGGACTGTCCCAGCTGCAGACGATCACCACCGAGGCAAACAAGGCCCTGGGGGGACACGAGAACAACATCCGCGACCTGCTGGAGCGGTCTGGTCGGATGCTGACCCAGGTCAACGCCGCCTCGGGCGACATCGACCGCACGTTGAATGCCCTGAACAGTGTGTCGCTGATGCTGCACCAGCGTCGGCAGATCATCCATCGGGCCCTGGTCGACGTACGCCCTGCCTCCCGGGTGCTGCGGGCGAACCTGGCGAACATCACGAACCTGCTGTCCAGCCTGGAGAAGTTCGGGGGGACGGCGAACTCCGTGGTCCGGCAGACCCGGACCCAGTTGCTGTCGATGATCCGCAAGGCGGGTCCGATCCTTCAGGAGCTGGTCTCGGTCCGCAGCGTGTTCCCGGCGACGCTGCAGGCCATCGTCGCGCTGAGCAAGCTGATCGACCGGGTCGCACCCGGCGACTACCTCAACCTGGGCACGCACCTGCGCGTGGACCAGTTCATCCTCGGAGGCAAGACGATCGGCGTCGGCACGCTGCTGGGCGGCACCGGCACGGGCGGCGGACTCCTCGGCGGCCTGCTGGGCAGCCTCGGCACCAAGGTCAGCACGAACCTGGCCAACAACCTCAGCACCGGAGTTGCCCAGGAGCTGCTCTCCGGGCTCACCGGCGGTCAGCGCAAGGCCGGCAGCGGGACCGGCTCGAAGTCCGGTGCCACGTCAGGCGGCTCCGACGTGGTCGGTGGCCTGCTCGGTGGGCTCCTCGGAGGTGGCCAATGAGATTCGCTCCCAACAAACTGCTCGTGAGCGCAGTCGGCGTGTTCGTGGTGTTCGTCCTGTGCGTCGCGTACATCGTCAGCGGTGTGCTGGGCACTCCGCTGACGTCGCGGCCCCGCAACGTCAAGGTCGAGCTGACCGCGACGGGCGGCCTCTTCGAGGGCTCGGCGGTGACCTACCGGGGCGTGCACGTCGGGCGGGTGACCCACATCGACTTCACCCCGACCGGCGTCCAGGCGACGGCCGAGCTGACCAGCTCGACGAAGATCCCGAGCGACACCCGTGCCGTCGTCCGCTCGTTGTCCCCGGTGGGCGAGCAGTACCTGGACCTCCAGCCGCCGGACGACCACGGCCCGTGGCTTCAGGACGGCAGCACCATCGCGGCGACGTCGACCGACATCCCGAAGACCCTGGCGACCACCGTCATCGCGGTCAACAAGCTGCTCGGCCAGATCGACCCGAAGAAGCTGCACACCGTCCTCGACGAGGCGAGCAAGGCGTTCTCGGGCACCAGCGGCGACCTGGCGCAGCTCACCGACCAGGGCAGGCTGCTCGTCAACGACCTGAACCGCTACTGGCCGCAGGCCGACCGTCTGATCACCAACGGGCGAACGGTGCTCGACATCGGCACCGACAACGCCGCACGGATTCGTCGGCTCTCGCGGGACTTCAAGACGTTCGCAGCATTCCTCAAGGGCTACAACCCGGAGCTGACCAGGACCCTCAAGGCTGCTCCGGACCAGATCGCTCAGATCCGCAGGATCGTCCGTGACGCCGACGCGGTGCTGCCGAGGTTCCTCTCCGTGGGGGCCGAGCTGACCGGGTTGCTGGCCTCCTACGACCCGCATCTGCGGGCGCTGCTGGCGAACTTCTCGCCGGGCCTGGGCGTGCTCGCGAAGGCCATCCGGGGCAGGTCGCTCCAGCTCAACATCATCGGCCAGCGCGACCACTACTGCTCCTACGGCACCAGCGAGCGGGACCCGAAGAGCGTCGTGCGACGGCCGATGAACCCGAACGGTCGGTGCGCCGACCCCGGCAAGTACCTCCAGCGCGGCGCGATGCACGCGCCTGGACCGGTGCGCTGACTTGGGGGACGCCGTACGCCGGCATCGGGCGGTCGTGGTCGTGCTGACCGTGGTGCTGATCGCCGCCCTGGTGGCGCTCGCCTTGGCCTGGCGCGCGGAACGGCACCAGTCTGCTCTCCGGTCCGCCGGCACGTCTGCCACCGCGGCTGCTCGGACGGTCGCGGTCGACCTGACCACCTACGACTATCGGACGGTCAAGGCCGACCACGCCCGGGTGGCAGCGCTGGGCACGCCGCGCTTCCGCAGCTACTTCGCCTCGGTGGGAGCGAAGTCGGCAGCCGTGGTCCGCAGCCTGCACGTGACGGCCAGGGGCCGCGTGATCGCGGCGGCGCCCCTGGTGCGGGACACCTCACATGTCCGCGTGCTGCTCTTCGTGGACCAGGTGGTCTCAGCGCGGGACACCAAGGGCTCGCACACCGAGGAGCCCCGGATCAGCATGCAGATGGTCCACGACGGCGGACGCTGGCTGGTCGACACGGTCCAGCTGGAGGACTCCAGCGGATAGCCGCTCAGCGACGGCGGTCGGGCTGCACGCGCAGCGTGAGAAGAGTGGTGGCCAGGGCGTCGTAGTGGCCCACCAGCATCACCAGCTCGAGCACCCGGCGGTCGTCGTACGCCGAGCGGAGCGCCGTCCACGTCGGGTCGGAGATGTCCTTCTCGTGCACCAGCTCGTCGACGGCTCGGAGCAGGGCCTGCTCGGCAGGTGTCCAACCGTCGGTGTCCGGGCCGGCGTACACCCGTTCGAGGTCCTCTGCAGTCACCCCGGCCCGTCGGCCGAGGCGGACGTGATGGTCCAGCTCGTACTGGCACCCGCGCAGATGGGCCACCCTGATGATCGCGAGCTCGGTGAGTCGGCGGGGGAGCTTGCCGCCGGGCATCAGCTTGCCGGAGAAGTGCAGCCAGCCCCAGAACAGCCCACGGCCCCGGCCGAGCGTGCTGAACACGTTCGGCGGAGTGGTGCCGGTGACCCTGCCGGCGATCTGGGCGAAGCCCCAGATCAGCGGGCCGTTCTCGCGGAGACCTCCGGGCGTGATGCGGGGGCCGGTCACCCCTGGACCTCCGGCCTGCGGGCCCGTTGCACGTCGGGGAGCGCACGGTTCGCCGCGCGGTTCAGCACATGCATCGCCGCGCTGTAGCCCGGTGGGAAGTAGCGCTGCGCCAGGTGAGCCATCCGGATGTCGGGCGAGGTGTAGACCCAGTAGCGGTTGCGCTCGAGTCCGCGCACGATCGACGCGGCCGCCTGCTCAGGGCTGACGGCGTGGCTGCGGAAGCGCTCCCGGGCCTTGCGGAACCGCGGGCTGGCGTTGTCGACGCCGGCGATCTCCACCGTCTCGGTCAGGCCGGTGTCCACGCCGCCCGGGCAGACCAGGCTGACCCCGATGTGGTCTCGGGCGAGGTCGAACCGAAGCACCTCCGAGACGCCACGGAGGCCGAACTTGCTGGCGCTGTAGCCGGCGTGCCAGGGCATCCCGATGATTCCCGCGGCTGAGGAGACGTTGACCAGGTGTCCGCCGCGCCGCGCGTCGATCATGGGTGGGACGAGCTCCTCGATCACGTGGATCGGGCCCATCAGGTTGATCTCCACCAGACGTCGCCAGGTCTCGTGGGGCATCGCGCTGACCGTCCCCCAGGCGGCGATGCCGGCGATGTTCATCACGACGTCCATGGCGCCGTACTCGGCGGTGAGCCGCGTCGCGAGTGCGTGCATCGCGTCGTGGTCGGCGATGTCGGCCGTCTCGACCAGGCCGACCCGACCCCCCGAACGGCGGATGCCGGCGGCGACCTCGTCCAGCTGGGGGCCGTTGCGGTCGGTCAGGTGCACCCGGGAGCCGTGGCTCGCCACCAGCTCGGCGGTGGCCCTGCCGATGCCGCTGGCGGCGCCGGTCAGGAAGACCTCGCGGTCGGGGGCAGGACGCAGACGTCGGGACATGGCGACACGGTAGTGCGTGCGATGGCGCGGTCACATCTGTGTGCCCTGCGAGATGACCTCTGGACCGGCTACTGCTCCTAGGGCCAAGATCGGTCCATGCGCAGCACGATGCAGGACGCCCAGCTCACCATCGGCTCGATCATGCGGCACGGCACGACCGTGCACCGTGACTCCGAGGTGGTGACCGCCACACCGGACGGCTCGCGCCGGACGTCGTACGGCGAGCTGGGCGCCCGTGTCGCCCGGCTCGCGAACGCGCTGCGCAGCCTCGGCATCTCCGGCGACCAGCGCGTCGGCACGTTCCAGTGGAACAACGTCGAGCACCTCGAGGCCTACCTCGCGGTGCCCTCGATGGGCGCGGTGCTGCACACGCTCAACATCCGGCTGTTTCCCGATCAGCTGGTCTACATCGCGAACCATGCCGAGGACCAGCTGGTCATCGTGGACGACTCGCTGGTGCCGCTCCTCGCGCCGCACCTGCCGTCGATGAGCACCGTCCGGCAGGTACTGGTGGCCGGTCCCGACGCGGCAGCCGCCGACCTCGACTCGCTCCGGTCCAGCGGCAAGGAGGTCCTGCTCTACGAGGACCTGCTCGCCGACCAGCCCGAGGACTTCGACTGGCCGGAGGTGGACGAGCGGGACGCTGCGGCGATGTGCTACACCAGCGGTACGACGGGCAACCCGAAGGGCGTCGTCTACAGCCACCGCTCGGCCTGGCTGCACTCCCAGATGGCATGCACCGGCGCCGTCGCGGGGCTCTCCTACCATGACCGGATCCTGCCGATCGTGCCGATGTTCCACGCCAATGCCTGGGGCCTCGCCTACGCCGGACTGATGAGCGGGGCATCGCTGTGCATGCCGGACCGCTGGCTCCAGGCCGAGCCGCTGGTTCGGTTCATCAACGAGACCGGGCCCACCATCTCCGGGGCGGTGCCGACGGTGTGGAACGACGTGCTCGGCTACCTCGACCAGCACCCCGAGGTGGCGCTGGACAGCCTGCACCTGATCCTCTGCGGGGGATCCGCGGTGCCGGTCAGCCTGCAGAAGGCGCTCGCGGAACGCCACGGCATCGAGGTGCGGCAGGCGTGGGGGATGACGGAGACCTCGCCGGTCGCCACCGCGGCCGGCGTACCGCTGGGCGTCGAGGGGGATGAGGTGTGGCGCTATCGCGGCGGCCAGGGCCGACTGGTGTGCGGGGTCGAGGCTCGCATCGTCGGCGACGACCTGACAGCGCTGCCCGAGGACGGCGAGGCGGTCGGTGAGGTCGAGGTGCGCGGACCCTGGGTGACCGCGGCCTACTACCGGCCGGAGGCGGCCGACGCGGACGAGGCCGCGGCGAAGTTCCACGACGGCTGGCTGCGCACGGGGGATGTCGGGACCCTCGACGAGCTCGGCTACATCACCCTCACCGACCGGGCCAAGGACGTGATCAAGTCCGGCGGCGAGTGGATCTCCTCGGTCGACCTGGAGAACGCGTTGATGGCGCATCCTGACGTGGTCGAGGCCGCGGTGATCGGCATCCCCGACGAGAAGTGGCAGGAACGGCCCCTGGCCTCCGTCGTCCTGCGGGAGGGCGCGACCACCACCGTCGCGGAGCTTCGCGACTTCCTGGCCGAGGACTTCGCCAAGTGGCAGCTGCCCGACGCGTTCGCCTTCATCAAGCAGGTCCCACGGACCTCGGTCGGGAAGTTCGACAAGAAGGTCATCCGGAAGTGGTACGCCGAGGGTGAGGTCCAGGTGGTCCGGCCCGGATCCGAGTCGGGAGCGGTCGGCCAGTCGGCGTCGTGAGGCGCTAGGGCGCAGATCTGTTGCCAGGCCGTGCCGGCGGCGGGAAGATCCTTGCGGAGGTCATCGCGATGGATGCCGTTGTCACCCCGACCTGGCTGGTCGACCGCGCAATGGCAGCCACCGAGCTCCGAGACCTCGGTGACCCGCACTTCGAGCCTGTGCTTCAGGCATGGTGCGACGACCTCACCTCCCCGTTGCTGTCCGACTCGGGTCGTTCGCAGCTGGCCCGGCAGGCGGAGCGGAACCTGCAGGTCCGCCTGGGAGTCATCGACACGCTCGAGCGCCACCCCGAGATCCACGACGTGCAGCTGCCCCGAGTGGTCCGGATCATGGGGTTCCCGCGCTCCGGGACGACGCTCCTGCACAACCTGATGGCACGACGGCCCGGCTCCCGTTCCCTGCTCCGCTGGGAGCTCGTCGCACCGGTCCCGCCGCCCGAGGCGGACACCTATGCCACAGATCCGCGCATCGGCAAGGTCCAGCGCGGGGTGGATGCGTTGCGCGGCAGCGAGCTGGAGCACATGCACTGGGTCGAGGCGACCGACCCCGAGGAATGCGCCTGGGGGTTCTTCGACCTGAGCGGCCTCATGGGCCGCAGCCCCACCGACCTGATGAGCACCTGGACCGCCACCGTGTTCCCGGGCCGACCGCGCCGGCAGGCCTACGAGGAGTACCGCGCGCTCGTGCAGCTCCTGCTCTGGCACAACCCACTGCCCGCCGACGGCGTACTCGTCCTCAAGTGCCCCACCGACGTCGACCAGGCCGCGACCTTCCTCGAGGCGTTCCCCGAGGCCAGCCTGGTCCTCTGCCACCGCGACCCCCATCGCATCGTGACCTCGAGCTGCCACATCAAGGACGTCGTCCAGAACCCCTGGCTGGTCGATCCCCGCGACCCCGGACGTGACGATCGTGGCCAGGCGATCAGGATTCCGCTCGTCTGCGCAGACGCCATGGTCGACGTTGCCGACGCCTTCCCCGACCGGGTGGTCAACGTGCGCTATCCCGACCTGATGGCCGACCCGGTCGCCGCCGTCGTCCGCGCCTACGAACAGCTCGACATTGCGGTGTCGCCCGAGACGGGAGAGGAGATCCGAGGATTCGTACGACGCCAGCGCCAGGGCGGTCGCGCGACACCGCCCCCGACGTACGGCTCCTACGGCTACACCGCGGAGGCGGTCTGGGCGCTCCCGGCCATGCACCGCTACGTGACCCGCTTCGGCCTGAGCCCCGAGACGGAGCGGATCACCGAGCCGGCGCCCTGATTCCTGCCCCTGCGGACTGCGTGGGGACTGGGTGAGGCTCAGAGCACGTGGCGCAGCGGATTGAGGAACATCTCGGTGAAGCGACGGTAGATGTCGCGCATCCGCCACTCGTCCATATGCAGCTCGCTGCAGTTGGACTGGTCGGTCTCGAAGATCTTCTCCATCTCGGCCGCGAGCCCGTTGTCGATGACCTCGATGTTGATCTCGTAGTTGCCCGTCATGCTCAGCCGGTCGACGTTGGCGGTGCCGATCGTCGACCAGGAGCCGTCGATGGTCGCGGTCTTGGCGTGCACCATCGCGTCGTGGAACCGGAAGATCCGGATCCCCGCCTCGAGCATGACGGTGAAGTAGCCACGCGAGATCCAGTCCGCGACGATGTGGTTGGACTTCGCCGGCAGCACGATGCGTACGTCGACCCCTCGCGCCGCCGCGGAGGTCAGCGCCTCGATGAAGTTCTCGTCGGGGATGAAGTAGGCGTGCGTGAGCCACACGTTCCGCTCGGCCTTGTTGATCGCCTCGATGTACATCGTCCGGATCGGGAACATCCACAGTCGCGGCACGTTGCGGTGCACCCGGATCTGCGGCTCCCAGGTGGTGGTCGTCTGGGTGAGCAGCGGCTGCACCCTGCGGCGAGGCATCTGGAACCGCTTGGTCCGGTTGAGGTTCCAGAAGTCGGCGAACGCGCGCTTGACGTCGAGGACGGCCGGGCCGGTGATCCGGCAGTGGGTGTCACGCCATTCGGTCGCGTAGGGGGACCCGATGTTGTAGCCGCCGGCGAACGCGACCTCGTCGTCGACCACCAGGATCTTGCGGTGGTCCCGGCCGTAGCGGCGCAGGTCGAAGAACCGCCAGCCGGCGGCATAGACCGGATAGGCGAGCACCTTCACCCCGGCCGGGAAGCGCTTGAACCGCGGCGAGACGACCAGGTTGGCGAACGAGTCGTAGATGACGTGCACATCCACGCCGCGGGCTGCTGCATCGGAGACCGCCCGCTTGAACCGCTCGCCGATCTCGTCGCCCTTCCAGATGTACGTCTCGAGCAGGACCTGCTTGCTGGCTCCCTCGATGGCGGCGAGCATGTCCTCGTAGAGATCCTGGCCGAACGTATACGTCGTGACCGTGCCCGTTCCGACCGGCACCGTCTTCGCGGGTCGGGTGGGGAACGGCTTCGGCTTCTTGCCCCGCCGTCGGTAGGAGTCGACGAGGGTGAGCCCGATGGCGAACGCGAGCTGGAGGCCCAGGACGGCGAGCAGCGTCCGCCGTACGATCCTCAGCAGCTTCACGCGGCAAACCTACCGGTCTGGGTGGTCAGCGGTCGGTGACCGCAGCGTGGATCTCGGCGAGCTGGCGCTGCATCGCAGGGAGTTGCTTGAGCAGCCCGAGCTCGGCCTCCAGATCGGACAACAGACCCTTGACCTGCTCGAGCACCGCCCGGGTCTCGGCGAGGGTGGTATCGACCGTGCCGAGCTTGGTATCGACGGCGACCAGGGTGCCGTCGACCGTGGTCAGCGTCTTCTCGACGGTGGTGAGCGTCTCATCGGCGTTCGCGAGCGTGCGACCGGCCTTCTTCAGCACGTCGGCGACGGGGTTCAGGGCCATGGCGCCGATGGTAGGTCCGCGACCGGGAAAGGTGTCGGTGGCGCCCCGTAGTCTCGTCATATGCGTCCCGTGACCGACCTCGAGCGCCGGGTGGCGCCGTTCGAGGTCATCTCCGACTACGTGCCTTCGGGCGACCAGCCGGCCGCCATCGCCGAGATCACCCAGCGCGTCGAGGGCGGCGTCCAGGACATTGTGCTGCTCGGCGCCACCGGTACCGGCAAGACCGCGACCGTCGCCTGGGTGGCCGAGCAGCTCCAGCGCCCGATGCTCGTGATGCAGCCCAACAAGACGCTTGCCGCCCAGTTCGCCAACGAGCTGCGCCAGCTGATGCCGAACAACGCGGTGGAGTACTTCGTCTCCTACTACGACTACTACCAGCCCGAGGCCTACGTCCCGCAGACCGACACCTACATCGAGAAGGACTCCTCGATCAACGACGAGGTCGAGCGGCTCCGGCACTCCGCGACCAACTCGCTGTTGACCCGTCGCGACGTCATCGTGGTCTCGACCGTGTCCTGCATCTACGGTCTCGGCACCCCCCAGGAGTACGTCGACCGGATGCTCCGCCTGCGGGTGGGCCAGGAGCACGACCGTGACTCCGTGCTGCGCCGGCTCGTGGAGATCCAGTACACCCGCAACGACCTCGCGTTCACCCGCGGCACCTTCCGGGTCCGCGGCGACACCCTCGAGATCTTCCCGGTCTACGAGGAGCACGCGGTCCGGGTCGAGTTCTTCGGCGACGAGGTCGAGCGGTTGATGACGCTGCACCCGATCACCGGCGAGGTGATCACCGACGACGAGGAGCTCTACGTCTTCCCGGCCACCCACTACGTCGCCGGCCCCGAGCGGATGGAGCGCGCCATCCGGGGCATCGAGGCCGAGCTCGAGGAGCAGGTCGCTGCGTTCGAGCGCCAGGGCAAGCTGCTGGAGGCGCAGCGGCTGCGGATGCGCACGACGTACGACGTGGAGATGATGCGCCAGGTCGGCTCCTGCTCCGGGATCGAGAACTACTCGATGCACATCGACGGGCGCAGCCGGGGGAGTGCACCCAACTGCCTGCTCGACTACTTCCCCGAGGACTTCCTCCTGGTCGTCGACGAGTCGCACGTCGCCGTCCCGCAGATCGGCGGGATGTACGAGGGCGACATGTCGCGCAAGCGCAACCTGGTCGACTTCGGGTTCCGGCTGCCCAGTGCGATGGACAACCGCCCGTTGAAGTGGGAGGAGTTCCTCGACCGGATCGGCCAGACCATCTACCTGTCCGCGACACCGGGGGACTACGAGCTGGCCAAGACCGGTGGGTTCGACCACGCCGTCGAGCAGATCATCCGACCGACCGGACTGGTCGACCCGGAGGTGATCGTGAAGCCGACCAAGGGGCAGATCGACGACCTCATCGACGAGATCAACACCCGGGTCGAGCGCAACGAGCGGGTGCTGGTGACCACACTGACCAAGAAGATGTCGGAGGACCTCACCGACTATCTCCTCGAGAACGGCGTCCGGTGTCGCTACCTGCACTCCGAGGTGGACACCCTGAAGCGGATCGAGCTGCTGCGCGACCTCCGGCTCGGGGAGTACGACGTGCTGGTCGGCATCAACCTGCTCCGGGAGGGCCTGGACCTGCCCGAGGTCTCTCTGGTGGCGATCCTCGACGCCGACAAGGAGGGCTTCCTGCGGTCGGACAAGTCGCTGATCCAGACGATCGGCCGGGCCGCGCGCAACGTGTCCGGCCAGGTGGTGATGTACGCCGACCGGATCACGCCGAGCATGGCCTCGGCTATCGACGAGACCAACCGGCGGCGCGTCAAGCAGGTCGCCTACAACCAGGCTCACGGGGTCGACCCGCAGCCACTGCGCAAGAAGATCGCCGACATCACCGAGATGCTGGCTCGTGAGGACGAGACCACTGAGGAGCTGCTCGCCACCTGGCAGGGCACCGGTGCGCGCGGCGACCGATCGAAGAAGGCGCCGGTTCCCGGCCTGTCGAAGCTGGACGCCCGCCGCACCGCTCCGGACCTGGCCGGACTGCCGTCCAGCGATCTCGCCGAGCTGGTGCAGCAGCTCACCGAGCAGATGCACGCGGCCGCCGCGGAGCTGCAGTTCGAGGTGGCGGCCCGGTTGCGCGACGAGATCTCCGAGCTGAAGAAGGAGCTCCGCCAGATGATCGAGGCGACCCGCTAGGGGTCACGGCACCTGGCTGCGCCGCACGGCGAGGCCGACCAACCGGGAGATCACCATTCCGATGTACAGGACGCCGGTCACCTGCTCGATGATCATCACCGCGCGCGCCTGGCCCAACGCCGGCAGGACGTCGGAGAGCCCGCAGCTGGTCAGGTTCGAGAACGACAAGAAGAGCAGCACGAACCACGAGTAGGGACCCGGACCCGGACCTGAGAACGAACCGGGCCACACCACCTGCACGGCGACATAGAGGTAGGCGAAGCCCCAGGCGACCACCGTGAAGGCCGCGCCGACCGCGTAGAGCTCGTCGGTGCTGACCCGGTCGTCGTCATAGAGGTACCGGATCAGGCCGTAGGAGACGAAGAAGTAGAACGGCGCGTGGAGAAGCGCGTTGGTCAACACGATCCAGTCCGAGTGCGGGTGAATCGCCTCGAGGACGACGAAGAGGATCGCGGGCACGCCGAGGCAGAGGGCGACCACGGTGAGCGCCGGGGTCCGCCGTACCGCGTAGAGTGCGGTCCCGACGACCAGGGTCGACACGACTCCCAGGACGGCCTTGCCCGCGCCGTGGTCGCCGAAGAACGGACTGAGGACCACGGCCAGCAGCTGGGCCAGCAGGAGTGCCGCCGAGGGGTGCCGCTCGAGGCGCTGGGTGAGGGGGTTCTGGGTTCGGGACACGCACCGAGTCTAGGAATGGCAGGGGGTCTCGCGTGACCTCCGCGCGGCGCGGGTCGTTTTGCTGGGCGGGGCGAGCGTGTCCGCTTGTGGAAAACGAGAACACGTTCTAGATTGATCCGTCAGCGTGCGCCGGTCCGGCGTTGGCCCTGCCATCGAAGGGGGTAGGAGTGGCAGTCTCCGCTGCTTCTGTCGTTCGTGGGCCGGGGGAGATTGCCGCAATGGTGGTCGACGTCACCAAGGCGGCCTTCACTACGAAGTTCCAGGCCCGGGAGTTCATCGAGCAGGCCTGGTTCATCACCAGCGTGACGCTGATGCCCACCATCTTGGTGTCGATCCCGTTCGGTGCCGTCATCTCGCTGCAGGTGGGCAACCTGACCGGTCAGCTCGGAGCCCAGTCGTTCGCCGGCGCGACCGCGGTCCTCGCCGTGGTGCGCGAGGCGGCGCCGATCGCAGCGGCACTGATCATCGCCGGTGCCGCCGGCTCGGCGATCTGCTCGGACCTGGGGGCTCGGAAGATCCGTGAGGAGATCGACGCGATGGAGGTGCTCGGCGTCGACCCGATCGCCCGCCTGGTCGTGCCACGCGTGCTGGCCACCCTCTTCGTCGCGCTGATGATCAACGGAATCGTGATCGCCGCCGGCATCGGTGGCGGCTACTTCTTCACCGTCATCGTCCAGGGCGGCTCCGCCGGCGCGTTCCTATCGTCGTTCACCGCGCTTGCCACGCTCCCGGACCTCTACATCTCGATGATCAAGGCCGGGATCTTCGGCTTCCTGGCTGCGGTCGTCGGTGCCTACAAGGGCCTCAACGCCGGCGGCGGGCCCAGTGGTGTGGGGCGCGCCGTGAACGAGTCCGTGATCGTCGCGTTCATGCTGCTGTTCCTGCTCAACTCGATCCTGACGGCGATCTACTTCCAGGTCGTCCCGCAGAACGGGCTGTGAGATGGCACAGGTGACCGAGGTCGGCGCCGCCCTCGTCAAGGAGCAGCGCTACCGCATCGAGCAGTACGGCGACCAACTGCTCTTCTACGCCAAGGCACTGGCCTGGACCCCGCGAGCGGTGCGCCGGTACCGCCGCGAGATCTGGGCCACCCTGGCCGAGGTCGCGTTCGGGGTGGGTGGCCTGTCCGTGATCGCCGGCACCGTCGGCGTGATCGCGTTCCTGGCGTTCTTCGCCGGGACCGAGGTCGGCATCCAGGGCTACGCATCACTGAGCCAGATCGGCGTCGCGAAGTTCACCGCGTTCATCTCCGCCTACTTCAACACCCGTGAGGTGGCCCCGCTGGTGTCCTCGATCGCGCTGGCCGCGACCGTCGGCTGCGGCTACACCGCGCGCCTGGGTGCGATGCGGATCAGCGAGGAGATCGACGCCCTCGAGGTGATGGGCATCCCGTCGCTGCCGTTCCTGGTCACCACGCGGATGATCGCGGCGTTCCTCGCGGTGATCCCGCTCTACATCGTGGCGCTGTGCGCGTCGTACCTCTCGCCGCGGCTGATCACCACACTGATCTACCACCAGTCGCCAGGCACCTACGATCACTACTTCATCCAGTTCCTGCCACCCGGCGACGTGCTGTGGTCGTTCGGCAAGCTGATCGTGCTCGCGGTGGCCATCATCTTGATCCACTGCTACTACGGCTACACCGCGTCGGGTGGCCCGGCTGGCGTCGGGATGGCCGTCGGCAGGGCGATCCGGACCTCGATCGTCACTGTGGTTGTGGCCGACTTCTTCCTCAGCTTCGCCATCTGGGGCTCGACGACCACCGTGCGGATCACCGGATGAGCGGGCGGGGCTGAGCCGATGCTGGTGAACATCACCCACGACACGGGACGCGAGCACACCCGACTGTTCGTGGCCGGAGTCGCCTACCTCACGGTCGTCGCGCTGCTGATCGGGTTGTCCATCGCGATCTACCAGAAGGTCTTCACGCCCGTCACCATGGTCACGGTCAAGGCCGATCGCGCCGGTCTGCAGCTCGCGCGGTTCGGCGACGTGCGAATGCACGGGGTGCTGGTCGGCCAGATCCGGTCGATCACCCAGGACGGCCATCAGGCGGTGATCAAGCTCGGGCTGCAGCCCTCGCAGGCCAGGGAGATCCCGGACAACGTGTCGGTGAAGATCCTGCCCACCACGCTGTTCGGCCAGAAGTACGTCGAGTTCGTCGACCCCAAGGTGCCTGCGGCCCAGCCGCTGACCGACGGCACCGTGATCCCGGCGTCGCGGGTGCAGACCAGTGTCGAGCTCGAGTCGATCCTGGCGAGGCTGTTCCCGCTGCTGCGTTCGGTGCGTCCGGCCGATCTGGACACGACGCTGCACGCGCTGGCCACCGCGCTCACCGGGCGCGGCAACCAGATCGGCCGCACGATGCAGGAGCTGGACGCCTACCTGCGCACGATGAACGTCCACCTGCCGACGCTGCGCACCGACATGCGCGAGCTGGCCGACGTGGCGAACACCTACTCGCTGGCTGCGCCCGACCTGGTCCGGCTGCTGCGCAACGCGACTACCACCGCGCACACCGTCACCACCCAGCAGACCAGGCTCGGCGGCTTCCTCACCGACCTGACCACGATGTCCGACACCGCCACCCGCGTGCTGTCCCGCAATGGCCCCGGGATCGAGGAGGAGGCCGCTCTGGCCGTGCCGTTGACCGGGCTGCTGGACACCTACTCTCCCGAGTTCCCCTGCCTGCTCAAGGGCTTGGACCGCTACACCGGCCGGCTCAACCAGATCTTCCGGCACAGCCGGGTGAGCCAGACCATGATCCTCAGCGGCGACCAGCGCCCGGCGTACGGCCGCGCCGACCGACCGGTCTACGGCGAGGTCGGGCACGGGCCGTGGTGCCTCGGGCTGCCGCATCCCAAGCAGGGTCCACCTCTGCCGTACGTACCCCTCAAGGACGGTACGCCGCAGGACAACCCGCCGGGGACCGCGCCATGAGCGGGCGGAACACGAAGACCGCGATCGCGGCGGTCAAGCTGGGCATCTTCACGCTGGTGTCGATCCTGGTCACGGGGCTGCTGGCGGTGATCATGGGCCACTTCGGCTTCGGCAGCCAGAGCCAGTACCACGCGCTGTTCTCGAGCGCGAGCGAGCTGAAGAAGGGCGATGACGTACGCGTCGCCGGTGTCTCGGTCGGAGAGGTCAAGGACGTCTCACTCGAGGGCCGTGACCACGCGATCGTGACGTTCAAGGTCCAGTCCGGAGTGCCGATGACCACCGCCTCCGGCGCCCAGGTGCGGTTCCTCAACCTGGTCGGCGATCGCTACCTGGCACTCACCCAGGGCAAGCCCGGAGCACCGAGGCTCCGACCGGGGGCGACGATCCCGATGTCGCAGACCACCCCGGCGCTGGACCTCACCGCGCTCTTCAACGGCTTCCAGCCGCTGTTCCAGGCACTCACCCCCGCCGACGTCAACAAGCTGTCGATGAACCTCGTGCGGGTCCTGCAGGGCGAGGGCGGCACGATCCAGGGACTGCTGGCCCGGACCGCATCGCTGACCAACGCACTGGCGGACCGTGACCAGCTCGTCGGCGAGGTGATCTCCAACCTCTCCGGGACCCTGAAGACCGTCGACGACCGGCATCAACAGCTCACCCGGCTCGTCGTCCAGCTGCGGGACTGGCTCGGCCACCTCTCCACCGACAGGAAGGCGATCGGGGCGTCGCTGCAGAACGTCTCGAGCCTGACCCATGAGGTCGCCGGCCTCGTCACCGGCGCGCGCCCCTACGCCAAGCAGGACATCGCCCAGCTGCGCCGGGTGATGAGCATCCTGAACCGACCGGCCAACCAGAAGCTGATGTCGGACACCCTCAAGCGGCTGCCGACGACGCTTCGTCGCCAGGCCAGGATCGGCACCTTCGGCTCCTGGTACAACTACTACCTCTGCGACTTCACCGGGAAGGTGATCCTGCCCAAGCTCGGGCAGCTGCTCGGACTCGGCGCCGCCGGAGCCCCGCTGGACCAGATGATGGTCAAGCTCCAGCAGCAGATCAACGAGAACATGTCGGTCTACAGCACGGCCAAGAGGTGCGACTGATGGCCCGCCGTACCGACCGCCACCTGATGAGGATGGGCGCCATCGCGCTGCTGGTGCTGGCGCTGGCGATGGCCGCCTCGTTCAACCTGCAGAAGTTCCCGGGCTTCCGGGGGACCGGCTTCCACGCCGAGCTCACCGACGCCAGTGGGCTGCACGTCGGCAACATCGTCGAGATCGCCGGGATCCGCGTGGGGCGCGTGAACGCGCTGCATGTCGAGGGGACCAAGGTGGTGGTCGACTTCGACGTCCATCACGCCGAGCTCGGGGACCGTACGACGGCCTCGGTGCAGGTGCTCAACCTCCTCGGTGAGAAGTACCTCCAACTCGTGCCGAAGGGGTCGGGGACGCTATCGGGCGGCTCGACGATCCCGCTGGACCGGACCAGTGCCGGCTACGACATCGTGGGCACGCTCGGCGAGCTGACCCACACCACCGAGAAGATCAACAAGCCTCAGCTCTCGAAGGCGCTGAGCACGCTTGCCACGACCATCGACGCGGCGGCGCCGCAGGTGCGGTCGAGCTTCACCGGTCTCTCGCGGCTGTCCCGGACGATCGCGTCGCGTGACGGTGACATCAGCGCGCTCCTCACCCACGCCCAGCACGTCACCCACCTCATCGACCAGCGCAAGGGCGACCTGGTCACGTTGATGAAGCAGGGCGACCTGGTGTTCCGCGAGCTGATCCGCAGGCGCGCAGCCATCCACTCGCTCTTGGTCAACGCCCGCACGCTCGCCGTACAGCTGCGCGGACTGGCCGCGGACAACCAGAAGCAGATCGGGCCGGCACTCGACGAGCTGCACCGCGCCCTCACGTTCTTGAACCAGCGCAAGCAGGAGCTGAGCGACACGATCAAGAACTACGGTCCCTACGCGTCGATCCTGATCAACATCATCGGGACCGGCCCCTGGTTCGACGCCTACGTGCCGAACCTGGTGAACCTCGCGACCGGTGAGTTCGCGCCGGGGAAGAGGACGTACAAGTGATGCTCTCCCGGATCAACGGTCGTGTCCTCGCCGCCGTCGTACTCGCCCTCGCAGTGGTTGCCGGCTTCCTCGCGTTCTCCGGCGGCTCCGGCACCCGGACCGTCACCGCCCACTTCCCGCAGGCGGTCAGCGTCTACAAGGGCACCGACGTCGACATCATGGGAGTGCCGGTGGGACGCGTCACCGCCGTCGTGCCCGAGGGCGACAGCGTCAGGGTCGACATCGAGTACGACGCGAAGTACCGGCTGCCGGCCGACGTGAAGGCAGCGGTGGTCACCCCGACGCTCGTCGCGGACCGGTTCGTGCAACTGGCCCCGGCGTACGGCGGCGGCGCGACGCTGCCCGACGGTGGCGACATCCCGATCTCGCGTACCGCGGTCCCGGTCGAGCTCGACCAGATCTACTCCAGCCTCGCGGACCTGACCAACGCGCTCGGCCCCAACGGGGCGAACAAGTCCGGCGCACTCAACCAGCTGCTGCGGTCGGGTGCGCACGCGTTGAAGGGAAACGGCAGGCTCGGACACCAGATGCTGGCCAACCTGGCGGGCGCGGTGCAGACGCTCGGCGACAACTCCGGCCAGCTGTTCGACACCGTCGACAGCCTGGCGTCCGTCACCCAGACCCTGCAGGCCAACGACAAGGTGGTCGGCCGGTTCATGGACCACCTGTCCCAGGCCTCGACCCAGCTCGCCGGTGAGCGAGGCGACCTGCGCAAGGCACTGGTGGCGATCGCGAACGCGCTCTCGACGGTGCGCAACTTCGTGCACGACAACAAGGGCATGCTCGTGGGCGACATCAAGCAGCTCACCACCACCGTCGGTGTGCTGGCCCGCAAGAAGCAGACCCTGGCGAAGGTGCTCACGCTGGCACCGCTCGGTCTGGGCAACCTGGCCGAGGCGTTCGACCCGAAGACCGGGACCGTCGGGATCCGACTGCAGCTCGGTCCGACCGCGCTCGACTTCGGCAACATGATCTGCAACGTGGTCCAGGTCAACCACATGCCCAACGCAGACCAGGCCTGCACCCTGCTCAAGGCGCTGCTGCCCAACGCCGCCGATCTCGGTGCCGGGCTGCTGTCGGCGCCGACCCCGGGCACCAGTGGGATGGGGGCGGCCGCCCCGGCGAACGGGCTCGGCGGGCTGCTCGGGGGAGGTCTGTGATGACACGAAGGACCCCTCGCCGAGCCGTCGCCTCGCGACCGCGGGCGCACTGGACCCTCGTGATCCTCGCCGCCGTGGGTGCGCTGGCCCTGAGCGGCTGCGGCTTCCACGGCGCCTACGACCTGCCTCTGCCCGGCAAGGTGGTGAGCAGCTCCGACGGCTACCAGGTCACCGCCGACTTCAACGACGTGGTCAACGTGGTGCCGCGCACGCTGGTGATGGCCAACGACGTCCCGGTCGGGCAGGTCGACTCGGTCCGTCGGGTCGGCTGGCACGCCCGCGTGACGATGACCGTCCGCAAGGACATCGTGCTGCCGAGCAACGCAGAGGCCGACGTACGCCAGACCAGCCTGCTGGGGGAGAAGTACATCGCGCTGCTGAAGCCGCCCGGTGCGAGCGTCGCGAAGGACGGCCGGTTGACCGACGGTGCCTTCATCCCGCTCTCCCGCACCACTCGCAACCCCGAGGTGGAGGAGGTGCTGGGCGCGCTGTCGTTCCTGCTCTCCGGCGGAGGCGTCGGGCAGCTCAAGACGATCAGCGCGGAGCTGAACAAGATGATGGACGGACGACAGTCCGACATCCGCGACCTGCTCAGCCAGGTCGACGCGCTGGCTACCTCGCTGGACGGCCAGAAGGACGACATCATCAGCGCGATGGAGTCGATCAACCGGCTGACAGCGACCCTGAACAGGGAGAAGAAGACGGTCGGCGCCGCCATCGACTCCTTCGGGCCGGCGCTGAAGGTGCTCAACCAGCAGCACGGTGCTCTGATGAAGATGCTGCGCTCACTCGACGAGCTCGGGAGGGTCGGCACCCGGGTGATCCACCGCAGCAAGGCCAACATCGTGGGGACACTGCGCCATCTCGCGCCGACGCTTCGTCGGCTGGCCGATGCCGGCAACTCCCTGCCCCGCGGTGTGATGATGATGGCGAGCTTCCCGTTCCCCAAGGAGGCCGCGTCACTCGCCAAGGGTGACTACTCGAACGCACTGTTCGCGATGGACTTCGACCTCAACAAGGTCCTTAGTGCAGCGCTCAAGGGCGGTGACACGGGGCTGCCGAACGTCAGCCAGCTGTGTGCGGTCTACGCCGGTCAGGAGTCGTGCGGCCAACTGATGTCGGCGTTGTGCAGCGCACTCAAGGTGAACCTGTTCTGCGCCCCGGTGCCCGCGTCCAGCGCCTCAACCACGACATCGGGCACGCCACGGCGCATCAGGACCCACGCGAAGGCTCGGTCCAACCCCTTGAAGGGGATCGACCTCGGCGGGCTCGGCCTGGGCAGCGGGTCGTCGTCAGGCGGTCTGCTCGGCGGACTCGGTCTCGGGTCGTCGGCTCCGTCCGGCGGCCTGCTCGGGCTGCTGGGAGGTGGCCGATGACCCGGGGAGTGAAGGTCCGGCTGATCACCTTCGTGCTGCTCGCGGCCGTGGGCATCGTCTACGTCGCGGCCAGCTATCTCGGCATCGTCGACCGCGTGCTCGGCCGTGGGCTGACCGTGCATGCCACCCTGCCCGGCTCCGGCGGTCTCTACGTCGGCAGCGAGGTCGACTACCGGGGCGTGAAGGTGGGCAAGGTGTCCGGCATGCAGGTCACCCGTGACGGCGTGCGGGCGACCCTGTCGCTAGCGCAGGGCACCCACATTCCAGTGGACTCGCCGTTCTCGGTGCACAACCTGACTGCGGTAGGCGAGCAGTACCTCGACTTCGAGCCGCCTTCGTCGCAGGGCCCGTACGCCGGCGCCGGCCACACCTTCGTCGGCACCCGTGCGAGCCTCCCGGAGTCGACGAACGACCTGCTCACGAAGCTGTCCAGGTTCGTCAGCTCGGTCAACGGAAACGACCTGCGCTCGGTCGTCAAGGAGCTCGGGCAGGTCTTCCAGGGCAACGCCGATGCCCTGGGCCGGATCGTCGACTCGGGGAGCACCTTCGTGCAACAGGCGCGGGCGCACCAGGACGCCACGATCAGGCTGCTCGACTCCGGCAAGGACGTGCTCCGCACCCAGCAGGCCCACAAGGGTGACATCGTGTCGTTCGCCCGCGGCCTGGCCCGGCTGAGCCAGACGCTGAAGGTCTCCGACCCACAGCTGCGCACGATCCTGCAGGGCGGCGGCCCGGCGGTGCGGGAGGTCAACTCCCTGCTCACCGGCCTGGAGCCGGTGCTGCCGGTCTTCATCAGCAACCTGGTGACGGTGAACCAGGTGGTCACCGCCCGGTTGCCTGCCCTGGAGCAGACCCTGGTGACCTTCCCCGCTGTGGTCTCCAACGGCTTCACCGGCACCCCGGGCGACGGCTACGGGCACCTCAACATGCAGTACTCCTACACCACACCGCCGTGCACCCAGGGCTACATGCCGGCTAAGGACTGGCCGAACGGGAACGACCTGCGCGACCTGCCGCTCTTCCCGGCCAAGTGCACCGACCCGCGGGCGCAGCCGGGTTACACCGGGTCCGACCCCATCGAGCAACGAGGCGTGAACATGGCACCGGGGCTCGACGCGTCGACGTCTTCGGCGTACCGGGTCGCCCCGTACGATGCCCGTACGGGAGTGGCCTACGCCGGCAACGGCCGTCGGGTCAGGGTGAGCTCACAGGGAGGTCTGGACTCGGTGTTCGGCAGCAACGCGTGGCAGCAGCTCTTGATCGGTCCGGTGGCGTCGGGCGCGGGAAGGTCGGGCGCGGCCCGGTGACTGGAGATCGTGACACCGGGCGCACCCTCGGCCCGGTGAACCTGGTGCTGGGCGCTGTCCTCCTGGGCGTGGTTGCAGCCCTGGTCATCGTGCTGGTCCAGGGGCCCTCGCCGCAGGCAGAGGCGACGCGCGGGGCATCGCAGCGGTACGCCGCGGTCAAGGCCGCGACCAGCAAGGAGGTGGCGGCGTTCCTCGACGTCGACTACCGAGACATGGACCCGCTCATCGCCAAGGTGCTGGCCGGCGCGACCGGGAAGTTCCGCGCGCAGTACTCCCACACCAAGGTGAACCTCAAGGCTGCCGCCGAGGCGGCCAAGTCGGTCTCCACCGGGAAGGTCCGGCAGGTCGGGCTCACGGACGTCGGCGCGAGCACAGCGACGGTGTTCGTCGCGGCGGACGCGGTGGTCAAGAACAGCTCCACGGGCAAGCAGAGGGCAACCAAGCAGTGCCCGCACGCCGGAGCGGTGTGCCGCTACTACCGTCTGAAGATCGAGATGACGCACACCGCCCAGGGCTGGAAGATGAGCGGACTGGACTTCGTCTCATGACCACCCCCGACCTGGCCCCGGACGAGAAGCTCTGCCCGTACTGCGCGGAGGTCATCAAGGCCGCCGCGATCCGGTGCCGTTACTGCGGATCGGACCTCGCCGCGGCACCGGCACCCGAACCGGCACCCTCCGAGGCGGCACCGGCACCCGAGCCGGCACCCGAACCGGCACCCGAGCGAGCGCCCGAGTTGGCACCTCTCGAGCCGGCACCCTCCGAGCACGCACCCAGCGCCGCCTCCCGCGCCTCTCATCCGCTGGTGACCGTCGTGCTGTCGGTGGCGATCGTCGTGGCCGCGGTGGCCCTGGTGCTCACCTACCGGCACAACCATCGTGACACCGCGCCCGGTGGCGAGATCACCTCGCCGGCCACTCGCGCGGTGCTGATGGACCAGGCGGCGCGGATGACCAAGGCGGCGCTGTCCTACCACGCGAAGACCTTCGACAAGGACACCGCGGCCGCAGAGAAGTCGATGACGGCGTCGATGCAGAAGGAGTACGCCAGCACCCTGTCCAAGGTGCGCAGCCAGGTGATCAAGCGCGGGCTGGTGCTCGACGCGACGGTGCGCTCCAGCGCCCTCATCAGCGCGACGAGCGACGAGGCGCGGGTCCTCGAGTTCGTCAACCAGACGACGACGGCGAAGGGGGTCAAGACCCAGCAGCTGAACGAGAACCGGGTCGTGGTCACCCTCACCCGCGACAATGGCCAGTGGCTGATGTCGAAGCTGGATGCATTCTGATAAATTAGAACCTGTTCTACTATGAGGAGCGAGATGGTCGACACCGATCTGCTGATCGTCGGCGCGGGCCCTGCCGGCCTGTTCGGTGCGTACTACGCAGGTTTCCGCGGCTTCCGCGTCACCCTGGTCGACTCGCTGCCCGAGCTCGGTGGTCAGGTCTCCGCCCTCTACCCGGAGAAGGAGATCCTCGACGTCGGCGGCTTCCCGATGATCAAGGGCCGCGAGCTGGTCGAGCAGCTGGTGCAGCAGGCCGCCAGCGCGAACCCGACGTACCTCCTCGAGCGCACGGCCGTCGGCCTGGAGACCGACGCGGCTACCGGGGTGACCATGACCCTCGACGACGGCGCCACCGTCACCGCCAAGGCCGTCATCATCACCGCCGGCATCGGCAAGTTCACGCCGCGGGCTCTGCCGGCCGGCGACGGCTGGGAGGGTCGCGGACTGGTGTTCTTCGTGCCGTCCTTCGCCGAGTACGCCGGCCGCGAGGTCGTGATCGTCGGTGGAGGGGACAGCGCCTTCGACTGGGCCCACAGCCTGCAGCCGATCGCGAAGTCGGTCACCCTGGTGCATCGACGTGACGCGTTCCGAGCCCACCAGGCGACCGTCGACGCGGTCCTCGCGGGGCCCACCGAGGTGGTGGTCAACGCCGAGGTGACCCGGATTCTGGGCGACGGCCGGGTCGAGGGTGTCGAGATCAGCCGCAAGGACGGCGAGGTGCTCACCCGACCCGCACAGTCGGTCGTCGCCGCGCTGGGCTTCGTCGCGGACCTCTCGGCGATGAAGGACTGGGGCCTCGAGCTGGACAAGCGGCACATCGTGGTCGACTCGGCGATGCGCACCAACCTTCCGCGGGTCTTCGCCGCCGGAGACATCAACGAGTACCCGGGCAAGGTGCGGCTGATCGCCACCGGCTTCGGTGAGGTTGCCACTGCGGTCAACAATGCCGCCGTGGTGATCGACCCCGAGGCGCACGTCTTCCCCGGTCACTCCAGCGAGGGGAGCTAGCGATGGCCAGCGGACGCAGCGCGGTCCGGCTCACCGAGCGGGAGCTCGACGACTTCCTCGCCGCCAACCTGAAGGTGCAGGTGGCGACCGTGGGCCCGGACGGCGCCCCCCACCTGACCACGCTGTTCTACACGCTCGTCGACGGCCGGATCGCGTTCTGGACCTACCGCAGCTCCCAGAAGATCGCCAACCTGCGCCGCGACGCGCGGATCAGCTGCCTGGTGGAGGACGGCACCGAGTACGCCGAGCTGCGCGGCGTCAGCATCCAGGGGACCGCGCGACTCGTCGAGGAGCTCGACGAGGTGCGCGCCCTCGGAACGAGGGTCGTCTCGGCGATGGCCGGCGGCGCCGACCTCGGCGAGTTGGGCGACCAGATCGTCGACGGCCAGGCGCGCAAGCGGGTCGGCGTCGTCGTCGAGCCCGTCAAGGTCGCCAGCTGGGACCACCGCAAGATGAACGGGGCCCTGCCCAGGCATGACAACGGGGCATGACGACAAGGAGCGAATCGATGGCCAAGGTGAAGGTCGACTACGACCTGTGCGAGTCCAACGCCCTGTGTGAGGCGGTGGCACCCGACGTGTTCCGGATCGACGACGACGACTACCTACAGGTCGACGACCCGACGGTGACCGACGAGAACCGTGCTCGCATCGAGCAAGCGGTCGCGGCATGCCCGAAGTCCGCCCTGAGCATCGTCGAGGACGAGTGAGCGTGCCCCCAGCCCACGACCTGGACGGCCGCGTCGCCGTCGTGACCGGAGCCGGCGCGGGACTCGGGCGCGCCGAGGCCCTGGCGCTGAGTCGCGCGGGTGCCCGGGTCGTGCTCAACGACCTGCCCGGAGCGGCCGACGAGGCCGCGGACGAGATCCGGGCCGGTGGCGGCGACGTACGGGTGGTGGAGGGCGATGTGGGGGAGCGCAGTACCGCTGACGCGATGGTGGCGGCGGCCGTCGATGGGTTCGGCAGCCTCGATGTCGTCGTCAACAACGCCGGCGTCACCCGCGACAAGATGCTGTTCAACATGACCGACGAGGAGTTCGACCTCGTCGTCCGCATCCACCTGCGCGGCCACTTCCTGCTGTCCCGCAACGCAGCGGCGTACTGGCGTGACCGCGCCAAGCAGACCGGGGAGCCGGTGAACGCCAGCGTGGTCAACACCGCCTCGGAGGCGTTCCTCTTCGGACCGCCGGGCCAGCCGAACTATGCCGCTGCCAAGGCGGGCATCGTGGCGCTCACCCTCTCCACCTCGCGGGCGCTCGGTCGCTCCGGCGTCCGCGCCAACGCGATCTGCCCGCGAGCGCGCACAGCGATGACTGCCGACGTGTTCGGCGCTGCGGAGCCGGGCGACGGCATCGACCCCTACAGCCCCGAGCACGTCGCTCCGCTGGTCGCCTACTTGGCCTCGCCGGCGGCGTCACGGATCACCGGTCAGGTGTTCGTCGTGTACGGCGGCATGGTGGCGCTGCTGGCGGCTCCCACCGTGGCCGAGCGGTTCGACCTGACCGGCGCGGACACCTGGGATCTCGACGGCCTCGACAAGCAGATCGGCAGCTACTTCGCCGACCGCGACCCAGCGGTGGGCTTCGCGGCCGACGAGGTCGGCAGGCTCCGCGCGCGCGACTGACCGCGCATCGGCGCGAGACACGATCAACATCACGACAGGTCACACCACGACAGGCAGGAAGACGACCATGGGACGACTCGACGGCAAGGTGGCGATCGTCACCGGCGGTGCGCAGGGACAGGGCGCGGAGATCTGCCGCGCCTTCGTCGGCGAGGGCGCGAAGGTGGTGATCGCGGACGTCGCCGACGAGCTGGGCGAGCTGTTGGCCAAGGACCTGGAGCAGAAGGCACCGGGAGCGGCGTACTTCCGGCACCACGACGTCAGCGACGAGAGCTCCTGGATCGCGCTCGTCGCCGACGTCAACGAGCGCTTCGGCCCGGTCAACGTGCTCGCCAACAACGCCGGGATCCTGCGCTTCGCCGAAGTGGAGCGGATGGAGCAGGCCGAGTTCGAGTTGCTCTTCCGGGTCAATGCGATGGGCTGCTTCCTGGGCATGAAGTCGGTGGCGCGGACGATGCGCAAGAACGGCGGCGGCTCGATCATCAACGCCTCCTCGATCGAGGGCCTGGCCGGGATGCCGATGTGCACGGCGTACGCCGGCACCAAGTTCGCCATCCGTGGGATGACCAAGGCGGCAGCCCTCGAGCTCGGTCCGAAGGGCATCCGGGTCAACTCGATCCACCCTGGGATGATCGACACTCCGATGACCCGGCCGCACGGCGGCGACGCCGCGATGGAGTTCGGTGCGTCGAAGGTGGCCCTCAAGCGGGTCGGGACGCCTGCGGACATCGCCCCGCTCTACGTCTACCTGGCCAGCGACGAGTCGAGCTTCGTCACCGGCGCCGAGATCGCCATCGACGGCGGAGCCACCGCCACGCACGCGTTCGGTGGCTAGCCGGTCAGTCGCGCAGCAGCAGCCGGACGGCGGTCTCGATGTGGTCGGCGACCTCCTCGGCCGTGGCCCGTCCGGTCACCCACGAGACCAGCGCCGAGAGCCAGACGTCGCTGATCACCCGGGCGATCGCGATGTCGTCCTCGGTGGGCTCGGCGCCCTCGACGTAGTCAGATCCCTGCATCGCCCGGGTCAGCATCGAGGTCAGCTGCATCCCGACCACATGGATCTCGCCGGCCACGGACTTGTCCGCGAACATGAACGCCCGGGTCAGTGCCTCGGTCAGGTGCGGGTCGCCCTGCATGCCGCGGGTGGCCCGCTTGAGCACCTGGATCACCCGCTCGGCCGCGGTGTCGCCGGGGATCGGCCGGCTGCCGAGCGCCGCCTGGTTGGTCTCGAAGCGCACCGCGAGGGCCGAGACCAGGAGGTGGATCTTGGACGGGAAGTAGCGGTAGAGCGTGCCCAGTGCGACGTCGGCCTGCTGGGCGACAGCGCGCATCTGTACGGCGTCGAAGCCGCCCCGCGACGCGATCTCCGTCGTGGCATCCAGGATCCTGCGACGACGGTCGCGTTGGGCCGCCGACCCGAGATCGTCGGCCGTCAACGAGTTCACCGTGCTCACGACGGTTAGGCTAACAGCCGGATTCGGTAGAATAGAAACACGTTCCAGTCGCTCCGCGGCTGTTTTCCTCCCGGAGGGGCTCCCTTTGCGCATCGCACTCCTGTCGTATCGCAGCAAGCCCCACTGCGGCGGTCAGGGCGTCTACGTACGCCACCTCAGTCGCGAGCTCACCGCTCTCGGACACACGGTCGAGGTCTTCTCGGGCCAGCCGTACCCAGAGCTGGACCCCGGCGTCGCGCTCACCCCGGTGCCGAGCCTGGACCTGTACCGCGAGCCCGACCCGTTCCGGATGGTCTGGCCCTGGGAGTTCCGCGACCTGGTCGATGCGCAGGAGTTCGCCATCATGTGCACCGCAGGATTCCCCGAGCCGCGCACCTTCGGCAGGCGGGTGCTGCGGGTCCTGCGCTCCCGGGCGGGCGACTTCGACGTCGTCCACGACAACCAGGTGCTGGCCCACGGCATCGCCCGGATCGAGGGCGAGCTGGGGCTCCCGGTGCTCACCACCCTGCATCACCCGATCACGTTCGACCGCCGGGTGGACCTCGCCGCGGCGACCTCCTGGCGCAAGCGGCTGACCCTGCGTCGCTGGTACGGCTTCTTGCGGATGCAGGGCGCGGTGGCCCGCCGAGCCCGCTGGATCCTGCTGCCGTCGGAGTCCTCGAAGCGCGACGTCGCCAAGGACTTCGGCGTCGACCCGGAGCGGATGCAGGTGATCCCGCTCGGTGTCGACGAGTGCTTCGTGCCTCCGCTCGAGCCTCGGGTGCCCGGCCGGATCGTGGCGATGGCCAGCGCGGATGCGCCGATGAAGGGCATCGCGACCCTGCTCGAGGCCTTCGCGAAGCTGCGCACCGAACGCGAGGTGGAGCTGCTGCTGGTCACCCGGCCCACGCCCGGCGGCCGCACGGAGCAGCTCATCGAGCAGCTCGGCATCGGCGATGACGTGAGCTTCGTCAACGGGATCAGCGACGAGGAGCTGGTCCGGGTGATGGGGTCCGCCGAGATCGGCTGCGTGCCGTCGCTCTACGAGGGATTCTCGCTGCCGACCGCCGAGCTGATGGCCTGTGCGACCCCCCTTGTGGTCAGCCGGACTGGTGCGATACCCGAAGTGGTCGGACCGGACGGTGAGTGTGCGGACATGGTCGCCCCCGGCGACGTCGGCCAGTTGACCGCGACCATCGCGGCCCTGCTGGACGACCCGGAGCGTCGCGACCGGATGGGCCGGGCCGCCCGGGCCCGGGCCCAGGAGCGGTTCAGCTGGCGCGCCGTCGCGGTCGCGACCGCCGCGGCCTACGAACGTGTCATCGAGGACTTCGAGCGCTCGACCACCAGGAGCCCTCAACCATCAGGAGCCCCCCAACCATCAGGAGCCAGTAATGCTGACCGTTGACTTCGACCGGCTCGGCCTACGACCGGGTGACCGGGTCATCGACATGGGCTGCGGTGCCGGCAGGCACGCCTTCGAGATGTACCGCCGTGGGGCCGACGTGGTCGCCTTCGACCAGGACGCAGATGCGCTTGCCGAGGTGCTGGACCTGTTCGGCGCGATGAAGGAGGCCGGCGAGGTGCCGGCCGGCGCCGAGGCCGACATCAAGGAGGGCGACGCGCTCGAGCTGCCGTTCGCCGACGGTGAGTTCGACCGGGTGGTCGCCTCCGAGGTGCTCGAGCACATCCCGAACGACATCCGGGCGATCGACGAGCTCGTCCGCGTGCTGCGTCCGGGCGGCACCATGGCGCTGACCGTGCCGCGCTGGCTGCCCGAGGTGGTCTGCTGGAAGCTGTCCGACGACTACCACAACACTCCCGGTGGGCACATCCGGATCTACTCCGACAAGGAGCTGATCGGCAAGGCCGTCAACGCCGGCCTGGAGTACGACGGAATCGACTACGCCCACGGCCTGCACTCGCCGTACTGGTGGCTCAAGTGCGCCGTCGGTGTGTCCAACGACCAGAACCCGCTGGTGAAGGCCTATCACCAGGTGCTGGTGTGGGACATCATGCGCGCTCGCGGCTGGAGCACCCTGACCCGCGGCGCCGAGAAGCTGCTGAACCCGCTGGTCGGCAAGAGCATGGTGCTGTACTTCCACAAGCCGGAGTAGCGCGCGATGCTGCAGTCGATCCCATCCGTCGACGGCATCCTCACCGCTGCGGAGGTCGCCGAGACCGCTGCCTCCATCGCTGCGATGCAAGAGCCGAGCGGTGCGGTGCCGTGGACGCCCGGCGAGCACACCGACGTCTGGAACCACGTCGAGGCGGCGATGGCGCTTCTCGTCGGGGGCCAGGTCGAGGCCGCCGAGCGTGCCCTAGAGTGGTGCGCGCGCACCCAGCGCCCCGACGGATCGTGGGCGATGAAGGTCGTGGCCGGGCAGATCGAGGACGCCAGCGGCGAGACGAACATGTCGGCCTACCTCGCCGTCGGACTGTGGCACCACTGGCTGGTCCGCCGCGACTTCGCCGTCGTAGAGCGGCTCTGGCCCGTCGTACGCCGTGGCCTCGACTTCGTCGCGGGCATGCAGCTGCCCTTCGGCGGCATCGCATGGTCCCAGGAATGGCACGACGGGCGTCCGGCGCGGGTCAACGAGCAGGCCCTGCTCGCGGGGTCCTCGAGCATCTACCAGTCATTGCGTGCCGGGGTGGCGCTCGCCGACCTGGTGGGAGAGTCGCAGCCCGACTGGGAGCTGACCGGCGGCCGGCTCGGGCACGCTCTGCGCGAGCACCGCGACCAGTTCTTGGACAAGTCGACGTTCTCGATGGACTGGTACTACCCGATTCTCGGCGGCGCCGTCCGCGGCCGGGCCGGGCTGGAGCTCGTCGCGGAGCGCTGGGAGCAGTTCGTGGTCCCCGGCCTGGGCATCAAATGCGTGGAGACCAACAACTGGGTGACCGGTGCCGAGACCTGTGAGCTGGTGATGGCGCTGGACGCGCTCGACGAGCGGGAGCGGGCGATGCAGCTCTTCGCCGACATGCAGCACCTGCGCGACGAGGGCGGTCGCTACTGGACCGGCTATGTCTACCCCGACGATGTCAACTGGCCCGTCGAGCACACCACCTACACCGCGGCCGCGGTGATTCTCGCCGCGGACGAGCTCTCCGGAACCACGCCGGGCGCGGGGATCATGCGCGGGCACACGTTGGCCAACCACTTCAGCGAGATCGCCCTCGAGTGCGGGTGCGTCGACGCGGAGGACTCAGCCGACGTCCTCGCCGGCCGCTCCTGAGATCCGCTCGAGCACCCGCATCGACCCGACGGTCTCGCGCGGCTCGAAGGAGCCGCCCGAGACTGCTCGCTGCCACACGTGGTACGGCGCCTGGCCGCCGTCCTCAGGGCTCTCGAAGACGTCGTGGATGACCAGTGCGCCCCCCGGCTGGACCCAGGGGGCGAAGCCGGAGTAGTCGTTCTGGGCGTGCACCTCGGCGTGGCCGCCGTCGATGAAGAGAAGGGCGAGCGGGGTGCGCCAGTGCAGGGCGACCGTGGTGGATCGCCCGACGACCGCGACGACCCGGTCTTCCAGCCCGGCGGCGGCGATCGTCCTGCGGAAGATCGGCAAGGTGTCCATCAGCCCGGTCTCGTCGTCGACCAGGGTCGGGTCATGGTGCTCCCAGCCAGCCTGGTTCTCCTCCGAGCCACGGTGGTGGTCGAGCGTGAAGACGGTGCTGTCGGTCTGCCGGGCCGCGGCGCCGAGATAGATCGCCGACTTCCCGCAGTAGGTCCCGATCTCCAGGGCTGGGCCGTCGGCGAGGTGGGCAAGGGCGGTTCGGTGCAAGAAGACGCCCTCGTCCTCGGGCATGAACCCCTTGGCGGCGCGCGCACGGGCGTGCAGGTCGGCGGGGATGTCGGACACGGCGCCAGCCTAGTAGCATTGGAACAGGTTCTAGTTTTGGGCGCGACCGGAAGGGCACGCATGTCGATCGGGATCTCCGACGAGCACGTCGAGCTGGCGGCCAGCCTGCGCAAGTGGGCCGACGGTATCAACGGGATCGCGAGCGCCCGGGCTGCCGAGGCGGAGACCGCTGCCGGATTCGGCGGGGTGTGGCGCGCCGTCGCCGAGATGGGGGTCGCGACCATCGGGCTGCCTGAGTCCGACAGTGGCGGCGATGGCTCCGTCCTCGACGTCGCCGTCGCGCTCGAGGCCTGTGCGCACGCGCTCGTGCCCGGTGCGCTGCTCGGCAGCACCGTGGCCAGGCTGCTGCTCTCCGGTACGTCAGCAGGCGCGGGACTGGCGCCGGACAGCGTGGTCGGCCTCGGGCTGACCCGCGGACGGGTGTGGGACGCGCCGAGCGCCACCCACCTCCTCTTGCCGGATCCGGCAGACCGCTGGTGGCTGGTGCCGGCTGCCGCGGTGGACCTCGAGCCACGCGTCGGCCTTGACCTCACCAGGCGGTTCGGTGCCCATGAGGTCATCGAGCCGGGCTCGGTCGCCGGATCGGTGCGGGTCGACGGACTCGCCAATGCCGCCGTACGACGGATGACGGTCACCCTCGCCGCCGCCGAGGCCGCCGGGGTGGCGCGCTGGTGCCTGGCCACTGCCGTCGAGTACGCCGGGGTCCGGGAGCAGTTCGGCAAGAAGATCGGCAGCTTCCAGGCGATCAAGCACCTGTGCGCCGAGATGCTCGAGACGGCCGAGTCGGTGACCGCCGCGGGCTGGGATGTCGCGAACGCCGCCGCCGTCGGTGACGAGGAGCAGTGGGACTTCGCCGCCGACGTGGCCCTGGCGGTGGCCTTCGACGGAGCCGTCGAGAACGCCAGGGCATGCATCCAGGTGCTGGGCGGCATCGGCTTCACCTTCGAGCACGACGCGCACCTCTACCTGCGCCGGGCCGTCTCGCTCCGGGCGCTGGTGGGGGACGCTGACGCGGCGGCGGAGCGGCTCGCCGGCCGGGCGGCGGCCGGCGTACGCCGGCGGATCGACCTCGACCTCGAGGGGCGCGACGAGGCGGTGCGCTCCGAGGTGCGGGCCCGCTGCGAGGCGATCGCAGCCGCGCCCGACCACGAGCAGCGGCGGGCGCTGGTGGACGCGGGATACCTGACGCCGCACTGGTCGCCGCCGTACGGCGTGGGCGCCGATCCCGTGACCCAGATCGTCATCGATCAGGAGCTCGACCGGGCGGGCGTCGTGCGGCCCGACATCGTGATCGCGGGCTGGGCGCTGCCGACGATCCTCGAGCACGGCACCGACGCGCAGCGGGATCGGTTCGTCCGGCCCTCGCTGCTCGGCGAGCTGGTCTGGTGCCAGCTCTTCTCCGAGCCGGGCTCCGGCTCCGACCTGGCCTCGCTGCGCACCCGCGCCGTGCGGGTCGAGCCCTCGCCGAGCTCAGGACAGCGCGCCGGCTGGCGACTGACCGGCCAGAAGGTGTGGACCTCGGTCGCCGAGCGCGCCGACTGGGGAATCTGTCTGGCCCGCACGAACCCGGACGTCCCGCAGCACCGGGGGATCACCTACTTCCTCGTCGACATGCGCAACAGCCCCGGCCTGGAGGTGCGGCCCCTGCGCGAGATCACCGGGGAGTCACTGTTCAACGAGGTGTTCCTCGACGACGTGTTCGTGCCCGACGACTGCGTGGTCGGGAAGGTCGACGACGGCTGGCGACTGGCCCGGACCACCCTGGTCAACGAACGGGTGGCGATGGCCGGCAACAAGCTGAGCAAGTCCACCGAGCGTGCCGTGGCGCTGGTGGACGACGCGACGCCGGCGGCACAGCGCGTGCAGGTCGGCCACTCGGTGGCGCTGTCGACGGTGTGCTCGCTGCTCGCCGTGCGCACGGTGCTGCGGTCGCTGGCCGGCCAAGGGCCGGGCGCGGAGTCGAGCGTCGCGAAGCTCCTCGGCGTGCGGAACCGCCAGGACGGTGCCGAGCTGGTGGTCAGGATGCACGGCGAGCGCGCGGTCGTGGGCGACGAGGAGGTACGCGACGACGTGTGGGAGCTGCTCAACACCCGGTGCCTGTCGATCGCCGGCGGCACCACCCAGATCCTCCGCAACGTCGCCGCCGAGCGCATCCTGGGCATGCCCCGCTGACCGTCCGGTCCGGGCCCGGCAGCGTGCTGCCCGGGCCATGGGGACTACCGGGGCGGTGCCGGCGGGGTCAGCTCGACGTCGATCGAGGTGACCATCGAGCAGCTCAAGTCGCCCTTCGCGTAGTCACCCGTGGACGTTCCGGTGACCACGGTGGATCCACTACCGGCGGTGAGCTGGAACGGCTGGACGAAGGTGTTCTGGAAGCAGCCCAGCCAGTACGACGCCTGGTAGTCGCGCGACCCCAGCGCCGTCGCCGCGGTGTAGGTCTCCGACGGCTTGCCGACGTCCACCGAGATCGTGCCCCCGCTCGCGCCGCCCTCGCCCAACAGATTGTCGATGACCAGACTCTGCACCGAGAAGGAGGCCGGCGTACAGCTGCTGGGACCATAGCTTCCGTCAGCGTTCGAGACGCTTCCCGAGCACGTCTTGTAGCTGCCACCCACGGCGGCACCGGTCAGGTGGGTCAGCGAGCTGTCGAACCTCACGATCGGGTCGGCGGCGTACTCCAGCTGGATGGTGCCGCTCACGCCACCGGTCCCGGTCATCGTCGCACGCGAGTCGAAGTGCACGGTGAAGCGCGCGCACTGGTAGTCGTCGGCCAGGTCGTGCCCGACGTACCCGAGGAGCTGCTCGGACCGGTCGGCGCCGACGACGTTGGCGATCTCTGCGAGGTCCTTGTTGTCCGCGCAGCGCTGCTGTGCGCGCTTCCACTTGCCCTCGAGCAGCTTGAGGATGATCGGGCGGACGTTCTCGAACATGCTCTCGCCGCCGCCCACGAGCTGGCTCTGACGGGCCAGCACGAGCAGGTCCTTGATCGCCTGGTCGGCGGCGGCGTCCCCCGACAGCCCGGGCGGCACCTCGTCCCGTTTGATGTCGGCCAGCGCATCGAGGAGCAGCGACTGGACCTGGTCGAAGCCGGACGACTCGCTGAGGTGTCCCGATCGGATGTCCTGGATCACGTCGGCGATCAGGATCTCGTAGAAGTCGACGATGCTGCTGCCTGTGCTCGGCGGTGCCGTGCCGCCGTCGTCTGCCGCGCCGGCCCCGCTGAAGTGGGCTATCGGAATCCTCATCGCGCGCGTCGGCCCGAAGGGCACGCGGCCCAGATCCGATCCGCCGGCCTCGTAGCCGAACGCCACCTGGTGGGCCACCGGGACCGCATGGACCGGCGTGATGGTGAGAGTCCCACCGTGCACGAGGGTGAGTCCGGAGGGCTCGAGTTGGACCGCACCGATCAGCTTGCCGGCCCAGCCCGATCCGGTGAGCGATGCCAACGGTGTCATCGTGATCGCCGTTCCGTCCGGGACGGAGCCGGCCGCGATCGCCAGGGTGAACTTCGTGCCGTCCGCACCTGTCGTGGTCAGTGTGCCGCCGCGATGGCCGATGGCCTTCGTGACTGCCTGCGCCGCCTCAGGTCGAGTGGTCACCCGCACCGGTGGACTCAGGTGTCCGCCACCGGGCAGCTTGGCCATGGTGGTTCGAGATGCCGCACAGCGGTGCCGGGTCCGCGCGGGACACACGACCACGTACCACCCGCCCGGTCGGAGTGCCGTCGGCACCTTGACCCGCACCTTGTGTCGTCGCACCCGTACGGCGCGCGTGACCAGGAGGGCGTCGCGACCCCTCGGGCCGGGTCGTGAGTTCAGGTAGACCGCGACCTTGGAGGCGGTCCCCCGCACGGTGAGCAACAGCCTCCTGGGAGCCTCGGTCGGAGGGTCGGAGACCGTGCGCACGCGCGGCCGGTGATGCCCGATCGTCCTGCCGGACGCACTCGGGCGCACGACGACGCCCGCGGTCGATCCGCCGCTCGGCTGCGCCTGCGCCAGCCCCGGCACGAGCGCGACCCCCAGTGCCAGGGCCAAACCGGCCGCACCCGTGCGCGTCCTCACCCCTCCACGATCGCCGCGGTCAGGTTCGCGGAGCAATAGACCGAATGGGTCATCCACCCGTCAGAGGTGAGCGCAGTTCCATCTCGCGCAGCCAGGTGGCGCGGTGCCACTCCAGCCAGCGCTGGACGGCCTTGATGGTGGTGTGGCTGCGGATCGAGCCGAACACCTCGAACGCGTGCTGGGTGCCGGGCAGCTCGGCATAGGTGACGGTGGCCTTCGAGACCTCGCGCAGCCGGGCGACGAAGGCCCGCGCCTGCCGCACCGAGACCAGGGTGTCGTTGGCGCCGTGGATGACGAAGAAGTCGGGCGCGTCGGGCGTGATCCGGTGCAGGGGAGAGGCCGCGCGGTACTCGTCCAGGTGCGCCTTCGGATCCGGCAGATAGACCCGTCCGGCGAGGAACTTGTCGCGAAGACCGACGGTGAACCGGTCGCCGTCGTCGCCGACCCAGTCGTAGACGCCGTAGAACGGGACACAGCCGGCGACGCTGGTGTCCGCATCCTCGAAACCGGGCTGGAAGTCCCCGGGGGTCAGCGCGGCGAGGGCGGACAGGTGACCCCCCGCCGAGCCGCCGGTCAGCACCAGGTAGTCAGGGCTCCCGCCGTACGACGCGATGTGGTCGCGGACCCACGCGATCGCGCGCTTCACGTCCACGATCTGGGTGGGGAAGGGGTACTTCGGCGCCAGCCGGTAGTTGATCGCGACGCAGACCCAGCCGCGCGCGGCCATCCGGTTCATCAGCAGCAGGCCCTGCTCCTCCTTCTTGCCGATCGTCCAGCCGCCGCCATGCACCTGGATGAGGACCGGTGCGCCGTGCAGGTCCACGTCCTTGGGTCGGTAGATGTCCAGCTTGGCCTTCCGTCCGCCCGCGGTGTAGGCGATGTCGCGGAGCACCTCGACGCCCGGGTCGGCCATCTTGAACGGCCGCGCGAGAGTCCGCAGCGGGGTCTTGAGGTCCTCGGCGGTGGGCCGGGTGTCGAGGAGATCCAGGTAGTCGACGCCTGCGCCCTCGCGCAGGCTGGTCTCGACGATCGCGCCGGTGCCCTGCGCGCGGGTGATCACCCAGGCCAGGCCCGCCGCCGTCGCCGCCGCGAACGCGACGCCGGTGCGGGATGCGCGGTGCCGCCGGGACGACACCAGGGTGTCGACGGTGGCTGCGACGAGCAGCTGTGGCGCGAGCTCGCTGGTCAGCCAGCCTGCCGCGAAGGCAGGCACGGCGGTGGCCGCGGTGTTCAGCGGCTTGACGGCGTTGGCAGCGAGCGCGGCGAGGACGGCCTGCCGCACGGTGAAGGCGGTTGGCATGGCTTCGAGATTACCCAACTAGAACACGTTCCACGAACCGCCCTAGACTTCGCCCCATGGAACGGCTCAGCGGGCTCGATGCGAGCTTCCTCTACCTCGAGACCCCGCAGCAGCTGATGCACGTGTGCGGGCTGATGCTCCTGGACCCGGCGACCGTGCCGGGCGGCTACTCCTTCGAGGGGTTCAAGGACGAGATCGAGCGCCGGGTCGCCCGGATCCCGATGTTCGTGCGGATGCTGCGCCAGGTCCCGCTGGGCCTCGACCACCCGCTGTGGGTGAAGGACCCGAACTTCGACATCGATCGGCACGTCCACCGGCTGGCTGTGCCTGCTCCCGGAGGCGACAAGGAGGTGGCCGAGATCGCCGGCCACCTTGCCGGGATCGGCCTGGATCGCTCCCGTCCGCTGTGGGACATGTGGGTGATCGAGGGCATGGCGAGCGGTCAGGTCGCGGTGGTGCTCAAGATGCACCACGCCAGCGTTGACGGGGTCAGCGGTGCGAACATGCTCTCGCACCTGTGCACCCTCGACCCCGCAGCCGCACCGGAGCCCGCGGATCCCGAGGCCGGCACGTCGAGCGCGCCGCCGAGCGATCTCGCTCTGGTCGCCAGGGGGTTGGTGAGCAACCTCGGCAAGCCCCTGCACCTCGCGAGGCTGATGGCACCCACCACCGACCTGATCACCAAGACTGTCGGCCTCGCCCGTTCGGGTACGGCGATGGCCGCTCCGCTGACCGCGCCCCGTACGTCGTTCAACGGCACCATCACCGGGCACCGGTCGGTGGCCTACGTCGACATGTCCCTGGAGCGCGTCCGGGAGATCAAGAACGCCGTCGACGGTGCCACTGTCAATGATGTGGTTCTCACCGTGAGCGGGGGAGCGCTGCGTCGCTACCTCGAGCACCGGGGCGAGCTGCCGGAGTCCTCGCTTCTCGCCAGCGTGCCGGTGTCTGTGCGCGCCGAGTCCCGCCGTACCGGCGGCAGCAACAAGGTCTCGTCGCTGTTCACCCGGTTGGGCACAGACGTCGCCGACCCGCTCGAGCGATTGCACCAGCTTGCGGTGAGCAATGCGCGGGCCAAGGCCCACCACAAGGCGATCCCGGCCGACACCCTGCAGGACTGGGCCGAGTTCGCCGCACCGCGGACCTTCGGCCTCGCCGTCCGGATGGTTGCAGGTCTGCGCCTGGCCGACCGCGGCCCGGTGATCCACAACCTGGTGATCTCGAACGTGCCCGGGCCGCCGGTGCCCCTCTACCTGCTCGGCGCCCGGATCGACGCGCTCTACCCGCTGGGCCCGATCTTCCACGGCGCCGGCCTGAACATCACCGTGATGAGCAGCAACGGCCGGATGCACGTCGGGATCATCGGCTGCCGGGAGTCGATCCCGCTGGTCTGGGATCTGGCCGCGGACTTCACCGAGGAGCTCGACGCGCTGTACGCCCTCACGGTGGGCTGACCCGGTCGCGGATCCGGGCCTGCGTGGTGTGCACGGCCTGCAGGAAGGCGGGGACGAACGCCTCCGGCTGCAGCACGCAGCCGGCATGACCACACGGTGCCTCGTGCACGGTCGCGCCCGGGATCCGCGCCGCGATCGCGCGTTGCCGCTCCACCGGCATCACGCGGTCGCGGGTGGTGGCCACCACGGCGGTGGGGACGTCGATCCGGGACAGCCAGGGTGTCGAGTGATGTCGACCGAGGGCCGCGACCGCCTGCGCCACCGCCCAGGGGCTGGTGCTCCGCCATTCCTGCAGCGCCCACTGGCCGGTGTCGGTCGGCGGCACCTGCAGTGCCTCCGCGGTGCGTCGGGTGGTGGCGCTGACGACCTTGGAGCGGGACAGGGTCCGCAGCGCCGCCATGCTCCACTCCATGCCCTGGTGGAAGGCGCGCTCGCTGCCCGTCGTACGGAAGCGGTCGGTGGTGGCGGCGAGCACGAGGCCGCCGACCGAGGCGGGGTGCTGGCGCCAGACCCGCTGGGCGATCACCCCGCCCATCGAGTAGCCGGCGACGATCGGGTCGAGGAGCCCGAGCGCGTCGATGACGGCGGCCACGTCGTCGGCGCAGTCGTGCAGGGAGAACTGCTCCGACACCATCCCGCGGCCGTGCCAGCGCTGGTCGAAGGTGATCACCCGGTAGCGCTGGGAGAGCTCCTCGACCACGGGGAACCAGGTGAGCATGCCGGTGCATCCGACCGCGTGCAGCAGCACCACGGACGGAGCGTCCGCAGCCGGCCCTGGCACGTCGGTGAGCCAGACCCGGCCGCGGCGGGGGAGGTCCAGCCAGCGCCCCTCGGGGATCTGCACCTGGGGCACCCGCGCGAGCTCGCGCAGACGCTCCAGCAGCTGGGGTGGGCCCGTCCGTAAGCTCATGTGGCTAGACTAGAACAGGTTCCAGAAATGAGGAGGCATGCCGGTGACCGACGCGTCAGACCTCGGCTCCGACATCGGGTCGGAGATCCGGGCCGACATCCGAACAGTCGTGACGGACGTGCTCGACAAGGGCCCCGGGATCTGGTCCGACCTGGCGGCGGCCGGGCTGCTGTCGTTGGCCGCGCCGGAGCGGTACGACGGCGAGGGACTCGGCCTCGACGCTCTCGGTGTGCTGATGCACGAGACCGGCCGCCGAGCCGTCGACCTGCCCCTGTGGGAGACGCTGGCGTGCGGCCTGCTGCCGGTCGTGCGCTGCGGGAGCCCCACCCAGCAGGACACCCTCGTGCCGGACATCGCCGCCGGGAGCCTGCTGATCGCCCCCGCACTCGACGAGCCCGGTCGGGCGATGCCGGTCGAGCCGGACACCCGGCTGGCGGCGGGCTCGGTGACCGGGACCAAGATCCGGGTGCCGATGCTTCCCTCCGGCTTGTTGATCGTGTCCACCGATGGCGGGGCGGTCCTGGTCGACCCCGCGGGCCCGGGTGTGTCCCGCACGGAGACGCCCGGCTCGGCGGGTCGCCCCGAGGCGACGTACCGCTTCGACGCCGCACCGGCGGTGCACGTCCTGGGTGCGGGGTCAGGTGGGGTGCTGCGCGCCCATGCGATCGCCGGCCTGCTGCTGCACGCAGACGGCCTGCTCGCCGGGGCCCGGGACCTCACCGCGGGCTACATCCGCGAGCGGGTGCAGTTCGGGCGCCGGCTGGCCGAGTTCCAGGCCGTCGCCCTGCAGGTCGCGGACGTCTACATCGCCTCGCGGACGATCTCGCTCGCGGCCGCCGAGGTGGTCCGCCGGATCGACGCCGGTCAGCAGGTCGAGGACGATCTGGCGGTGGCGGCGTACGTCGTGTGCGACCGCGCGCCTCGGGCGCTGCAGACCTGCCACCACCTGCATGGGGGCATGGGTGTCGATGAGACCTACCCGCTGGCCCGCTACTTCGCACGCATCGAGGACATCAGTCGGCTGCTCGGCGGGGCCGCCGCGACCCTCACCGCGGCCCCGATCGAGGAGCGCGAGGCGAAGAACGCCGAGCTCACCGAGGCCCAGCGCGCGTTCAAGAGCCAGGTGCGTGACTACTTCGCCGGTCTGGTCACCCGCGAGGACCGGCTCGAGATGCTCACCGACCGACACGGTCCGGCGTACCACCGGATCATCAAGCAGATGGGCAGCGACGGCTGGATGGGCGTCGGGTGGCCCACCGAGTACGGCGGCAAGGGTCTGGGCGGCATCGAGCAGCAGATCTTCGCCAACGAGGCCGCCCGCGGGGACGTGCACCTGCCGGCGGTGACCCTGCAGACGGTCGGACCGACCCTGCAGGCGTTCGGCACCGAGAAGCAGAAGGACATGTTCCTCGAGCGGATCCTGGCCGGCGACGTGCACTTCGCAATCGGCTACTCCGAGGCCGATGCCGGCACCGACCTCGCCTCACTGCGATGCGCCGCGCGGAAGGATCCCGGCACCGGCGACTGGATCGTCAACGGGCAGAAGATGTGGACCACCGGCGGGCATGCTGCGGACTACATCTGGCTGGCGGTGCGCACCGACCCCGACGCCCCCAAGCACAAGGGCATCTCGGTGCTGATCGTGGACACTCGTGACCCCGGCTACTCGTGGACGCCGATCATCACCTGCGACGGCTCGCACCACGTGAACGCCACCTACTACAACGACGTGCGGGTCCCGGCCGACATGCTGGTCGGTGAGGAGAACGAGGGCTGGCGACTGATCACCACGCAGCTCAACCACGAGCGGGTCATGCTCGGCCCGGCCGGACGGCTCGAGGGCCTGCGTGACCTGGTCATCGACTGGGCGAGGGACCGCACGGCGCCCGACGGGACGCCGCTGCTCGAGGTGCCGTCGGTGCGTCAGGTGCTCAGCCGTGTCACCGCCTCCTTCCGGATCAACGAGCTGCTGAACTGGCAGGTCGCCGCGTCGACCGCCACGGGCACTGCCGCGATCGCCGACGCCTCGGCCTCCAAGGTGTTCGCCTCCGACGAGGTGCAGGGACTCGGACTGGCGCTGCAGGACGTCGTCGCGTCGTACGGTGACCCGGCGGAGCCGGCCACTGCCGAGCTGCTCGACTACCTGGACCGCACCGCCAAGCGCAACCTCGTGCTCACCTTCGGGGGCGGGGTCAACGAGGTGCAGCGCGAGCTCATCGCGATGTTCGGTCTGGGCCTGCCCAAGGTGCCCCGATGAACGACCACGACTGGATCATGGCGCGGGTCGCTGAGCTCCGGGCGCTGGGTGACTCCGAGCCCAAGCCTGGCCGGGACCCGGTGAACCAGCCGATGATCAACAACTGGCTGGAGGCGATCGGCGAGGCCGATCCGCGCTACACCGCCGGCGAGGCCCCGCCCGGGATGGCCCAGGTGTGGACCATGGACGGGCTCGACCACCGACGACGGGCCGCGAGCCCGCTGCACGCGACGATGCGGGTCTTCGACGAGGCCGGCTACACCTCGGTGCTGGGCACGAACTGTGAGCAGACGTACCTGCGTCCGCTCCGGGTCGGCGAGCAGGTCACCTTGAGTGCCCGGCTCGACTCGGTCGTCGGGCCCAAGCGGACCGGCGTCGGCGAGGGCTACTTCATCACCACGCAGAACACCTGGCGGGTGGGTGACGAGGTCGTCGCGACGATGCTGTTCCGGGTGCTCAAGTTCAAGCCGGGCACCCGGGCGGCCGCGGTCGACCGCACCCAGCTGGTCCGCCCGCAGATGAACCGCGACACCGAGTTCTTCTGGAAGGGCACCGCCGTCGGCGAGCTGCGGATCCAGAAGTGCGGGGCCTGCGGAGCGCTGCGCCATCCTCCGGGCCCGATGTGCCCGCGTTGCCATGCCTCCGACCGCAGCCACGTGGTCGCCAGCGGCCGCGGCACGGTGTTCTCGTTCCTGGTGCACCACGCGCCCAGGCTGCCCGGCAAGCAGCTGCCGGTGACTCTCGCCCTGGTCGACCTGGAGGAGGGCGTACGGATGATCGGCGAGGTCCGTGGCGCGCCCGAGTCGATCGCGATCGGCGACCCGGTCCGAGTCGCGTTCGAGCGCATCGACGACGACCTCACCCTCGCCCAGTGGGAGGTCGCACCCCGATGAGCATCAGCACCGGAGCGACGCTGCCGACCTGGGAGCTGCCGATCACGCCCACCCTGGTGGTCTCCACTGCGATCGCGACCCGCGACTTCCAGGACGTCCATCACGACCGCGACCTCGCGCAGGGGCACGGCTCGAAGGACATCTTCCTGAACATCCTGACCACGACCGGACTCGTGCAGCGCTACGTCGGCGAGTGGGCCCGCGAGGCGGTCGGGCCGGACTTCCGGATCACCTCCTGCGCACTGCGGCTGGGCGCGCCGGCGTACCCCTATGACACGTTGAGCTTCTCCGGCACGGTCGTCGACAACGCCGACGAGGCTCCCGACGGCACACTGACCGTCGACGTGGTCGGCGCCGTCTCGCTGGGCAATCACGTCGACGCGACCGTGACGGTGGCCCGGTGAGCGGCCTGTCGGGCAGGGCGTCGATCGCCGGCATCGGTGCCACCGACTTCTCCAAGGAGTCCGGGCGCTCGGAGCTGCAGTTGTCCTGCGAGGCGACGTTGGCCGCGCTGGCGGACTGCGGCCTTGCTCCGTCAGACGTCGACGGGCTGGTCACGTTCACGATGGACAACAGTGCGGAGATCGCCGTAGCCCGCGAGCTCGGGATGGGCGACCTGACCTTCTTCAGTCGGATCAACTACGGCGGCGGTGCCGCCTGTGCCACCGTCCAGCAGGCGGCGATGGCGGTGGCGACCGGAGTCGCGGAGGTCGTGGTCTGCTACCGCGGCTTCAACGAGCGATCCGGGCAGCGGTTCGGGCAGGTGGCATCGTGGGCCGCCGCGCAGGTGAACAGCAACGGGCTGGACAACGCGTGGACCTATCCCTACGGGCTGTCCACCCCGGCCGCGACGGTGGCGATGCAGGCGCGCTGGTACATGGACCGGTACGGCGCCACCTCCGAGGACTTCGGCCGGGTCGCGGTCGCCGATCGCAAGCACGCCGCGACGAACCCGAACGCGTTCTTCGTGGGAAGGCCGATCACGCTGGCCGACCACCAGGCGTCCCGGATGATCGCCGACCCGCTCCGCCTGCTCGACTGCTGCCAGGAGAGCGACGGCGCGGTGGCCCTGGTGGTGACCACCTCCGAACGGGCCCGGGACCTGCGGCAACGCCCTGCCCTGATCGCCGCGGCCGCACAGGGCAGCGCCCCCGACCAGTTCGTGATGACGTCCTACTACCGCGACGACATCGGAGTCCCGGAGATGGGCGTGGTGGGTCGGCAGCTCTGGGCACAGTCCGGGATCGGTCCGGCCGACGTGCAGACGGCGGTGCTCTACGACCACTTCACGCCGTACGTGCTGATGCAGCTGGAGGAGCTCGGGTTCTGCGCCCCCGGCGAGGCCCGGGACTTCATCGCCGGCGGGGCGATCGAGCTCGGTGGACGGCTCCCGATCAATACCCACGGCGGCCAGCTCGGCGAGGCCTACATCCACGGCATGAACGGCATTGCGGAGGCAGTCCGCCAGGTCCGCGGCACCGCGGTGAACCAGGTCCCCGATGTCGAGCACGTTCTCGTCACCGCGGGCACGGGGGTGCCCACCAGCGGCCTCGTGCTGGCGCCCGGCTGATCCGTCCCGCGGCACCCGCCTCAGGTGGTCAGCACGCAGTCGGCGAGGGCCGGGCGCTCCTGGTGGTCGGCGCCGCTGACGGTGGCGGTCACGACGATCTCGCGGCCGACCTCCCAGGCGCGGACGTGGACGGTCTCGCCGGGAAGGACGACGCCGGCGAACCGCGCCCGGAAGCCGCGCACCCGGGTCGCGTCCCCATCCAGGAGGGTCTCGGTGACCTCGCGCAGCACGATCCCGTAGGTGCACAGTCCGTGCAGGATCGGCGCCGGGAAGCCGGCAGCCGCCGCGAACTCGGGATCGGCGTGCAGCGGGTTGCGGTCGCCGCACAGCCGGTAGAGGAGCGCCTGTTGTGGCAGCACGTCGTACGACGTCTTCGCATCGGGGTCACGGTCGGGGACACGCACCGCCGTGGACTCGCCGCGGCTGCCGCCCCACCCGCCCTCGCCGCGCACGAAGATCGACGAGCGCACCGTCCACAGCTCGCGACCGGCAGGATCGACGGCCGTGCCCTCCTGCCAGATCACCGCGGCCTTCCCCTTGTCCCAGACGTCGCTGATCCGCGTGGAGAGGGTCGCTGAGCCGCTGGTCGGCAACGGCGCTGCCACCTGGATCTCCTGGGAGCCATGCACGACCTGGGCCAGGTCGATGGCGCACCCGGGCAGGTCGAGCGGCGGTGGGGCGGTCTCGTGGATGGTGGGTGCGACGACGCCGAAGCTGGGCAGCACCTGCAGGCCCGCGGTCTCCAGCGTGTGGCGCAGGTCGCGCGCCCCGATCGCGAGCTGGTAGAGCTGCACGTCGGGTTCGGCCCAGGTGAAGGTGCGGGTTCCCAGCTCCGCGCCGATGGCGACCTCGGGGTCGATGGGCATCAGGACGCCTCCCTTGCTGGTTGCGCGCTCGCGGCCGCGTCGAGGGCGGCCAGATAGCCGAAGACGAGCGCGGGGCCGATGGTGCCGCCGGGTCCCGGGTAGGTGTGTCCCATCACCGCGGAGGAGACGTTGCCGGCGGCGTACAGACCGGGAATCGCGGAGCCGTCCTCGCGCAGCACCCGAGCCCTCTCGTCGGTGACCAGGCCGCCCTTGGTGCCCAGGTCGCCGGGCACGATCGTGACGGCGTAGAACGGTCCGACCCGGAGCGGGGCGAGCGAGGGGTTCGGCTTCACCGTCGGGTCGGAGTAGTACTTGTCGTACGCCGACTCCCCGCGGTGGAAGTCCTCGTCGACGCCGGTGCGGGCGAAGCCGTTGAACCGCTCGACCTCTGCCTCGAGGGCGCCCTCGGGGAGCCTGAGCCTCTCGGCGAGCCCGGTGAGAGTGTCCGCCCGGACCACGACACCCTCCTTGTACCAGCGGCCGGGCAGCGGCTGACGGCCCGGGACGCCGGCGAAGAGGTAGCGGTTGCGGTAGGTCTGGTCGAAGACGAGGTACGACGGAACGTGCGCGACGCCGGTCGACTCGCCCTCGTAGATCGCGTGGGTGGCCTCGACGTAGGGGAGCGCCTCGTTCATGAACCGTCGGCCCGCCGAGTTGACCATCAGCGAGCCCGGCAGGTTCCGCTCCGCAAGGCAGAACCAGGCTCGACCCGGCAAGGGGATCGTCGGCCCCCACCACGCGTCGTCGAGCAGGTCGGTCGCGGCGCCCACCGCGGTCCCCGCGAGCAGCCCCGCTCCGGTGTTGGAGCGAGCGCCCGTGCTCCACTCCGCGGAGGTCGGGTGCGGGAGGAACTTCTCCCGGAGCTCCTGGTTGTGCTCGAACCCGCCCGAGCCGAGGATCACCGCGCGGTGAGCGCGGATCTCGCGACGGGCTCCTCCCTGTTCGACCACGATGCCGGCCACCCGGCCGTCCTCCACGAGCAGGTCGACCAGTGCGGCGCCGTACTCCACCGGGACGCCGGCGTCGACGAGCCCCTTGCGCAGGCCGACCGCGATGGCATTGCCCATGGCGACCATCCTCTTGCCGGTCGCCAGTGCGTAGAACCGCTTGAGCAGCACCTTGACCATGGTCAGCGGACCGCGCAGGGTGCGCATCCCGAGGCTGATCCGGCGGAAGTCTGCCTGGGTGACGATGAGGTTCGCCGGCGCCTTCGTGTACGGCGGGTGCAGCCGCTCGAGCTCGTCGCCGAGGAACCGGGCGTCCATGGGCACGGGCTCCACGCTGCGCCCGCGGGGACGTCCGCCCGGCAGCTCGGGCAGGTAGTCGGCGTACTCCGGCACCCAGGTGAACCGGACCGGGGTGTGTTCGCGGAGGAAGTCCATCAGCTCGGGGCCGCGGTCCAGGTAGGTGTCACGGCGCAGCTTGGGCACGATGTCGCCGACGATGGCGTCGAGGTACTCGCCGGCCCGCTCGCGGTCACCGGGGTCGACCTGGCCGGCCTCGGCAAGGGCATAGTTCCCCGGGATCCACACCCCGCCGCCGGAGCGCGCGGTCGAGCCGCCGAAATACTCGCTCTTCTCGACCAGGACCGTGCTCAGACCGTGGTGGGCAGCGGCGAGTGCGGCGCTCATTCCGGCGCCGCCCGCGCCCACGACGACGACGTCGTAGCTGTCGCTCGGGGCGGGCTCCGCGGAGGGGTTCATGGCGCAAAACTGTAACAGGTTCTACTATGTCCGGTGTGACCACGACCCAGGCCATCGCCGAGGCCGTCGACCGGCTCGCCCGGGCCCAGCACACCCGAGTCCCGTGCGCCGCCGTCCGCGATCTCATCGGCACCGAGGATCTCGATGCGGCCTACGCCGTGCAGCAGGGGCTGGTGCGGCTGCGCCTCGAGGGAGGCGCCAGGATCGTCGGCCGCAAGATCGGCGCGACCTCCGAGGCCGTCCAGCGCCAGCTCGGCGTCGACCAACCCGACTTCGGCTACCTGCTCGACGACATGGACGTCAGCACCGCCCACCCCATCTCCATGCACACGCTGGTCCAGCCCCGGGTCGAGGCGGAGGTCGCCTTCCGGCTGGCCCGGGACATCGACGAGGACGAGATCACCCTCGAGGGGGTGCGCGACGCCGTCGAGGTTGCGCTGCCGGCGCTGGAGATCGTGGACTCGCGGATCGCCGACTGGGACATCGGCTTCACCGACACCGTCGCCGACAACGCCTCCAGCGGGCTGTTCGTGATCGGCTCGGACGGTCGCAGGCTCGAGGCCTTGGAGCCCCGCGACGTCGACATGGAGCTGTCCATCAACGGCGAGGTCCGCTCCAGCGGCAACGGCGCCGCGTGCTTGGGCGACCCCCTGGAGGCCTTGCGCTGGCTGGCCATCCAGGCGCAGCGGTTCGGGGACCCGCTCCGGGCGGGTCACCTGATCCTGTCCGGTGCGCTCGGGCCGTTCGTGCCGTTCTCGCCCGGTGACCGGGTGACGGCGTCGGTCAGTGGCTTCGCACCCCTGAGTGTCGAGTTCGAGGAGTGAGATGAAGAAGACGGCTGCCATCGTCGGGCCGGGGAACATCGGTACCGACCTGATGTACAAGCTGCTGCGCTCGGAGGTGATCGAGCCGCGCTGGATGATCGGGGTCGACCCGGAGTCGCCCGGGCTGGCTCGCGCCGAGCAGAGCGGTCTGGTCGCCTCGGCCGAGGGTGTGGACTGGCTGCTGAAGCAGGACGAGCTGCCCGACCTCATCTTCGAGGCGACCAGTGCCTACGTGCACCGCGAGTACGCCCCGCGCTACCGCGAGGCCGGCATCCGGGCCGTGGACCTCACCCCCGCCGCCGTCGGTCCGGCCTGCATCCCGGCCGTCAACGGCGACGAGCACGCCGGCGCCGCCAACGTCAACATGATCACCTGCGGTGGCCAGGCCACCATCCCGATGGTGGCGGCCGTGGCCCGCGCGACGCCGGTGTCGTACGCCGAGATCGTGGCCAGCGTGGCCTCCCTGAGCGCCGGCCCCGGCACCCGCCAGAACATCGACGAGTTCACCCGCACCACCTCACGCGGGGTGGAGACCATCGGCGGCGCCGAGGTCGGCAAGGCGATCATCATCCTCAACCCGGCCGAGCCGCCGATGATCATGCGCGACACGATCTTCTGTGCGGTCGGAGCCGACGCCGACCGCGACGCGATCACCCGGTCCGTCCACGCCATGGTCGAGGCCGTCCAGCAGTACGTGCCGGGGTACCGCCTGCTGCAGGAGCCGCAGTACGACGACCCGTCGTCGGCCACCCGCGGGGCGACCAAGGTCAGCATCTTCCTCGAGGTGGAGGGCGCCGGCGACTTCCTGCCGCCGTACTCCGGGAACCTGGACATCATGACCGCGGCCGCGACCCGCGCCGGCGAAGGCATGGCCCGTCAGCAGATCGGAGCACAGGCATGAGCAACGTGACCGGCAACCCCGACCTCAACGTGCTGACCCGCACCTGGCGGGACACCGACCCGAGCAGCGACCTCGACATCCGGCTGACCGACACCTGCCTGCGCGACGGCTCCCACCACAAGCGTCACCAGTTCACCGCCGAGGAGGTGCGCTCGATCATCGCCGCGCTCGACGATGCCGGCGTACCCGTGCTCGAGGTGACCCACGGCGACGGGCTGGGCGGCTCGAGCTTCAACTACGGCTTCAGCCGGACCCCCGAGCAGGAGCTGATCAAGATCGCCGCCGACACGGCCAAGCGGGCCAAGATCGCCTTCCTGATGCTGCCCGGGGTCGGCACCAAGGACGACATTCTGGCGGCCCAGGACAACGGCGGCCAGATCTGCCGGATCGCCACGCACTGCACCGAGGCCGACGTCTCCGAGCAGCACTTCCGGCTGGCCCGCGAGCGCGGCCTGGAGACCGTGGGCTTCTTGATGATGAGTCACTCCCAACCCCCCGAGGTGCTCGCCAAGCAGGCGCGGATCATGGTCGACTCCGGCTGCGAGTGCGTCTACGTGGTCGACTCCGCGGGCGGCCTGGTGATGGAGGGCGTGACCGATCGGGTCGCCGCGGTCGTGGCCGAGATCGGCGACCAGGCGACGGTGGGCTTCCACGGTCACGAGAACCTCGACCTCGGCATGGCCAACAGCGTGCTCGCGGTCCGCGCCGGCGCCACCCAGATCGACGGCTCGGTCCGCCGCTTCGGCGCCGGTGCCGGGAACACTCCGCTGGACTGCTTCGTGGGCGTGTGCGACAAGCTCGGCTGGCGGACCGGCGTCGACTTCTTGAAGATCATCGACGCCTCCGAGGACGTCGTACTCCCGGCGATGCCCGAGGAGTGCCAGCTCAACCGGATGACGATGATGATGGGCTACGCCGGGGTCTACTCCAGCTTCCTCAAGCACGCGGGCAACGCAGCGGAGCGGTACGGCGTGTCCGGCGCGAAGATCCTCGAGATCGCCGGCCAGCGCAAGCTGATCGGTGGCCAGGAGGACCAGCTCATCGACATCGCCCTGCAGCTGAAGGCGGAGCAAGGGAGCTGACCGGGCTGGCTCACCCCCCGGGTCAGGGGAAAACCGACTGGCGCCCCGTCAGGCTGCCTGCCACGGTGGGCACATGGCATCTCGCGCATCCAACTTCTGCATCGACGCCCACGACCCGTACGCCCAGACGATGTGGTGGGCACAGGTCCTGGAGGACTTCCGGGTCGACGACAGCTGGGAGATGAAGCCCGACGACGAGGAGTGCGGCCTGGTCGGCCCCGACGACCGCTACCTCCTCTTCCTGAGAGTCCCCGAGTCCAAGACGGTGAAGAACCGCATGCACATCTGCCTGCGGCCCACCGACCGCAGTCGTGACGAGGAGGTCGAGCGGATCCTCGGCCTCGGCGCCACGATGTACGACGACCGGCGCGAGCCGGACCGGGGCTGGGCGGTGCTCGCCGACCCGGAGGGGAACGAATTCTGCGTGCTGATGAAGTATCAGCCGGGCTCGGAATCTTGACCCAATCCTGAGCGTCTCTTGAGCCGGAGCAGCCGAGAGCCTTCCTAGGCTCCGGGTGTGCTCTCGAGGCTCTCCCGCGTCCTGCTCGTCGGTGTGCTGCTCGCCACCGGCGCGGTCGTGGGCGCCCTCGGGCACGTCTCGGCCTCGGCGACGGTCATGCAGCACCCGACCGGCGTCGTCCGTGGCGCGATCCTCAGCGGCAAGGTCAGTAGTCCGCGCGTCCGGATGATGTGGTTCACCGACCGTTGGGAGTATCTCGGCTCTCGCCGTGCCTACGGGCTGTACTCGTTGCGACTCCCTCCCGGTCGCTACCGGCTGCAGTTCGTGGATCGCCGCCCCACCTACGACATCACCCGGTTCGCCCCCGCCGACGCGCGGGTCGTGGTCCGGGCGGGGCACACCACGGTGCGCAACGTGCGGATGCACCGTGGGGCGGCGATCACCGGGACGGTCCGGACCCACGGCACTCCGGGGGGACACGCCAAGCTGATCGCCGCCCGCACCGACGGGCAGTCCTTCCAGACGGTGGCCAACGGCAAGGGCCAGTTCGCGATCGGTGGACTCCCCGACGGCAGCTACTCCGTCTTCACCTACGACCACCGGCGCAGCTGGGTCGGCAAGAGCCTGTGGGTGCCCCACCTCTCCCGCAAGCACATCGTGAACACGTCGATCAACCTGAAGGTGCGCGCCGGCCGGATGCTGATCGACCTGTACGGCGGCCGCGAGCCGCTCCGCAAGCCGACCAGCGTGACCGTGGTGAGCAAGCGCACCGGACAGTTCTGGAGCGCGCGGTCCGCCCACGGCTCGGTGACGTTCCCGGCACTCTTCCCAGGTCACTACCGGCTGATCGCTGACGGCGCCGGTGACTTCCTGGGCGCGAGAGGACCGGTGCACGGGGCACGGGTGCGGGCCGGCGGCGTCGCCTTCGGCAGTTTCCGATTCACCCGCCACGGCGCCACCGTGAGCGGGACCGTGGTCGACGGGCTGGACCGGTCGTACCCGCTGGCCAAGGCACAGGTCGTGCTCTACGACCGCAACGGTCACCAGGTCGGTGGGGCCACCACCGCGAAGGACGGCCGGTTCCGGCTCGGCGGCCAGCTGACCAGCCAACCGGGGATGACGGCCGTGGTGAACCCGGACCCGTCGTCGGGCGGCTGGATGCAGGCCAAGGCCTACTGCGAGTACACCCGCGCCACCGCGGGGCCGTTCAGGGTGGTGACCGGTCGGGACACCGCGCTGGGCCAGATCAGGTTGCCCCACCGGGTCACGGCCGGGATGCCGGCCCAGTGCAAGGCCACCCCGACACCGACACCGACACCGACACCGACACCGACACCGACACCGGCACCCGTTCCCGAGCCCGGCTCGGCCCGGCTGATGTCCGCGACGACCCTGCATCGCGGCAACCCGTTCCGGGGCCACCGGCTGCTCGTCGTGCCGGATTCCGCAGCTACGGCCGCCGTCGGCTCCTCGACCGGGGCCCGGCACCGTCGGCTCGCCCGGCTGGCGGCGGTGCCGACCGGAGTCTGGCTCACTCCCGAGGCCGATCCTCCGGGTGCCGTCGGGCCGCGGGTGACCAGGCTCGTCACGGACGCCGCGAAGGCGGGCAAGGTCGTCCTGCTGGTCGTGTACGGCATTCCCGCACGGGACTGCGCCGCTGGGGAGTCGGCCGGCGGGCTCACCCCGGCGGCGTACCGCGCCTGGGTCGCCGAGATCGCCGCCGCAACGCGTGGGGGAGGCGCGGCCGTGGTCCTTGAGCCCGACGCCCTGGCCACCGCGCCCGGCTGCCACCTGGTCGGGCAGCGTGAGCGGCTGCTGTCCCACGCGGTGGAGGCCTTCGCCGCGACGCGGACCCCGGTCTACCTGGATGCCGGTCACGCGAACTGGCTGCCCGCCAGGACCATGGCCGGGCTGCTCCGTCGGGCGGGTCTCGGCCACGCACGCGGGTTCTCGGTGAACGTCGCAGGATACGACCGGGTCCGCAACGAGACTCGGTACGCCCGGACGATCAGGGGGATCGTGGGAGGCCACTACGTGGTCGACAGCGGGCGTGCGGGTGCCGGCAGCAACGGCCAGTGGTGCAACCCCACCGGACGGGCGCTCGGTGTCGTGCCGCACGCGGCTCACGGTCGCAGCGGCCTGGACGCCGACCTCTGGGTGAAGCCGCCGGGCGAGAGCGACGGCACCTGCAACGGTGGGCCGCCCGCGGGCACCTGGTGGACGAAGCGCGCGCTGGCACTGGCCCGGAATGCAGGCTGGTGATGGACGCCGCCCTGCAGGTCCTCAAAGCGCAGGTCTCGCGCGAGGATGACCGTTACGATCGCCCGGTGTCCGAGAGCAGACGTGTCGCCGTCATCGTCGACGACGAGCCCGACATCAGGAGCCTGGTCGAGCGCGTCCTGATCCAATGTGGGTTCGAGACCGTCAGCGTGTCCAACGGCAAGGACGCCGTCGAGGCCGTCCGGCACCACCAGCCCATGCTGACCACCCTGGACGTCAGCATGCCCGGGATGGACGGGTTCACCGCGGCGCAGCTGATCCGCGAGATCAGCACGACGTACATCATCATGCTCACCGCGCTCGATGACGAGATCGATGTCGTCCAGGGCCTCGGGGCCGGTGCGGACGACTACCTGGTCAAGCCGTTCCGTCCGCGCGAGCTGCGCGCGCGGGTGGAGAGCTTCGTGCGTCGCTACGGGTACGGCGCCGAGCCGGTCGTGGCCGCTGATCCGGTCCCTGCGCCGACCCAGGCCCCGGCCCCTGCTCAGCCGCCGGTCCAGCACGTGCCAGCGCAGCAGTCCTCGCCGCCCGTCGTCCGCACCGTCGAGGCGCCGGGAGAGCCGGGGACGCAGCCCGCGACGCATCCGGACGTGCACGAGGAGGTCGCTCCGCTGCGGCACGACGGGATCGAGATGGACGTCGAGGCCCACATCGTGCACGTCGATGGTGCCGTGGTGGAGCTGACGCCGAGTGAGTTCGAGCTGTTGGCCGCTCTGCTCCGGTCCGGTCGACGCGTGCGCAGCAAGGCCGATCTGGTGCTGAGCCTGCGCGGCGAGTCCTACGTGACGCACTACTACGTCACCGATGCCGACAAGCGCGCGATCGAGGTGCACATGGCCAACCTGCGCCGCAAGATCGGTGACGACAGCTCGACGCCGCGGTGGATCGAGACCGTCCGCGGCGTCGGTTACCGGCTGACCAGCGTCTGAGCCGACCGGACGCGCTCAGTTCGCGTCGATGGGGATCGGCGCGGACCGGGTCCGTTGCTTGCCCGGGAAGATCGTGATTGGCACCCGTTGGCGCACCACTCGCCGCGTGTAGGCGGCCGAGCCCGGTGAACGCTCGATCATCACGGTGGCACGGAAGGTCAGCACCATGCCCACGGTGCCGACCGCGACGGGGTGGATGGTCTGGTTGCGCAGGTCGAAGGCACCCTTGGGGGAGGTGATCAGCATGCCGTGCACGGTCCGCACAGGCTCGGGGTCGAAGGTGACCCGCCAGGCCTGGGTGTCGAGGTGGTACGGCGACTGGGAGCGACCATGGGGGCGCCGGGTCGATGAGGTCACGCTGATGTCCTGCAGGTAGACCATCCGCTTGGTGGCGAACTTGTCCCGGAGGCCGCGGTCGAGGTCGTAGGCGGTCAGGGACAGCGAGAAGTGCTTGCGGCCCCGGGCGAACCACTCATGGGTGCGCGGCGTGGCCTTGGTCGGCCAGAGGGTGTAGACGAAGTCGACGTTGCCGATGTTGATGTGGGACTGGAAGGTTCCGTCCGCGGTGAACTCGGACGGGAAGGCCCGCTCGGGGTCGACCACCTTGTGCGTGGCGCCGGCGGACCCCACCGGGGTGGTCCCGGGCAGGGAGCAGCCGCTGAGCACCCCGAGCGAGGTGACGACGGCAACGACTGCGGTCGCGAGCAGGGGGGGTCGCTTCATCACCGGAATCACACCTTGTATCCACGGTAGGGACGGAGCACCTTCAGGGTCATGAAGGCGGTCTGGACGGCGGTGACGATGCCCAGGATCGGCCACCCCACCGCGAGACTGTCGGACTGGATCCCGATGGGCAGCCGCGTCCACACCTCGAACAGCCCGCCGAACAGCACGAGCAGCCCGAAGACCGGGATGAGGTACCCGTGCCCCGCACCGCGCTCGGCTCGGGCCTGAGCCGCCCAGTTGTCGGTCTGCGAACGGGAGGCGAACTTGGTCCACGCCCGCACGAAGTGGCCCAGCCGGATCCACATGTAGACCTCCGCGCCGACGAAGCTCAGCGCGAACAGGTAGTCCTTGAGGTTCGCGTTCCGCATCGAGTGCGCCACCCGGCCGTTCAGCAGCGTCGCGACCACTGTGGGTGCCAGCCACCACCAGTAGAAGACATACGCATGGATGGTCAGCGAGGCGGAGAGCAGCACCGCGAAGGTGATCCGGGTGAACAGGTTGGTGAGCATCGAGAGGTGCTCGAACCAGCGCAGTCGCAGGTTCGGGTGGAGCGGCTGCCCCTTGGTGTCGCCCCGCTGACCGGGCCACATCAGCTCGATCGCGCCGTAGTTCCACTTGACCTGCTGCGCGTCCAGCGAGCGCACCGTCTGCATGCCGCCGACGTTGGCCCGGGCGTGCGCGCTGATCTTGGTGAGGTAGCCCGCGCTCTTGATCTGCAGCGACAGCAGCGAGTCCTCGACCTCGCTGTCGCGCACCCAGGGGCTGCGCTGGTGTGACTCCTCCATCACGCGGCGAAGCGCCGCGGTGGAGAAGATCGAGAACTGGCCGCCGAGGACGGCCATGTTGCGCCCGCGGAGCAGGTTCTGCATGTTGAACGCCGAGAACTGGGCGCGCTGCCCGGCGATCAGAAACGCCGAGATCGGTCCTCGGACCGCGGTGTCGTCGATGGAGTAGATCGCCGAGATGCCGCCGATCCGGTCATCGCTCTCCATCTCGTCGACCAGCCACTTGATCGCGTGCGGATCGGCCGTCGTGTCGCCGTCCACGCCGAGCAGGTAGTCGTAGCTCTCGACCATGGCGAAGCCGTAGTTGAGCGCACCGACCTTCTTGTCGGGGTTCTCGCCGATGTCGTGGACGAAGATCTCGGTGAACTCCTCCTGGCCGTGGTTCCACCGGCTGTGCAGCCCCGCATAGTGGCCGGCGACCTCGACGGTCTCGTCGGAGCTGTTGTTGACCACGACGTGGATGACGTCCGGCGGCCGGGTCTGCATCAGCAGCGAGTCGAGGACCGAGGCGATGCTGTCGGCCTCGTTGTACGCCGGGATGATGCAGCCGATCATCGGCCGATGGGTCGGAGGGTTCTCGATCCCGGAGAGGAAGTCGTCAGCGGGCACCTCGGAGTCGCGCCCGGCGAGGTCGCGGAGCACGTACGCCGAGTCCTTCCGATGGGTGGTCTCGCTGCTCACGAACGACAGCCTGCGACACCAACCTTGGCTGCCGGTTCGGTGCCGGTCAGCGTTTGCTCAAGATCTGCTCAAGTCGTGTTCTCCCGTTCTGCTCTCGGCGGAACGGGCGCGTCCCGGTACGGGGTACGGCGTACCGTGGCCCCCATGGGCGACCTGCTCCCGTTCGAACGTTCCGAACCGGCCGTGCCGGAGGCCGAGCCGCTGTGGCGCGAGCTCGTCGGCGACCGCCTCCGGGAGCGGCGGCTCGGGCGCGGGGAGCGGCTGGTCGACGTCGCAGGACGAGCCGGCGTCTCGACGCAGTACCTCTCGGAGGTCGAGCGCGGGCTCAAGGACCCCTCCTCGGAGATCCTGTCCGCGATCACCGGCGCCCTGGGCACCTCCGTGCGCGGGCTCAGCCGGGACATCAGCGCGGCTCCCCGGAGCGGTGCCGCGTCACGGCCGACGGGTCCACTCTGCCTGGCGGCGTGAGGTCCCGCGGCGCGAGCACCTGGTCGACCAAGCCGTAGTCCACCGCGGCGTCGGCGGTGAGCACGAGGTCGCGCTCGGTGTCGGCACGGACCTGCGCGGGCGTGCGGCCGGTGTGCCGGGCGAGCACCTCCTCGAGCAAGGTGCGCACCCGCGCCACCTCCTCGGCCTCGAGGATCAGGTCCGGGATCGTGCCGCGGCCCTGGGCAGCAGGCTGATGCAGCACCACCCGGCCGTGGGGCAGGATCGTTCGGCGCCCGGGCGCGCCGCCGGCGAGGAGGACCGCGGCGGTCCACGCGGCCTGGCCCACGCAGGTGGTCTCGACCGGAGCGCGGACGAACTGCATCGCGTCGTAGACGGCGAGCATCGCGGAGATCGATCCGCCCGGCGAGTTCACGTAGAGGCTGATCGGCAGGTCGGGGCTCTCCGACTCCAGGTGCAGCAGCTGGCCGATCAGCACATTCGCCACCCCGTCGTCGAGCTCGGTGCCGAGGTAGACGATCCGATCCTCCAGCAGTCGGCTGAACAGGTCGACGGTGCGCTCTCCCCGCGGCGTCCGGGTGGTGACGTAGGGAATGGGGTAGCTGCTCATCGTGCCGCACCGCCCAGGCCGACGGGGCGCGTCGGCGTCGGTGCGATGTCGTCCAGCGACTCGATGACCCGGTCCACGAAGCCGTAGTCCCGGGCCTGCTCAGCGGTGAACCAGCGGTCTCGCCGGGAGTCGCGCTCGATCACGTCGAGCGGCTGGCCGGTGTGGTCGGCGATGAGGCCGAGCACCACGTCGCGGGTGTGCCGCAGGTCGTCCGCCTGGATCTCGATGTCCATCGCGGTGCCGCTGAAGCCCGCCGACCCTTGGTGGAGCAGGATCCGGGCGTGGGGGAGTGCGTAGCGCTTGCCCGGCGTACCGGCGGAGAGCAGGAACTGTCCGGCGCTGCACGCGAGCCCCATCGCGAGCGTGCTGACGTCGTTGGGGACCAGGCGCATCACGTCGTGGATGGCGAGCATGGCCGGGACCGAGCCACCGGGGGAGTTGATCCAGAGACTGATGTCGCGGCGCGGGTCCTCGGCTGAGAGCAGCAGCAGCTGGGTGCAGATGCGGTTCCCGTCGCCCTCCTCGAGGACGCTGCCCAGCACCAGGATCCGTTGTGCCATCAGCCGTTGGGTGAGCTCGTCGTCGATGGGTGTGCGCGAGGGCGTGGTGACTGTCATGCGCTCCACTGTGCGCCGCGGAGGGCGGGTCGCACAGGGCGTGCTGCTGTCGGCGGATCTGCGGGAAGCAGATCGGTGATGCTCGCGAGCCGAGATCAGCCCATCACACGCGGCCCGGCCACCGGCATCATTCTCGACGCCGCGCCACCAGCACCGTCGCGCCGAGCTCGTCGTCGCGGACCACCCACGCATCGAGACCCACGGCTCTCGCCAGCCCGGCCAGCGTGTCGGCCTGACCGTGGCTGGTCTCGGTGAGCAGGTGCCCACCGTCGGAGAGCCAGTACGGCGCCTCGGCCAGCACCCGCCTCTGCACGTCCATGCCGTCCGGTCCGCCGTCGACGGCGATGCGCGGCTCGTGGTCGCGGGACTCGGCCGGCATGTCGGCGACTGCGGCACTCGGAACGTACGGCGTGTTCGCCAGCAGCAGGTCCACCCTCCCACGCAGGGCCAGCGGGACCGGGTCGAACAGGTCCCCGATGAAGGCCTCCGTGACACCGTTGAGGCGGGCGCACTCGACGGCGTCCGGGTCGAGGTCGGCGGCCACCAGCTCGGTGGCCGGGTCCAGCCGGTCGCGTACGGCGAGGCCGATCGCGCCGCAGCCGCAGCAAAGGTCGAGGACGGTGGAGCCGCCGATGCCGGCTGCCGTGCTGACCAGGAGCCGGCTGCGCTGACGCGGGATGAAGACGCCCGGGCTCAGCCGGTAGCGCCGGTCGAAGAAGTCGACGTACCCCAGGAGGTGCTCGAGGGGCTCGCCGGCGAGGCGGCGTTGCACCAGCGCGTCCAGCTCGTCGCCGGACGCGGCGGCCCGGAGCAGCCGGGCCTCGTCCTCGGCGAAGACGCAGCCGCCGGCTCGGAGTCTCTCGACCAGCGGGTCGCTCACTCCGCGGTCCGGTTCGGCCGGCGCCAGCTGCGCTCGAAGGGCAGCCGCCAGGCGTTCGGCGCGATCAGCTGGTGGATCGCGTTCGGGCCCCAGGACCCGGCCGGGTAGATGCGGACCGGCGGCGGGTCGGCAAGCAGCGGCCGGGAGAGGTCCCAGAGCTGCTCGATCCCCTCGGCGGCGGTGAACAGGGTGTGGTCGCCCTTCATCGCGTCGAGGATCAGCCGCTCGTAGGCCTCCAGTGCGAGCTCGGCATCGCGGGTGTCGTGCATGGCGAACTGCATCGACAGCTTGTCCAGCTTCATCCCCGGGCCGGGCTTCTTGCCGTAGAACGAGAGGGACATCCGGGACTGGTCGGCCAGGTCGAAGGTCAGGTGGTCGGGGCCTTGGGTGCCGATGCCGGAGCCGGCTGGGAACATGCTGCGGGGCGGCTCCTTGAACGCGATCGAGATGATCCGGGCGCCCTCGGCCAGTTGCTTGCCGGTGCGCAGGTAGAACGGCACCCCAGCCCAACGCCAGTTGTCGATCTCGACCTTCAGAGCGACGAACGTCTCGACCTCGGAGTCCTCGGCCACGTCGGGCAGGTCGCGGTACCCGGCGTACTGGCCGCGGACGACGTTCGCCGGATCGATCGGGCGCAGCGAGCGGAAGACCTTGAGCTTCTCCAGCCCGATCGGGTCCGGCGCGAGCGAGGTCGGCGGCTCCATGGCCATGAACGCGAGGACTTGGAACAGATGGGTGACCACCATGTCCTTGTAGGCCCCGGTGCCCTCGTAGAAGCGCGCTCGGTCCGCGACGTCGAGGACCTCGGGCACATCGATCTGGACATGGTCGATGAACTGCCGGTTCCAGATCGGTTCGAACAGCCCGTTGGCGAAACGGAACGCGAGGATGTTCTGGGCGGCCTCTTTGCCCAGGAAGTGGTCGATCCGGAAGATCTGGTCCTCGTCGAAGACCTCGTGCAGTCGCCGGTTCAGCTCGACGGCCGAGTCGAGGTCGGTGCCGAACGGCTTCTCCATGACGATTCGGGCGCCACTGACGAGGTCGGCATCGTGGAGGGTGCGTACGACGGCCAGCGCCGCCGCCGGGGGGACGCTCAGGTAGTGCAGCAGCCCGACCTCGGTCCCCTCCGTGGACAACCGTCCCTGGGCCGCGCGCACCGCCTCGGCCAGGGCCGCGGGGCCGCGCCCCTGAGCGACGTAGTTGATGCTGGCGGCGAATCGCTGCCAGGTGGCTTCGTCGAGCGGCCCGTCGACGAACTCCTCGCAGGCCTTTCGGGCGAAGTCGGCGAACTGCTGGTCATCGAGGTCCTCCAACGATGTGCCGACCATCCGGCAGCGGTCGGTGAGACCGGCCTGCTCCAGGCGGAAGAGCCCCGGCAGCAGCTTTCGTCGGGCCAGGTCGCCGGTGGCACCGGCCAGGACGATGACGTGGGGACGGCGAGCGCTCTCCGCGGCGCTGGCGGAGGCGTCGGCGATTCTCTGCATGAACCGATCGTAGGAGGGTCCGCTGTCGGGGGGCCGGTGAGCGCGCTGGTCCGCCGTACTTCACCCAGCAAGGTCGTCCTTCACACACCGACTCTCCTGGGTGAAGGTGACTCCTGGGTTCTGAACCTGGGAAAAGTCCCGGACCCTCGCGCCTTCTCGACCAAAACGAGAACGTGTTCTAGTATTGACGGGTGGGGAGACCAACGAGAAGGAGAAGCCGATGACCCAGGAAGTCCTCGACGGTGTGCGGGACCTGTTGCCCATGTTCCGGGACCGTGCGGACGAGGCCGAGAACCTGCGTCAGGTTCCCGAGTCGTCGGTCAAGGCACTGGAGGAGACCGGCTTCTTCCGGATGCTGCAGCCGCAGCGGTACGGCGGGCTCGAGGCCGACCCCGTCGACTTCTTCACCGCGGTCCGCGAGATCGCCTCGGCGGACGGCTCCACCGGGTGGATCTCCAGCGTCCTCGGCGTGCACCCGTGGCAGGTGGCGCTCTTCGACGACGAGGCCCAACAGGCGGTCTGGGGAACGGACCCGACCACCCGGCTGAGCTCGTCGTACGCGCCCACCGGCAAGGCCGTGGTCGCCGACGGTGGCTACCGGCTGTCCGGCAAGTGGTCGTTCTCCTCGGGCTCGGCCCACGCGACCTGGGTGCTCCTGGGCGGGCTGGTGTTCAACGGCGAGGGCAGCGTCGTGGACTTCAAGACCTTCCTGGTGCCGCGCGCGCAGTACGAGATCGTCGACGTCTGGAACGTCGTGGGTCTGCGCGGGACCGGCTCGAACGACATCGTCGTGAGCGACACCTTCGTCCCCGACGCGTTCACGCTGTCGATGAGCGACACCGGGCGCTGCTTCGGCCCGGGCCAGGCCGTCAACGATTCTGAGCTCTATCGACTGCCGTTCCACAGCCTGTTCACGAGCACGATCACCAGCCCGATCATCGGGATGGCGACCGGCGCCTACCGCGAGCACGTGGAGATGCAGCAGAAGCGGGTCCGTGCGGCGTACCTCGGCGAGAAGGCGTCGTCGGACCCCTTCGCCGCGGTCCGGATCGCGCGGGCCGGCTCGGAGATCGACGCAGCCTGGGCACTGCTGATGAACAACCTGAGGGAGGAGCAGGCCCTGGTCGCCAAGGGGGAGCAGATCCCGCTCTCGCTGAGGCTGCGGGTGCGCCGGGACCAGGTCATCGGCACCCAGCGCGCGATCGATGCGATCGATGAGCTGTTCGAGGCCTCGGGCGGTCGGGCGCTGGCCGAGGGCACCTATCTCCAGCGCGCCTGGCGCGACGCCCACGCCGGTCGGGTGCATGCCGCCAACGACCCCGAGCGCGCGCTGAAGATGTACGGCGACCTCGAGTTCGGGCACAAGATCGAGCCGGGTATGTACTGATGCGCAAGGAGGATGTCCAGCGCGCCGCGACGGTCAAGACCGAGCACGGAGAGATCACGCTCGCCTACTACGAGGCCGGGACAGGCTCGGGTGCCGGGCTGCCGCTGGTGATGCTGCACGGCGGAGGGCCGGGCGCCTCGTCCTGGTCGAACTTCGGGCCCGCGCTTCCCGGGTTCGCCGAGCGGATGCACACCGTGATGGTCGACCAGCCCGGGTTCGGAGGCTCCGACAAGCCGGCCGTGCAGGGCAACTACTACCGCTTCTCGGCCGAGTACGTCGTCGCCCTGCTCGACCAGGTCGGCCTCGAGAGGGTGCACCTGCTGGGCAACAGCCTGGGAGGCGGTACGGCGATGCGGCTGGCGCTGACCCATCCCGATCGGGTCGGGCGCCTGGTCCTGATGGGCCCCGGGGGTCTGTCGCTGAACCTCTTCCACGCCGACCCGACCGAGGGCGTCCAGCGGTTGATGGACTTCGGCGCGGACCCGACCAGGGAGAAGCTGCGCGCCTTCATCTCCACGATGGTGGTCAACAAGGACCTTGTCACCGATGAGCTCGTCGAGGAGCGGTTCGCCGACGCCACCGCCCCCGGCGCGCAGGAGGCGATGCGGTCGATGGGGATGAGCTTCTGGAACCCCGCCACTGCCGAGGACGGCATGCTCTGGCGCGAGGCGCACCGGCTGCGCAAGCACACCCTGCTCACCTGGGGGCGTGAGGACCGGGTCAACCCCCTCGATGGCGCGATGGTCGCGTTGAAGCTGATCCCCAGGGCCCAGCTGCACGTCTTCGGCAACTGTGGCCACTGGGCGCAGATCGAGGCAGCCGACGAGTTCCTCGAGGTCTGCACGGCGTTCCTGGGCCGGCATGTGGAGCGCGGCAACGAGGTCGGGAGCAGATCATGACGATCGACGTGAAGTCCATGGGCTACATCCGGGTCGCGAGCACCGACCTGGACCAATGGCGGACGTTCGCCGAGAAGGTGCTCGGCCTGGCAGCGGCGCGCGGGCCGGACCCCGAGCACCTCTACTACCGGATCGACCAGGTCTCGGCACGACTCGTGGTGGTCCGGGCGGACGTCGACCAGCTCGCCGCCACGGGGTGGGAGCTGGCCGACCACCGGGCGCTGCAGGACGCCCGGGAGCACCTGCAGAAGGCGGGGGTCGCGTTCGATGAGGGCACCGCTGCCGAGCTCGCGGACCGCCGGGTCCAGGAGCTGGTGAGGTTCAGCGACCCGTGGGACAACGTGTTCGAGCTCTTCCACGGGATCAGCTACGAGTCCCGGCCGCTGGTCACGCCGTACGGCGCCCGCTTCGTCACCGGCGAGCAGGGGATGGGCCACATCGTGCTGCCGGTCACCGATGACGTGGAGGCGCTGCGCTTCTACACCGAGGTGCTCGGCTTCCGGCTGCGCGACTCGATGAGCATGCCGGGCGAGTTCGTCGGCAAGGAGCCGGGCTCGAAAGTCTGGTTGCGCTTCCTCGGGGTCAACCCACGGCACCACAGCCTGGCCTTCCTCCCGATGGCCAACCCGAGCAGATGCGTGCACGTCATGCTCGAGGTGGAGAAGCTCGACGACGTCGGCCGGGCGCTGGAGCGGGTGCGGAGGCACAAGGCCCCGCTGTCGGCCACCCTCGGCCGGCATATGAACGACGAGATGGTGTCGTTCTACGTCAGGTCGCCCGGCGGCTTCGATGTCGAGTTCGGCTGTGAGGGGCTCACCGTGGACGACGCCCGGTGGGTGGCACGGGAGTCGACCGCCGTCTCCTACTGGGGGCACAACTTCGGTGCCGGAGGCTGATCGGCACAATGGCCCGTATGACCGAGGTGCCCGAGGGGATGGATCCGGACGCGGCCGCGCACTGGCCTAGCCAGGCCCTGATCGAGTCCTGGCTGGGCGACTTCGACTTCGAACTGCGCCCTGGGGAGGACACCCCGGTCCCGTCCGACGACCCCGAGGCCGTCGCCGCGGCCCGCCGGTTCCGCGACGTGCTCGGTCGGTTCGCCACCGGCGTCACGGTGGTCACGTCGATGAGCGACGGAGAACCGGTCGGGATGACCTGCCAGTCGTTCTCCAGCGTGTCCCTCACCCCTCCGTTGGTGCTGTTCTGCCCGGCCAAGACGTCCAGGGCCTGGCCCCGGATCCAGCGGTCCGGGAAGTTCTGTGTGAACCTGCTCGCGCACGACCAGGCGCAGGTCTCGAACCTGATGGCCGCCAAGGGCGTCGACAAGTTCGCCTCGGTGAGCTGGACCCCGTCCTCGGCGACCGGCTCGCCGCTGCTGGAAGGCACGCTCGGGTACGTCGACTGCACCATCCAGACCGTGCACGAGGCGGGCGATCACTTCATCGTCGTCGGCCAGGTGCAGGACCTCGCCACCACCGAGGCACCGCACCCCCTGCTGTTCTTCCGGGGCAGCTACTCGCGCCCGCAGGACGGTCCGGCCGAGTAGCACGACGCTCTCTCACTACGCTGACCTCCATGTGGCCCGATGCGCCGTGGGTGGTCGGGGCGGCCGATGGTGCCGCCGCCGTACCCGAGCCGACCGACGGGGCCGACGCGTCGAACGACTTCGCCGAGCGGCTGCTGCGCCGCTTCCTGAGGTTGTGCGAGAGCCCGCGGACCAGGTCCACGGTGCTCCGGTTGGTCAGGGGGTCGGTCTCGGGCCAGGACGCGGGCGGCGGCGCGGGCGGTCGCTTCTACACGATGCTGAACCGCACGGTGCTCAGCCCGGTCGCGCGGGTCTCGGGCCTACAGACCTCGGCGACGCGCATGGAGCTGGTTGCCTCCCAACTGATCGGGCTGGCGATGATGCGCTACGTCCTCGAGGTCGAGCCGGTGTCCTCGCTGCCCCTGGACGACGTGGTCGCGATGATGGCGCCTGCGATCCGGGCCACGCTGGCGAGTCCGGAGATCCGGCCTGTGGATTGAGGTCCGAGGCGAGCGCCCGTCGGGTAGACCCGGAGGATGGCTGACTTCCTGACGCTCGACCTGCCGGCACCGCTGCTCGACGGACCGTTCACGCGGTCGATGGCCGAGGCCGTCGGCGTACGACGTGCTGGCCTCGAGCGGATGCTCCGGCACGGGGTGCTGCGCCGGATGCTGCGCGGGGTGTACGTCGGTGCGCACCTGCAGGACACCGTGGTCCTGCGCGGTCAGGCGCTGGCCCTGCTGGTGGGCCCCGATTGCGTGGCGGTCGATCGGACTGCGGCGTGGCTGCACGGTCTGGCCACGATCGGTGCCGTGCCGGGCACACTCGATGTGGTCGGCCGCCGGCACCGGGTCGGGCCGTTCGCAGCCCGAAGGTCGCTGTCCGCGTGCGACACGGCGAGGGTCGCGGGGGTCTGGGTCACCACCCCGTTGCGCACCGCCTGCGACCTTGCTCGGATCCTGCCCCCGGGCCGGGCGTTGGCGGTGCTCGATGAGGTGCTGCGGCACGGCGCGTGCACCCACACCGAACTGGTCTGCGAGCTTCCGCGCCAGGCTCGCCTCGCCGGGCAGCGCCAGCTGCGCCGGCTCGTCGCGATCGCCGATGGCCGGTCGGCGAACCCGGCGGAGAGCGCCCTACGGCTGTACTGGCTCGAGGCCGGGCTGCCGACCCCGGTGCCCGGGCTCGAGGCGGACCGGGGAGCCGGCCCGGTGCGGCTCGCCCTGGCGGCACCCGACCAGCTGTTCGCGGTGGTCCTCGACGAGCCAGGACCGGGCGGCGCGGCGCTCACGGCCGCGGGCTGGCAGATCGTCCGGCTGGCTCGGCAGCGGGTGCTCGACGGCGATCCCGCACTGGTGGGACGGCATCTCGTCCGCGAGTACCACCGCCAACTGCTCGTGCGGGCGGGCTGACCGAGCGGCGGTCAGAACAGCCCGACGGCCTCTCGCGACACGCTGAACCCGTGGCCGGCCGCGTTCCGGCAGGTGATGCCGGTACGCGCGGACTCGCAGCGCAGCCGGTGGTAGACGGCCGTCGCGCCGTACGCCAGTGTGGGCTGGTCCGGCGCACCGAACACGGTGTCGCTGTGGCACTGCAGCGACGGCTTGTCCGCGCCGAGCTCGACGGAGTCGCCGTACCCGCCCTCGCAGCGCTTGGGGCGGGGCGGGATGCCCTGCCAGTGCGCCCCCTGGACGTCGCAGCGGACCGCGGGTCGAGGCAGGTCGGTGAACAGGCAGGCGATGCCGCCGGACGGGCTGAGCACCCCGGCCAGATGCTTGCCGCTCAGGTTGATCTCGCCCGACGCCGTCGCCGAGGTGGACGCAGTCGGCGAAGGCGCCGTGGGTGTGGACGACGGCGTGACGGCGGGTGAGGGGCTCACCGAGGCCGACGCCGAGGGCGTGGGGCTGGGGGTCGGCGTGCTCACCGAGGCCGACGGGGTGATCGGGGTCTCCACCGATCCGGTCGGTGTGGATCCGGCACAGCCGCTGAGCCCCCAGGCCAGCGCCAGCGCACCGGCAGCGATCGCAGCCCGTCGCACTGGATCAGCCCAGCGCCGTGATCGCGTCGTGCAGCGTGAGGGTGCGTTGCGCGGTCTCGACATGGAGGTTCTCGATCATCCTGCCGTTGTAGGTGACCACGCCGGAGCCCTGGCCGTGCTCCCAGGCCTGGATGATGCCGCGCGCCTCCTCGACGGCCTGCTCCGAGGGCGCGAAGGCCCGGTTGGCGGCCTCGACCTGGCCCGGGTGGATCAGTGTCTTGCCGTCGAAGCCCATCTCCCGGCCCTGCTGGCACTCGGCGAGGAAGCCGTCGGCGTCCTTGACGTTGTTGTGCACGCCGTCGAGGATCGCCACCCCGGCGGCGCGAGCGGCCAGGACGGCCAGGGACAACGAGGTCAGCAGGGGAGCGCGGCCGGGCACGTGCTCGGCGTAGAGCTCCTTGACCAGGTCATTGGTGCCCATCACCAGCACGGCGAGCCGGTCGGACGCGGCCGCGATCTCGCGGACGTTGAAGATCGCCTCGGGTGTCTCGACCATGGCCCACAGTCGGGTGTGGTCCGGGGCGCCGGCCCTCTCGAGCGCGTCCACCAGTGCGCGCACCTCGTCGGCCGTGTTCACCTTGGGCACCACGACGCCGTCCGGCCCGGCCTGCGCGGCAGCGGTCAGGTCGTCGTCGTGCCAGGCGGTGCCGATGCCGTTGACCCGGATGGTCAGCGTGCGCTGGCCGTACTCACCCGAGGCGGCCGCAGCGGCGGCGGCCTCGCGGGCGGCCGGCTTGGCGTCCGGGGCGACGGCGTCCTCGAGGTCGAAGATGACGCCGTCGATCGGAAGGGTCTTGGCCTTCTCCAGCGCCTTGGCGTTGGAGGACGGCATGTAGAGGACGGAGCGCAGCGGGGTGAAGTCGGTCATCGGGTCCTCAGGCGTCGATCTGGATGGCGTCGTACTGCTTCTTCAGCTCGGGGTCGATGGCGGCGAGCTCCTCGGCCAGCTGCACCATCACCTGGCACTGCTTGACCGACGCGTCGTCCTCCATCTTGCCGTCGATCATCACGGCGCCGGTGCCGTCGCCCATCGCCGCGATCACCCGGCGGGCGTGGGTGACGTCCTCGACGCTGGGGGAGAAGACCTTGTTGGCGATCTTGATCTGCGCCGGGTGCAGCGACCAGGCGCCGACGCAGCCGAGCAGGAACGCGTTGCGGAACTGGTCCTCGCACGCGACGGTGTCCTTGATATCGCCGAAGGGTCCCCAGTACGGGTAGATGCCGTGCATCGCGCAGGCGTCGACCATCCGGGCGATCGTGTAGTGGTAGAGGTCCTGCTGGTACGTCGTCCGCTCCGCGTCGTAGGCGAAGCCATCCTCGGTGCGCGGGGCGTCCTGGCGGACCAGGTAGCCGGGGTGCGGGCCGCCGACCCGGGTGGTCTTCATCCGCCGGTCGGCCGCCAGGTCGGCCGGGCCCAGGGACAGCCCCTGCATCCGGGGCGACGCGCCGCAGATCTCCTCGATGTTGGCCACGCCCCGGGCGGTCTCCAGGATCGCGTGGATCAGCAGTGGCTTCTCGAGTCCCGCGCGGGCCTCCAGCTGGGCGAGGATCCGGTCGACGTAGTGGATGTCCTCGGCGCCTTGCACCTTGGGGACCATGATCACGTCGAGCTTGTCACCGATCGCCGGCACCAGGGTGGTCAGGTCGTCGAGCACCCACGGGCTGTCGAGGGAGTTGATCCGGGTCCAGAACTGCGTGGGGCCGAAGTCGACCTCCTGGCCGATCCTGACCAGTCCCTCGCGCGCGATCTCCTTGTTCTCGGCCTTGACCGCGTCCTCCAGGTTGCCGAGCAGTACGTCGACGGTGCCGACCATGTCGGGCACCTTGGCCGCCATCTTCGGGTTGCCGGGGTCGAAGAAGTGGATGGCGCGGCTGGGCCGGGCGGGGATCTCCCGGAGCGGAGCCGGGGCTCCGACGGCGAGCGGGGCGAAGAAGTCCTTGGCTGTGCGCATGGGCCGGACGCTAGCAGCGCCCCGCTAGGCGTCGGTATGACCCAGCGCACCATGACCCGGGGCACCATGACCCGGGGCACGATCCGTCGGCACCCGGTCGAGTCGGCGTACCCACTGCGCCTGCCCCTCGTCGAGCGCGAGTTCGCCGTCGCACTCGGCAGCGGCCTCGGGGTCGTGGGTGGACATCACCACGATCGACCCGCGCTCGGCCTCGGCGCGCAGCGCGGTGACCATCTTAACCCGGTTGCCGGCGTCGAGGTCGCTGGTGGGCTCGTCCGCGAGCAGCACCCGTGCCCGTGCTGCGAACGCCCGGGCCAGTGCGACGCGCTGCTGCTGGCCTCCGGACAGCTCCTCGACGAGGTGACCGCCGGAGTCTTCCAGTCCGACCAGCGCCAGCGCCTCGGCAGTACGCCGGGCTGCGTCCGCCGGTGCGGTCCCGTGGACCAGCAGCGGCACCAGCACGTTCTCGGTCGCGGTCAGGGACGTCGCCAGCCCGTTGCCCTGGGGCACCAGCACCAGTCCGTGCTCAGCGGCAGTGGCCCGGTCCGTGACCGGCTGGTCCGCGAGGCGCACCCCGCCGGCGCTCGGTCGAAGGGCTCCGCCGAGCGCCCACAGCAGTGACGACTTCCCGGCGCCCGAGGGCCCGGTGACGGCCAAGAACTGGCCCGGAGCGACGACTAGGTCGAGTGCCGCCACCGCCACCAGGTCGCCGTAGCGGACCTCGAGCCCGTCGGCGCGGAGCACACCGCCCGCTGGCCCGTTCACCGGCCCGTTCACCGATCCTCCTCGTTCCGGTCCTGCTCGTTCCCGGCCTGCTCCACGAGCAGCTGGTAGACGTCGCGCTCCTTGTGGAACCGCAGCAGGGTCCCGGGTGGCAGGTCGGCCAGGGCGTGGGCCGGCAGCGGCAGGAACCCGTCCGCGGACACCACGGCGTACTCCTCGCCGCTGCGTCCCTCGCCACCGATCTTGCCGTCGCGGATCGTGACCGTGCGCGGCAGCCGCGCGGCGACGTCGGGGTTGTGGGTGACCAGCACCACCGTGGTGCCGAGTTCGCGGTTGATCCTGCCGATGGTCGCCAGGACCCGGTCGGCCGCCTCGTGGTCGAGCTGGCTGGTGGGCTCGTCGGCGAGGAGCACACCGGGCGCGGTCGCGACGCACACCGCGAGCGCGGCGAGCTGCTGGTGGCCCGGGGTGAGCTGCTCCAGCGGCAGATCGGCCTCGGCGTCGAGACCCACGTGGCCGAGGACCTCTCCGACCCCGGGTACGGCGACACCGGCTCGCCGGGCCCCGTCCTGGGCGAAGGCGACGTTGTCGCGAGCAGTGAGGTAGGGCAGCAGGTTGCGCCCGGCTCCCTGCAACATCAGCGCGACGTGGGCCGCGCGGAGCTCGTCGAGCCGGCTCGCGGAGACCGAGGAGAGCTCGTCGGCGCCCACGAAGATCTTGCCCGCGCTGGGCCGGAAGAGACCGCCGAGCAGGCTCAGCAGGGTCGACTTGCCGGCTCCCGACGGTCCGAGGAGGCCCACGACCTCGCCGGCGGCCACGTCGAGGTCGACGCCGGACAGGGCCGCGACGTCGTGGCCCTCGGTGCGATAGATGTGCACCAGGCGCTGGGTCGAGATCGCGAGGCCTGTCACGGCGCACCTCGCAGGCGCTGCAGGTCGGCGCGGGCCGCGATCGCCCGTCCCGCGAGGGCTCCACCGACCGCGAGCACGACCAGGCCGGCGAGCGCGGCAACGGCCACCGCAGGCCACGACAGCGCCAGGTCGAGCGTCGACACCTCCGGAGGCTCGGAGAACAGCGGGACCGAGCCCATCGCCAGGTCCGCACCGACGAGGCCGCAGACCGTGCCGACGATGACGGCCAGCAGCACCGGCACCAGCTGCTCGCTGGCGGCCACGGTGCGCACCGCGGCCGCGCGCAGGCCGCTCATCCGCAGCGCGGCGAGGTCGCGGGCCCGCAGCCGCCAGCCCGCGACCGCGAGCACGACGAGCACCAGCAGTGCGATCAGCAGGGCGAGCGCTCCGGTGATCACCGCCAGCTCGAGACCCCAGGCGGCGGCGGTCCGGTCGTAGTGCTGGCGCTGGTCGGTCACCGACGCGCTGGTCTGCACCGACACCTGGTGGTCCGCGAGCGCCGATTCGACGCGATGGACCAGCGCCGGGTCGTCGCGTCCGAGCCACACCTGGATCTTGTCGTCGATGTCGATGTCACTGCCTCGTTGGACGACGTCGAGGTTCACCACCGCGGTGTGTGGCGGCGCGGACGGTGCGCGTGCCGCGCTGGCGACCCGGAGGGCGTCGCGATCCTGGCCGTCCAGCCCGGTGAGCGCGAACGCGTTGCCGTGGCTGGTCGGTGGAAGGGAGCCCACGACGATGGCCGGGACCCGGGTGGGGAACCAGCGCTGCGGCATGGTGACCGACTCCGAGCCCTCGGTGTCGAAGTCGATGCGCAGGCCGCCGCCGGCGGCGGAGTGCGGCGTCATCCGCCCGGCCGAACCGTCGACGCCGCTCCAGTTGTCCGGTGGCCCCAGCGGCACCGACGTGCCCCCGGCGACGGTCATCCTGCCCAGCGTGAGGGTGCCGAGGGCGCGGGCCCCCGGCAGCCCGCTGAGCCCGATCCCGGAGACCAGACAGCCTTGTCGACACGAGACGGCTGCGGTGAAGCGTCCGCGTGCCAGCGACTTCGGGTCCAGGTCGCCCAGCGTGGCCACCCCGTTGCTGTGGTCGGCGTACACCAGCGAGAGAGTGACCGAGAGCGTCCCGACCTTGCCGGAGGCTCCGCTGAGGTCGACCGGCACGGTGACCTGCCCGCCGGTGATCCGCACCGGCTTGGCGGCAGGCGGCTCGATCCGCTGCCACGGCAGCGGATGGGGCACGTCGAGCATCGCGATCCGGCGGAACTGGTCGGGCACCACAGCGAGTGTCGTGGGAGCGCCCTCGCCGGGTGACCTGACCGTGACGACCGGCGTCACGCTGTGGCCCGAGGGATCGACCTGGTCCACGGCCGCTCGCGCGGCCGGGAGGTCGTTGCCGTTGACGGTGAGCACCCGCGGCGCTCCGACGTACTGCTCGGCTGCGAGCTGCCGGTTGCGCGCGCCGACGGCGATCGCGTCGGCGGAGAAGACCAGCAGCGCGGTGGCCACGGTGACGACCGCGACCGTACGCCGGGTCATCGGCAGCCGGGCCGCGCTCAGGATGCTCAGCCCGCTACGGATCCGTCCCCGGCCCACCGCCCAGCCGCCGATGCGGGCCGCGACCGGCACCGTCAGGTGGGAGAGCAGCAGGCCGACCGTGAGGGCGAGCAGGGCCGGGCCGGCGAGCGCGGCCGACCCGTCCAGCGCGCCGACCACGAACGCGACCGCTCCGGTGCCGGCGACGGCGATGAGCAGGGTCTGCAGCGCACCGAGGCGCCAGCCCTGGCTGCGGCGCGAGACCCGGCGAAGCAGGGTCTCGACGGGCTCCCGGCTGGTGCCGACGACCGCGACGACGGTGGTCACCACGATCGCGACCACCGCGGCGACCAGGGCGAGCCAGAACTCGCGGGTCACCTCGAACGGAGCCGAGCCGGGCAGCGTCCAGGTGCGGCACACCCACGCGAGGAACAGCGCGAGACCGGTGCCGAGACCGACGCCGGCGAGCGTCACCGGCAACAGCTCGGCCAGCAGCATCCGGCGCGCGCCCGACCGGCCACGCCCGCGGAGCAGGGCCAGGGCGACCTCGGGTCGGCGCTGCTCGGTGGCAGCGCCGAGCACCAGCCACAGCACGAACAGGCACAGCAGCCCGAGCTGGAGCATCAGCAGCGGCACGGTGACCTGGGCCTGGCGCAGCTGGTGGTTGAGGTCCTTCACCAGGTCGGGCAGGCCGCTGTAGGTGTCGATCTGGCCGGCGTCCGAGCGTTTCAGGATGGCGCGGTCGAGCTGGCGCAGCTGCGGTCCGAGGGCGCGGAACTGGTCGAGTCCGGTGGCGGCTGGATCGATCGGGAACAGCGCCTGGCTGCGACGGTTCGGCAGCATCGGCCGGCTCCGACGCACGTTGGTGATCGTCCCGGGGATCGTCACCCAGTCGTCGTGCAACGTGTGCTGGTCGGCGATGATGCCGGACTTGCCGGTGAGGATTCGGCCGAACCAGTACGGTCCCGGCACCTGGTGATAGACGCCGACCACGCGCAGCTGGATGCCCTGGGGCTCGGAGTGCGGGTTGATTACCTTGTGCTGAGCGTCGAGTTCGGGCGGGGGTAGGGTCGCGATCTTGGTCGTGCGGCCCACGTGCAGGCCACGGTGACGGCGGTCGTACTCGCTGATCGCGATCTCGTCCTGGGCGCGCGGGCAGCGCCCCTCGACCATGGTCAGGTGCGCACAGATGTCGGAACGGGAGATCAGCGTGCCCTCCAGGCCGAGCTGGACGTCGGGGAACACGGTGGTGAATGCTTCCTGGTCGATGACCGGAGCTTCGAAGTCCGCGCGCACTGCTCTCGGGACCAGCGCGATCAGCTGGGCCGGGGAAAGCGGCGGCCTCGAGGCGAAGGGAGAGAACGCGCCCGGGGCCGCACCCGCGTGTGAGCTCACCTGCAGCCCGGTGGTCTGCGAGGGGTTGTGAGCCAGGTCGAGGTCGACGATCACCTGTCCGACGGCCCGGACGTAGAGCGGTGCGAAGGTCGCTGACGCGGCCACCAGCGCTGCGAGCAGGAACAGGGAGAGCGCCTGCAGCGGCCGGTGACGCACGGCGGCGCGCCACCGCCGTACCGCAGGCCCCCGCATGGGGGCACTCTACGCGTTCGGCAACCACCCAACGCGGCTCTGTCTTCAGCTCAGGTCGATGGTGTGGCCGGCGCAGGTGAGGTGGCGCAGCCCGTGTGGGGTCTTCCAGAGGAACACGCCGGGGAGTAGCTGCTGGTAGGTCCAGCCGGTCAGTGTCTTGGCTCGGTGGTGGTGTCGGCACAGGGCGGCGAGGTTCTTCGAGCTGGTCTGGTCGGGTGGGCCGTGGTCGTCCCAGGGTCCGATGTGGTCCAGGTCGAGTCGTCGGGCCGGCCGGCTGCAGTGGGGTGCGGCGCAGGTGTGGTCGCGCAGGATGACCTGTTCGCGTTGGTTGTTGGTGGCGAACCGGCCGGTGCTGGTCAGGTCGGCGTTCAGGTCGATCACCGGGCGGATGCTCACCCGGACATCTCCGGGGATCTTCAGCCAGTCCCGCAGCGTGTCCAGGGTGATCACCGGATCGCGGTGTCCCTCCAGCCTGACCATCGCGTCTGCGCAGGTGCCGTCCGTGCTTGCGGTCGAGGCCGGGGTGGGGTGGATCGCGGCGGCGGACAGGTGCGCGTACAGGGTCAGGTCCCGGCGGCCGCGCCCCCGAGCGGCCCGGACAGCGGGCCGAGCCTCGGTGGGCTCCGCGACCGTGGTGGTGTCGAGGTCGAGGGCGAGCTGGCGGCGGGCCAGCTCCCCGGCCGCCAGCGCCCGACGCTGATCCAGGCCCAGGTCGCTGCCCAGGCCTTTGAGCTGTGCGGCGAGCTCGGTGATCGCGGCGTCCAGGTCCAGGGCGTCGGCCAGGTCCAGCTCGGCCTCGACCCGGCTGGTGCCGGCGAAGGAGACCTGCTGGTGGTCGATGTCGAACCGGCGACCATCCGCCGCCAGCTGCCGCTGCTCGGCGGCCAGGTCGGGCATGAACCGGCCCACCGCCTCGGCGACCAGCCGGTCCACCGCCGCAACACCCATCCGGGAGGCGAACGGTGCCACCTGGGCATCCACGAACCCCGCGGCCGCGACGCTCAGCGGCTGGGTCTGCTCGGCGACCCGGCGGGCCCGCCAGGCCGCGACCTGCCCGGCCTGCACCCGCGCCCACAACCTGGGCAGCCGGAACGCCAGCTCCAACACATCGGCGACCAGCGACCGGGCCGCGGTCAACGACATCCCCAACCCGGCCGCAAGCTCGGTGATGGTGAACTCACCGACCCACGGACAGCCCGGCCCTCCCAGGTGCACCGGGCTGTGTCCCCAGGTCGCCGCCAGGTCCGGGTCCTCGGTCACCTGCAGATCACACCAGGCCAGCACATCGGCCAGCACCGCGGCCTCGGCGGCATCCGCAGCCCGACGATGTTCGCGCACCGAGGCCAGCACCGCAGCCGCGACCGACACATCGCCGCGAACGCTGCTCCCCGAGACCATGAGACGACTCTAGACGCGACCACCGACACTATCGATCGAGCCGAATCTCCTTACCCACAAGGCGAATCCGCCAGCAGACTCGATGCCCAGTAGTCCGCGCCATGCCGTCGGCCGCGCAGATCTGAGCAACCGCGTCACATCCGCCGCGTGCCCCACGGTCGCGACACCGGCCTTCACCGGCCTCGCTGCCGCTGGTGTTGACAGCCCGCAACCATCGGTGCGTCTCAGGGCCCAGGCAGCAGGTCCACCGCGATCCGGCGTGCGGCGGCCAGGATCTCCTCGTCGGGGCCGTCGATGTCGAGTCCGACCACGCCCGCCACGTTGACCGACATCAGGGCGAGCCTGGCCCGCAGTACCCGCTCGGGTGAGGCGTCGTCGGCGGCGATGATCGAGGCCAGCTCGTTGAGGTGCGGCATCAGGGCGTGCTTGTCGCCCTGCACCTCGCGCACGACGTGGTGGCTGCCCATCATGAAGCGGAACATCCGCGACCCGTGCCGCTGGACGACGTCGGCCCACCGCTCGACGATCACCCGCGCCAGGTCGGGGGAGCGGGGCTGCTCACGGGCCCACGCAACCACGTCGTCGAGCTGGACGACCATGTCCTGGAGGATCGCCCGGACGATGTCCTCCTTGCTGTCGAAGTGGTAGTAGAGCGCGGGCTTGGAGATCCCGAGCGCCTCGGCGATCTCGCGCATCGACGTGGCGTCGTACCCCTTCTCGGCGAACAGCCGCAGCGCCGCCTCGAGAATGGCGTCGTGGGTGCGGTGCTGGCCGGGTCCGGCGTCGCTCGTCGAGCCGGGGGCGGTCCCGCTGGTCGGCTCGGGACTCGTCTCGGGACTGATGTCGGGGCTCGGCTCGGTGGGCTGCGTCACGCCTCGAGGATATCAAGTTGCCTGACTTACCGGTCGGTCAGTACGCTTGCTTGCATGACGCAACCTCCCGCCGCCGCCGGCAAGCTCACCCCCCGCCAGATCCTGACGGCGATGAGCGGCCTGGTGGTGGCGATGCTGCTCGCCCAGCTCGACAACATGATCGTGGCCCCGGCCTTGCCGACCATCGTGGGCGACCTCGGTGGCCTGGCCCACCTGTCCTGGGTGGTCACCGGCTACATCCTTGCCTCGACGGTCTCCACCCCCATCTGGGGCAAGCTCGGCGATCTCTTCGGCCACAAGCACGCCTTCATGGCCTCGATCGTGCTGTTCCTGGTCGGGTCGGCCTTGTGCGGGATGAGTCAGAGCATGACCGAGCTGGTGCTGTTCCGGGCCTTCCAGGGTGTCGGGGCCGGGGGCCTGATGGTGGGCATCATGTCGGTGATCGGGATGCTCGTCTCGCCGCGGGAGCGCGGGAAGTACATCGGCGTGATGATGGCCGTGATGCCTGCCGCCATGATCGCGGGACCGCTCATCGGCGGCTGGATCACCGACAATGCGTCCTGGCGATGGGCGTTCTATGTGAACCTGCCGCTCGGCATCCTCGCGCTGTTCGTGGTCTGGTCGACACTGCACCTCACCGCCGAGGTCAAGGCGGAGGGCAAGGTCGAGATCGACTGGTCGGGCTCGGCCGTTCTCGTCGTCTGGCTGACCGCGCTCGTGCTGATGATCACCTGGGGCGGCACGCAGTACCCCTGGGGCTCGTGGCAGGTCGTCACCTTGGGTGTCGTCGCCGCGGTCGGGGTGGTGGCGTTCCTCGCGATCGAGCACCGTGCCGCGGAGCCGATCATCCCGCTGCGGCTCTTCGGCAGCATGAACTTCTCGCTCTCGACGGCGCTGGGCTTCGTCGCCGGATTCGCGATGTTCGGCGGCATCACCTTCCTTCCGCAGTTCCAGCAGCTGGTCCAGGGCGCCTCGGCCACCAACAGCGGCCTGCTGCTGATGCCGATGATGCTGTCCGCGATGGTGTTCTCGCTCGGTGGCGGCCAGGTGATGAGCCGCACCGGCCATTACAAGGCCTTCCCGATCGTCGGGACGATCCTGCTGACCAGCGGGATGTGGCTGTTCTCGACCATGACCGTCGACACCTCCAAGTCCACAACGGCGTTCTACATGGTGCTGCTCGGCGCCGGCATGGGCTGCCTGATGCAGACGACCAACCTGATAGCGCAGAACAGCGTCGCCATCCGGGATCTCGGCGCGGCCACCGGCACGGCCACCTTCACCCGGAACCTCGGCGGCTCCCTGGGAGTCTCCATCCTGGGTGCGATCTACGCCCACGAGCTGCTCACCCACCTCTCCGGGCTCGGCGGCGGTCAGGCACATTCGGTGGGCAACACCAGCACGCTCACGCCGAAGGTCGTCGAGTCGCTGCCCGAGCAGGTCCGGTCGGTCGTGCAGCATGCGGTCGTCGCCGGCACCCACGAGATCTTCTGGTGGGCCGCGCTGATCAGCGTCGCGGGTGTGGTCCTGGCCTGGTTCGTCAAGCAGGTCCCGCTGCGCGACACGGTGTTGCCGACAGCGCCGGAGTCGGTGGAGGAGGCGGCGGAGAGCTTTGCGGTGTAGCCGTCCCCAGGCACCGTCTCGGGGTGCTCCTCGGGGCACATCTGGGGCACATCTAGGGATATCTCCCGATGTGCCCGACTACCTCAGAGGACGAGCCTGAGGGGCATCACCACGGACGAGGGGGAACAGTTGAGCGACTTGCCGTGCCACCGTCATGCGGAGCTGTACTTCGCCGAGCAGCCGACCGTGCTCGAGCAGGCCAAACGGCTCTGTGCCGGCTGCCCGGTGCGGGAGATGTGCCTCGCGGGTGCCATCGCGCGGGCCGAGCCCCACGGGGTCTGGGGCGGCCAGATCTTCGTCGACGGCGTCGTGGTGGCGACCAAGCGAGGTCGCGGTCGCCCGCGCAAGATCGTCGCCTAGCCGGCGGGAGCGGCCCGACCCGACCCGGTTGTGACGTCGTCGAGCACGTCGATCAGCGCGCGCATGCTGCCGCCCTTGACCACGTAGCGGTCCGCGCCGGCGCTCATCGCCTGGGCGGCCAGGGTGCTCTCGTTGAAGCCGGAGAGCACGACGACATGTGCCGAGGGTGCGCTGGTCCGGATCTGCGGGAGTGCCTCCAGGCCGTCCATCCGCGGCATCGCCATGTCGAGGAGCACCAGGTCGGGCTGCAGCTCGGCAGTCTTCGCGATCGCGTCGATGCCGTCGACGGCCTCCCCGACCACGTCGTAGCGCGCCTGCGCGGACAGCTTCAGGCGGAGCAGGTTGCGCAGGTCGGCGGAGTCGTCCACGACGAGCACGCGGCACGACGTACCGGTCCCGCGAGACTCTGCCGGGGCCGGCACATCGGCGGCGACGGTCGGCTCGGTGCGCACCAGGTCTCCGGGGCGCAGGTCGGCACCCTCGAGCGGCTCCAGGAGGTCGTCCATCATCCGGCGGGCCGCGTCGAGGGTGTGAGTCAGGTGGGCACCGGTGTCGCCGAGGGCCCGCTGCTCCAGGGCGTACGACGCGGCGACCAGGCCCTGCACCACGTTGTCGTTGATCTCCAGCGCCTGTCGCCGACGGATCTGGGACTCGCGCAGCCGCGCAGCGAGCGCCTCACCGTCTCGTCGCGGGGTGGCGTCCCGGAGGAACACCGCGACCAGTCCCGGGTCGTCGACGTCGCTGAGCACCGCGGAGTGCAGGTCGAGGACGAGCGGCCGTCCGTCGACACCGGTTCCGGGGGCGCCGAGCTCCTCGTGACCGACGCCGTCGGGGACCAGCCGCTCGATCGCCTCACCGGTGGGGTCCCCCCCGAGCAGCTCGGTGGCGCGACCGTTCGAGTGCACCACCCGGCCCGCGCGGTCGAGCACCAAGATCGCGTCCGGCGCGGACTCGACCAGTGCCCGGAACCGTGCGGCGAGATGCTCGCGCTCCTGCTGGACGAGGACCCGGTCGGTGATGTCGACGCACGTTCCCCGCATCCGGATAGGAGTGCCGTCCGGCCCCATGATCACCTCGCCGTTCGAGGAGAGATGCCGGATGGTCCCGTCGGGCCGGACGATGCGCTCGATCATCTGGTAGGGCTCGCCCGTGGCGTAGGCGTGCTGGTGGATCGCGGTGATCCGCTCCCGGTCCTCGGGGTGGATATGGGACAAGAACGCCTCGTAGTTCGGGTCGAATGCGTGCGGCTCGTAGCCGTAGATCCGGTAGAGCTGGTCCGACCACAGGTTCGTGTCGCTGGGGATGTGCCAGTCATAGTCGCCCATGTCTGCCAAGTGCTGGGCATTGTCGACGCGCGATGCGAGATCGGTCAGCCGCGCCTCGGCGTTGATCCGCGCGATGGCGCTGTCGAGCAGGCTCAGCGCGACGCCGAGGTCGGGGGAGACCTCGGGGGCGGCGCCGGCCCAGCCGATGACCAGGGTCCCGGCATCACCGGGGAGCTCTCGGCCGCGGGCGACGGTGATGCCGGCCGCGCTCCACGCGGTCGGAACGGTGCACGCCGCCAGGCCGTCGCCCCCGATCCGGGGTGCGATGGCGGGCGCGAGCACGGCGACGCGCTGAGCCGTCGCCAACTCCTCGAGCAGCCCGGTCGACGCAGTCGTGAGCTGATCGACCGTCGTGCTCGTGGCGCACGCGCGCGCCAGCTCCACCAGGTTCGCCATCCCTCGTCCCTCTCCTCTCGGAGAGCCTAGGTTTCGGCGGCCGTCCGAATACCGGAAACGGCGCGGCTCGGAACCGGTCGTACCGGTTCAGCCGAGCAGCCTCGCCCGCGCCACGTGTGCCGGTTCGAGCAGGTGCGCCAGAGAGTGCGCACGCTTGAAGACCAGATGGGCGTCGTGCTCCCAGGTGATCGCGATCCCGCCGTGCAGCTGGATCGTCTCCGAGGCGACCCGGTCCAGCGCATCGGTGCAATAGGAGCGCGCCACCGCGGCCCGCTCCAGGAGCACCGCGCGATGGTCGGCGTCGGGCCTACCGAGGTACGCCGCCGCGGCGTACGTCGCCGCCCAGCTGGCCGACCGGGACGCCTCGAGCAGCACGAGGAGGTCGGCCAGTCGGTGCTTGATCGCCTGGAACGACCCGATCGGGCGGCCGAACTGCACCCGCTCGCCGGCGTAGCCAACGGTCATGTCCAGCCCGCGCTGCATCACGCCGACCTGTTCGGCCGACACCAGCGCGGCTGCCACGGCCGCAATCTCGACGGTCGGGTCCGCTGCCGGATCGGCGACCCCGATCCGCAGCGCGGGATCCATCGCGGGAGAGCGTTCGGCGGGCTCGAGGACCACAGTGCCCAGGGTGAGGGACGGGACCTCGCCCGCCGCGATCCGGGGAAGCCGCTCCGCGCGCTCGTCGTCGGTGCCCTCCAGGAGCAGCCGCGCGACGGACACCGCGCTGCTCAGTAGTGGGTGCGGAGCAAGGCTGCGGCCCAGCTCCTCCAGGACGATCGCGGTCTCGACAAGTGAGGCGCCTACGCCGTCGTACTCCTCGGGCACCGGCAGAGCCGCGACGCCGACCTGCTCGCACAGCGCCTGCCACAGGGCGACGTCGTACCCGGCGTCGGACTCCGCGGCCGCGCGGACTGCCGCGCTGTCAGCACGCTTGGTGAGCAGGCTGCGCACGATCGTGGCGAGCTCCTGCTGCTCGTCGCTGCGAGCGAAGTGCATCAGGCCTCCCGCAGCAGCTCGGCGAGCACGCCGCGGTGGTGGTCGGCGGATCCCCAGGCGCCGACCAGCGCACGAACCCGGTTGATCCAGAGCCCGAGGTCGAGCTCACGGGTGTAGCCGATCGCTCCGTGCAGCTGGAGCGCCGTACGCGCGGAGCGACGGGCCGCATCGCCGGCCATCACCTTCGCCGCCGAGACCGGTACGTCGCCCAGAGCGGCGCCGAGCACCAGCGGGCGGGCGAAGTCGAGCGCGATCCGGACGTCGGCGAGCTGGTGCTTGACCGCCTGGTAGGAGCCGATCTCCCGGCCGAACTGACGGCGCTGCTTGACGTAGGCGACGGTGTCGGACAGCAGCCGCTCACCGGCGCCGAGCAGTTCGGCCGAGGCGGCGAGCACGGCGCGGTCGACGGCGTCGGCGGGGATCTCGTCGGGGCCGGCGACCGCCACCAGCGTGCGGGTGGTGTCGATCGAGGCGAGGGTCTGGCCCGCGGTGCCGCTGGCCAAGGTGGCCACGTCGGCGTCGACGGCGTACGGCGCGAGCGGGGGTACGGCGGCGGTGATCATCGCTCCGTCCGCATGCGGGAGCAGCGCCGCGGACTCGATCCACGGGCCGACCGCCAGCCCGTGGCCGAGCACCTCGAAGGCGACGACGAGGTCGACGAGCGTGCCACCCAGGCCGCCCTGGTCCTCGGGGAGCACCAACGCGGTGACGCCCTGCTCGGCGAGCCGACTCCAGAGTCGGGTGCCAGGATCCTTGTCTCCTGCCGCCCAGGCCCGAGCCGCCCCGACCGCGTCGGCGGACCGCATCAGGTCAGTGAGCGAGGCGGCGAACCCGCGCTGCTCGTCGGTCAGCTCGAACCTCACGCGCCGGCCCCCCTCGGCTCCCTGGGCAGACCGAGGATCCGCTCGGCCACGATGTTGCGCTGGATCTCGTTGGTGCCCGCATAGATCGGGCCGGACAGCGAGAACAGGTAGCCGTCGGTCCAGGGCGAGAAGCGTTCGCCCTCTGGCCCCTGCAGGTCCAGCGCGGTCTCGTGCAGCGCCACGTCGAGCTCGGACCAGAACACCTTGTTCGCCGAGCTGGCGAAGCCGATGCTGCGGCCCGTGACGAGGCCGGTCACGGTGCCCCAGGTGTAGAGGCGGTAGGCCTCGGCGCCCAGCCAGGCGTCGACCACCCGGTCGCGGAAGGCGGTCGGGGCACCGTGAGAGCGCCACAGCGCCGTCAGTCGGTCCGCGGCGGCGCAGAACCGCCCCGGTGAGCGCAGCGACAGGCCACGCTCGCTGCCGGTCGTGCTCATCGCGACCGCCCAACCCTGGCCGGGCTCGCCCAGCACGTCGGCGTCGGGCACGAAGACGTCGTCGAAGAACAGCTCGGCGAAGCCGGCCTCTCCGTCCAGCTGCGCGATCGGCCGCACCAGGAGTCCATCGGCGTCCAGCGGGAAGGTCAGGTAGGTCAGCCCGTGGTGCCGGGTGGAGTCGGGGTCGCTGCGGAACAGCCCGAACCCGCGATGGGCGTACGACGCACGAGACGACCAGGTCTTCTGCCCGTTGAGCACCCAGCCGCCCCGGCTGTCGTCGCGGGTGGCGGTCGACCGCAGCGAGGCGAGGTCCGAGCCACTCTCCGGCTCCGACCAGGCCTGGGCCCAGATCACCTCGCCGGTCGCCATCGACGGGAGCCAGCGGTCCTGCTGCTCCTTGGTGCCGAACTCGTAGATCGTCGGGGACAGCAGGAAGATCCCGTTCTGGGAGACCCTGCCGGGGGCACCCGCCCGGTAGTACTCCTCCTCGAAGAGGACCCACTGCACCATCGAGGCGCCGCGGCCGCCGTACTCCTGCGGCCAGGAGACGACCGACCAGCGTGCTGCGGCGAGCCTGGCCTCCCATTCCTGGTGGGCGCGGAAGCCGTCCGCGGTGTCCATCGACGGGAGCGGCTCGGCCGGCACGTTCGCGGCAAGCCAGGCGCGCGCCTCGTCGCGGAAGGCGATGTCGTCCTCGGTGAGCTCCAGGTTGGGGAGCTCGTCACGCTGCGGGCTCACGACAGATCCACCTTCTGCACCTTGCCGGACAGGTTGCGGGGGAGGGCATCGCGGAACTCCACCTGTCGCGGCACCTTGAACTTGGCCAGCCTCTCGCTTGCGAAGGCGATCACCTCGTCGGCGGTGAGCGCGGGGTCGCGGCGTACGACGAAGGCCTTGCCGACCTCGCCCATCCGGTCGTCCGGGACGCCGATGACTGCGGCGTCGGCGATCCGGTCGTGGCGGAGGAGCTGCTGCTCGACCTCGGCGGGGTAGACGTTGAAGCCGCCCGAGATGTACATGTCCTTGAGCCGGTCGGTGATGGTCAGGTTGCCGGCACGGTCGATCGTGGCGACGTCGCCGGTGTGCAGCCAACCGTCCTCGTCGATGGCGGCAGCGGTCGCCTCGGGGTCATCGAGGTAGCCGAGCATCACGTAGTCGCCGCGCACCAGCAGCTCGTCCTGCTCACCCAGCCGGATCTCCATTCCCGGGACGGGAGATCCGCAGGTGTGCGCCACGGTCTCGGCGGTGTCCTCCTTGCGGCACATCGTGACCACCACGGCCTCGGTCTGGCCGAAGGCGGTGACGACCTGGTCGATCGCCAGGCCCGCAGGGGCGTCCGCGCGCATCCGCTCGATCAGCACCACCGGCACCATCGTCGCACCGGTGACGGCCAGCCGCAGCGATGACAGGTCGAAACGGCCACGCTCGGGCGAGTCGAGCAGCCCTTGATAGATCGCGGGGGCACCCGGCAGCACGGTGATCCGGGCGTCCTGGATCAGCTGCATCATCCCGACCGGGTCGTAGGTCGGGGCCGGGTGCAGGGTGCAGCCGGTGAGCAGCCCGACGAGGATGCCGACCTTGTAGCCGAAGGTGTGGAAGAACGGTGCGATCACCAGGTATTGATCCTCGGCGGTGATCCCGCCGAGCCGCCCCCACACCCGCGCCACCCCGAGGGTCTGTCGGTGCGCGGTCATGGCGCCCTTGGGCTGTCCGGTCGTGCCGGAGGTGAACATGATGTCGGCGACGTCGTCGGGGGAGACGGCGTCGGCGCGCGCTTCGACGGCGGCGGGGTCGACCGCGTCCCCGCGGCTGCGTAGCTCGTCGAGCGCCGCGATGTCGAGGACCTCGGCGACCGACTCCAGCGGCGACGCGCCCCGTAGGTCGGCGATCTGGGTGCCGCCGAGGAAGCCGTCGGCGACCAGCACCAGCCGGGCCGAGGTGCGCTCGATCAGGGTCGCGACCTCGTGGGCGGTGTAGCGGCTGTTGGCGGGGACCAGCGTGCCGCCGGCGTACGAGATGGCCAGCGCGGCGACCGCCCAGTCGAGGCTGTTCGGCGCCCACACCAGGATCCGGTCGCCCGTCTTCACTCCTGCGGCCAGATAGCCAGCCGCAGTCCTCCGGACCAGCGCGTGCAGCTGTGCGTGGGTGAGGGTGCGGTCGCCGTCGACGTACGCCGGGCGGTCGCCGTACGCCGCGGCGGCGGCGCGTAGCGCGTCGGGGATGGTGTCGGACACGCTTCTCCTCCTGGGGCGATCGATACCGGGGCGGGTGAACCAAGCAAGTGCTTGGTAGGGTAGCACTCGTGGACCTGACCTATAGCGCTGCGGACGAGGCCTTCCGCACCGAGGTGCGCACCTGGCTCGAGGACAACCTCGCCGGTGAGTTCGCCGCGCTGCGCGGCCTCGGTGGCCCTGGCCGGGAGCACGAGGCCCACGAGGAACGGCTCGCCTGGGACCGGCACCTCGCCGCCCATGGATGGACCTGTCTCGGGTGGCCGGTGGAGCACGGTGGCCGTGGCCTGCCGCTGTTCTGGCAGGTGATCTTCCACGAGGAGTACGCCCGTGCGAACGCGCCGGCCCGGGTCAACCACCTCGGCGAGGAGCTCCTCGGCCCGACCCTGATCGCGTTCGGCACGCCTGCCCAGCAGCAGCGGTTCCTGCCCAGGATCGCCGCGGTCGAGGAGCTGTGGTGCCAGGGCTACTCCGAGCCGAACGCGGGCTCGGACCTGGCGAACGTGCAGACTCGGGCCCGGCTCGAGACCGGTCCCTCGGGGCAGCAGGACGAGTGGGTGATCGACGGACAGAAGGTCTGGACGTCGCTGGCGCATGTGGCGGACTGGTGCTTCGTGGTCGCACGCACCGAGCCGGCAGGCGGAGACGGCAGCGCCCGCCGCCACCACGGGCTGTCCTACCTCCTGGTGCCGATGGACCAGCCCGGGGTCGAGGTTCGTCCGATCGTCCAGTTGACCGCGACGTCCGAGTTCAACGAGGTGTTCTTCACCGGCGCCCGCACCGCCGCCGACCTCGTCGTCGGCAGACCCGGTGACGGTTGGAAGGTCGCCATGGCAACCCTGGGGTTCGAGCGGGGGGTCTCCACGATCGGCCAGCAGACCGGTTTCCGTCGCGAGCTCGACGCGGTGATCGCGCTCGCCCGAGGGAACGGCACCATCGACGACCCCGTCCTGCGGGACCGGTTGGCGAGGGCGTCCGCCGAGCTCGAGGTGATCCGGCTCAACGCGCTGCGCACTCTGAGCCTCGACGCAGCGACGCAAGCCCGGTTGGGGTCGACGAGCATCGCGAAGCTGCTCTGGGCGAGCTGGCACCGCACGCTCGGCGAGCTGGTCATGGCTGTCCGGGGGAGCGACGGCCTGTTCGCCACCGGCGACCCCGCCGACGGCGGCCTCGACGAGTGGCAGCGGCTGTATCTGTTCAGCCGTGCCGACACGATCTACGGCGGGTCCGACGAGATCCAGCGCAACATCCTGGCCGAGCGCGTGCTCGGCCTTCCCAGAGAAGTCCGCGGCGAGCCCAAGGGGGCCTCATGACAGCGATCCGACCCGAGCAGCCGACGCCGGAGTATCCGCCGGCGCACGGCCTGCTCAAGGACAGGACCGTGGTGGTCACCGCGGCCGCGGGCGCAGGGATCGGCGCCGCGGTGGCGCGCCGGGTGCTGGAGGAGGGAGCCCGCGGCGTCGTGATCGGCGACACCCACGAGCGTCGGCTTGCCGAAGCCGAGCAGAGCCTCGGCGCCGAGTTCGGCGCCGACCGGGTGCGCAGCCTGGTCTGCGACGTCACCGACGAGGCCCAGGTGCAGGTACTCCTCGACGCCGCGGACGAGCTCGGCGGCGTCGACGTGATGATCAACAACGCCGGCCTCGGCGGCACCGCCAGCGTGCTCGAGATGACCGACGAGCAGTGGTCGAAGGTCATCGACATCACGCTGACAGGCACCTTCCGCTGCATTCGAGCGGCGTCGCGCAAGATGATCGAGGCAGGCAAGCGCGGCGTGATCGTCAACAACGCCTCGGTCATCGGCTGGCGGGCCCAGGAGGGCCAGGCCCACTACGCGGCCGCCAAGGCGGGTGTGATGGCGCTGACCCGGTGTGCCGCCCTCGACGTCGCTGCTCACGGGATCCGGGTCAACGCCGTCTCGCCGAGCCTGGCGATGCACCCGTTCCTCGCGAAGGTGACCTCCGACGAGCTGCTCCACGAGCTCAAGCAGCGCGAGGCCTTCGGCCGGGCGGCCGAGCCGTGGGAGGTGGCCAACGTGATGGTGTTCCTGGCGAGCGAGTACTCGTCGTACCTCACCGGCGAGGTGATCTCCGTGAGCAGCCAGCATGCCTGAGCACACCGCGGAGAGCCGCCGCGACGAGCTGCTCGCGATCGCCGGGCGGCTCTTCGCCGAGCGCGGCTTCCGCAACACCACCGTCCGCGACATCGCCGACGAGGCGGGCATCCAGTCCGGCAGCCTCTACCACCACTTCGACTCCAAGGAGTCGATGGTCGACGAGCTTCTCGACACCTTCCAGCAGCAGTTGTTCGACGAGTACGACGCGATCGTCGCCAGCGACCGGACCCCGCTTGGCAAGCTCGAGGCGGTCGTGCGGGCGTCCTTCGGCGCGATCGACCAGCACCACAGCGAGGTGGCGATCTTCCAGAACGACGCCGCCTACCTGGCTGGGTTCGAGCGGTTCGCCTACCTGACCGAGCGCAACGCCCGGTTCCAGGAGCTCTGGACGACGTTGCTGCGTGACGCGGTCGCCGTGGGCGAGCTCCGCGAGGACCTCGACGTCGACCTGGTCTACCGGTTCGTGCGCGACACCGTGTGGGTGGCGGTGAACTGGTACCGCCCCGGCGGTGCCCTCTCGGCGGCGCAGGTCGCCGACCAGTACTTGTCCATCCTGCTGGAGGGAATAGCCCATGCCTGAGGCCTACATCATCGAGGCGGTCCGAACGCCGGTCGGCAAGCGTGGCGGCGCACTCGCGTCGACCCACTCGGCCGACCTCGGTGCCCACGTCCTCTCCGCCCTGGTCGAGCGCACCGGCATCGACCCGGGTGCGGTCGACGACGTGGTGATGGGGTGCTGCGACACGATCGGCTCCCAGGCCGGTGACGTCGCGCGCACGGCGTGGCTGGTGGCCGGTCTGCCCGACCACGTCCCCGGGGTGACCATCGACCGGCAGTGCGGCTCGGCCCAGCAGGCGGTCCACTTCGCCGCTCAGGCCGTGATGTCCGGGACCCAGGACCTCGTGGTCGCCGGCGGGCTGCAGAACATGTCCGCGATCCCGATCTCGGCCGCCATGCTGGTCGGCCAGCAGTACGGCTTCTCCACGCCGTTCGCCGAGTCGCCGGGCTGGAACAAGCGGTACGGCGACCAGGAGGTCAGCCAGTTCCGCTCAGCCGAGATGATCGCCGAGAAGTGGGAGATCAGCCGCGAGGAGATGGAGGAGCTCGCGCTGCGCTCGCACGAGCGGGCCAGGCAGGCGATCGCCGAGGGGCGGTTCGAGCGCGAGATCGCCGCCGTACCCGTGGCTGACGGGACCTTCACGACCGACCAGTGTCCTCGCGACACCTCGCTCGCGAAGATGGCCGCCCTGGAGCCGCTGGTGCCGGGCGGCCGGATCACCGCAGCGGTGGCATCGCAGATCTGTGACGGGGCCAGCGCGCTGCTGATCGCCGGCGGGCAGGCGGTGAAGGATCACGGGCTCACGCCCCGGGCCCGGATCCATCACCTGAGCGTGCGGGGCGACGACCCGGTGTGGATGCTGACCGGGCCGATCCGCGCGACGCGGCACGCCCTGGAGCGGACCGGCCTGTCGATCGACGACATCGACCTCTTCGAGTGCAACGAGGCGTTCGCATCGGTCGTACTCGCCTGGGCGAAGGAGACCGGCGTGGACATGGAGCGGGTGAACGTGAACGGGGGAGCGATCGCGCTCGGTCACCCGATCGGTGCGACCGGAGCCCGGCTGATGACCACCCTGCTGCACGAGCTCGAGCGGACCGGCGGGCGGTTCGGCCTGCAGACCATGTGCGAGGGCGGCGGGCAGGCGAACGTGACCATCATCGAACGGCTCTGATCCGGTAACGAATTCATTGCGGCTCTGGCGCCGAGGTGCCTCGGGTGTATATGTTCGCGCCCAGAACATACACGTGAGCCCGGTCACGCGGGCGCACCGGAACCGGAAGGCGCAAAGGGCATGCGCAAGACCACAGCAACGCTGGCCTCGGTCGCGGTCGCCGCGACGTTCACGCTCACCGCGTGTGGGTCCAGCAACACCAATTCCAACAGCAGCAACAGCAGCAGCTCGGGACCCGCGAAGTCGGTGAGTGCTGCGTGCAGCCTCTCCAACCCGCCGACGAGCGGAGCGAAGCTGCCCGCCGCGACCAACCTCGGCAAGGCCAAGGGGAAGGTCGGGGTGATCCTTCCCGACACCACGTCATCGACGCGGTACACCCTCTACGACAAGCCCCTGCTGCAGAAGGCTCTCACCGGGGCCGGGATCACCGCTGACATTCAGAATGCCCAGGGCGACAAGAACAAGTTCGCATCGATCGCGCAGAACATGATCGGCGAGGGCGTCAAGGTCCTGATGATCGACTCGATCGACGCTCCGTCCGGTGCCGGTGTCGAGCAGAAGGCCGCTGCTGCCGGTGTGAAGGTCATCGACTACGACCGGGTGAACCTCGGCGGCAGCGCCGGCTATTACGTCTCGTTCGACAACGAGGATGTCGGCAAGCTGCAGGCGCAGACCCTCGTGGACTGCCTCGACGCGCAGGGGGTCAAGGACCCGAACATCATCATGATGGACGGTGGCACCGACGTGGACAACAACGCCGTGCTGTTCAAGAAGGGCGCCCACGAGGTGCTCGACCCGCTGCAGCAGCAGGGCAAGCTCAAGATCGTCTCCGAGTCCGTGGTCAAGGGCTGGAACGTCAGCAACGCGGCCCCTGCGTTCAACCAAGCGCTCACCGCCGCGGGTGGGAAGGTCGACGGGGTACTCGCCGCCAACGACGACATCGCCAACGCGGTGATCGGCGTCCTGAAGAAGAACGGGCTCGCTGGGCACGTCGCGGTGACCGGACAGGACTCCGGCGTCGAGGGCCTGCAGAACATCGTCACCGGCCAGCAGTCGATGACGGTGTTCAAGAACGTCAAGCTCGAGGCTCAGGCGGCCGCTCAGCTCGCGATCGCGCTGATCCAGGGCAAGGACCCGTCGAAGGCGGGCATGACGCTGACCAACTTCAACGACCCGCAGAAGCCGAGCCACAAGATCCAGGCACTGCTTCTTCCGGCCCAGGTGATCACCCAGGCGAACGTCAACGACGTCGTCAAGGCGGGCGCGCTCACCACCGCCGAGATCTGCAAGGGGATCACGTCCGCCTGCAGCAAGCTCGGCCTGTCCTGATCCGTCGATCGTCCTGCCGGCCGGCGCTCACAGCGCCGGCCGGCAGGACGAAGGCACCTGACACTCTCCAGAGGTGAACCCGTGACCGATCCGATCCTCGAGATCACCGGCCTCAACAAGAGCTTCGGACCTGTGCACGTCCTGCACGACGTCGACTTCCGGGTCTACCCCGGCGAGGTCACCGCCCTGGTCGGTGACAACGGTGCCGGCAAGTCGACGCTGGTGAAGTGCATCGCCGGCATCAACGGCATCGATAGCGGCGAGGTCCGATTCGAGGGCCAGCCCGTTCACATCGATGACCCGCGGGTCGCGACCGCGCTCGGCATCGAGTTCGTCTACCAGGACCTCGCGCTGGCCGACAACTTGGACATCACCCAGAACATGTTCCTCGGCCGTGAGATCCGGCGACTGGGCTTCCTCGCGGACGGCGAGATGGAGAGGAAGGCGCGACAGACGCTGGCCGGACTGTCCGTGCGCACCGTCTCGTCGGTACGCCAACGGGTCTCCAGCCTCTCAGGCGGGCAGCGCCAGACCGTGGCGATCGCCAAGGCAGTCCTCTGGGACAGCAAGGTGGTCTTCCTCGACGAGCCGACCGCGGCGCTCGGTGTCGCGCAGACCCGACAGGTCCTCGACCTGGTGCGGCGGCTCGCTGACCAGGGGCGCGGCGTGGTGCTCATTTCGCACAACATGAACGACGTCATCGAGGTCGCCGACCGAATCGCCGTGCTCTATCTCGGTCGGGTCGCGGCAGAAGTAAGGGCGAAGGACACGACGACGACGCAGGTGGTCGAGCTGATCACCTCCGGGCGCAGCGGCAGCATCGGCCTTGCGCCGGCCACCACCAACGCGAACATCTGAGGGAGCCTGCGATGCCGGAGAACACGGTCACCCCTGAGCCCACCGCCCCGACCAAGCCGACCGGGGATCGGCCGAGCAGCTTCTCGCTCGACATCGAGCGGCTCGGGCTCCGCGGCGCGGTGATGTCCTACATCGGGCGGTTGCGCTCAGGCGAGCCCGGAGCGCTGCCCGCCATCCTCGGGCTGATCGTCCTCGTCGTCATCTTCGACCAGGTGAGCGGCCAGTTCCTGACCCGATTCAACATCGGCAACCTGCCCGGCCAGGGTGCCTACATCGCGATCATCGCCCTCGGCCTGGTCTTCGTGCTGCTGCTCGGTGAGATCGACCTGTCGGCAGGCACGGCGGGCGGCATGTGCGCCGCCTTCGCGGCTCGCGCGGTCTTCAGCGGTGACCTGCACGGCGCCCTGCCGGGGGTGCTGTTCTGGGCGCTGGTGGCCGGCATGGCCGCGGCAGTTGCCCTCGCGCTGTGGATGCGGGCCTGGAGCGGTGCAGCAGTGGTGGTCATCGGACTGATCATCGTCCTGACGAACCTCGACCAGCACGTGCTCCTCGCACTGGTCGCTGCGGTGGCGATGGGCGCCGCTGTCGGCGTCTTCACCGGCTACATGGTCGCGAAGGTCGGCATCCCCAGTTTCGTCGTCACCCTCGCCCTCTTCCTCGCCTGGCAGGGAGTGATCCTGTTCGCGCTCAACTCTCAGCCGATCGGCGTCACGCGTTACGACCTCTGGTACGGCTTGGCCAACAGCAACATGAGCCCGGCGGCGGGGTGGGTCTTCACCCTTGTGATCACGCTCGGCTATCTCGCCTACACGCTGATGCGGTCGATCCGCGCGCAGCGAGCGGGGCTCGCCTCGGAGACCCTCGGTCTGGTGCTCGTCCGTGGGGGGATCGTCATCGCGCTTGGCGTCGTCCTCACGGCGCTCGCCAACGAGAACCGGAACACCAACGCCTACAAGGTGATCGAGGGGATCCCCTGGGCCGCGTCGATCAGCATCGTGCTGATGATCGCCTGCACGATCGGGCTGACCAAGACCCAATGGGGTCGCCATCTCTATGCCACTGGTGGCAACAGGGAGGCCGCGCGTCGCGCGGGCATCGATGTCGACCACACCCGGGTGACCGCGTTTGTGCTCTGCTCGTCCTTCGGCGCGCTCGGCGGGATCTTCCTGGCCTCCTCGCAGTCCTCGGCGTCGCTCGACCTTGGCTCGGGCAACATCTTGCTGTTCGCCGTCGCCGCAGCCGTCATCGGCGGCACTTCCCTCTTCGGTGGTCGGGGCCGTCCGAGGGACGCGATCATCGGCGCTCTGGTCATCGTGATCATCCCGAACGGGCTCCTCCTCAAGCCGAACCTCGGCGCACAGTGGCAGCAGGTGATCACCGGCGCCGTGCTTCTGATCGCTGCGGCCGTCGACGCGCTGTCGCGACGCCGAGCAGCCCGTGGCTGACGTTCCATGGTGCGGAGCGCGGCGGGCGCGGCCCGCCCGGACGAGATCAGGCGGCACAACCTGTCGCTGGTGCTCACCCACATCCATCGCGACGGCGCGCTGACCCGTGCCGAGCTGACCCAGAGGCTGGGGTTGAGCCGGTCCACGGTCGGGGCTCTCGTCTCCGACCTGACCCGGCTGGGCCTGGTGGAGGAGCTCGTCCCGACGGGTGGAGCGGGCGTGGGCAGGCCCTCGCACGTGGTGGGCCCCCGTCGCGGCGGCCCGTACGCCGTCGGCGTGGACATCGAGGTCGCTCGGGTGACCGTCGCCGCGGTCGGTCTGGGTGGTGACATCCTGGCCCGCGAGGAGTTCGACACCGAGCGCGGTCGACTGACGCCGGCCGCGCTGGTCAACCACGTGAGCGCCGCGATGCGACGGCTGCGCCAGATGGCCCACACCGAGGACCGTCCGTGCGGCATCGGCGTGAGCGTGCCGGGCACGGTCGACCAGCGGACCGGCCGCATCGGTGTGGCACCGAACCTCGGCTGGCGGGAGGTCGCCCTGGGCGACCTGCTCGCCGCGTCGGTGCCAGAGGTGCCGGTTGCGGTCGGCAACGACGCCGATCTGTCGGTGTACGCCGAGCACCAGCGGGGCAGTGCCCGTGGCTGCGACGACGTGGTGTTCCTGCTGGGCCGGATCGGCGTCGGCGCGGGCATCATCGCCGGAGGGGTGCCGCTGCGCGGACGCGACGGTCACGCCGGTGAGATCGGGCACAACGTGCTGGACCCGGCCGGTCCGCCCTGCCACTGCGGCCAGCGTGGGTGCGTCGAGACGTTCATCGGCGACGCCGCGTTGCTGGCCAGGGCGGGTCGCGAGGACCTACCGGCGGAGGGAGCGATCGCGAGCCTCTTCGCCGACGCGAGGGCCGGTCTCATGCCCGCGGCGGACGTCGTACAGGCGGCGGCGGAGCCGTTGGGCCGCACGCTCGCGAACCTGCTCAACACCCTGAACCCGTCATGCGTGGTGCTGGGCGGCTCGGTGGGCGAATTGCTCGACCTCGCCGGCGAGGAGGTCCGTGCGCACGTCGACCGCTACACCTTCGGCACTGCCCATCGTGAGGTGGACCTGGTCACCCCTGGACTCGGGCACGACTCCGCGCTGCTCGGCGCCGCGGAGCTGGCGTTCACGTCCCTGCTCGCCGACCCTCGGTGAGGCAGGGTAGGTTTGCCAGCCGGACCCGTCCGGGGGCTGACTCGGGCGAACCACGACTGGACAGGGGACACCATGGGCACGACGCGAGCCCGACTCGGCGCAGCAGTGGCCGCAGCGGCACTTCTCACCACCGCGGCATGCGGTGGCGGCAGCGGCAGCAGCCGGCCGTCGACCGCCGACCTGAGCAAGTCGATCCGCAGCACCGGTGACAACAGCGTGCTCGGATCCCAGGCCAGCCAGCTGACCAAGGCCGCTGCCGACTGCATCGCCAAGGCGCTGCACGACTCCAAGATCTCCGACACCGCGCTGCGCGCGATCGTCAAGGGCAACAAGGACTACAAGGCGAGCAGCGCCGACCAGAAGGCTGCCACCGCCGTCCTCCCGCAGTTGGAGAAGTGCGCCACCGCCGCGCAGAAGTAGCGGACGCGGACGCTGGCGGCCCCGTCAGACCAGGTGGCCCCGCAGCCTGCGCAGCTCTCCGGCCGCCCGGGTGACCACGCGGTCGATCAGCTCCTCGCAGCTGGGCAGGTCGTCGATCACCCCGACGACCTGCCCGCTGGCGAGGACGCCGGCACCGGTGTCGCCCTCGACGAGACCGGCCCGGAGCATCATCGGCGTGTTCGCGGCGAGCACCATCTGCGCCCAGGACCGGTCTGATCCGTGCTTCATGGCCCGTCCGTCTGCGACGAGCTGGCGCCAGCCTATTCCACTCATCCGCTTGAAGGCCAGGGTCCGTCGCGCGGTCGGCGCCCAGCGCTTGACGGCGCTGGTCTCCTCGACCGACTCGACCAGCTCGGTGCGCAGCATCCGGTGCGGCATCCCGTCGACCTTCGAGGTGACCACGGTGTCGTTGAGCCCGGCGGCGAGGTAGCGCTGCTTGACGGCGTCCGGCACGGTCGAGTCGCGGGTGAGCAGGAAGCGGGTGCCCATCCCGACGCCGGCAGCGCCGTACGCCAGGGCGGCGGCGAGGCCGCGGCCGTCGAAGAAGCCACCCGCAGCGATCACCGGGACGTCACCGTGCCCGCTGGCGTCGAGGGCGTCCAGCACCGTCGGCAGCAGCAGCGTGGTCGGGACGTTCCCGGTGTGGCCGCCGCCCTCGCCTCCCTGGATCATCACCGCGTCGGCTCCCCACGCCGCCACCTTCGTCGCGTGCTTGGCGGCGCCGATGCTGGGGATCACCACGATGCCGTGCTCCTTGAGCCGGGCGATCAGCTCGGGCTTCGGCGCGAGCGCGAAGCTCGCCACCTTCACGCCGTACTCGATCAGCAGATCGCAGCGGGACGCGGCATCACCCGCGTCCGCGCGCAGGTTCACCCCGAAGGGCTGATCGGTGCGGCTCTTGACCTCGGCGATCGCGCGCTCGAGCTCGTCGTAGGTCATCGTCGCGCTGGCCAGGATGCCGAGGCCGCCCGCGTTGGCGGTCCCCGAGACGAGCCGCGGACCGGCGACCCATCCCATCCCGGTCTGTACGACGGGGTGGCGGACGCCGGTCAGCTCGGTCAAGGCGGTGCGCAGCAGCTGATCGATCATGGTGCCGGCACCTCCTTGTCGCGGAGCCCCCGCGGATCGAGCACCTCGCGGATCAGCATCAGCTCGGTCTCACTCGGCGTCCTCGTCTCCGGTACGCCGGCGGCGGGCACGCCGATCTCGAAGCCGCTGGCCGCCTGCACGTCCTCGATGGTGACGCCCGGGTGCACGCTGAGGATCTGCATGGTGTGGTCAGGGGTGTCGAAGTCGAAGACTCCGAGATTGCTGACCACGCGATGGACGTCGTGGAACCTGGTCGCCGCGGGCCCTGCCGCCTCGGCCCGGCGCCGCCCGACTCCGGAGACGATGTCGACCTGCTCGACGAAGACCCGAGCGGAGTGCCGGGGCACCCAGTAGGAGGTCCTGTTGTTTACCGTGTTGCCCGGCGCGCCGCGGACACCGAGCAGCTGCCGCTTCGGCTGCGCCCAGGGACCGATCGCGGAGATGTTCTGGTTGCCTTCGCGGTCGACCTGGGTGGCGCCCATCATCACGTGCCGCTTGCCGTGGGGCACCACGGCCTCGAGCACCAGCCGGAACGGCATCCAGCCCTCGACCACGTCGTTGCTCTGGCCGAGCGGGGGAGTGCCCCTGATGATCCGGGCCTCGCCGTCGGTCAGCAGCAGCAACGGATTGGAGGTGTTCTTCGCCAGCCGAGCACCCAAGGTGGGCAGCAGGCCCATCGGACTGCCCATGATCTCGCCGTCATCGGCGAAGCAGTCGGCGATCGCGATGGCGCAGTACTCCGCCCGGGTGACCTCGCTCACTGGTCCTCCTCCTCGTGGAACGCCTTCACCGCGGCTTGGTAGTCGTCCTCGCTGCCAGACAGGAACCGCTCCTCGAACTCCGTCCATGCCGAGGCGTCCTTCGCCGCCGCGGCGTAGGCGCGCTGGAACACCTCGTCACGCTCGTAGGTCGGCGTGCACGTGGTGAAGTGCGCCCCATTCGGCGTCTCGACGACGCCGCTCACCATCGTCCGGTTGAGGATCACGCTCTGCAGCGGCGCGTCGACCGTCAGCCCGGCGGTGTCGACGACCTGCTCGGCCGAGACGTACGCCTCGCGCGCGGCCATGCAGAAGAGATCGTCGAAGTAAGGGTCCGGCCCGAGGTACTGGGCGTTGCCGAACTGGTCGGCCCGGTTCATGTGGACCAGGGCGACATCGAGCTCGAGTGCGGGCACCGCGAGCAGCTCCTCGGCGCCGCCGTCGGGGCCGGCGTACGGGCTGGTGACGGTGCGCAGGGTGGGGTCGTTCTCCGGTACGGCGGAGCCGAGTCCCGCCCGCATCGGCAGGAACGGCACTCGCTGCGCCGCGGCCCGCAGGCCGGTGGCGAACATGCCCTCGTCCCACTCGCGGAACCGCGCGGTCGCCTCCTGGCGGGCCCGTGAGAACAGCGGCTCGAGCGGCACCGAGTCGAGGGTGGCGAACGCGTAGACGAGCTCGCGCACCTTCCCTGCCTGGAGGAGCAGGCCAGCGTCGGGGCCGGCGTAGGAGACGAGAGTGAGGTCGGTCAGGTCGCTGCGCAGAATCGCGCGTACCAGCGCCATCGGCTTGCGTCGCGAGCCCCAGCCCCCGATGCCGACGGTCATTCCGCTCTCGATCCGGGCGACGACGTCCTCGCACGCCATCACCTTGCTGGGCATGCTCATCGCTTGCTCTTCTCCGTCCCCGCGTCGTGCTGTTCTGCCTTCTTGGTGCCTGCGAAGGTGTCCCGCAGCTCGTCGCTGACCCCGAGAAGGTTGAGCTCCATGGTGAAGCCCTGCTCGAACCGGTAGCTCTTGTTGACGTCGACCGGGTCGATGCCGTTCAGGGCCTCCTTGGCGGCGCGGATCACTCGGGTGTCCTTCTCGGCGATCTCTCCGGCGAGCCGCAACGCAGCGGCGTCGAGATCGTCGCGGGGAACCACCTCGTAGACCGAGCCATGCGCGACCAGGTCGGCGGCGCTGATGGTGCGTGCGGTGAAGTACAAGGTGCGCATGAGGTGCTGCGGCACCAGCCGTGCCAGGTGCGTCGCGGCGCCCAGCGCGCCCTGCTTGACCTCGGGCACGCCGAAGTACGCGTCCTCACTGGCCACGACGACGTCGGCGTTGCCGACCAGGCCGACCCCGCCGCCGAGGCAGAACCCATGCACCGCGGCGATGACCGGCACCGGGCACTCGTAGACCGCCCTGAAAGCGGCGAAGCAGCCCTTGTTGGCGCCGACGAGCGCGTCGAAGCCGTCGGTCGTCTGCATCTCCTTGATGTCGACCCCGGCGTTGAAGCCCTTGCCCTCGGCACGCAGCACCACGACGTGTGTGGACCGGTCCGCGCCGGCATCGTCCAGCGCCGCGGCGAGGTCGAACCAGCCCTGCACCGGCAGCGCATTGACCGGTGGGTAGTCGCAGGTGACGACGCAGACGCCGTCGCTGTGCAGCTCGGAGGTGATGCCCATGGTGCTCCTCGATGTCCGGGTCGAGCCTGTGATGCGACCAAGCAAGTGCTTGGTAGGGTAGCAGGGTGACTCTCGACCTCGACCTCGGCAACCGGGTGGTGCTGGTGACCGGCGGCACCCGCGGTGTCGGCCTGGGCATCAGCCGGCGGTTCGTCGACGCCGGCGCCACCGTGGTGACCTGCGCGCGCTCGGCGGCCGATCCGGTCGGCGTCGCGCACCACGAGTGCGACGTCCGTGACCCTGTTGCCGTCTCGGACCTGGTCGCACGGATCGTGGCTGACCACGGTGCTCTCGACGTGCTGGTCAACAACGCCGGCGGCGCGCCGTACGCCCTGGCCGCCGATGCCTCGGCCAACTTCCACAGCAAGGTCACCGGCCTCAACCTGCTCGCACCGCTGACGCTGATGCAGGCAGCCAACGCGGTGATGCAGCGCCAGGACGGCGGCGGAGCCATCGTGAACGTGTCCTCGGTGTCGGCGCTGCGGCCGTCGCCGGGAACGGCGTCCTACGGGGCGGCAAAGGCCGGCCTCGACTCGCTCACCCGCACCCTCGCGGTGGAGTGGGCGCCGCGGGTCCGGGTGAACGCGATCGACGTCGGTCTGGTCCGCACCGAGCAGACCGACCTGCACTACGGCGGCGAGGAAGGCATCGCCGCCATCGACCGGACGATCCCGCTCGGGAGGCTGGCGGAGCCCGAGGAGGTCGGCGGGGTCGCGGTGTTCCTCGCCTCCTCCCTGGCCTCCTACGTCTCCGGTGCCTGTATCGAGTGCCACGGCGGCGGCGAGCGCCCCGCCTTCCTGACCGCGCTGGACGCCCGTTGAGTTCCGTGTTAGCGCCCGTTGGTTTGGGGCCTGTCGTCCGTTGAGTTGTACCTTCCCGATCACCAGGAGTGAAAATGCCTCGTTCGTCCGCACATCGGCCCCCCGATCGCGGCCTGTTGCAGGGCCGGGTCGCGATCGTGACGGGCGCCGGTCGCGGCATCGGCCGTGCCCATGCGTTGGAGCTGGCTCGGCAGGGCGCCGCGGTCGTCGTCAACGACTATGGGGTGTCCCTTGCGGGGGAGAGGGGCGATTCGCCGGCCGACGAGGTCGTCGCGGAGATCGAGGCGGCGGGCGGACGGGCGGTCGCCAACGGCGCGGACGTGGCCGACTTCGCACAGGCCGAGGCGATGGTGCGGCAGGCGATCGAGACGTACGGCGCGCTCGACGTGCTGGTCAACAACGCTGGGTTCGTCCGCGATCGGATGCTCGTCAACGCGACTGAGGACGAGTGGGACTCGGTCATCCGGGTGCACCTGAAGGGTCACTTCGCGCCGCTCCGCCACGCGGCGGCGTACTGGCGTGCCGAGTCCAAGGCCGGTCGGCCGCGTGCAGGCCGCGTCATCAACACGTCCTCGGGCGCCGGGCTGCAGGGCTCGATCGGCCAGGTGGCCTATTCGGCAGCAAAGGGCGGTATCGCGACCATGACCCTGGTCGCGGCCGCCGAGCTCGGCCGCGTCGGCGTGACTGTGAACGCGATCGCGCCAGTCGCCCGGACCCGGATGACCGAGGGCGCCTTCGACACCTCCGACATGGCCGTGCCGGAGGACAACTCCCCGATCGTGGCCTGGCTCGCGTCGGAGGCGGCCGGCCACGTCACCGGTCGGGTGTTCGAGATCGACGGCGGCAAGCTGACCCTCGAGGACTCCTGGCGACACGGTGCGACGCGCGATGCGGGTCGGCGCTGGGAGGCCTTCGAGCTCGGCGAGGTCGTCGACGCGCTCATCGCGGAGGGCGCTGCTCCCGAGCCTGTCTACGGGACCTGAGCACCGCGGCGGTCAGAACGACGATCTCGACGGACCGGAACCCGGAACTCAACGGACCGGAACCCGGAACTCAACGTCGCCTCCGCCGAGGTGAGCGGCTCAGATCCGCTCGATGATGGTCCCCGTGGCCATCGCACCGCCGGCGCAGGCGGTGAGCAGCGCCGTGGACGCGTCCCGCCGCTCCAGCTCGTGCAGGGCGGTGGTGATCAACCGGCAGCCGGTGGCCCCGACCGGGTGGCCGAGCGCGATGGCACCGCCGTTGACGTTGACCTTGTCCATGTCGGGTCCGAGCACCGTGGCCCAGGACAGCACGACGGCGGCGAAGGCCTCGTTGACCTCGAACAGATCGACGTCGTCGAGGGTCATCCCGGCCTTGTCGAGCACCGCCCGGGTCGCGTCGATCGGCCCGTCGAGGTGGTAGTACGGGTCTGCGCCGTACAGCGTGTGGCGCACGATCCGGGCTCGGGGGGTCAGCCCGAGCTCAGCGGCGAGGTCTGAGTCCATGACCAGGACGGCGGCGGCGCCGTCGGTGATCTGGGACGACGTTCCCGCGGTGTGCATCCCCTCGGGCAGCACTGTGCGCAGGCCAGCCAGTCCCTCGAGAGTGGTCTCGCGGATCCCCTCGTCGGCGTCCACCAGCCGTGACTCGCCGGTGGGCTCACCGGAGTCCCTGTCGATGACCGGAGCGGTCAGCGGAGCGATCTCGGGCTTGAACCGCCCTTCGTCCTGAGCGATGCGTGCCTTGCGCTGGGATGCCAGTCCGAACTCCTCGAGGTCACGGCGCGACAGCCCGCGGTTCTGAGCGATCCGGTCGGCGGCTTCGAACTGGTTCGGCATGTCGATGCTCCACGACTCGGGTCGCGGATCGCCCAGACCCGGGGGCACGTTGGCCCCGAGCGGGATGCGTGACATCGACTCGACGCCACAGGCCACGCCGGCGCGGATCGTGTCCGCCCGGACCAGGTCGTTGACGAGGTGGGCCGCCTGCTGGCCCGAGCCGCACTGGGCGTCGATGACGGTGCCGCCGGTGTGCTGGGGGAGTCCGGCATGCAGCCAGGCGCGCCGCACCATGTCGTTGGACTGCTCGCCGGCCTGGGTGACGCAGCCGCCGATCACCTGCTCGACGAGGTCGGGGTCGACGCCGGCGCGGGCGAGCACCTCGCGCTGGACGTGACCGAGGAGCTCGGCCGGATGTACGCCGGCCAGACCGCCCCTCCGCTTGCCGAGAGGGGTGCGGACCGCATCGATGATCACCGGGTTGCCCATGACGCCAGCGTAGCGCAGAACTAGAACACGTTCTCGTCGTGTGGGACTTCCTAAACAAACCGAGAGTATGTAGTCTAGCGAACTAGAACGTGTTCCAGATTCGGAGGCCCCCGTGACCGCTCAGCCCAACGTTCCCCCCGACTTCGACCCGACCGACCCGGTCCTCAACGAGGCCGGGATCCCACTCCAGGAGTTCCTCGAGCTGCGCCGCACCGCGCCGGTCTGGTGGGTCGAACAGAAGCCCGAGGCCCGCGCCGGCTTCCTCGACACCGGGTTCTGGGCGGTGAGCAAGCACGCCGATGTCGCTGCGGTGTCGAAGAACAGCAAGGACTTCTCGACCAACGAGAACGGCGCCATCATCCGGTTCGCCCCGCAGATGACCCGCGAGCAGGTCGAGGTCCAGAGCGTGATGCTCATCAACCAGGACCCGCCCGACCACACGAAGCTGCGCCAGATCGTCAGCCGCGGCTTCACCCCCAAGGCGATCGGTGCGCTGCACGACACCCTTGTCGAGCGGGCCGAGACGATCGTGGACGACGCCATCGCCCGCGGGGATGGCGACTTCGTGTTCGAGGTCGCCGCCGAGCTGCCGCTGCAGGCGATCGCCGACCTGCTCGGGGTGCCGCAGGAGGACCGGCGCAAGCTGTTCGACTGGTCCAACCAGATGCTGGCCTACGACGACCCCGACTACAACGCCGATCCCGAGACCGCCGCAGCCGAGATCCTCGGCTACGCGATGGGCCTGGCCGACGAGCGCCGCCAGAACCCTGGTGACGACATCATCAGCAAGCTGATCACCGCGGACGTGGACGGACACGGCGCGCTGACCGACGACGAGTTCGGGTTCTTCGTGATCCTGCTCGCGGTGGCGGGCAACGAGACCACCCGCAACGCGATCACCCACGGCATGATGGCCTTCTTCGACCACCCGGACCAGTGGGAGCTCTACAAGAAGGAGCGCCCGAGGTCCGCGGTCGACGAGATCATCCGCTGGGCCACCCCGGTCACCGTCTTCCAGCGCACCGCGCTCAACGACGTCGAGGTCGGTGGGCAGCTGGTGAGGAAGGGCCAGCGCGTGGGCATCTTCTACGCGAGCGGCAACCACGACGCGGACGTCTTCGACGACCCTGACAGCTTCGACATCATGCGGGACCCCAACCCGCACCTGTCCTTCGGCGGGCACGGCGCGCACTACTGCATCGGCGCCAACCTCGCCCGGCTCGAGGTCGAGATCATGTTCAACGCGATCGCGGACAAGATGCCCGACATTCGTCGGACGGGTGACCCGCGCCGGCTGCGGCATGCGTGGATCAACGGCATCAAGGAGCTGCCGGTCAGCTACAAGGGCTGACCGACGCGGGCGCGGACGTCGTCGATCGCGTCCCAGTCGTTGACGTGCATCCCGGCGACCACCCGGTCGCCGCGCACCCACCACGCCCGGAACACCCTCCCGGGCACGTCGCCCTCGAGCACCACCCGGTCGAAGCCCTCGGGCCCGGGATTGCCGACGTACTCCATGCCGAGGTCGTACTGGTCGGTGAAGAAGTACGGCAACGCCTCGGCCGTGGCCGACCCGCCGGCCAGGTTCGCGGCCGCGACCTTCCCGTGCTGGATCGCGGTGTCCCAGTGCTCGACCCGCAGCGGGTAGCCGAGGCCGGGGTGGTCGGCGTTGGCGACGTCGCCGGCGGCCCAGATGCCCGGAGCGGAGGTGCGCAGTCCCGCGTCGACGCGGATGCCGTTGTCGATGCTCAGCCCGGCGGCCTCGGCGAGCGCGGTGTTGGGGGCGACCCCGACGCCGACGACGAGGTGGTCGACGTCGACCGAGTCGTCGCCCAGGGCGATCCTGGCGCCGTCCCCGCGGTTCGCGATGCCGGTCACCTGTACGCCGGTGCGCAGGTCCACGCCGTGCTCGCGGTGCAGGTCGGCGAAGATCGCGGCGACCTCCGGGCCGAGCACGCGCAGCAGCGGCTGCTCGAGGGCCTCGAGTACCACGACCTCGGCTCCCGCCTCGCGGGCGGCGGAGGCGACCTCCAGGCCGATCCAGCCGCCCCCGATGATGCCGATCCGGCGGCCGGGCTGCAGGTGCTCCCTCAGCGCGGTGGAGTCGTCGAGGGTGCGCAGGTAGGTCGGGCGGACACCGCTGTCATCGGCCAGAGGGAGGTGCCGCGGTGCGGCCCCGGTGGCCAGCAGCAGTCCGGCGTACGGCGTCTCCGTGCCGCCTGCGACGACCACCTTGCGGGTGGGGTCGACCGAGTCCACGTGGGTCCCGGTGCGGACCTCCACGTCGTGCTCGTCGTACCACGCCTGATCGTGCACCGCCGCCTTGTCCGCCGGGTCCTTGCCCATCAGGTAGGACTTCGACAGCGGAGGCCGCTCGTAGGGCAGGTGCGACTCCTCGGTGAACAACAGCACCGGGCCGTCGTACCCGCCCGCCCGCAGCTCGGTGGCGGCGGTACCGGCGGCGAGGCCGCCTCCCACCAGGACGATCGGGTCGCTCATGATGCACTCCTCCGGTTGCGGGTCAGGGACAGGAACTCGGCTCGGGCCGACGGGTCGTCGTGGAGCCGGCCGCGCAGGGTCGAGGTGACCGTGCGGGCCCCCTCGGCGCGCGCCCCGCGCAGGCTCATGCAGGAGTGCTCGGCCTCGATCACCACGCCCACGCCGACCGGTGCGAGCCGCTCCTGGAGGTGGTCGGCGACCTGCGTGGTCAGCCGCTCCTGGGTCTGCGCGCGTCGGGCGTAGAACTCGACGGTGCGGGCGAACTTGGACAGTCCGAGGATGCGCTCACCCGGCAGGTAGCCAACGTGGGCGACCCCGGTGAAGGGGAGCATGTGGTGCTCGCACAGCGAGCGCACCGGGATGTCGGAGACCAGCACGAGCTCGTCGTACCCTGCGGTGTTGGCGAAGGTGGTCAGGTCGAACTCGGGCACGGTGAGCATCTCCGCGTAGGCGTGCACCAGGCGCCTGGGCGTCTCGAACATGTCCTCGCTGTCGACGGGAAGCCCGAGCGCGGCCAGCATGTCCGCGGCCGCGCGCTCGGCGGTGGCGAGGTCGACCGGCGCCGGCTCGTGGGTGACCCGCGGCCGCCAGCGCGGTTCGGGGGGTGACTGGACCGCCTCTGACATCGGGACTCCTGGTGTGCTCTGGACGATATGTCTAAGTGAGGCTATCCTGACTGTTAGAACATGGCGAGTCAAGGGCCCGATCGAACGAGGGGAGAGCGATGGGCAGGGATGAGGCGATCGCCGCCATCGGTGCGCTGGCGGACCCGGTGCGTCGTCGGCTCTACGAGTACGTCGCGACCTGCGACCAGCCGGTCGGTCGCGAGCCGGCTGCCGAGGCGCTCGGCATCCCCGTGCACTCCGCACGGTTCCACCTCGACCGGCTCGTCGAGGAGGGCCTCCTGGAGGCCGACTACCAGCGGCTCTCGGGCCGGTCCGGGCCGGGCGCCGGGCGTCCGGCGAAGGTCTACCGGCGTGCGGCCGGCGAGGTGTCCGTCTCCGTGCCCGCCCGGGGGTACGACCTGGTCGGCAGGGTCTTCGCCGCCGCCGTGGAGCGGTCGCTCGACGGGGCTCCGCTCGCCGAGTCGCTCGCCGAGGAGGCCCGGGCAGTGGGGCGGTCCGACGGGGCCGGACTGGGCACGTCACGCAGTGAGGACGAGCTCCGTCGTACCGCGCAGGTGCTCGGCGAGCGTGGCTACGAGCCGACCCGCACCGGCGACACCCTGGTGCTGCACAACTGCCCGTTCGACGCACTGGCGCGCGAGCACACGGCGCTGGTGTGCGGCGTCAACCACGACTACGTCAGCGGTGTGATCGAGGGGCTCGGCTGCTGCCACGCCCGGGCCCACCTCGACCCCGCGGAGGGCCGCTGCTGCGTGCTGATCAGCCACGAGCAGTGAGCACGAGCGGTCCGCCCTCGGTGACGGCGATGGTGTGCTCGCTGTGGGCGCCGCGCGAGCCGTCCGCGCTCCGGATCGTCCAGCCGTCGGCATCGGTGTAGATCTCGTCAGTGGTATGCAGGAACCACGGCTCGATCGCGATCACCAGGCCGGGGCGCAGTCGCAGGCCCCGATCGGGGCGGCCGTCGTTGGTGACATGCGGGTCCTGGTGCATGGTGCGACCGACGCCATGACCGCCGAACTGCAGGTTCACGCTGAGCCCCGCAGCCCGGGCGGTCTCCCCGATCGCGTGGCTGATGTCCCCGAGCTTGTTGCCGACCACCGCCTGCTCGATGCCCGCCGCGAGCGCCTGCTCGGTGGTGGCGATCAGCGCGAGATCCTTCGGGTCCGCCGTCCCGACCACGACGCTGAGGGCTGAGTCGGCGACCCAGCCGTCGACCGCGCACGCGAAGTCCACGCTGAGCAGGTCCCCGTCCCGCAGCACATAGTCGTGCGGCAGGCCGTGCAGGACCGCGTCGTTGACGGACGTGCACAGGACCTTGCCGAAGGGCGATGCCCCGAACGACGGGTGGTAGTCGATGTAGCACGACTCCGCGCCCCGCTCCCGGATCATCTGGTGCGCCAGGGCGTCGAGCTCGAGCAGGTTCACGCCGACCGCGGCCTTGTCACGCAGCGCGGTCAGCACCTCGGCGACGAAGCGCCCGGCCGGACGCATCTGCTCGATTTCGCGGGGGGAGTGCAGCTCAATCATGTCGTCGAGGGTACGGTCCGGCTCAGGACGGTTTGTCGGCGCCCACCAGCCACATCGCGAAGAACTGCGAGCCGCCGCCGTACGCGTGGCCGAGGGCTCGCCGGGCGCCGTCGACCTGGTGCTCGCCGGCCTCTCCCATCACCTGCAGCGCTGCCTCGGCGAAGCGGATCATCCCCGAGGCGCCGATCGGGTTGGAGGACAGCACGCCACCGCTCATGTTCACCGGCAGCGTGCCGTCCAGGGCGGTGGCCCCCGACTCGGTCAGCTTCCAGCCGTCGCCGTCGCCGGCGAAGCCCAGGTTCTCCATCCACATCGGCTCGAACCACGAGAACGGAACGTAGATCTCGGCGCAGTCGACCTCGGCGAGCGGGTCGGTGATCCCGGTCCGCTTCCAGAGGTAGGCCGCGGCGTCGCGGCCGGCGCGGGGGTTGACCTGGTCGCGCTCGGAGTAGGCCAGGGGCTCCGACCGCATCACCTGGCCGTGGATCCACGCGGGGTTCTCGACGCCCGACCTGGCTATGGCGCCCTCGCTGGCGATGACCAGCGCGCAGGCACCGTCGGACGAGGGGCAGGTCTCGTCGTACCGGACCGGGTCCCACAGCATTTGCGAGGCCAGCACGGTCTCGACCGTCGTCCCCTCGTTGCGCAGGTGCGCGTACGGGTTCCTGCACGCGTTCTGGCGGTCCTTGGCGGCCACCATCGCGCCCACCTCGGTCGGGGCGCCGGAGCGGCGGATGTAGGAGCGGACGTGGGGTGCGAAGTAGCCGCCGGCGCCGGCATGCACCGGCATCGTGAACGGCACCGGCACGCTGAGCGCCCACATCGCGTTCGACTCCGACTGCTTCTCGAATGCGACCGTGAGCACCCGCTCGTGCACTCCGGACTGCACCAGCGACGCGGCCACGATGGCGGTCGAGCCGCCTACGGAGCCGGCGGTGTGCACCCGCAGGAGCGGCTTGCCTGCGGCTCCGATCGAGTCCGCGAGGAAGAGCTCGGGCATCATCACGCCCTCGAACAGGTCCGGTGCCTTGCCGACCACGACGGCGTCGATGTCCTCGAAGGTCATCCCCGCGTCCTGCAGCGCCCGGTCGATCGCCTCACGGAGCAGGCCCGGCATGGACACGTCCTCTCGCTTGGCGCGGTAGTGGGTCTGGCCGACGCCGACGACGGCGGCGAGCTGCTTGCTCATGCCCTTCCTCCGGTTGCTCGGCCTGTCGAGGCATCCATCACGCACACGAGGTTCTGCTGCAGCGCCGGGCCGCTGGTGGCGTGCCCCAGTGCCCGGTCGACCTCGCCGGCCCAGACCCGCTTCGCTGCCTCGCCGATGCGGACCAGCCCGGACGAGAACATCGGGTTGCCGCAGAGCGCCCCGCCCGAGGGGTTCACGACGGCGTCGTCGGCGAGCCCGAGCTCGTCGCGCAGGAGGATCTCCTGGTGGCTGAACGGCGCGTGCAGCTCGGCGAGCTGCACCGAGGACGCTCCGGCGGCGACCCCCGCGACGTGTGCGCTGGGGGAGCGGAGCAGGTCACGGCTACCGAGCCCGATCGGATCGATGCGGTGCTCGAAGCCGGTGATCCAGGCGGCGCCGCCTGTCGACAGGCTCAGGGATCGGAAGCGCGGGGAGTCGGCCGCGGCGATGATCATCGCCGCCGCGCCGTCGGTGACCGGCGCGCAGTCCGAGCGACGCAGCGGGTCGGCGAAGAGCGGCTCGGCCAGCACGTCCTCGACGGTGGTCGCGCCCTTGAGGACGGCGTACTCGTTGTCCGCGGCGGCGGTGCGTGACCTGGCCACCACCTCCGCCATCGCCCTCTCATCCCAACGCCCGTGCTCGATCCCGAGCCGGGCCTGCAGCCCGGCGATCGACACGGTGTCGGGCCACAGCGGCGTGACCGTGTACGGGTCCAGCTGCAGCGCGAGGGTGCGGCGCAGCGGGCTGGCCGACGATTTGCCGAAGCCGTAGACGAGCGCGGAGTCGGCCTCACCGGTCTGGATCTTCAGCCACCCCTCGTACAGCGACCATGCGGCGTCCATCTCGACGTGCGACTCGCTGACCGGGGGGACGGCGCCGATCGCGTCGATCGCCGTCACGAAGCTGAACGACCGGCCGGCCAGGTAGTCGCTGGAGCCGGAGCACCAGAAGCCGATGTCGTCCTTGGTCCACCCGGTCTGCTGCCACAGCTCGGCAAGGATCGGGACGAGCAGCTCGACACAGTTGGGGGAGCCGTCGAACTCCATCGTCTGTCGCTGGGCGAAGCCCACGACCGCAACGTCTCGCATCAGTGCGCTCCTCTACAGGTGCTTGCGGTAGGTGTCGAAGTCCGCATCGGGCTCCCCGGTGGGCTCGAAGTGGCTGATGTTCTCCAGCGAGTAGGTCCGCTCGTCCTCGGGCTTCCAGACGGCCTTGACCCGCATCCCCATCCGGACGTCCGCCGCGTCGCAGCCCAGGATGAGATGCAGGAAGGCGATGTCGGCGCCGTCGAGGAGCACGTACGCCGACACGTACGGCGGCTGGATCTTCTGGCCGAGGAAGGGCACGTTCACGATGCAGAACGTCGTCACGATGCCGGTGTCCGGGAGCTCGTGCGGCTCATCGGTCGGCACTCCGTCGACCGGGCACGCGCCCTTCGGTGGCACGTAGACCTTGTGGCAGACCGGGCAGGCCTGGGCGAGGATCCGGCCCTCCTTGAGGCCCCGGCCGAACGCGGACTCCTCAGGCGATGCCGCGTAGTCATACCCGAGACGGACCGGGGTCGTCGTCACGGTCACGTCGTCCCCGGACGCGGCCGCGGCAGCGTCGCCGTCCGCGCGCCGGTCGGCCGGCTCGAAGCAGACGATGTCGGTGATCCGTCCCTGCGGCTCGGGCCGCCACCGGGCGCGGACCCGCATCCCGCTGCGGATGTCGTCGGGGGAGGGCACGTCGACCGCGTGCAGGAGGGCGGCGTCGGTGCCGTCCAGTCGGACCAGGGCGAAGGCGAAGGGGTGGTCCAGCGGCTGGCCGTCCATCGGCTCCGGAACCCACGACCAGGTCTCGACGACGCCCTCGCTCGCGACCGGGACCAGCTCGTTGATCTGGTCGTGGGTGGTGGGGTCGTACTCGAGCGGGGGTACGACGACCCGGCCGTCGGAGAGGACACCACCGAGGATCTGGTGTTGGGTGAGTGCTGTCATGAACCGCGAGAGCACCGGCCCGAGGGATCGGGTGTAGTCGAAGTCCACCTGCATCCGGGCGTGCAGTGCCTGGGTCTGCGTCATGACTCAGAAGTGAAACACGTTCTAGTATTTCCGACAAGCGCCGGGCCGCAATCCGACGGTCCCAAGGAGGCAATCGTGAAGCTGGGTCTGCAGTTGGGCTACTGGGGAGCGCAGCCGCCCGACGGGGTGGCCGAGCTCGTGGCCGCTGCCGAGAGCGCCGGGTTCGACGCGCTGTTCACCGCGGAGGCGTGGGGCTCGGACGCGTTCACGCCGCTGGCGTGGTGGGGGCGTGAGACGAGCCGGCTGCGGCTGGGCACCTCGATCGTGCAGATGTCGGGGCGCACGCCGACCTCGATCGCGATGCACGTGCTCACGCTCGACCACCTCTCCGGAGGTCGCGTGGTGCTGGGGATGGGCGTCAGCGGACCCCAGGTCGTGGAGGGCTGGTACGGGCAGCCGTTCAGCAAGCCGTTGGCGCGCACCCGCGAGGTCGTCGAGATCATCCGCAGGGTGCTGGCTCGCAAGGAACCGGTCACCAACCCGGGGCCCCACCATCCGCTGCCGTACGACGGACCCGGCGCGGTCGGCCTGGGCAAGCCGCTGAGGTCGATCGTGCATCCTCTGCGTGCCGACGTGCCGATCTGGTTGGGAGCGGAGGGCCCGAAGAACGTCGCCCAGACCGCGGAGATCGCCGACGGCTGGATCCCGATCTTCTACACGCCGAAGACTGCCGGGATGTACCAGCCGTGGCTGGACGAGGGCTTCGCGCGGCCGGGCGCTCGTCGTACCAGGGCGGACTTCGAGATCGCCGCGACCTGCCACCTGCAGATCACCGCCGGGGAGGACCAGCGGCGGGCGGTGGTCGACGGGCTCAAGCCGGTGATCGCGCTCTACATGGGTGGGATGGGCGCCAAGGACCAGAACTTCCACAAGGACGTCTTCGACCGGATGGGCTACGACTCGATCTCCGGCCGGGTCCAGGAGCTCTTCCTGTCCGGCAAGCGGGACGAGGCCGCGGCGCTGATCCCCGACGAGCTCGTGGACGACATGCACATCGTCGGCGATGCGGGCTACGTACGCGAGCGGGTGGCGGCCTGGGAGGAGACCGGGGTCACGACGCTGCTGCTGAGCCTGCGCTCGGCGGACGAGGTGCGCCAGGTGGCCGCACTGCTGGCCTGACCGGGCAGCGGGGCCGGCCCGCCGTACTTCACCCAGGAAGGTCCTTCTTCACACACCGACTCTGCTGGGTGAAGGTGACGCATGGGCTCTCAACCTGGGAAAGTCGGTCGGCCCAGGTTCGGTTCAATCGGCCGGCACGAAGCCCTTGGTGTGCTCGGCGGCGATCCGGTACCGCCCGTGATCGAACGCCAGGTCGAGGACGGTCGGGCCCGGGCCGTTGTGGAAGTGGTCGAAGTGCACCTGGTAGCTCACCGACAGGTCGCTCGGGTTCGCGGAGATGCTGAGCACCCGGCCGTTGGTGGCCCCCTCCCAGAAGCGGTGGTAGGTCGCCCAGCCGCCGCTCGCTCGCTGGAAGCTCGGGGTGAGCATCGTCCATGCCGCCGCCGGGTCGTCGGACACGGTCGCGACGTAGTCGCGGATGAAGGCCTTCATGCCGTGTTCGGTCGGCTTGGTGGGGGGCGTGCTCGGGCCGGAGCTCTGTCCGGAGGGTGTGTCCCGAGCGGCGGGGCTGTCCGACTCGCCGCCGAGGAGCGCGTGGAGGCCGAAGCCGAGAGCGGCCAGCACGACGAGCGCAGCGAGCACGGCGAACGCCGCTGCACCACGGGTCCACCGGGTCCGGGCACGCTCGCCCGCGGGCTCGGGCGCCGGGGCCGTGGGCACCGCCTGGGTGGCCGTGGTCGCATGGGATGCTCCGGCGACGACGACCGGCGCGGCCACCGTCGTCGCCGTGGCCGGCGTCGCTGCTCGCACGGTCGTCAGGGCGCGGGTCGCCTCGGTCGGCTCGGCTGCGACGCGGGCCAGGAAGTCGCGTACCTGCTGCATCGACCAGCGTCGCGCGGGGTCACGCACCATGGTGCCCTCGAGCAGCGACGCCAGTGGTCCGGCTCCCTCCAGGCGGGGCGGCTCCTCGTTCACGATCCGGTAGAGGGTCCCCAGCACGTTGTCACCGACCTCGTACGGCGGCCGGCCGGCGAGCAGGTAGAACGCCGTCGCACCGATCGCCCAGACGTCGCTCGCCTGGTCGCCCCGACCACCGGCGGCCACCTCCGGGGCGAGGTACGCCGGGGATCCGGTGACCATCCCGGTCGCGGTCAGGGTCGCATCGGTGGTGACCCGCGCGATGCCGAAGTCGGTCAGCTTCACCTGGCCGCGGTCGTCGACCAGGATGTTCGACGGCTTCACGTCCCGGTGGGTGATGTCGGCGGCGTGGGCGGCGAGCAGCGCATCGGCGGTCTGGCGCAGCAACAGCGCCGCCTCGCCGGCCGTCAACGGTCCGCGCTCGCGGACGAGCCGGCCCAGGTCGCGCCCCTCGACGTACTCCATGACCAGCCACCAGGCTCCGGTCGTGTCGTCGACCGCGACGTCGAAGACGGCGACCACGTTCGGGTGGTTCAACCGTGCTCCCAAGCGTGCCTCGCGCTCGGCGCGGGACAGATCGGTTCCCTGCGCGCCGGGCAGCAGGCCGAGCTGCTTGAGCGCGACCGGGCGGCCGAGGACCTCGTCGCGGCCGAGCCAGACCGGCCCCGAGCCGCCGCGACCGATCTCTCGGTCCGGCGCATACCTTCCAGCGATCACGTGCGTCCTTTGGTCGGATGGATGCCATTGTCGCCTTGCCGCGAACTGAAACACGTTCTAGTCTCGCTGCTGTGACGGACACGGACCTCAGGACCGGTACCCACAACGGGCATCTCATGGCAGCGGCGCTGCGCCGCCATCACGACAAGCCGGTGGTGCGGCTGCTCCCGCAGTCGGCCGGAGGCGAGACGCTGACCCTCACCGGGGCGGAGACCGCCGACCGGATCAGCCAGTATGTCCAGGCATTCGAGGCACTGGGCGCCGGTCGTGAGGCTCCCGGCGCGCTGCTTGCCCTCAACCGGCCCGAGGTGCTCTACATCCTCGGCGCGGGCCAGACGCAGGGCTATCGGCGTACCTCGCTGCACCCGCTCGGGTCGCTGGAGGACCACGCGTACGTGATCAACGACGCGGCCATCACCACGCTGGTGATCGACCCTGTGCCGATGTTCGTCGAGCGCGCGGTCGGCCTGCTCGAGCGCTGCCCGGGCCTGCAGCAGGTGCTCACCATCGGCCCGGTGCCCGCCGAGCTGGCGGACATCGGCACGGACCTGGCAGCCAAGGCCGCCGAGTTCGCCCCGCAGCCGTTGTCGGCGGTGCTGCTGCCGCCCGACCACATCACCTCGATCGCCTACACGGGCGGAACCACCGGCAAGCCCAAGGGCGTCATCGGCACGGCCGGTGCGTTCGCGACGATGGCTCAGATCCAGCTCGCCGAGTGGGAGTGGCCCGAGGAGCCCAGGTTCTTGATGTGCACCCCGCTGTCCCATGCGGGCGCGGCCTTCTTCGTGCCGACGGTGATCAAGGGAGGCTCGCTCTACGTGCTGCCGAAGTTCGACCCCGCGGAGGTGCTGCGGACGATCGAGGAGCAGCAGATCACCGCCACGATGCTGGTGCCCTCGATGCTCTACGCGCTGATGGACCACCCCGACTCCAGGACCCGCGACCTGAGCAGTCTCGAGACCGTCTACTACGGAGCGTCCCCGATCAACCCGGTGCGGTTGAAGGAGGCGATCGAGCGCTTCGGCCCGATCTTCGCGCAGTACTACGGCCAGTCCGAGGCCCCGATGGTGATCAGCTACCTCGCCAAGCGCGACCACGACCCGGTCGGGCACCCGGAGCGGCTGGCGTCGTGCGGCAGGCCGAGCGCCTTCCTTCGCACGGCGTTGCTGGGCGAGGACGGGCGACCGGTCGCGGCCGGCGAGCCCGGTGAGATCTGCGTCGCCGGCCCACTGCTGGCCGGCGGCTACTGGAATCTCCCGGAGGCGACCGCCGAGACCTTCCGTGAGGACGGCTGGATGCACACGGGGGACGTGGCTCGCGAGGACGAGGACGGCTACTGGTACATCGTCGACCGCACCAAGGACATGATCGTCACCGGCGGCTTCAACGTCTTCCCGCGCGAGGTCGAGGACGTCATCGCCGCGCACCCCGGCGTGGCCCAGGTGGGCGTGATCGGCACCCCGCACGAGAAGTTCGGCGAGGCGGTCACCGCGGTCGTCGTACTGCGCGATGGGCACGCGCTGACGGACGAGGTCGTTGCCGAGATCCAGCAGATGGTCAAGGAACGCAAGGGGTCCGTCCAGGCCCCCAAGCAGGTGATCGCAGTGGACGCGCTGCCGCTGACCGGCCTGGGCAAGCCCGACAAGAAGGCGCTGCGGGCCCGGTTCTGGACCGGGGACCGTGCGGTCGGCTGAGCCCCGCCCTCACAGCTCCACGGACGGTACGGCGCGCTCACCCGGGTCGGACACCTCGAAGAAGTCGCGCGCGGTGAACCCGAATGCCGAGGCCACCATGTTCGACGGGAACGTCGAGATCCGGGTGTTCAGCGCACGCACGTTGCCGTTGTAGAACCGGCGGGCGGCGGCGATCCGGTCCTCCGTCGTGGCCAGCTGCTGCTGCAGCTCGAGGAAGTTCGCACTCGCCTTCAGGTCGGGATATGCCTCTGCCCGGGCGAGGACGGTGGTCACCGCCCTGCCGAGCGCGTCCTCGACAGGAGCCCGCTCGGCAGGGGAGTCGGCCCGGTGGGTCTGGGCCTGCTCACGCGCTGCGGTGAGCTCGGCGAGCACGGTGCGCTCGTGCTCGGCGTACCCCTGCACCGTCCGGACCAGGTTGGGGATCAGGTCATGGCGGCGGGTGAGCTCGACGTCGATCTGGCCCCACGACTCGTCCACGAGCGTCCGCTGCCGGACGAACCGGTTGTACATCACCACCAGCGCGAGGCCGAGGACCAGGACGACCGCGACGATGCAGTAGACGACCACCATGGAAGCGGACCCTATCCGTGCGCGGCCGGACCGGCGTGGTCCTGCCACACGAAGTCGGGAATGTTGTCGACGAGGGCGCCGACCACGCCGAGGGAGGGCTCGACCTCCTCCGGTCGGAGGGTCCGTGTGGAGACGGAGAGCACCCAGTCGCGGTCGAAGCGCCAGTCCAGGTGGGTGTGAGCGAGGAGCATCTCCATCTGGCGCGGGTGGAGCACGTCGGAGGCGAACTTCCGGTCCGAGCAGGTGACCGTGAAGGCACGGTTGAAGGCCTCCGACTCGAGCTCGATGTCGCGGTTGGTGAGGTGGCCGACGGCGCGGGACAGGAAGTTCTCAGGTCGCACGTGGAGGTCCGGGAAGGTGCAGCTGACCTGCAGGGCGCACACCGAGAACGTGTGCGTCTCCTCGTGCGTGGACGTGTGCCCTTGGGCGTCGGTGCTCGTCTCGGTGGTGCGGTAGGAGTAGTCGAAGGCGACGAAGGGCCGATTCCCGGACGAGCCGGTGAGGACGTTTCCGGCGGAGCGGCCGTGGCCGAGTCCGAACGGGGCGCCGTCGAACGCCTGCACCCAGCGGTCGTCGTCCACCGCGTAGGTCCAGCCCTTGCTGACGGCCAGTGCCGCGAAGGCCTCTCGGCGCTTCTGCGCTGCTCGATGGGCGAGCACGGCGAGGCCGACGACGAGCAGGAGGCCGACGACGACGAGGCCGATGATCAGGGTCATGCGCCGGAGACTATCCGGGCGGGAGCTCCTTGGCCTGGGTCTTCTCGAGGGACCGTTGCCGTCGGGCTAGCGTCCGGTGAACTGCGGTGGGCGCTTCTGCGCGAACGCGCGCGGGCCCTCCTTGGCATCCTCGGAGGAGAAGACGGCCGCACCGGTGGCCGCGTCGTCGCGCCAGCAGTCGTCCTCGTGCCGGCCCTCGGAGGCGCGCACGGTGTGGAGGATCGCCTGCACCGCGAGTGGGCCGTTCGCGCAGATCATCTCGGCGATCTCGCGTGCCCTGGCGAGCGCCTGGCCATCGGGTACGACGTGCCCGATCAGGCCGATCTCCTTGGCCTCGGGCGCCTTGATGTGCCGGCCGGTCAGCAACAGGTCCATCGCCACGGTGTAGGGCACCTGCCGAGGGAGCCGCACCACGGATCCGCCGAGCGGGTAGAGGCTCCAGCGGGCCTCGGAGACCCCGAACCGGGCGGACTCGCCGGCGATCCGGATGTCGGTCGCGGTGAGGATCTCGGTCCCGCCGGCGATCGCCGGTCCCTCGACGGCGGCGATCAGGGGCTTGGTGAGGCGGTAGCCCTTGAGCAGCGACCTGATCACCGTCGGGTCGTACTCGCCGGACTCGAACGACTCCGACGGCGGTTTGGCCGACATCGCCTTGAGGTCCGCGCCGGCGCAGAATGCGCCACCGGCACCAGTGAGGATCACCGCACGAACCTCAGGATCGCTGTTCGCGCGCTCCCAGGCCCGCTCCATGATCGCCAGCATCTCGCCGGACAGCGCGTTGCGCGCCTCGGGCCGGTTCATGGTCACCACCAGGGTGTGGCCCTGCAGCTCGACCAGGCAATGGGGGGCAGGCACGGTGTCGGTCATGCACGCGATGCTAGTCAGAAACAAGAACGTGTTCTAGTCTTGCCTCCGTGGCCTTGAACATCGCAGACCTCTTCGAGCACGCCGTCGACGCCGTACCCGACCGTCCCGTCCTCGTCGTCGGGGACCGGACGGTCACCTATGCGGAGCTGGAGGCCGATGCCAACCGGCTGGCCCACTTCCTCACGTCGCGTGGCATCGGGAAGGGCGACCACGTCGGCATCTACGCCAAGAACAGCATCGAGCACGTGGTCGCGCTGCTCGGCGTGTTCAAGGTGCGGGCGGTGGCCGTCAACGTGAACTACCGGTACGTCGAGGGCGAGCTGGACTACCTGTTCGAGAACTCCGACATCGTGGCGCTGCTCTTCGAGCGGCCGTACGCGCCGCTCGTCGCCAGGACCGCGCCCAAGCACGCGCGGCTCACCACGCTGGTCGCGATGCCCGATCCCACCGAGCCGACCTGCGATACCGAGCTCGACGCCTTCGCGGGGCTTACCTGGACCGACGCTCTGGCCGATCAGGGGCCCGAGCGCGACTTCGGACCACGCTCGCCCGATGACGTCTACATCGTCTACACCGGCGGCACCACCGGCTTCCCCAAGGGCGTGATGTGGCGCCACGAGGACTTCTGGCGGGTGCTCGGCGGCGGCATCGACTTCATGTCCGGGGAGCGGCTCGAGGAGTACGACCAGTCCAAGCAGGCGGCAGCCACCGAGAACCCGATGGTGATGTTCCCACTGAGCCCGTTGATGCATGGCGGCGCGCAGGCTGCGCTGCTGATGCATCTGTTCGGTGGTGCGCTTACCGTCCTCGCGCCGAGGTTCGACCCGGCAGAGACCTGGCGGATCGTCGAGCGCGAGAAGGTGCAGGGCATCTTCATGACCGGTGACGCCATGGCACGCCCCCTGATCGAGGCCTACGACGCCGGCAGCTACGACGCCAGCAGCCTGGTCGTGGTCGCCAGCAGCGCTGCGATCTTCAGCCGGCCGGTGAAGGAGCGCTGGATGGCGACGTTCCCGAACGCGTTCTTCACCGACTCGGTGGGCAGCTCGGAGACCGGCTTCTCGGGCACCGGGCTGCAGGACAGCGAGAACATCAAGGGCGAGGGCCCGGTGGTGTCCCTGGGCGCGGAGGCGGTCGTCCTCGACGACGACAACCGGGTGATCGACCCGAGTGCGGTCGGCACCATCGGCCGGATGGCGCGCGCCGGCAGCGTGCCGCTCGGCTACTACAAGGACCCGGAGAAGTCGGCGAAGACCTTCGTGGAGATCGACGGGGTGCGCTACTCGATCCCCGGCGACTTCGCACGGATGGAGGGGGACGGGAAGGTCACCCTCCTCGGCCGCGGCTCGAACTGCATCAACACCGGTGGCGAGAAGGTCTATCCCGAAGAGGTCGAGATGGCGTTGAAGGGCCACCCCGACGTGTACGACGTGCTCGTGGTGGGCGTCGCCGACGACAAGTACGGCCAGCACGTGTCCGCCGTGGTTCAGCCCCGGGAGGGCAGGCGCCCTGAGCTGGCGGACCTGCAGGACTACCTGCGACCGCTGCTCTCCGGCTACAAGCTGCCCCGGTCGCTGACGAACGTCGACGAGATTCCGCGCAGTGCGACCGGAAAGGCGAACTACCCCGCGGCGAAGGCCCTCGCCGCCGCGGGCCGGGAGGACGCTCGAGATGCGGTGAGGGAGCAGTGAGCATGCGCACCGAGCTCTGCGAGCGCTTCGGGATCCAGTACCCGATCTTGGCGTTCACTCCGTCGGAGAAGGTCGCCGCAGCGGTCTCGCGCGCCGGCGGTCTCGGCGTCCTCGGCTGTGTCCGGTTCAACGACGCAGACGAGCTCGAGCAGACGCTGACCTGGCTGGACGACAACACCGACGGCAAGCCGTACGGCGTCGACGTCGTGATGCCGATGAAGATCCCGACCGAGGGCAAGGCCGTCGACCTCGCCGCGATGATCCCCGAGGCTCACAAGGCATTCGTCGACGACACCCTGCGCAAGCTCGGCGTCCCGCCGCTGCCCGAGGGCGAGGGGCGCGAGGGCGTGCTCGGCTGGCTGCACTCGATCGCCCGCTCGCACGTCGATGTCGCGCTCGCGCACCGTCCGGTGCTGATCGCGAACGCGCTCGGCTCGCCGCCGGTCGACGTGATCGAGAAGGCGCATGAGCACGGGGTCCAGGTGGCGGCGCTCGCCGGGGCCGCGAAGCACGCCCTCTCCCACGTGCGCAACGGCGTGGACATCATCGTCGCCCAGGGCTACGAGGCCGGCGGCCACACCGGAGAGATCGCCAGCATGGTGCTCACCCCGGAGATCGTCGACGCGGTCGGGCCCGACGTACCGGTCCTCGGGGCCGGAGGGATCGGTTGCGGCCGCCAGGTGGCCGCCTCGCTCGCCCTGGGTGCGCAGGGCGTCTGGACGGGCTCGCTGTGGCTGACGGTCGAGGAGTACGACCTGTCCGCCGGCAAGGGCATCCGCGACGCACTGCTCCGGGCTGGGTCGGGCGACACCGTGCGGACCCGCGTCTACACCGGCAAGCCGGCCCGGCTGCTCAGGACGAAGTGGACCGATGCCTGGGAGGCCCCCGATGCGCCCGAGCCGCTGCCGATGCCGTTGCAGAACCTGCTCGTCGCCGATGCGCACAACCGGATGAACACCGGCGACGACCCGGACACCGTGTCGATGCCCGCCGGCCAGATCATCGGACGCACCAACGAGGTCAGGCCGGTGGCCGAGGTGATGGCCCAGCTCGTCGCGGAGTACGACGAGGCCGTCGCCCGGCTCGAGAAGATTCGCGGCTGAGCACACGCCGCCGGACTCCCTCCTTGCGGCGTACCCTGCCGGTGTGCTGGTCTCCCTTGCCGCGTTCACCGTGGCCGCGCTGCTGGTCGTGCTGCTGCCCGGTCCGGACACGCTTGTCGTCGTACGCAGCATCCTGCGCGGCGGCCGACGCCAGGGCGTGCTCACCGCCCTCGGGAACCTGTGCGGCCTGACCGTCTGGGTGATCGCTGCGGCGCTCGGCCTGGCCGCGATGCTCAAGGCCAGCGAGATCGGGTACGACGCGCTGCGCGTCGTCGGAGCTGCCTACCTCGCCTGGCTCGGCATCCAGGCCTGGCGGTCCCGCGGTCAGGTGGAGACGCCCGCGAAGCCGCGTGCCGGCGTCCTCGGCACGGGCTTCCGGGCTGGGATCCTCACCAACCTGATCAACCCGAAGGTGGGCGTCTTCTTCGTCGCCTTCCTGCCGGGCTTCATCCCGAAGGGCGACCCGGTCGGCTGGATGTCCTTGCTGTTCGGGGCGATCTTCGTGGTGCTGACCGCCGCCTACTGGGTGGTGCTGCTCGGTCTGGCCGGCCGGGTGGCGCGCTGGATGAGCACCCCCGCGGTCCGCCGGCGCATCGACACCGCAACGGCACTGGTCTTCATCGGCTTCGGGGTCCGTCTCGCCACCGAGTGAGTGGGTAACGTCTCAAGCATGCGATCCGTGCTCTACACCGTGACCGGCGGGACCGACGTGCTCACCGTCGAGGAGCGTCCCCTACCGGAGCCGGGCCCGGGTGAGGTCCGGGTGATGGTGCACCGGTCCGGGGTCAACCCGACCGACTGGAAGTCCCGACGCGGCGCGGCACCGGGCGCGGCGCTCGAGCATCCCCAGGTGCCCAACCAGGACGGTGCCGGCGAGGTCGACGCGGTCGGTCCCGGTGTCGAGGCTGCTCTGCTGGGACTGCGGGTCTGGATCTGGGAGGGCGCCCACGACCGTCCCCACGGCGGCACCGCCCAGGAGTACGCCGTGATTCCGGCGACCCATGCGATCACGCTGCCCGAGACCGCGTCGTACGACCTCGGTGCCAGCCTCGGCGTCCCCTTCATGACGGCGCACCGGTGCCTCACGGTGGGGGAGGACGGTCCGCAGCGGCTCGGCCCGGGCACGCTGCAGGGACGGACGGTGTTGGTGGCCGGGGGAGCCGGTGCGGTCGGCAACGCCGCGATCCAGCTGGCCCGATGGTCGGACGCGACCGTGATCACGACGGTGAGCAGCCCGGAGAAGGCCACGCTCGCCCGACTGGCGGGCGCCGATCACGTCGTCGACTACACCCGGCAGGACGTCGTCGCGGTCGTCGGCGGCATCGCTCCGCACGGTGCCGACACGATCGTCGAGGTGGCGCCGGCCGCCAACGCGGCCCTCGACGCCCAGCTGGTCGCCAACGGTGGTTGCGTGGCGGCGTACGCCGGCACCCCCGACGATGAGCTGACCCTGCCCGTCCGTGAACTGATGACGCGCAATGCCCGCTGGCAGTTCGTGCTCCTCTACACCGCGCCCGCCGGGTGGCGACGCCGGGCGCTCGAGGACATCGCCGCGGCCGTCCAGGACCGGGCCGTCGGCGTCGGTGCGGACCACGGGCTTCCGCTGCACCACTTCTCCCTGGCCGACACCGCGAAGGCCCACGCTGCGGTCGAGGGCGGAGCGGTCGGGAAGGTGCTCATCGACGTCATCGAGTGAGCCGGTCGGGGTCACTGACAACGGCCGTGGACGAGACGACGGCTCACACCAGCTCGCCACGCTTGCGACCCAGATAGGCCCGCTCGGCGGAGTTCTGGGTGGCAGCGATGGCTTCGCCGTACGCCGCCCTCGCCTCGGCGCTCCGGCCCAGTCTGCGCAGCAGGTCGGCCCGCGTTGCGTGCCACGCGTGGTAGCCGTCGAGCGGCAGCCGATCGACCAGCGCGAGAGCGACCTCGGGACCGTCGAGCTCCGCGATCGCGACCGCGCGATTGAGGGCCACGATCGGCGACGGGTCGAACCGGAGCAGCTGGTCGTAGAGCGCGACGACCTGTGACCAGTCGGTGTCGGCTGCGGAGCGTGCATCGGTGTGCACGGCATTGATCGCGGCCAGGATCTGGTAGCGACCGGGCCGGTTGATGGCGAGGCACTCACGGACCAGGGCGTGGCCCTCGGCGATCAGCCGGTGGTCCCAGCCGGCGCGGTCCTGCTCGGCGAGCGGGACCAGCTGCCCGTTGCGCACCCGGGCCTCGCGCCTGGCCTCGGTGAGCACCAGCAGCGCGAGGAGGCCGGCAACCTCGGGCTCGGCGGGCATCAATTGGCGGAGGGTCCGGGCCAACCGGATGGCTTCGCCGGTCAGCTCGGCACGAATCGGGCTGCCGTCCCCGGTCGCGAGGTAGCCCTCGTTGAAGACGAGGTACAGCACGGTCAGGACGCCGCCGAGCCGTTCTGCGAGATCGGCTGCTTCGGGCACCCGGTAGGGCACCTTCGCCGCGGCGATCTTCCTCTTGGCCCTGGTGATGCGCTGCGCGATCGTGGTCTCCGGCACGAGGAACGCCTGCGCGATCTCCGCCACGGTCAGTCCGCCGAGCAGACGGAGCGTCAGGGCGATCCGGGCCTCCGGCGCGAGCGCAGGATGGCAGCAGGTGAAGATGAGCCGGAGGCGGTCGTCCTCGATGATGCCGGTGGGCTCGTGCGCTGTGTCGTCGTGGATCATCAGAGCCGCCTGGTGCTTCGCGTCGCGCTTGTTCTCGCGGCGGATTCGGTCGATCGCGCGGTGGCTCGCGGTCGTGGTGAGCCAGCCGCCCGGGTTGGGCGGTACGCCGGCAGTCGGCCATCTCTCCAGCGCCGCGACGAGAGCCTCGCTCGCCGCGTCCTCGGCGAGGTCGATGTCGCCGAACCGGCGTACCAGCGAGGCGATCAGGCGGCCGTACTCCTCGCGAAAGACCTGCTCGACGGCCGCCGTCCTGCTCTGCATCATGGGTTCGGGTCCGAGCAGCTCAGGCGATGCCCTCGAACGGTCGGACCTCGACCTTGCCACGGCACGCGCGTGACCCCTCGGCGGCGAGCCTGAGCGCCACGTCGAGGTCGGGAGCGTCGATCACCCAGAAGCCTCCGATGACCTCCTTGGTCTCCAGGTAGGGGCCGTCGGTGAGCACGGGGGTCTCGCCCTGACCGTCGACGACGGTGGCGGTGGATGCCGGCTCCAGACCGCCGGCGAAGACCCAGTAGCCCTCGGCGTGCAGCCTGTCGTTGAAGACGCCGGTCGCTGCGAAGGCCGCCTCCATCTCCTCCTTCGAACCGTAGTTGCCGAACTCGTCGCGGTCGGCGGGCCCGTGCACGGTCATCAAGTAGTGCGTCATTGTGTCCTCCACAGTTGCGGGCGGTCCCGGCGACCGCCTCTCACCCTCACCACGAACGGGTTCGCATCGATACGACAGGTCGACGTGACAACTCCCGCATCAGTTGCGTCGACCCCATGGCTACCAGATCTCGGATCGACGAGGACGCCCAAGCACGAGATGACGCCGCCAGGTAGGGATTCATCGGTGAAGTCACCTCCACAGGTCCACCGTCCACGGGTCCGCGAATCTCTTGGATATCGTATGTGTGTTCGATGGTATAGGCACATGTCCGGGACGCTCGCGGGTTCGGCCACACGGATCGCGGACCTGCGCGCGGCGCTGGCGCTGCTGGCCTCGGCCCTAGGGGACCTGTGTCAGCCTGCCGCCGTGTAACGGGTTCCGCGCTCCTCGCGCAGCCAGGTCGATCCGCCGATACCGCAAGCCTGCAGGGCCCGCTTGAGCACCTTGTTCGTCGCCGTTCGGGGGAGAGCCGTGAGCACATGCACATGCCGTGGCCACGACTTCGTGCCGAGGTCGGCCTGCCCGGCCAGGAACAGCCCGAAGTCCTCGGGGGTGAGCGGGCCACGGAGCACCAGTGCGGCCACCAGCTGGTCCCCGGACAGCGGGTCGGGCACCCCGTACACAGCGGCCTCGGCGATGGCTGGGTGCCGCAACAGGATGCGCTCGATGGGCGCGGCCGCGAGATTCTCTCCGTCGACCCGCAGCCAGTCGCTGGTGCGGCCGGCGTAGAACACCCAGCCGTCGGCGTCGCGGTAGGCGAGGTCCCCGCTCCAGTACATCCCGCCGCGCATCCGCTCCGCGGTCGCCTCGGGGTCGTTGTAGTAGCCGGCGAACTGGCCGGCACCCGTCGTGTTGACCAGCTCTCCGACGCAGTCGTCGAGGTTGGCGACTCGGCCGTCCGCGTCGTACCTAGCCCGCGGGCACTCCTGCCCGGTGGCCGGATCGAGCACCGCCACGCCGTCGAGCGGTCGGCCGAGGGATCCGGCAGGGGTGCCCTCGATCCGGCTGATCACCACGGCGTTCTCGGTCGAGCCGAAGCCATCGATCACCCGGCAGCCGAAGCGGCGACCGAACTCCGCGGTGTCCCGGTCGCCGGCCTCGTTGCCGAACACCAGGCGGAGCGGGTTGTCGGCGTCGTCCGGTCGCTCGTGGGTGGCGAGCACGTAGCTCAGCGGCTTGCCGACGTAGTTCGCGTACGTCGCCCCGAGCGCGCGGACGTCGTCGAGGAAGCCGCGTGCCGAGAAGACGGCGGGGGCGATCGTCGCGCCGCGATGGAGGGCAGGTGCCCACCCCGCCAGCACGCCGTTGGAGTGGAACAACGGCATCGAGACGTAGTGCACGTCGTCGGGGGTGAGCCCGAGCCGCTCGGCGACGTACGCCGCGGGCTCGGTCACCTTGCGGTGGGTGACTCGGACCGCCTTGGGGTCGCCGCTGGTGCCGGAGGTGAAGATCAGCATGAACAGCGAGTCCTCGGTCAGCCCCGCGACAGGCGTGTGGATCAGGGGTATCCGCTCGGGCCGGTCGAGCGCATCGCCGAACACGACCTCGACGTCGCCGAGGTCGAGGTCGTCCAACAGCCCGGCGTGGGCGGAGTCGGTGACCAGGACTTGGCAGTCGGCCTTGCGGACGTCGGCGGCCAGTGCGTCCCCGCGACGGGTCGTGTTCAGCCCGACCAGCACGTGCCCGCCGAGGCCGGCCGCAGGCAGGTGGATGGCCAGGTCGGGGCCGTTGTCGAGGAGTACGCCGACGTGCGGCGGCCGTCCCGGGTCGAGTCGGGCCTCGAGTCGGTGTGCCAGGGCCTGGGCGGCGGCGACGTACTCGGTCCAGGTCAGCTCGCGCAGCGCCGCACCCTCGCGCCAGCGCAGTGCCGGGCGGTCGGAGTCGGCCAAGACGAGGAGCTCATCGCGGACCGTGGACATCGGTCAGGCCCCGGAAGCGGCCAGCTCCGCGCCGATCCGCCGTGCTGCTGCCGTGCTCCCGCCGAGAAGGAACTCGCTGCACTTAGCAGCGGTGAAATAGCGGTGCGTCTCCCCGTCGAGGTCGATCCCGACGCCGCCGTGCACATGGACTGCGGTGTGCGCGAGTCGGTGTCCGGCGTCGGCGGCCCACATGCGTGCCGCTGCGATCTCGACGGTGGCCGGCAGTGACTCGGACAGTCGCCAGGCGGCCTGCCACAGCACCAGTCGGGCCCCGAGGACGTCGATGTAGCCGTCGGCCAGCCGCTGCGACACCGCCTGGAACGTGCCGATCGGACGGCCGAACTGCTCCCGGCTGCGGGCGTACTGCGCGGTCAGCGCCAGCGCGCCGTCGACGACGCCGACCTGGTGCGCCACCTCGGCGACCGCGAGTCGGTCGGCGAGTCGGTCGACGGCCTCGGGGCCGCCGAGCGTGGGTCGGTCGTCGAAAGCATCGGCGTCGACGGTGATCCGGGCCGCGAGGTCGCCATCGGTGATCCGCTGGGGCTCGATCCGCACCCCCGGGGCGTCCGGGGTGAGGAGGACCAGGCCTGACCGGTCGGGCGTCGGCAGCACGAACGCGTCGGCCGCGGTACCCGCCTGGACCACGCTGAACGACCCGGCCCGGTCGCGATCGACCGCCGCGGTGAGCAGCGCCTCTCCGCTTGCGGCCCGGGGAAGCCACGTCTCTCGCACGTGGCTGTCGCCGACCTCGGCGAGCGTCATCGCAGCGACAGCGTGGGTGCCGATCGGCACCGGCGCGACCGCGCGCCCGGCCTCCACGAGGACCGCCGCCACCTCGAGAAGGCCGAGCCCGGCGCCTCCCGCGTCCTCCGGGACCGCCAGCCCCAGAAGCCCGGCCTCGCCCAGAGCCGCCCAGAGGGATCGGTCGATGCGCTCCTCGAGAGCGTCGACCTCGCGCAGCCGCGCCGGGGTGCAGTGGTCGGCCAGGATGGTCGCCGCGAGCCCGGCGGCGTCGGTGGCCTCGGTCGGCAGGTCGAAGTTCATCGCGTTCCTTCCGTGCTCAACGCTTGGCGGCGGGCAGGCCGAGGCCGGTGTAGCCGATGATGTCGCGCTGGATCTCGTTGGTGCCGCCACCGAAGGTCATCACCAGCGACGACCGGTGGAAACGCTCGAGCCGGCCGTGAAGCTCGGCGCCGGCGGAGTCGGCATGCACCAGCGCGGTCGGGCCGACGACCTCCATCAGGGCGCGATAGACCTCGGTGGCGGTCTCGGAGCCGTAGACCTTGGTCGCCGAGGCGTCGGCGGGGGAGAGGTCCGTGGTCGCGGTCGCGAGCTTCCAGTTCAGCAGCTTGAGCATCTCCGCCCGCGCCGTCGCTCGGCCCAGCAGCACCTGGACCCACTCGGAGTCGATCACCCGGCTGCCGTCGGGCTCCCGGGTGGTCCGGGCCCATTGCGTGACCAGCTCGATCGAGTGCAGCATCGGCGCGGCCGAGGTCAGCGCGACCCGCTCGTGGTTGAGCTGGTTGGTCATCAGGGCCCAGCCGCCGTTGAGCTCCCCGACGAGGTTGCCCTCGGGGACGCGCACGTCCTCGTAGTAGGTCGCGCTGGTGCTCACTCCCGCGACCGTGTGCACCGGGGTGTAGGAGAAGCCGGGTGCGTCGGTCGGCACCAGGATGATCGAGAGCCCCTTGTGGCGCGGCAGGTCGGGGTCCGTCCGACAGGCCAGCCAGACGTAGTCGGCGTACTGGATCAGCGAGGTCCACATCTTCTGCCCGTTGATGACCCACTCGCCCCCGCGTCCCGGGTCCGCGCCGTCCGGAGCTTGACGTGTCGATGGGTCGAGGCGCGCGCGGGTCTTGAGCGATGCGAGGTCGGTGCCTGACTCCGGCTCGGAGTAGCCGATCGAGAAGTGCATGTCTCCGGTGAGGATCTTCGGCAGGATCTCCTGCTTCTGAGCGTCGGTGCCGAATCGCATGATCGTCGGACCGACGGTGTTCAAGGTGAGGTAGGGGATCGGTACGCCGGCGATCGCGGCCTCGTCGGTGAACAGCAGTTGCTCGATCATCGGACGGTTCTGGCCGCCGTACTCCTCGGGCCAGCCGATGCCCAACCACCCGTCGGATCCGATCTGCCGGATCACAGACTTGTAGACGCCCGCGTCGCCGAACTCGCCGGTCGCCGCAGCGAGACCGGCTCGGACCTCGGGCGTGACCAGCTCGGTGAAGTAGTGCCGGAGCTGCTTGCGGAGGGCTTCCTGCTCCTCGGTGAGCGCGATGCGCATGCCACCATCCTTCCGGGCTGCGTGACTATGGCCGGGCTTCGTGCAAAACTATAACCTGTTCTAGTCTGGGCGCCCAGCCGGACGCCGGTACGAAGGTCGACTGGAGGAATGACATGACGGGCACCACGAGCAGCGAGTCCCGCACCCTGGACCGCGGAGCGCCGCCGGACCGGTTCGCGCGCGGCTGGCACTGCCTCGGTGTCGCGGACTCCTTTCGCGACGGACGGCCGCACGAGGTGCGCGCCTTCGACGGCAAGCTGGTGGTCTGGGCCGACTCCCAGGGCGGCCTGAACGTCCTGGACGGCTACTGCCGGCACATGGGCGGCGACCTCACCCAGGGCACCGTCAAGGGCGACGAGATCGCCTGTCCGTTCCATGACTGGCGCTGGGGTGGCGACGGACGCTGCAAGGCGATCCCGTACGCCCGCCGGGTCCCGATGCGCGCCCGGACCCAGAAGTACCCCGCGGTTGAGCGCAATGGCTTGCTGATGGTGTGGCACGACGTCGAAGGGTCCGAGCCGGAGATGGACATCCTGCCGCCCGCGCTCGACGACATCATGGATCCCGAGGTCTACACGGACTGGACCTGGAACACCCTCGACGTGCCGTCGGCACACTGCCGGGAGATCGTCGACAACGTCGTCGACATGGCGCACTTCTTCTACATCCACTTCGCGTTCCCGACGCACTTCCGCAACGTCTTCGAGGGCCACATGGCCACGCAGTTCATGGAGTCGACCGGCCGGCCCGACATGGCGGGGGAGGGGTACGGCGACGAGAGCCTCACCCTGCAGTCCGAGGCGACGTACTTCGGGCCCGCCTTCATGGTCAATTGGATCAAGAACGACTATAAGGGCTTCATCACCGACGTGGTGCTGGTGAACTGCCATGTGCCCACCGGTGACAACTCGTTCGTGCTCCAGTACGGGCTGAAGGTGAAGAAGCCGCAGGGCGTCGACGAGAAGACGACCGAGTACATCGGCACGCGGTACACCGAGATGTTCGGCCAAGGCTTCCTGCAGGACGTGCACATCTGGCTGAACAAGGCGCCTGTGCAGAACCCTCTGTTGTGCGAGGAGGACGGCCCGGTCTACCAGCTGCGCCGCTGGTACGAGCAGTTCTACGTGGACAGGGCCGACGTCGCCCCGGAGATGGTCGAACGGTTCGAGTTCGAGGTGGACACCAGCAAGGCGAACGAGTTCTGGCGTGCGGAGGTGGAGGAGAACCTCAAGCGCAGAGCCGAGGAGGACGGTGCGACCAGCGCCGCAGAGGCGCACGCCTGATGCTCTCCTTCGGGGCGACCACCGAGCAGACCGCCGAGGACCAGCGGCTCTACCTCGACGCGCGCCTCGCGGAGGTCGCCTGCCTGGACTGCCTCGCTCGGGTGAAGGTCAAGAAGAACAGCGATCACCACACCTCTGTCCAATGGACGGGCGAGGCGCTCGGGCAGTGCCAGGAGTTCGCAAGGATGTCCGCTGAGCCGGGCGGCCGTCCGGTGCACGCGTCCTGCCCTCGACTGAGGGCGTCGATCGAGCGCGCGGTCGCCGAGGGCAACCTCTCGGTCGGCGCCGAAGATGGATACTGATGACCACTGACTCCTACCTGCTCACGGTCACCGAGGTGATCGAGGAGACCGAAGACGCGCGCTCGATCGTGTTCGAGGTTCCGCCGGAGCTGACCGACACCTTCGCCTACGTCCCGGGCCAGTTCCTCACCGTCGCGGTTCCGTCGGAGCGCACCGGCCTCGTCGCGCGGTGCTACTCCCTGTCCAGCACCCCCCACTCCGGCCGCCACCAGATCACCGTCAAGCGCACCGTCGACGGGTACGCCTCGAACTGGCTGCACGCCAACCTCCGCGCCGGCGACACCCTGCGGGTGCTGCCGCCGAGCGGGATCTTCTCGCCGAAGGACCTCGACGACGACTTCCTGCTCTTCGCCGGCGGCTCCGGGATCACCCCGGTGATGTCCATCGCCCGTTCGGCGCTGGAGAAGGGCTCAGGACAGGTCGTGCTGTTCTACGCGAACCGCGACGAGCGCTCGGTGATCTTCGCCGGCGCCCTCCAGGAGCTCGCGGCCCGCTATGCCGACCGGCTGGTCGTCGTGCACTGGCTGGAGTCCGTGCAGGGGTTGCCCTCCGCGGCACAGCTCAAGGCGTTCGCTGCGCACTTCACGACGTACACCGCGTTCGTCTGCGGCCCGGCGCCCTTCATGAAGGCGGTCACCGACTCGCTCAAGGAGCTGGACTTTCCCCGGGCGCGTCGGCACCAGGAGAAGTTCGTGTCCCTGGGCGGCAACCCGTTCGGCGAGGTCGAGGAGGTGCTGGCCGCACAGGCGGTGCTGGACGAGGTCGACGACGGGGACGAGGAGGGCGACGAGCCCGGAGCGGCCGTCGTCACCGGCCCGGTCACTGTCGAGGTCGAGCTGGACGGCGAGCAGCACACCTTCGATGACTGGGCGGGCGACAAGCCGTTGCTGGAGTTCCTCGAGGACAAGGGCCTGGACGCGCCGTTCTCCTGCCGTGAGGGCCAGTGCAGCGCCTGTGCCTGCATGGTCCTCGAGGGCGAGGTGACCATGCGGAACAACGAGGTCCTCGACGCCGAGGACCTCGCCGACGGCATCCGACTGGCCTGCCAGTCGATGCCCGCGAGCGAGAAGCTCCGGATCACCTACAGCGGCTGAGCGCGGAGCGAGACCACCACGGGTGAGCTGGCGGCTACCCGCGGTGCTGGGCGACGATGTCGGCGGCACCGGCGCGGCGCTGGATCGTCGCGCTGAGCGCGGGCGCCACCGCACCGATCCGCGCCCCGAGCCGGAGCTCGAACGGCGCGGCGAGGACCTCGGCACGGTCGCGGGCGATGGCCCGGCGTACGGCGGCGGCGACCTGCTCCGGTGTCACGAACCGCGTCCCGCGCGGCAGCTGCATGCCGCTGTTGACGAACATCCCCGCCTCGCTGACGAAGCCGGGTTCAACGATCGAGATGCCCACGCCGGTGCCATGGAGGTCTTGGCGGAGCGAGGTCGCGAAGCCGCGCAGGCCGAACTTCGCTGTGTTGTACAGCGTGCTGCCCGGCGACGCGACCAGCCCGGACAGCGAGCCGATCAGCACCACCTGCCCGCGACGGCGCCCGAGCATCCCCGGGAGCAGGGCGTGCGTGAGCATGACGGGTGCCCGCAGATTCACATCGAGCATGCGCGCGACCGTGTCAGCGGTCATCTCCTCGAACCGGCCGCTGGCCGGGAGGGCGGCATTGGCCACCAGGACGTCGACCTCACCGGCCTCGGCGAGCAGCCGCTCGACCTGATCCGGATCAGCAAGGTCGCAGGCGATCGCGGCGGCGCCCACCTCGGCCGCCAACGGCTTGAGGACGTCCGTCCGCCGCCCGGTCAGCACAAGGTCTGCGCCGGACGCGTGCAGCATCCGGGCAAGGGCGTGGCCGATCCCGCCGGTGGCGCCGGTGAGCAGTACCCGGGCGCCCCGGAGCCGCACGGTCATCGACTCACCACCCCCGTTCGCGCCACTCCGCCAGGTGGGGTCGTTGAGCGCCGATGGTGGAGTCGTCCCCGTGGCCGGGGTAGAACCAGGTCTCGTCGGGCAGCCGGTCGAACAGCTTCGTGGAGACGTCGTCGATGAGCGTCCTGAACGCGGAGGGGTCGCCGAAGGTGTTCCCGACGCCCCCCGGGAAGAGGCTGTCTCCGGTCCACAGGTGCGGAGTACCCTCGGGGTCGTCGTACAGCAGCCCGATCGAGCCAGGGGTGTGGCCGGTCAGGTGGATGACCTCGAGGCGGCAGCGGCCGAACTCGACGGTGTCACCGTCGGCCACCCGGTCGTCGACGGGTACGCCGGTCTGCTCCGTGATCGCGTCCGCGTCGGCCTCGCCGGCGACCACGACGGCACCGGTAGCGGACACGACGTCGGCGAGTGCGCGGTGGTGGTCCCAGTGCTGGTGGGTGGTGACCACCTTGGTGAGGCCGGCGTCGCCGATCAGCCGGAGCAGGACCTCGGACTCGGCGGCGGCGTCGATCAGCACCTGTTCATCGGTGGCTCGGCAGCGCAGCAGGTAGCAGTTGTTGGACATCTCCGGGTCCACGGCCACCTTCGTCACCACCAGCTCGCCGAGTTCGCGGGTGTCGGGGGTTCCCCCGGGCTTCACGTTGCCGGTGTAGGTCGTCATGGAGCCGATCCTAGTGACCGCCCGAGGACGGCCCGCGACGAGTTACAGCACTGAAATTAGTCGGATCCGATTGCGTGTTGCGCTTGATACTGGTGGGATGTGTGTGCTCAAAGGTGTCAAAGTTCCCGTCCCGGGGTCCAAGGAGGACGCATGTCGCGCCCACGCAGGTCGATCGTGCTCGCAGTGCTGCTGAGCGCCGTGCTGGCGCTCCCACTGGTCGGGCTGACGACGCCTGCCCAGGCGAAGGGCGACGTCTCGCCGGACTTCCGGGTCATGACCCTCAACATCAAGGTCACCCTGCCCTCCGGGGCCTGGGCGGCGGATGCGCAACGGGCGACGACCATGACCGACATCCTCTCGTTGCAGGAGGCCGAGCAGCAGCCCGACCGGGACGCACTCGAGGCGATGCTGCACGGGCAGGGCTGGGACATGTGGTACCCGGCCGTGGGCGGCGGCGGCAACCCGGTCGCCTGGAACGCCTCGAAGTTCTACTTCGTCAGCGGCAGCACGGTGAAGGTGCTCTCCCGCGAGCGCGGCGTGACCCCGGACCGGTGGATCAACATGGTGGTCCTGGGCCAGGTGGGCACCGACCGCCAGGTCACGATCGTGAACACGCACACGATCAACCGTGGTGCCGTGGACGCGGGTCTCAAGCCCAACTCCCGCACTCCCAAGCTCAAGAAGCACCTCCGGATGCTGCGCACTGCGATCCAGCAGGCTGCCGCGGGCTCCCAGAACGTGATCGCGACCGGAGACCTCAACGTCAACTACATGCGGGATCGGCACCTGAAGCTGCCCGGGCTGCCGACCGACGTGCTCGGCCCGATCGTCGACTTCGATATGCCGATCGGCCGCACCTACGACCACGGCAACACCGAGCTCGACTACCTGATGACCCTCAAGGACGGCGGCCTCGCCCCCGTGAGCGGCCAGATCGTGCCCGGTTTCCGCAGCGACCACCGCGGCGTGGTGGTCGGGCTGATCTTCCTCAACCAGGGGCCGAGCCCGGTCCCGCCGCCCGACGGCGCCCGGTTCTCGCCCGGCACGATGGTCAACCACCCGCACAACCGGCAGCAGCGGCGCGCCGTGCCCAGGATGGTCAAACAGGTGCTCAACGCGGCCCCCGCCGGGTCCGCGGTCCACCTGGCCACCGGGAACCTCAGCGACGGCGTCGTCTACCGCGCCCTGCTGCGCGCCCACCGACGAGGCGTGTACGTTCAGGTGCTGCTGACCGACAAGCACCTGAACAACAGGGAGCGCTCGCTGCGCAGCGTTCTGCACCACCAGATGTCGGGCCGTACCTGGTTCAGCAAGTGCCTGACGGCGATGTGCCGGCGCACCACGGCACAGATGGCGCCGACCACGCTTCTGGTGAGCCAGTCCGGTGCCACCCGGGCACTGCGCCTGACCAGCGACCGGTACGTCGACTCCTACGCAGTGCACCGGCGCACCCACGCCTGGGTGACGACGGATCTCGACAGCTACAACGCCTCCTTCCACGACTTCTTCCTGGCGATCAGCTGACCAGGTAGCAGGTCGCGGCCCCTGCGTGGCGGGTTGATCCGGCCCGTAGAATGGACGAACATGTGTTCGATCCGACCAAGCAGGGGACATCGTGGCAGACCAGCTCGTCATCAGGGGCGCGCGTGAGCACAACCTCAAGGACGTCTCGCTCGACCTGCCCAGAGACTCCCTGATCGTCTTCACCGGGCTCTCCGGGTCCGGGAAGAGCTCGCTGGCGTTCGACACGATCTTCGCCGAGGGACAGCGACGGTACGTCGAGTCGCTGTCGGCGTACGCCCGGCAGTTCCTCGGGCAGATGGACAAGCCCGACGTGGACTTCATCGAGGGGCTGTCCCCGGCGGTGTCGATCGACCAGAAGTCGACCTCGAAGAACCCGCGGTCGACCGTCGGCACCATCACCGAGGTCTACGACTACCTCCGGCTCCTCTATGCCCGCGCCGGCAGGCCGCACTGCCCGACCTGCGGTGCCCCCATCGAGCGGCAGACCCCCCAGCAGATCGTCGACCGGGTGATGCAGCTGGACGAAGGCACCCGATTCCAGGTCCTCGCCCCGGTGATCCGCGCTCGCAAGGGCGAGTACGTCGAGCTCTTCCGGTCGCTGCAGTCGCAGGGCTTCAGCCGTGCCCGGGTCAACGGCGAGACCGTCCAGCTCGCGGAGATGACCCAGGACGGCCCGCCGAAGCTCGACAAGCAGAAGAAGCACACCATCGAGGTCGTCGTCGATCGGCTCGCCGTCAAGGCGAGCGCGAAGCGCCGGCTCACCGACTCGGTCGAGACGGCGCTCAACCTCGCCTCAGGCCTGGTCGTGCTGGACCTGGTCGATCTCGACGCGGCGGATCCCGGCCGCGAGCTTCGGTTCTCGGAGAAGATGGCCTGCCCCAACGAGCACCCGATCGAGACCGACGACCTCGAGCCGCGGTCGTTCTCGTTCAACTCGCCCTTCGGGGCCTGCCCGGAGTGCCACGGGCTCGGGACCCGGATGGAGGTGGACCCCGAGCTGGTGGTCACCGACCCCTCGGCGACGCTGGCGCAGGGCGTGATCCAGCCGTGGTCGGGCGCCCACGTGGCCGACTACTTCATCAGGCTGCTCTCGGCTCTCGGTGACGAGCTCGGGTTCGACATCGACACGCCGTGGGAGAAGCTCCCGAAGAAGGCGCGCAAGGCGATCCTGGAGGGCCACCCGACCAAGGTGCACGTGGTGCACACGAACCGATACGGACGGCAGCGGTCCTACTACACCAACTTCGAGGGCGTCCGTCCCTATATCGAGCGCCGACACCGCGAGGCGGAGACCGACACCAGCCGGGAGCGCTTCGAGGGCTTCATGCGCGAAGTGCCCTGTCCCGCCTGCCAGGGGACCCGGCTCAAGCCGGTCTCCCGTGCCGTCACGCTCACTGCCGGGCGTGACCACAAGCAGTGGTCGATCGCCGAGCTGTGCGCGCTTCCCATCGACGGTGCCGCGGAGCTGCTGGCCGACCTCGAGCTCAGCGCGCGGGAGCGGCAGATCGCCGAGCGGGTGCTCAAGGAGATCCAGGAGCGGCTGCGGTTCCTGCTCGACGTCGGCCTGGACTACCTCTCGCTGGACCGTGCGTCGGCGACGCTCTCGGGCGGGGAGGCCCAACGGATCCGGCTGGCGACCCAGATCGGAGCCGGTCTGGTCGGGGTCCTCTACGTGCTCGACGAGCCCAGCATCGGGCTGCACCAGCGGGACAACCAGCGGCTGATCGAGACCCTGGTCCGGCTCAAGGATCTCGGCAACACCCTCATCGTGGTCGAGCACGACGAGGACACGATCCGCACCGCCGACTGGGTCGTCGACATCGGGCCGGGTGCGGGCGAGCACGGCGGCCAGGTGGTGCACTCCGGCACGGTCAAGCAGCTGCTCAAGCACCCCGACTCCGAGACGGGCCTCTACCTGTCCGGCCGCAAGTCGATCCCGCTGCCCGCCGTACGCCGTCCTCCCACGCCCAGCCTGGCGCTCACCGTCCGCGGCGCGAAGGAGAACAATCTCAAGGACATCGACGTGTCCTTCCCGCTCGGCTGCTTCGTGGCGGTCACCGGGGTCAGTGGGTCCGGCAAGTCGACGCTGGTCAACGACATCCTCTACACCGCGCTGGCCAAGCAGATCTACAACGCCCGAGCGGTCCCCGGCCGGCACACCCGGATCACCGGCACCGAGCACGTCGACAAGGTCATCCACGTGGACCAGTCGCCGATCGGGCGTACGCCGCGCAGCAACCCGGCGACGTACACGGGGGTCTTCGACCACATCCGCAAGCTGTTCGCCTCGACCCCTGAGGCGAAGATGCGCGGCTATCTGCAGGGGCGGTTCTCGTTCAACGTCAAGGGCGGCCGCTGCGAGGCCTGCTCCGGCGACGGGACGATCAAGATCGAGATGAACTTCCTGCCAGACGTCTACGTGCCCTGCGAGGTGTGCCACGGAGCGCGCTACAACCGCGAGACGCTCGAGGTGCATTACAAGGGAAAGACCATCGCGGAGATCCTTGAGCTCTCCATAGAGGAGGCTGCGGACTTCTTCGCGGCGATCCCGGCCATCGCGCGTCATCTGAGGACCCTGGTCGAGGTGGGGTTGGGCTACGTGCGGCTCGGCCAGCCGGCCACTACCCTGTCCGGCGGCGAGGCCCAGCGGGTCAAGCTGGCGAGCGAGCTGCAGAAGCGCTCGACCGGGCGGACCGTCTACGTCCTGGACGAGCCGACCACGGGGCTGCACTTCGAGGACATCCGGAAGCTGCTGGGGGTGCTCTCGAGCCTCGTGGACAAGGGCAACACGGTGCTGGTGATCGAGCACAACCTCGACGTGATCAAGACCGCGGACTGGATCATCGACATGGGCCCGGCCGGCGGCAACAAGGGCGGCACCGTTATCGCGGAGGGCACCCCCGAGGACGTCGCGAAGCAGGCGGGCAGCTTCACCGGGGAGTTCCTGGGCCCGCTGCTGGAGAGCTCGCTCGATTGAACCCGGAGGGCCGCTCGTTCGTCCCGCACAGAGAACCTTCACGGATCCTTCATCTCGGCGACCTAGCCTCAGAGCCGTGACGAGCGAGGAGAGCAGCATGTCCCAGGAACAGCCCAGTCGACGCACCCTCGTCGCGGGTCTCGCGGCCGGCAGCGTGGCGGTGCCGTTGATCGCAGCGTGCGGCAGCGCGGGGACGACTGCGCCGAGTGGCGCGGCCCGGACGCCCGCCGCGGGCAGCACACACGGCGCCTCGAAGGGCAAGGGTGGCGGCACCGTGCTGGGCCCGACCTCCGAGATCCCCCTCGAGGGTGGCAAGGTGTTCGGCTCCGAGCAGGTCGTGGTCACCCAGCCGACCCAGGGGGACTTCAAGGCGTTCTCGGCGATCTGCACCCACCAGGGATGCCTCGTCTCGACCGTCAGCGCGGACGTGATCCATTGCCCCTGCCACGGCAGCCAGTTCTCGGCCAAGGACGGCTCGGTCGTCGTCGGGCCAGCGAGCGCGCCCCTGGCTGCGAAGAAGATCGCTGTCAAGGGCGGCGAGATCCGCCTCATCTGACGCGAAGCCGTCGGACCTCGCCCGTAGGCTGGGTTCGTGGCTGATCCCTCGACGTACCGACCGGCGCCGGGGTCGATCCCGACGCAGCCGGGCGTCTACCGCTTCCGCGACAAGGACGACCGGGTCGTCTACGTCGGCAAGGCGAAGAACCTGCGGGCGCGGCTGTCGTCGTACTTCCAGGACGTCGCCCACCTGCACCCCCGCACGGCCACGATGGTGACGACTGCGGCGCGCGTCGACTGGACGGTCGTCGGCACCGAGGTCGAGGCGCTCCAGCTGGAGTACTCCTGGATCAAGGAGTTCGACCCGCGCTTCAACGTCAAGTACCGCGATGACAAGTCCTACCCCTGGCTCGCGGTGACGCTGCACGAGGAGTTCCCCCGCGTGATGGTGGGACGCGGCGCGAAGCGGAAGGGGGTGCGCTACTTCGGGCCGTACGGCCACGCCTGGGCGATCCGGGACACTGTGGACACGCTGCTTCGGGTCTTCCCGATGCGGTCCTGCAGCAACGGGGTCTTCAAGCGCTCCCAGCAGATCGGGCGGCCGTGTCTGCTCGGCTACATCGACAAATGCGCGGCGCCCTGTGTCGGCCGCGTGGACGCAGACGAGCATCGTCGGATCGCGGAGGACTTCTGCGACTTCATGGCCGGCCGCACCGACGCGTTCATGCGCCGCGTGGAGAAGGAGATGTACGCCGCGTCCGCCGAGCAGGACTACGAGCGCGCAGCGCGGCTCCGTGACGACCTGGGCGCGCTGCACAAGGCGCTGGAGAAGCAGGCCGTGGTCCTCGGCGACGGCACCGACGCCGACGTGGTCGCCCTCGCTGAGGACCAGCTCGAGGTGGCGGTCCAGGTGTTCCACGTGCGGACCGGGCGGATCCGTGGCCAGCGCGGCTGGGTGGCCGATCGGGTCGAAGACACCGACACCGCCCAGCTCGTCGGCGACTTCCTGCTCCAGCTGTACGCCGGCGAGGAGCGCGAGGCGATCCCGCGAGAGATCCTGGTACCGGCGCTCCCGCCCGACGTGGCCACCTACGAGGAGATGTTCAGCGAGGCGCGGGGCACCCGGGTCGCGATCCGAGTGCCCCGGCGCGGCGACAAGCGGTCGCTCCAGGAGACGGTGGCGCAGAACGCCGGGCAGGCGCTCGCGCTGCACAAGACCAAGCGGGCCAGCGACCTGACCACCCGCAACCAGGCACTGGAGGAGATCCAGTCGGCGCTCGAGCTGACCACGGCACCGCTTCGCATCGAGTGCTACGACATCTCCAACCTCCAGGGCACCGAGGTGGTCGGCTCCATGGTGGTCTTCGAGGATGGGCTCGCCCGCAAGAGCGAGTACCGCCGGTTCGTGGTTCGCGGCGTCGAGGGACAGAACGACGTGGCGTCCATGCACGAGGTGGTCACCCGCCGGTTCCGCCGGATGCTCGACGAGCGGATGGAGCTGCCGGAGCTCGGCCAGGAGACGTCCGAGGAGATCGGTCGGCAGCAGCGCAAGTTCGCCTACGTGCCGGGTCTCGTCGTCGTCGACGGCGGCCCCCCGCAGGTCGCGGCCGCACAGCGGGCGCTCGACGAGCTCGGCATCGACGACATCCCGGTCTGCGGGCTGGCCAAGCGGCTCGAGGAGGTGTGGCTCCCCAGCCAGGAGGATCCGGTGATCCTGCCGCGCACGAGCGAAGGCCTCTACCTGCTCCAGCGAGTCCGCGACGAGGCACACCGCTTCGCGATCACCCACCACCGGGGACGGCGCTCGAAGTCGATGGTCGAGAGCATCCTCGACGACGTTCCGGGGCTGGGCGAGGTCCGACGCAAGGCGCTGATCCGGCACTTCGGGTCGCTGAAGCGGCTGCGCAGCGCCTCGGCCGAGGAGATCGCCGAGGTGCCTGGCATCGGACCGCGCATCGCCGAGGCGGTGGTGGCGGCGGTCGCGGAGCACGCAGCGACCCGCAAGACTGTCTCTGTGAACACCGCGACCGGCGAGATCCTCGAGGAGCACTGAGCGATGCAGCAGGGTGAGCTCGTCGTCGTGACGGGGATGACCGGGGCCGGCCGCAGCACGGCGGCCAAGGAGCTGGAGGACCTCGGCTACTTCGTCGTCGACAACGTGCCGCCCGAGTTGGTCGGCGACGTGGTGCGCCTGGTCGACGAGAAGCAGGGCATCGACCAGCCGGTGGCAGCCGTCGTGGACGTCCGCGCGGGGCAGTTCTTCGCGGCGCTCACCGAGGCCCTGGTACGCCGGTTCCCGTCGCGACGCACGACGTTGCTGTTCCTCGAGGCCGACGACGACATCCTGGTACGCCGGCAGGACGCCGCGCGCAGGCCACACCCGCTGCAGGGAACCGGCCGACTCCTCGACGGGATCCACCGGGAGCGCAAGGTCCTCGAGCAGCTCCGGGGGGACGCCCAGCTGGTCATCGACACGACGTCGCTGGCCCCCCATGAGCTGCGCGCACGGGTGGCCGACGCCTTCGGGTCGCCGACGTCGGTCGCACTGCAGGTGACCGTGCTGAGCTTCGGCTTCAAGTACGGCGTGCCCGTCGACGCGGATCTGATGGCCGACATGCGGTTCCTGCCCAACCCGCACTGGGTCCCCGGGCTGCGGCCGCACACCGGCCGAGATGGCGACGTGGCCCAGTACGTGCTGTCCAACCCGGCGGCGGTGGAGTTCCTCGACAGGTACGTCCCGGTGATCGAGACCGTGGGAGAGGGGTATCTCGAGCAGGGGAAGCGGTTCATGACGGTCGCGATCGGCTGCACCGGGGGCAAGCACCGCAGCGTGGCGATGGCGGAGCGGATCGTCGCGCTGCTGCGGTCGCGAGGCATGGACGCCCGCGCGGCGCACCGCGACCTGGGGCGGGAGTGACCGGGGCGCTGGTCGGCGCCGGCGAGCCCCGCATCGTGGCGCTCGGCGGCGGCCACGGCCTGGCAGCGTCGCTGGAGGCGCTCCGCCGGGTCACCACCGAGCTGACCGCGGTGGTCACCGTCGCTGACAACGGGGGCTCGTCGGGGAGGCTGCGCTCAGAGTTCGGCGTCCTTCCTCCGGGCGACCTGCGGATGGCGCTCGCTGCACTGTGCGGCGACGACCGGTGGGGGCAGACGTGGGCGCGCGTGCTGCAGCATCGCTTCGCCTCCGACGGCGACCTGGATGGTCATGCGATGGGCAACCTGCTGATCGTGTCGCTGTGGGAGCTGCTCGGCGACCACGTCCTCGGTCTGGACTGGGTCGCCGGCCTCCTCGGGGCTCGCGGACGGGTGCTCCCGATGTCGACAGTGCCGCTGGACATCGTCGCCGAGGCGCGCGGACTGGACGCGGACAGTCCCGAGCGGACCACCTGGGTGCGCGGCCAGGTGCAGGTCGCCACCACGCCCGGGCTCGTCGCCGTGGAGCTCGACCCACCCGCTCCGCCCGCCTGCCCCGAGGCCGTCCGGGCCGTGCAGGAGGCCGACCACGTCGTCCTCGGTCCCGGGTCGTGGTTCACCAGCGTGATCCCGCACCTGCTGGTCCCGGACCTGCGGACGGCGCTGTGCCGCACGTCGGCCAGCGTGATCGTGACGATGAACCTCGTCGCCCAGACGGGCGAGACCGAGGGCCTGGACCCGGTCGACCACCTCGAGGCGCTTCGCCGGCACGCACCCGATCTCCGCATCGACCACGTCCTGGCCAATCCGGCCGGCCTCACCCGGGCCGACGAGCTGGACCGGCTCGCGCGCGAGTGCGGCGGTGTGCTCGACCTGGTCGATGTGCGCGACGAGGCGCTGCCGGGGCGGCACAATCCGGAGAAACTCGCCCACGCCTATGCGTCCTTGGTGAGCGCGACATAGGGTGCGAGCATGGCGATGACGGCACAGGTCAAGGCGGAACTTGCCAACACCAAGGTCACCAAGGCCTGCTGCCGGAAGTCCGAGGTCTCCTCGATGCTCCGGTTCGCCGACTCGCTCCACCTGGTCAACGGTGGCGTGGTGATCGAGGCCGAGCTCGACACCGGGGCCGCCGCCCGCCGGCTGCGCACCGACATCGCCGACATGTTCGGCCACGAGTCCGAGGTCGTACTCCTCAAGGGCAACGGCATCCGCCGCGGGACCCGTTACATCGTCCGGGTCGCCCGCCAGGGCGAGGCGCTGGCGCGGCAGACCGGCCTCATCGACCAGCGCAGCCGCCCGGTCCGTGGCCTGCCTCCGCAGGTCGTCTCCGGGTCGGGCTGCGACGCGGTCGCAGCCTGGCGGGGGGCGTTCCTCGCGCACGGCTCCCTGACCGAGCCCGGCCGGTCGAGCTCGCTGGAGGTCACCTGCCCGGGGCCGGAGGCGGCGCTCGCACTCGTCGGCGCCGCCCGCCGACTCGGGATCGGGTCGAAGGCGCGTGAGGTCCGAGGGGTTGACCGCGTGGTGATCCGCGACGGTGACGCGATCGGCCAGATGCTCACCCGGCTGGGCGCCCACGAGACCCTGCTCGCCTGGGAGGAGCGCCGGATGCGCCGCGAGGTGCGTGCGACCGCGAACCGGCTGGCCAACTTCGACGACGCCAACCTGCGCCGCTCCGCGCGCGCGGCGGTGGCGGCCGGCGCCCGGGTCGAGCGAGCGCTGGAGATCCTCGCCGATGACGTTCCCGATCACCTGCGGCAGGCGGGCCAGCTCAGGCTCGAGCACAAGCAGGCGTCGCTGGAGGAGCTCGGCCAGCTGCACGACCCGGTGCTCACCAAGGACGCGATCGCGGGCCGGATCCGCCGGCTGCTGGCGATGGCGGACAAGCGGGCAGCCGAGCTCGGCATCCCGGACACCGAGGCCTCGCTGACCCCGGAGATGCTCGTCGACGAGGCCTGAGCTCGGGCTCTGAGGCGCTGGCTGCCGGCTCTGGTTCCCGCGATAGGGTCGTGGTGACCTTTGACAGCTAGCCAGGAGCAATCGTGACCGTCCGCGTTGGTATCAACGGCTTCGGCCGCATCGGCCGCAACTTCTTCCGCGCTGTGCGCGCCTCGGGAGCAGACATCGAGATCGTCGGTGTCAACGACCTCACCGACAACAAGTCGCTCGCGCACCTGCTCAAGTTCGACTCGATCCTGGGACGTCTCGATGCCGACGTCACCTACACCGACACCTCGATCAAGGTCGGCGACCAGGAGATCGCGGCCTTCGAGGAGCGCGACCCGGCCCAGCTCAAGTGGGGCGAGATCGGCGCGGACGTCGTCGTCGAGTCGACCGGCTTCTTCACCGACGCGACCAAGGCACGCGCCCACGTCGATGCCGGCGCCAAGAAGGTCATCATCTCCGCGCCCGCCTCGAACGAGGACATCACCATCGTGATGGGCGTCAACGACGGCCTCTACGATCCGGCGAAGCACACCGTCATCTCCAACGCGTCGTGCACGACCAACTGCCTGGCGCCGATGGCGAAGGCGCTCAACGACGAGTTCGGCATCGTCAAGGGTCTGATGACGACCATCCACGCCTACACGGCCGACCAGAACCTGCAGGACAACATCCACAAGGACCTGCGCCGCGCCCGCGCGGCCGCGATCAACCTGGTCCCCACCTCGACCGGTGCCGCGAAGGCGATCGGGCTGGTGCTGCCCGAGCTGAAGGGCAAGCTGGACGGCTACGCCGTCCGGGTCCCGGTGCCGACGGGATCGGCCACCGACCTGACCTTCGAGGCCGGCCGCGAGACCAGCGTCGATGAGGTGAATGCCGCGGTGCAGAAGGCTGCCGACGGCCGGTTCCTGAAGTACAGCACCGACCCCATCGTCTCCTCCGACATCGTCACCGACCCGGCGTCGTGCATCTTCGACGCCCCGCTGACCAAGGTGATCGGCAACCAGGTCAAGGTCGTCGGCTGGTACGACAACGAGTGGGGCTACTCCAACCGCCTTGCCGACCTGATCGCCCACGTGGGCGCGACGCTCTGACGTGGCGGTCGGCATCGACGCCCTGGCCGGGAAGGTCGGGGGCAGCCTGCGCGGCAAGCGGGTGCTGGTCCGCTCCGACCTGAACGTGCCTCTCGAGGACGGCGAGGAGGGCCAGGTCCGCGTGGCCGACGACGGCCGGATCCGGGCGAGTGTCCCCACCATCAAGGCGCTGGCCGACGCGGGCGCCCGGGTCGTGGTGGCCGCCCATCTCGGCCGGCCGAAAGGTGCCCCGGACCCGGCGTACTCGCTGAGGCCGGTGGCCGAGCGGCTCGGCGAGCTGCTCGGGAACCCGGTCTACTTCGCCGACGACACCGTCGGCCAGTCGGCCCACGACACCGTCTCCGAACTACGTGATGGCCAGGTCGCGTTGCTCGAGAACGTCCGGTTCAACCCGGGCGAGACCAGCAAGGACGACGCCGAGCGGGGCGCCTTCGCCGTCGACCTGGCGTCGCTGGCCGACGCCTTCGTCAGCGACGGGTTCGGGGTGGTTCACCGCAAGCAGGCCAGTGTGTACGACGTCGCGCAGCGGCTGCCGCACGCGATGGGCGGGCTGGTTGCTGCTGAGATCGACGTGTTGCGCCGTCTCACCGAGGACCCCGAGCGGCCCTACGTCGTCGTGCTCGGCGGCTCGAAGGTGTCCGACAAGCTCGCCGTCATCGACAACCTGCTCGGCAAGGCTGACGCGCTCCTGGTCGGCGGCGGGATGGTGTTCACCTTCCTCGCCGCCCAGGGACACGGCGTCGGCCGCAGCCTGCTCGAACAGGACCAGGTGGACACCTGCCGCGAGTACCTCCGCCGTGCCGCGGACACCGGCGTCGAGCTGGTGCTGCCCACCGACGTCGTGGTGGCGCCCGAGTTCGCCGCCGACGCCACGCCCACGGTCGTGGCCGTCGACGCGATCCCCGACGACCAGATCGGGCTCGATATCGGCCCGGAGTCGTCGGCCGCCTTCGCAGCAGCGATCCGGCCGGCCCGCACGGTCTTCTGGAACGGGCCGATGGGCGTCTTCGAGTTCGACGCGTTCGCGAGTGGCACCCGTGCGGTCGCGCAGGCCCTCACCGAGATCGACGGCCTGTCGGTCGTCGGCGGTGGCGACTCCGCTGCCGCCGTACGCCGGCTCGGCTTCGCCGACTCCGCCTTCGGGCACATCTCCACGGGCGGCGGTGCCAGCCTCGAGTACCTCGAGGGCAAGGCGCTGCCCGGCATCGACGTACTCGAGGAGTCCTGATGGCGAAGACCGCACGTACCCCGCTGATGGCGGGCAACTGGAAGATGCATCTGAACCATCTCGAGGCGGTTCACCTGGTGCAGAAGCTCGCGCTGACCCTGGCGGACAAGAAGCACGACTACACCAAGGCGGAGGTCGTGGTGGTGCCGCCGTTCACCGACCTGCGCAGCGTGCAGACGCTCATCGACGGCGACCGGCTGCAGATCCGGTACGGCGCCCAGGACGTCTCCACCCACGACACCGGCGCGTTCACCGGTGAGATCTCCGCCGGGATGCTGGCCAAGCTGGGCTGCTCCTACGTGGTGGTCGGCCACTCCGAGCGCCGCGCCTACCACGCCGAAGACGACGCCGAGGTCAACGCCAAGGCACACAAGGCGCTCGGCGCCGGGATGACCCCGATCGTGTGCGTGGGCGAGGGCCTGGACGTGCGTCAGGCGGGTGGCCAGGTCGACTTCACCCTCGCCCAGGTGGACGGCTCGCTGGCCGGGTTCACCGCGGAGCAGGTCGCCGCACTGGTCATCGCCTACGAGCCCGTCTGGGCGATCGGCACCGGCGAGGTCGCCACCCCCGAGGACGCCCAGGAGGTCGCCGCCGCCATCCGCACCCGGATCACCGAGGTGCACGGTGAGGCTGCCGGCGCCGGCGTACGCGTTCTGTACGGCGGCTCGGTCAAGGCATCCAACATCGCGGGGATCATGCGGCAACCCGACGTCGACGGTGCGCTGGTGGGGGGAGCGAGCCTCCAGGCGGACGAGTTCGGCGGAATCTGTCGCTTCTACGACATGCCCGCGATCTGAACATCACCGCTGATCAGTTAGGCTTCCCGCCGTGGTACTGCTGTTTGAAATCCTGCTCGTCATCACGAGCCTGCTCATGATCGGTCTGGTCCTCCTCCACAAGGGGCGGGGCGGCGGTCTCTCGGACATGTTCGGAGGCGGCGTCTCCAGCGGTCTGGGCGGATCGTCCGTGGCCGAGCGCAACCTCGACCGGATCACCGTCGGCATCGGCGTGGTCTGGGCTGCATGTGTGGTCGGCCTGGGGCTGTTGCTCAAGGCCGGTAACTGATCACTCTCACTTGACGGAGGAGTTCGGGCGTGGCTGGCGGAGGAAATGCGATCAGGGGTAGCCGAGTCGGCGCCGGACCCATGGGCGAGGCCGAGCGGGGCGAGTCCGCGCCGCGCCAGAACGTCTCCTACTTCTGCTCCCAGGAGCACCGGACCATGATCGCGTTTGCGGTCGAGGCCCAGGTCCCCGACTCGTGGGACTGCCCCCGCTGTGGACTCCCCGCGAGCCTGGACTCGGACAACCCGCCTCCGCCGCCGAAGATCGAGCCGTACAAGACTCATCTCGCCTACGTCAAGGAGCGCCGTTCCGACGCGGAGGCCAAGGACATCCTCGACGAGGCGCTCCAGACCCTGCGCACCCGCCGCAAGAACGGCGAAGTCATCTTCTGAGCCAGGGTCGCGTACCGGGCGAACGCAGCTCAGGCGAGGAACCAGGTCGTCGACCCGCGGCCGTGGACGTGGCTCGCGGGGACTGAGGGATCGCCGGCGAGGGCCTTCTCGACCGCGTCGTGCTTGCTGCCGCCCGGGGTGGTGTCCGCCGCGACGAACCACACCTCGGTGGCATGGTTCAGCGCCGGAAGCGTGAGGCTGATCCGCTCGGGGGGCGGCTTGGGCGAGCCGGTGACCGGCACCGCGATGTCGTCGACCTCCAGCTGCGGGAAGCCCGGGAACAGCGACGCGATGTGTCCGTCGGGCCCGACGCCGAGCATCACCACGTCGAAGACTCCCGCCCCGGACGCCCGGATCTCGGCGCCGTAGGAGCGTGCCGCCTCGTCGAGCCCGGCGCCGGAGTCGGAGGCCGGCATCTCGTGGACTCGGGTTGCGTGCACACGGTCGAGGAACACCCGTCGCGCCTGGAGCGCGTTGCGATCCTCGGAGTCCGCGGGAACGAACCTCTCGTCGCCCCACCAGAACTCCACCGCGGACCAGTCGACGCCGGAGGCGTCCGCGATCAGGGTGATCTCAGCATGGATCTCGTCGGCGATCCCCCCACCTGTCAGCGCGACGTGCGGGATGCGTCCTGATGCCTGCGCGTCGGCGAGGAGGTCGACGAACCGATGGGCCACGTCGGTGGCCAGGGCGGCGCGGTCCTCGTGACGGACGACCTGTGCGGGCGGGTTCATTGCATCGTCACCAATCTGCGGGTCGCGGCCGCGTAGATGTTGTCCTCGTCGAGGCGCCGCAGCTCCTCGGCGAGCAGTTCGGGAAGCGAGCGGCGCTTCAGGGCCACCGGTCGATCCGGCCGACCGGGGGAGGAGAACGTGGCCAGCTTGCCGTCAGTGCGGGTGATGCGGATCGGTCCGCCGCGGGTGTCCATCACGACCTCGGTGATCCCGGGGCCGGGTGAGCTGTGCCGGGTCACCTTCACGCGCAGCCGGTCGACGAGCCAGGCGGCCAGCAGATCGGCGCTCGGGCTGATCCGCTCGGCGCTCACCGAGGCCGAGCGGACCTTCAACGGCTGCTGGTCCAGCGCCGCCGCCAGCAGCGCACGCCACGGCGTGATCCGGGTCCAGGCCAGGTCGGTGTTGCCGCGGGAGTAGTTCCGGCACTGGTCGAGGAGCGCCCGCGACTTCCCGCGGCTCGCGGCGGCGGCATCGGTGATGCGCCGCTGGGCGAGCGCCCCGAGCGGGTCCGCAGCGGGGTCCTCGGGCGGCTCGCACGGCCACCACACGGCGACGGGGGAGTCGGGCAGCAGCAGGGGGAGTACGACGGAGGCGGCGTGCCTGACCACCTCGCCCTTGAGGCGGATCATCGCCGACTCCCCGGTCCAGCCGGCACCGGTGCCGACCTGGGCATTGACCACCGCGTGACCACGTCCGTCGCCGAGGATCACCCCGAGGACCCGCGCGGGGTGCTCCTGGGAGGCCTGCTGCGCGGCCGACATCGCCTCGGCCGCCCGCTCCTCGTCGACCACGATGATCAGGGTCATCACCATGCCCATCGCCGGGCTGCCGGCGTGGATCCGTGCCCGGACGAACTCGGCCGCGATGGCGGCGGAGTTGGTGTCGGTCAGCTCGATGCGGGTCATGGGCGCCTCCAGGTCCGGCCGTCGCGGGCGAGCATCCGCACTGCCGACTCCGGCCCCCAGCTGCCCGCCGGGTAGCTCTCCGGGCTGCCCTTGCGTGCCCAGTGCTCGATGATCGGGTCGAGGATCCGCCAGGACAGCTCGACCTCCTCGTGCTGCGGGAACAGCGGCGGGTCGCCGAGCAGCACGTCGAGGATCAATCGCTCGTAGGCCTCCGGGGACGCCTCGGTGAAGGTGCCGCCGTACGCGAAGTCCATGTTGACGTCCCGGATCTCCATGGCGGTGCCGGGCACCTTCGCGCCGAACCTGATCGTCATCCCCTCGTCGGGCTGCACCCGGACCACGAGTGCGTTCTCGGTGAGCTCCTCGGTCGAGGTGGCGCCGAAGGGCTGGTACGGCGCCTTCTTGAACACCACGGCCACCTCGGTCACCCGGCGACCCAGGCGCTTGCCGGTGCGCAGATAGAAGGGCACCCCGGCCCAACGGCGGGTCTGGATGTCGAGACGTACGGCGGCGAACGTCTCGGTGGTCGACGACCCGGAGATGCCCTCCTCCTCGAGGAACCCGGGCACGTGGACGCCACCGGCCCACCCGGCGGCGTACTGGCCCCGCGCTGTGGTCTGGTCGAGGCGGCTGGGCCTGGCCACCGAGCGCAGGATCTTCAGCTTCTCCACCCGCAGGCTGTCGGCCGCGAACGACGTGGGCTCCTCGATCGCGACGAGCGCCATCAGCTGGAGCAGGTGGTTCTGGATGACGTCGCGGGCCGCGCCGACGCCGTCGTAGTAGCCGGCGCGCCCGCCGATGCCGATGTCCTCGGCCATGGTGATCTGCACGTGGTCGACGTAGTTGGAGTTCCAGATCGGCTCGAAGAGGTTGTTGGCGAACCGCATCGCCAGGATGTTCTGGACGGTCTCCTTGCCCAGATAGTGGTCGATGCGGAAGATCGCCTCGGGCGCGAAGACCTGGTCGAGGATCGCGTTCAGCTCGCGGGCGGAGACCAGGTCGTGACCGAACGGCTTCTCCACCACGACCCGGCGCCACGAGTCCGTGCCGGGCTGCGCCAGGGCATGCTTCTTGAGCTGTCCGGCCACCGCGCCGAAGAAGGACGGCGGGATCGCCAGGTAGAACGCGAAGTTGCCGCCGGTGCCGCGCACGGCGTCCAGTTCGTCCATCGTGCGTCGGAGCTGGTCGAAGGCCGCGTCGTCGTCGAAGTCGCCGGGGACGAATCGGAAGCCTTCGGAGAGCTGGTGCCAGACCTCCTCGCGAAACTCGGTGCGGGCGTGCTCGCGCACGGAGTCGTGGACGATCTGGGCGAAGTCCTGCTCGGCCCAGCCGCGGCGAGCGAACCCGATCAGGCTGAAGCCGGGCGGGAGAAGTCCTCGGTTGGCCAGGTCGTAGATCGCCGGCATCACCTTCTTGCGGGACAGGTCGCCGGTGACCCCGAACAGCACCAGGCCCGACGGCCCCGCGATCCGGGGCAGCCGTCGGTCCTGCGGGTCCCGCAGCGGGTTGACCGGTGCGGTCAACGCAGCCCCTTGCCCAATGATGTGCGCAGTACGTCGAAGCCGGCGGTCTGCTCGGTCAGGTGGAGCCGCAGGACGGGCCGGCCCTTACTCGCCAGCACCGATGCGTCGCCGATCGCCTGGGCCTTGATGAACTGCCCGAACGTGAAGGGCCGGCCCGGGATCTCGAGGTCCTCGCGGGGCTCGGCGGTGATCTGGAGGAACACTCCCGTGGGTGCCCCGCCCTTGTGGTACTGACCGGTCGAGTGCAGGAACCGCGGGCCCCAGCCGAAGGTCGTGGGCCGGCCCGTCTGCGCAGCGAGGCCCTCGCGGACGTGGGCGAGGTGCGCGTTGCGGCGTCGGTCGAGATAGGCCATCACGGCGAGGTAACCATGTTGATCGTCGATCCTCCCGAGAAGCGACTCGACGGCCTCGGCCACCGACTGCTGGCCGTCGAGGAGTCCGTCGGTGGCGAACACCTCGACGGCACCGTCGGTGAAGACCGGATCGGGCTGCTGGCCGCCTCCCTCGAGCATGTCCCGGGCGGCCTGCTTGGCGCTCTCGACATCGGGCTGGTCGAACGGGTTGATTCCGATCAGCCGGCCGGCCACCGGCACGGCGTACTCCCAGAGCAGCATCGCCGCACCGAGCGGGGCGTGCACCGAGGCTCCCCAGCCGGAGGCCGGCGGCGCGCCGTCGGGCTCGCCGAGCGTCACCAGCACCTCGTCGCTCGTGCTGGGGTCGAAGTTCGGTGCGGTGACGTCGGGCACGACGACCGGCAGGATACCTCGACCGTTCTTTCCGGTGGACTCCGCGATCAGCTGCTCGGCCCAGTCGCCGAAGCCGACCAGACCGGAGTGGTGCTCGGCCAGCACGGCCTTGTCGGCGCCGCCCACATTCGCGACGCCGAGCAGGGCACCCAGCCGCAGGCCGGGGTTGTCGAGGTCGTCGGCCTCGAGCGCCGGCTGGATCGCCGCCGCCTCGTCGAGCAGCCGCCCGATGTCCGCGCCGGCGAGTCCGCTGGGGACCAGCCCGAACGCGGTGAGCGCCGAGTAGCGGCCGCCGACGTCCGGGTCGGCATTGAAGACGGTGTAGCCGTCCGCGCGTGCGGACTCGTCCAGCGGCGAGCCGGCGTCGGTGACGATGACGAGGTGGTCCTTGGGGTCACGTCCGGCGTCGCTGAGCGCCTTCTCGTAGACCCGGCGCTGGCTGTCGGTCTCCACCGTGCTTCCCGACTTGCTAGACACCACCACGATGGTGCGCTCGAGGCGGTCGGCGAGTGCAGCACGCACGTAGTCGGGGTCGGAGGAGTCCACGACTGTCAGCTCCACACCGTGGGTGCGGCAGATGACCTCTGGCGCGAGCGATGATCCCCCCATGCCGCAGAGCACGACGTGGTCGAGGCCAGCGGCGTTGAGTCGGTCGCGGAGCTGCTCGATCTGAGGCACGAGAGGGCGGGACTCCTCGGGGAGACCGACCCAGGCCAGCCTCTTGCCGGCCTCGGCCTCGGCGTCGGGGCCCCAGAGAGCGGGGTTGCGTCCGGCGATGCCGGAGCCGACCCGATCGGCGGCCAGCTGCTCGACCGTGGAGGCGAAGGACTCCTCGTCGCGGTAGCCGAAGAAGAGCTGCCAGCCGTCGTCAGCAATGTCGCCCGGAGCAGAACCCGCACCCGAGACGGTGTTCCACTCGGTGCTCACGCTTCCGAGCCTCCGGTTGCGCCCATCTGCTTTCGCACCGTGGCGTAGAGGTCGTCCCAGGCCTTGACGAACTTCTCGACGCCCTCCTTGATGAGCACCGCGATCACGTCGTCGTAGTCGATCCCGGCCTTCGCCAGGTCGGCCATCACGGTGGCGGCGTCGTCGTAGAACGGGTGCACCTGGTCGCCCTTGATGTCACCGTGGTCGGCGACCGCGTCGAGGGTCTTCTGCGGCATCGTGTTGACGGTGTCGGCGACTGCCAGATCCACGACGTACATCGTGTCGGGGTAGGCCGGGTTCTTGACGCCGGTCGACGCCCACAGCGGCCGCTGCGTGTTGGCGCCGGCGCCCTTCAGACGTTCCCACCGCTCGCCGGCGAAGAACTTCTCGTAGGCCTGGTACGCGAGTCGTGCATTGGCGATGCCGGCCTTGCCGAGCAGGTCGTCATGTCCGCCGGCGGCCTGGAGGCGGTTGTCGATCTCGGTGTCCACCCGGGACACGAAGAACGAGGCGACCGAGTGCAGCCCCGAGATGTCATGGCCGTTGTCGAGGGCCTTCTCGAGCCCGTCGAAGTAGGCGTTCATCACGTCCTGGTACTGGTCGAGCCCGAAGATCAAGGTGACGTTGACGGGAATGCCGGCACCAAGGGTCTCAGCGATCGCCGGGCAGCCCTCCTTGGTGCCGGGGATCTTGATGTAGGCGTTGGGCCGGTCGACCTTGCGCCACAGCTCGGCGGCCTGCGCGACCGTGGCCGTCGTGTCGTGGGCCAGCCCGGGGGAGACCTCGATCGAGACTCGCCCGTCGACGCCGTTGGTGGCATCGAAGACCGGCCGGAAGATGTCGCAGGCGTCGCGCACGTCGGTCGTGGTCAGTTCCTGCACGACCGACTCGACGTCTGCGCCCGCTGCGACGAGGTGACGCACTTGCTCGTCGTACCGCTCACCCTCCTCGAGTGCGTTGGCGAAGATCGAGGGGTTGCTGGTGATGCCGACCACCGAGCTGTTCTTCATCAGGTCGGTCAGGTTGCCGGTCTCGATGCGCTCGCGGGACAGGTCGTCCAACCAGATGGAGACCCCCGCGTCCGAGAGCTGCTGAAGTCGAGTTGCCATGTGGTGCCAACCTCTCTGTGGTGGATGTCCTCGGGCGGAGCTCGTCAGGCGGTCTTCCGGGCGCTCTCGATGCTGTCCTTGGCGGCCTGGACGACGGCGTCGGCGGTAATGCCGAACTCGGCGAAGATCCGGGCGTAGTCGGCCGAGGCACCGAAGTGCTCCAGGGAGATCGTTCGGCCGGCGTCCCCGACCACCTCCCGCCAACCCTGGGCGACCGCTGCCTCCACGCTCACGCGGGCTCGTACCCCCGGCGGGATGACTGAATCGCGGTAGGCCTGGGTCTGCTCGGCGAACCACTCCCGGCACGGCATCGAGACCACGCGCGCCGCGATGCCGTCCGCGGCGAGCCGCTGGCGCGCCTCGACCGCGAGCTGCACCTCCGACCCGGTCCCGACCAGCACCACGTCGGGCTGCCCCTCGGTGTCGAGCAGCACATAGCCGCCCTTCGCGACGCCACCGGTGTCGCCCCACTTCTGGCCATCGTCGTCGAGGCCGCGGGGGAACGTCGGAACGTTCTGTCGGGTGAGCACCAGGCCGGCGGGCCGGTCCGTGTGCTCGAGCACGGTCTGCCATGCAGCGACGGTCTCGTTGGCGTCGGCAGGGCGGACGACGTCGAGCCCGGGGATGGCCCTCAGCGCGGCGAGGTGCTCGACCGGTTGGTGCGTCGGGCCGTCCTCGCCGAGGCCGATCGAGTCGTGGGTCCACACGTAGGTGACCGGCAGCCCCATCAGCGCCGCGAGTCGCACGGCGGGCCGCATGTAGTCGGAGAACACCAGGAACGTGCCGCCGAAGACGCGTGTCCCGCCGTGCACGGTGATGCCGTTCATGATCGAGGCCATGGCGTGCTCGCGGATGCCGAAGTGCAGCACCCGACCGTACGGCGAGCCCTTCCACGCCTCGGTCTGCCACTCGGTGGGGGTCACGCTGGGAGCGTCCTCGATCGAGGTGTTGTTGGACTCGGCCAGGTCGGCCGAGCCGCCCCAGAGCTCGGGCAGCACCGGGGCGAGCGCATTGATCACGTTGCCGGATGCCTTGCGGGTGGCCAGGCCCTTGGGATCGGCCTCGAAGGTCGGCAGCGCGTCGGTCCAGCCGTCCGGCAGCCGGCGCTCGCGGATCCGGTGCATCAGCTCGGCCCGCTCGGGGTTGGTCTGCGCCCAGGCGGCGTACTGCTCGTCCCAGGCGGCGCCGTACTCCTTGCCGCGCTCGAGCAGCTTGCGGGTGTGCTCGATCACCTCGGGCTCGACCGCGAAGTGCTGGTCGGGGTCGAATCCGAGCACCTTCTTGGTGGCTCGGACCTCGTCCTCGCCAAGTGCCGAGCCGTGCGCGGCGCCGGTGTTCTGCGCGTCCGGTGCGGGCCACGCGATGACGGTGTGCAGCACGATCAGGCTCGGCTTGTCGATGACGGCCTCGGCCTGGTTGAGCGCCTCCCACAGCGCTGGGATGTCCTCGTGGTATCCGGACGTGTCGAGCGGATGGTCCGCCTGCTGGTCGCGCTTGGCCCAGTGGACATGCTGGACGTGCCAGCCGTAGGCCTCGAAGCGCTTGCCCACGTCCTCGGTGAAGGCGATGTTGGTGTCGCCCTCGATGCTGATCCGGTTGAGGTCGTAGATCATCGTCAGGCTGCCCAGACCCTGGTGGCCCGCGATGGACGCCGCCTCGGCGCTGACGCCCTCCTCGAGGTCGCCGTCGCTGCAGATCGCGTAGATGCGGTGGTCGAAGGGGCTCTCACCGGGCTTCGCGTCCGGGTCGAACATGCCGCGCTCACGACGCGCGGCGAGAGCCATCCCGACCGCGTTGGCAACGCCCTGGCCCAGTGGCCCGGTGGTGGTCTCCACGCCGACGGTGTGGCCGTGCTCGGGGTGCCCCGGGGTCTTGCTGCCCCAGGTGCGCAGGCTCTCGAGGTCCTCCAGCTCGAGGCCGAAGCCGCCGAAGTAGAGCTGGGTGTAGAGCGTGATCGAGGAGTGGCCGCAGGAGAGCACGAAGCGGTCACGGTTCGACCAGCTCGGGTCGGCCGGGTCGTGGCGCATCCGCTTCTGGAAGAGCAGGTACGCCGCCGGGGCCAGGCTCATCGCCGTACCGGGGTGGCCGTTGCCCACCTTCTGCACGGCGTCCATGGCCAGGCAGCGCGCGGTGTCCACCGCCCGGTCGTCGAGGTCGGTCCAGTCAAGGGTGCGGTTGGTCACTCGAGTCACGGTATCGAGCCTACTCACGTCGCGGATACACTCGGTGCGGCACATCAGCGACGACGAAGGCGAGCCCCGTGACAGCGGTCGACTCCGAGGTGTCGGTCTCCGGAGACGGGGCCGGCTCCCTGACCGGCGCTGCCACCCTGCGGGACGTCGTCGCGGCGTACGTCGGTCTCACCAAGCCGCGGGTCATCGAGCTGCTGCTGCTGACCACCGTGCCGGTGATGTTCTTCGCCCAGCGTGGCGTGCCCTCTCTCGGGCTGGTGGTGGCCACGGTCGTCGGCGGGACGATGTCCGCCGGAGCCGCCAACGCGCTGAACTGCGTCTACGACCGCGACATCGACGAGCAGATGCGTCGCACCCGTCGCCGGGCGCTGCCGCGGCACATGGTCTCGCCGCGCAACGCACTGGTGTTCGGCCTGCTGCTGATCCTCGCCTCGACGCTGATGCTCGGCTTCTTCGTGAACTGGCTCTCGTCCGGGCTCGCGCTGGCCGCGAGTGCGTTCTACCTGTTCGGCTACACGATGTTCCTCAAGCGCCGCACCACGCAGAACATCGTCTGGGGCGGCATCGCCGGCTGCTTCCCGACGATGATCGGCTGGACCGCGGTCACGGACCGGCTCGACTGGGCGCCGTTCGTGCTGTTCCTCGTGGTGTTCTTCTGGACCCCGCCGCACACGTGGGCGCTGGCCCTGCGCTACCGCGAGGACTACGCGCTGGTCGACGTGCCGATGCTGCCGGTGCGTCGCAACGCCGAGGCCGTCGCCCGCCAGATCGTCGTCTACTCGTGGGTGATGGTCGCCACCTCCCTGATCCTCTGGCCGGTCGCGGACACCGGGATCGTCTATCCCGTCGTGGCCGCCGTGCTCGGTGGCGCCTTCCTGGTCGAGGCGCACCTGATGTGGTCGCGCGCGCGCCGCAGCGACGAGCTCTCGGTGGTGCGACCGATGCGGTTGTTCCACTGGTCGAACATGTACCTCTCGCTGCTGTTCGTCGCGGTGGCGCTGGAGCCCCTCCTCATCCGCTGACGCCGACGCCGCATCCGCTGTGTCGCCTCAGGGCTGAGGTCTCAATGCGCGCTCCCGACGTGCGCGGCGAGGCGGTCGATCGAGGCCCGGAGGCGATCCGGGGTGGTCGCCCGGGCGCGGGCGAACCGCTGTTCGTCGGCGAGCTCGGTCCAGTCGTAGGTGTGGGTGACGCGCGTGCGGTCCGCACTCAGCGGCTCGAGCTCCCAACGCCAGAGGTGGCCGGGCGGCTCCTGCCCGGGCTCGGCCGGACGCCAGGCGATCCGGGCGCCCTCCTCGAACTCGATGACGTGGTTCTCGCGGACGTTGCCCCGGGTCGTGGTCATGGTGAAGACCTCGCCGGTGGCCCTGACCCGCTGGCCGGGCGCGGCCTCGGACAGGTTGTCGTTGCCGTCCCACTGTGGCTGCAGCGCCGGGTCGGCGATCAACGCGAAGATCCGGTCGGCGGGTGCGGCGATGTCTGCGCTGGCTGTGCTCACCCGCGTGTCGTCGGTGGCCATGGCCCGATTCAAGCACGCGCCTCAGCGTGACACGGTGCCCGACGGCTCGCGCCGCGCAGCCGGGGCCGATCCGGGGTCGGCCCCGGATCCCCGCGTGTCGGAGTCGTAGAGCACCCACGCCGTGGCGGCGGCGATGAGGGCGGCGCCGAGCATGTGGAAGCCGACCAACACGATCGGCAGGCCGGTGAAGTACTGCACGAACCCGACGGCGCCCTGGGCGACCTCGAGGCCGAGCAGCCAGACCACCGAGCGGGTGCGCGCGGCGATCAGCATGGCCAGGGTGAGCCCGACCAGCAGGAACACCAGGTCCGCGTGGAACTGGGACGTCTGCAGTGGTGAGAGGCCGTTGCGTGGTGCCCGCGCATCGCCTGCGTGCGGGCCCGAACCGGTCACTACGGTGCCGATGTAGAGGACGCCCCACGCCGCCGCGAAGGTCGCCCAGCCCATCACGCTGGGCCGGGGCAGGGGCCTGTCGATCCGCCAGAGGAAGAGCACCGCCACCGTGATGATCGCGAAGGAGGACAGCAGGTGGAACGACACCACCCACGGGTTGAGGTGGGTGAGCACGGTGATCCCGCCGATCACGGCCTGGGCCGGGATCGCCATCGCCATCCAGAAGGCGAGCCAGCGCAGCTCCCGCCGGCCGGACTGCCACGCAGCGACGAAGGTCACCACAGCGACCGCCGCCAGCAGGAACGTGAGCGTCCGGTTGCCGAACTCGATGGCCGAGTGGATGTTCATCTCACCGTGCGGGGTGAAGGATGAGCCGTGGCACCGCGGCCAGGTCGGACAGCCCAGTCCCGACCCGGTGAGGCGTACGGCGCCGCCGGTGACCACCAGCAGGCAGTTCGCCGCGACGCTCGCCCAGCCCACGCCGCGCAGCCACCGGTCGGTGCCCATTCGAGCGACCGGCATCGTCGTCATCGTCACATTGCTCATTCCCATTTGAAGGTCCGCGCAGTCAGGACCGTGCCCAGGACCGCCCACCCCGCGAGCACCCCGAGACTGCTCCACGCCACCGCGTTGTCGAGGAAGGCGGAGCGCATCGCATGACCGAGCGCCCCCGACGGCAGCCACCGGGCCACCTGCCCCCAGGCGCCGTACGACGTCGCCGGGAGGACGACGGCACCGCCGGCCATCAGCAGCAGGTAGATCAGGTTCGCGGCCGCCAGCGTCGCCTCCGCGCGCAGCACCCCGGCGACGAACAGCCCGAGAGCCGCGAACGCAGCCGTGCCCAGCACGATCGCGAGCACCGCGGGTGCGACGCCCGGCTCCGGCGACCAACCCAGCAGGAGGCCGATGACGCACAGCACCACGATCTGCAGCGCCTCGACGAACAGCAGCGCGCCGACCTTGCCGAGCAGCAGTCCGGAGCGGGGGAGTGGTGAGGACCCGAGCCGCTTGATCACGCCGTACCGCCGCTCGAAGCCGGTGGCGATCGCCAGCGAGGTGAATGCGGTCGACATCACCGCCAGGGCAAGCACTCCGGGGGTGAACACGTCGACCGGCGGGTGGCTGAAGTGGTGGCCGAGTCGCTTCGCGCCCTCGACGCAGCCGACCAGCACGATCACCGGGATCACGACGGCGAGCAGCAGTTGCTCGCCGTTGCGCAGCATCAGCCGGGACTCCATCCGTGCCTGGGCGAGCACCTGCCTGGCCAGTGGGGCGGCGCCCGGAGCCGGCGCGAAGGTGCCTGTGGTGGTCTGCATGCTCACGTGGCCAGCTCCCGTCCGGTGAGCTCGAGGAAGACGTCCTCGAGGTTGCGCTGCCCGAGGTTCAGCGACTCCGGCAGCACGCCCTGCTGCTCGCACCAGCTCGAGACCGTCGCGAGAGTCGTGGAGTCGGCGGTGCCGGTGATCAGCAGGCTGCGGTCGTCGATCGGTCGGACCTCCACGCTGGCGCCGAGCGCGCGCTGCAGCGAGGCCGGCGCCTCTGGTGGGAAGGGCTCGGTGACGACGAGCCGGATCGTCGCCGAGCCCGTTCCCGGAGCGCTGCCGCGGGTGAGGTCGAGCGGCGTGCCCGAGGCGATCAACCGGCCGTGGTCGATGATGTGGATGTGGTCGGCGAGTTGCTCGGCCTCGTCCATGTAGTGCGTGGTGAGCACCACCGTGACACCGTCCTGCCGCAGCTCGCGGAGCAGCTCCCAGGTGGTACGCCGGGCCTGCGGGTCCATTCCTGCCGTCGGCTCGTCCACGAACACGATCTCCGGCCGCCCGACGACCGCCATCGCCAACGACAGCCGTTGCTGCTGGCCGCCTGAGAGCCGCCGGTACGGCGTGCGACCGCAGTCGCCGAGGCCCACCCGTTCCGCGAGCATGGCGACGTCGAGCGGGTGGGCGTGCAGCGAGGCGACATGGCGCAGCATCTCCATCGCGCGGACACCGCTCCAGGCGCCACCGGACTGCAGCATCACTCCGATGCGCGGAAGCAGGTCGGCCCGATCCGCGATCGGGTCCAGTCCGAGCACGCGCACGGTGCCCCGCTGCGGCTTGCGGTAGCCCTCGCAGGTCTCCAGCGTGGTGGTCTTGCCGGCGCCGTTGGGGCCGAGCACCGCGGTGACGGTCGAGCGGTCGACCCGGAGATCGAGTCCGTCGACCGCGACCTTGTCGCCGTACCGCATGACGAGGCCGCCGATCTCCACGCCTGCTGCGGATGAGGGCACGCGCACATTCTAGGAACGCGCCGTTCAGATCTCCGCGCCGCCCTCGGCGGCGGCCTGCTCGCCTCGCACCGGAAGCGTCGCGAACGCGGCGGGCGGCTCGCGCCAGAGCTCGGTCTCCTGGCCACGGCGTGCCCGCTCGATCGCGGCCCACACCCGCCGCGGAGTGCACGGCAGGTCGACGTGTCGGACCCCGAGGTGGCTGAGCGCATCGACGACGGCGTTCTGCACCGCCGGCGTGGAGCCGACGGTGGCGGACTCTCCGATCCCCTTCGCGCCCAGCGGGTTCAGCGGAGTCGTGGTCTCGGTGTTCGACACCTCCAGCGAGATGGTGTCGGCGGCGGTAGGGATCGCGTAGTCGACGAACGTCGAGGTGATCGGGTTGCCGTCCTCGTCGTAGACCATCTGCTCCCAGAGCGCCTGCGAGATGCCCTGGACGGCCCCGCCGTGCTGCTGCCCCTCGACGATCAGCGGGTTGAGCACCCGACCGCAGTCGTCGACCGCGACGTGCCGCAGCGGTACGACGTGCCCGGTCTCGGTGTCGACCTCGACGATCGACACGTGAGCACCGAACGGGAAGGTGGCGCCCTCCTGGCTGAAGTCGGTGTCCACGCCCAGCCCGCCATCGTGCTCGTGGGCGTAGGCGGCGACCTCCGCCCACCCGACGGCGACGCCGGGCACGCCGGCCACCGCGAAGCGACCGTCCTCCAAGGTGACGTCGGCGGGGGCGGTCTCCAGGAGTCGGGCGGCGACGGCGAGGGCCTTCTCGCGGAGCTCGTCACTGGCCTGGGCGACCGCGTTCCCACCCATCTGCAGCGACCGTGACCCGCCCGTGCCCCCACCACTGCGTACCTCACCGGTGTCGGACTGCTGGTAGGTGATGTTCTCGATCGGGATACCCAGCCGGTCGGAGGCGAGCATCGCGAAGGAGGTGGCGTGGCCCTGCCCGTGCGCCGAGGTGCCCGCCATGATGACCGCCGAGCCGTCCGGCTGGATGTGCACCGCGCCGTACTCGGTGCCGCCGAAGCCGGTGATCTCGACGTAGACGGCGATCCCGATGCCGAGCTGGCGAACCTCGCCGGCCTCGCGGCGGCGCCGCTGCTCGGCACGCGCGCCCTCGACGTCGGCGATCCGCAACGCCTCGCGCAGCGGCAGGTCGTAGTCGCCGGTGTCGTAGCGTGCTCCGGTCACCGTGACATAGGGGAAGTCGTCCGGGACGAGCAGGTTGCGCCGACGAATCTCCTCCGGCGCGAGTCCGACCTCGGCGGCGGCCAGATCCATCAGCCGCTCGATCGCGGCGGCCGCCTCCGGCCGGCCGGCACCACGGAAGGCACCCACCGGCGCGGTGTTCGTGAGCACGGCGATCGCGTCGTAGCGCAGTTGCGGGATCCGATAGGGGCCCGGCGCCAGGAGGTACGACGGCCCGATGGCCAGGCCGCCCCCGAAGCCGGCGTACGCCCCGGACTCGCCCAGCACGCGCAGTCGGAGGCCGACGACCCGGCCGTCGGCGTCGAGCCCGAGCTCGCCGTACTGCACCTGTCCGCGGCCGTGCATCGACAACATCGACTCGCTGCGGGTCTCGGTCCAGCCGACCGGGCGGCCGAGCCGGCGGGCCGCCATGGCGACGGCGCAGTGCTCGGCGCCGATGCCGGCCTTGCCCCCGAACGCGCCGCCCACGTGAGGCGCGATCACGCGGACCCGCTCCGGCGCCAGGCCGGTGGCGCGGGCGAGCTGGTCGCGTGCCATGTGCGGATGCTGGGTGGAGACCCATGCGGTGACGCCGTCGCCGTGCTCGTCGTGGGTGGGCTGGACCAGGATCGCGTTGCCCTCGATCGGCGAGGTGGCAAGCCGCTGGTTCTCCATCCGCAGTCGGGTGACGTGGGCCGCACCGGTGAACGGGTCGGAGTCGTCGGCGTCGCGCACGCCGGCCGCGATGTTGGTGCCGAGATCCTCGAACTGGCGCGGGGCATCGTCAGCCAGCGCCGCCTCGACGTCGACCACCACGGGAAGGTCCTCGTAGTCCACGTCCACGAGCTCGGCGGCGTCGACCGCCTGGGCCCGGGTCTCGGCGATGACGAGGGCGACCGGGTCGCCGACGTAGCGCACCTTTCCGTGGGCCAGCGGTGCCCGACCGCACGCCGGGTTGACCACGGCGAAGGCCGGGGCGGGCTCACGGCCGAGCTCGTCGGAGGTGAGCACCGCGAGCACACCGGGCGCCGACCGGGCCTCGGCGGTGTCGATCGAGGCGATCCGAGCGTGCGCGACAGGGGAGCGGACGAAGACCGCATGGGCCTTGCCAGGCACGTGCTGGTTGTCGACGAAGGTCGAGCGTCCGGTGATCAGGTCGGGGTCCTCGACCCGGCGGACCCGGGTGCCGAGAAGTGAGCCAGGCATGCTCGCAGCCTAGGACCACACGGCACCCGCCAGCGGCTTTCCCGGCTCTGCAAGCAGCCGCCAACGAGGTTAGGTGACCCTTCGTTGAAAGTGGCCGGGCATTAACGGCACACTGTTGTTGTGGAAATGAACCGGCTGGAGGAGACGACGCGCCAGCGCGTCGTGCGCTCCATCCTGGTCAACGGACCGTCGACGGCAGCGGCCCTGGCCGCCGGTCTGGCGCTGACGCCCGCGGCGGTGCGCCGACACCTGGACCAGCTGGTCGAGGAGGGCACCATCGAAGCACGCGACCAGCGGCTCTCCGGCGTCCGCGGCAGGGGCCGTCCGGCCAAGGTCTTCGCGATCACCGATGCCGGACGCGGCCACTTCGAGCAGCAGTACGACGATCTCGCCCGGCAGGCGATGCGCTTCCTGGCCGAGACCGGCGGCGAGGCCGCCGTGAAGGCCTTCGCCGAGCGCCGGATGGAGTTCATCGAGCGTGAGTTCGCCGGTGTGAGCGAGTCCGACCCGGACAAGACCCCCGTCGAGGTGTTGGCCCAGGTGTTCAACGACGAGGGGTACGCCGCGACGGTGCGCCAGCTCCCCCTGCTGGACGGGCAGAGCGTCGGCGACCAGCTCTGTCAGCAGCACTGCCCGGTCTCCCACGTCGCCCACGAGTTCCCCCAGCTCTGCGAGGCCGAGACCGAGGCGATCGGCCGGGTCCTCGGCAGCCACGTGCAGCGGCTCGCGACGATCGCACACGGCGACGGCGTGTGCACGACGTGCATCCCCAGTCCCTATCAGAAGAGCAACACGAAGCCCCACAACAAGAAGGTGGCGAGATGACCTCGATCGAGGAACTGAACCCCGAGCTCAAGGGCATCGGTCGGTACGAGTTCGGCTGGTCCGACTCCGACGTGGCCGGTGCGGCTGCACAGCGCGGCCTCAACGAGGAGGTGGTGCGCGACATCTCGAGCAAGAAGAGCGAGCCGCAGTGGATGCTCGACCTGCGCCTCAAGGGCCTCAAGCTCTTCCACCGCAAGCCGATGCCGACCTGGGGTTCGGACCTGTCGACGATCGACTTCGACAACATCAAGTACTTCGTGCGGTCCAGCGAGAAGCAGGCCGCGACCTGGGACGACCTGCCCGAGGACATCCGCAACACCTACGACAAGCTCGGCATCCCCGAGGCGGAGAAGCAGCGGCTGGTCTCCGGGGTCGCCGCGCAGTACGAATCCGAGGTCGTCTACCACTCGATCCGCGCGGACCTCGAGGAGCAGGGCGTCATCTTCGTCGACACCGACACCGCGCTGCGCGAGCACGAAGAGCTCTTCCGGGAGTACTTCGGCACGGTGATCCCGGTCGGCGACAACAAGTTCGCCGCGCTGAACACCAGCGTCTGGTCGGGCGGTTCGTTCATCTACGTGCCCAAGGGTGTCCACGTCGACATCCCGCTGCAGGCCTACTTCCGGATCAACACCGAGAACATGGGCCAGTTCGAGCGGACCCTGATCATCGTCGACGAGGACGCCTACGTGCACTACGTCGAGGGCTGCACCGCGCCGATCTACAGCTCCGACTCGCTGCACTCGGCCGTGGTCGAGATCATCGTGAAGAAGGGCGGCCGCTGCCGCTACACGACCATCCAGAACTGGTCGAACAACGTCTACAACCTGGTCACCAAGCGGGCCACCTGTGATGCCGGCGCCACGATGGAGTGGGTCGACGGCAACATCGGCTCCAAGGTGACGATGAAGTACCCCGCGGTCTACCTCATGGGCGAGCACGCGAAGGGCGAGACCCTCTCGATCGCCTTCGCCGGCGAGGGCCAGCACCAGGACGCGGGCGCCAAGATGGTGCACGCCGCGCCGAACACCTCGAGCTCGATCCTGAGCAAGTCGGTGGCCCGTGGCGGGGGGCGGACCTCCTACCGCGGCCTGATCCAGATCAACGAGGGCGCGCACGGCTCCAAGTCCAACGTGCTGTGCGACGCCCTGCTGGTCGACCAGATCAGTCGCTCCGACACCTACCCGTACGTCGACATCCGCGAGGATGACGTGTCGATGGGCCACGAGGCCAGCGTCTCCAAGGTCAGCGACGACCAGCTGTTCTACTTGATGTCACGCGGCATGGAGCAGGACGAGGCGATGGCGATGATCGTGCGTGGCTTCGTCGAGCCGATCGCCAAGGAGCTGCCGATGGAGTACGCCCTCGAGCTCAACCGCCTGATCGAGCTGCAGATGGAAGGTGCCGTCGGCTAGCACCGACCAGCACCGGAAACCGGGGTCCGCCCGCAGGCCCGTCGTCCCGTCCAACCGAGAAAGCAACGATGACTGTCACTGCTGAGAATGCTGCGAGCGTTCGCGACGCGCTCGAGATGGAGCATGTCGAGTCGCACCTGCACCCGACCGGCTCCTTCGAGGTCTCCGACCACCCGGTCCCGACGGGGCGCGAGGAGGTCTGGCGGTTCACCCCGCTCAAGCGGCTGCGTGGTCTCCACCAGGACATCCCGATGTCCGGAGCCGGCTCGCAGACCCGGGTCGAGGCTCCGGCCGGGGTCGAGGTCGAGCACGTCGAGGATGGCGGCCTCAAGGGCGTCAGCGGACTGGTCCCGGTGGACCGGATCTCCGCCCGTGCCCTGGCGGCCGCGACCGAGACCCTGTCGGTGGTGATCCCCGCTGAGACCGCGCCGAGCGCGCCGGTCTTCGTGACCGTGGTCGGCGTCGACGTCGACGGTGCAGGCGCCGTGCACGTCGTGATCGACGCGAAGGCGCACAGCAAGGCGACCGTGGTGTTCCGGTTCGAGGGTTCGGCGACGCTGGCCGACAACGTCGAGATGGTCGTCGGCGACGGCGCCCAGCTGACCGTGGTCAACATCGACGACTGGGCCGACGACGCCGTGCACGTGGGCTACCGCCACGCGAGCGTGGGTCGCGACGCCACCTTCCGCCACGTCGACGTGAGCTTCGGCGGCGACCTGTTGCGCCACGACACCACTGCCGAGTACGCCGGCCCCGGTGGCTCGGTTGAGATGCTCGGCCTCTACTTCGCCGACGAGGGCCAGCACATCGAGCACCGCCTCTTCGTGGACCACACCGCGCCGAACACCAAGAGCAAGGTCGTCTACAAGGGTGCGCTGCAGGGCGAGGGTGCCCACACCGTGTGGATCGGCAACGTGCTGATCCGCAAGGTTGCCGAGGGCATCGAGACCTACGAGGAGAACCGCAACCTCGTCCTCACCGACGGCTGCCAGGCCGACTCCGTGCCCAACCTGGAGATCGAGACCGGCGAGATCAAGGGCGCCGGGCACGCCTCGGCGACCGGCCGGTTCGACGACGAGCAGCTGTTCTACCTGCGTTCGCGCGGCGTCTCCGAGGCCGAGGCGCGACGCCTGGTCGTGCACGGGTTCTTCAACGACCTGATCCGCCGGATCGACGTCCCTGCGATCGAGGAGCGGCTGGTCGCCACGGTGGAGGCCGAGCTCGCCAAGAACGTCCTCAAGGAGGTGTGATGGCGTTCGAACGTGCCTGTGCCGTGAGCGACGTCGCCGCCGACGAAGGCACGGCCGTCACCCTCGGGCGATACGACCTTGTCGTGTGCCGCGACGGCGACGACTTCTACGCCCTCCAGGACCTGTGCTCCCACCAGGCGGTGGCGCTCAGCGAGGGCGAGGTGGCCGGGTGCGAGATCGAGTGTTTCCTGCACGGATCCCGCTTCGACCTGCGCACCGGCAAGCCCACCGGGCTGCCGGCCACCGAGCCGGTGTCCACCTTCCCGGTGGACGTACGTGATGGCGATGTGTACGTCGACACCGATTCCACCCTCAACGGCGTCCGACCCAGCTGACGCCCAACAGAAGCTTTTCCAGAAGGAGAGAGATGAGCACGCTCGAGATCAACGACCTGCACGTGTCGGTCGTCGCTGACAACGCCCAGGACGGCAGCGGTCACAAGGAGATCCTCAAGGGCGTCACGCTGACCATCAAGGACGGCGAGACGCACGCGATCATGGGACCCAACGGCTCCGGCAAGTCCACACTGGCCTACTCGATCGCCGGCCACCCGAAGTACACCGTCACCTCCGGCACGGTCACCCTCGATGGTGCCGACGTCCTGGCCATGTCGGTCGACGAGAGGGCACGCGCCGGGCTGTTCCTCGCGATGCAGTACCCCGTCGAGGTGCCCGGCGTGTCGGTAGCCAACTTCCTGCGCACCGCGAAGACCGCCATCGACGGCGAGGCGCCCAAGCTCCGCACCTGGGTCAAGGACGTCAACGGGGCGCTGGAGAAGCTCGACCTCGACCCGACCTTCGCGCAGCGCTCGGTCAACGAGGGCTTCTCCGGTGGCGAGAAGAAGCGCCACGAGATCGCCCAGCTCGAGCTCCTGGACCCCAAGGTCGCGATCCTCGACGAGACCGACTCCGGCCTCGACATCGACGCGCTCAAGATCGTCTCCGAGGGCGTGAACCGGTTCAAGGAGGACAGCGACAAGGGCGTCCTGCTGATCACCCACTACACGAGGATCCTGCGCTACATCAAGCCGGACTTCGTGCACGTGTTCGTCGCCGGGCGGATCGCCGAGCAGGGTGGACCCGAGCTCGCCGACCAGCTGGAGGCCGAGGGCTACGACAAGTACGTGAAGGCCGCGGCGGTCTGATGGACGGGCTGCTGCCGGAGCTCGAGGTGGTCCGCAAGGACTTCCCGATCCTCGAGCGCGTGCTCGCCGACGGGATGCCGCTGGTCTATCTCGACTCGGCGAACACCTCGCAGAAGCCGCAGGTGGTGATCGACGCCATGGTCGACCACCTCGAGAGGCACAACGCCAACGTCGCGCGTGCGATGCACCAGCTCGGCGCGGAGTCGTCGGAGGCGTTCGAGTCCGCTCGGGACAAGGTCGCTGCGTTCCTGGGAGCACCCTCTCGCGACGAGGTGATCTTCACCAAGAACGCCTCCGAGGCGTTGAACCTGGTGGCCCGGGTGATGCCGCTGGCCGCGGGCGACAACGTCGTCATCACCGAGATGGAGCACCACTCGAACATCGTGCCCTGGCAGCTCGCCTGCGAGCGGTCTGGCGCCGAGCTGCGCTGGTTCGGGCTGACCGACGACGGACAGCTCGACCTGTCCGCGATCGACCGGCTGGTCGACGAGCACACCAAGGTGGTGGCGTTCACCTGGGTCTCGAACATGCTGGGCACGGTCAACCCCGTCGCGGAGCTGGCCGCGCGCGCTCACCAGGCCGGTGCCGTGGTCGTGGTGGACGCCTCGCAGGCCGCCCCACAGCTGCCGATCGACCTCGCTGCGATGCCGGTCGAGGAACGCCCCGACTTCCTCGCGTTCACCGGCCACAAGGTGACCGGGCCGACCGGCATCGGGGTCCTCTGGGGCCGCGCGGACCTTCTCGACGAGCTGCCGCCGTTCCTCGGTGGCGGCGAGATGATCGAGACGGTCACGATGGAGCGTTCGACCTACGCGAAGGCGCCGCACAAGTTCGAGGCCGGCACACCCCCGATCGTGGAGGCGGTCGGTCTGGGTGCCGCCGTTGACTATCTCGGCCATCTCGGGCTTGAGGCGATCCACGCCCATGAGCAGGCGGTCACCGCCCACCTGCTCGAAGGACTGGCCTCGGTGTCCGGGGTGACGGTCCTCGGGCCCCGGGACGTCTCCCTGCGCGGCGGCGCGGTCTCCTTCGAGGTCGCAGGCGTGCACCCGCACGACGTCGCCCAGTTGCTCGACTCGCGCGGCATCGCCGTGCGGGCCGGCCACCACTGCGCCAAGCCGGCGCACGCACGCTACGGCGTGCAGAGTTCGACGCGGGCGTCGTCGTACCTCTACACCACGCCTGCCGAGATCGATGCGCTGATCGAGGGAATCAGGTACACCCAGAAGTACTTCAAGGTGGTGTGAACGCAGTGAGCACAGGGATGTCCGGCGACCTGGACGCGATGTACCAGGAGATCATCCTCGACCACTACCGCAATCCGCTGCACAAGGGCCTGCGGGACCCGTTCGAGGCCGAGGTGCACCACGTCAACCCGACCTGCGGTGACGAGATCACCCTGCGCGTGCACGTCTCGGACGGGGCCGACGGGAGTCGCATCGTCGAGGACGTCTCGTACGACGCCGAGGGGTGCTCGATCAGCCAGGCCGCGGCCTCGGTGATGAGCGACCTCGTGATCGGCCGGACCGTCGACGAGGCGATGGTCATCCACGAGGAGTTCCTCGAGCTCATGCAGGGCAAGGGCAAGGTGGTGCCGGACGAGGATGTCCTCGAGGACGGCATCGCGTTCGCCGGGGTGGCGAAGTTCCCCGCCCGGGTGAAGTGCGCTCTGCTCTCGTGGATGGCGATGAAGGACGCGACCGCGCAAGCACTCCAGGAGGAGAACCACTCATGACTGACGCTTCGACAGGCCCCGAGGGGACCAACGACCTGCCCGAGGTCGACCTCGGAGGCGGAACCGCGACCCTGACCACCGACGATGTGACCGAGGCGATGAAGGACGTCGTCGACCCCGAGCTCGGGATCAACGTCGTCGACCTCGGCCTGGTCTACGACGTGCATCTGCACGGCAACGACGTCGTACTGGACATGACGTTGACCTCGGCGGCCTGCCCCCTGACCGACGTGATCACCGACCAGACCAACTCCGCGCTCGAGGGCATGGTCAACGACGTCACCATCAACTGGGTCTGGATGCCGCCGTGGGGCCCGGACAAGATCACCGACGACGGCCGGGAGCAGCTTCGCGCGCTCGGCTTCAATGTCTGAGCCCGGTCCGGAAGCGGGGATCGAGAGCTTCTGGCGCCTGGCACGACGTCACTGCGACCTGGAGACCGTGCCCGGCTACTTCGGGCCGTCCGCGCGGGAGTCGGTGACGCCGCCCGCGTGGTCGTTCGGGGCCACGGCGGCGCACGCCGACGAGCTTCTCGCGCTCGTGCTCGACGGCGCGAAGACAGCGACCGCGAGCGCGCTGTGGGACTACGAGGCCGAGGACGAGCCGCTGCCCGAGCCGGGTGCGCTCAGCATCGTGCTCGACTCGCACGGCGTACCTCGCGCCCTGCTGGAGACGACCGCCGTCGAGGTCCGCCCGTTCGACGAGGTCGACGCCGAGCACGCCCGGCTCGAGGGGGAGGGCGACCGGTCGCTCACGCAGTGGCGCGAGGCACACGAGCGGTTCTTCACCGACCACGGCGCCAGCGGCCATGACTTCACAGCCGACATGCCGGTCGTCCTCGAGCGGTTCGTGGTCCGCTACGCGGCCGAGTGACGACACGGTGATGGCCGAGGTCCACGTGCTGCCGTCGCGGCTGGACCGCTGGACGGTCAACTTCCTCAGCCGCCACGGGCCGACCGCCGTCAACGTCATCGGCGGCGCCCTGGTCGGGTTCGCCCAGGACGGCTCGCACTTCGAGGCCCGGTTGCCGTTCGGCCGCGAGTACGACGGCCCGGCGGACAACGGCTCGTTCATCGAGGCGGCCGCACCGCCAGCGGACTGGGGGTTGCTGCTGGTCCGCAAGGGCGGTTTCGCGGTGGCGCGGATCTCGGCGGAGCGGGTGGTTGAGAGCAAGGTCGGCCAACGGCACGTCCAGGGGCGCACCAAGGCGGGCGGACAGTCCCAGCAGCGTTTCGCACGTCGTCGGGACAACCAGGCCCGGGTCGCCTACGAGGCCGCGGCCGGGCACGCGAAGCGACTGCTCGGCGGTGTACCGGTGCTGGTCACCGGCGGTGATCGGATCGGTCTGGACATGGTGCTCGACCTGGCTGGACTGGCCGCGGTCGTGGTCGACGTGATGCCGGACGTCCGCGAGCCGCGCCGTGGCGTCTTCGAGGAGGCCGTGGTGGAGGCGCGCTCTGTCAGGATGAGCGTGACCAACGCCTGAGCCGCGGGAGACGTCGTGTGGCAGCCCGAGCCCGACTGGGAGCAGATCCCCGGCGGTGGCGGCGCCTGCACGGTCGGCGTGTGGCGGACCCGAGCCGAGGGGCGCACCTGGGTGGTCAAGCGGGTGCGCGCCCCCGCCCCGGGAGACGACCCTGAGCTGAGTGATCCCGGCAGGCCGGCGTACTGGCACCGCGAGGCGGAGGTGGCCCAGGCGCTCCGCGCCTCGACCGGGCTGGTGCCCCCGGCGGTACGGCGGCTCGAGGAGGACCCCGACGGCTTCACCCTGTGGACCGAGGCGTTCCCGCGCGATGTACTGCCGGCCCTGTTCGTGGCACGGGCGCTGGGTCGGTTCGCCGAGACCACGGTCCCGTCCGAGGTGAGTGCGGTGCGATCGCTGCTGCACGAGCGGTTCGGCCGGGCGGAGGCGCGGGGCGGGTGGCCGACCCTGCGGCGTACGCCGGTCGCCGCGCTCACCGACACCGTCTGGGGCGCGCGCGCGGCACTGCTCACCCGGTTCGAGGGGCTGCCCGTCGTGCCGGCACACGGCGACGTGGTTCCGGCCAACCTGCTCACCAGGCAGGGCGACGACGTGATCACCGTCGACTGGGGCCTACTGGGCCTAGCGCCTGCCGGAGCCGACCTCGGCTACTTCGCGTTGTCGTGCCGCGACGGGTTCGACGTGCTGCTGGAGGGCTACTGCACGGCACTGGCCGAGGTGGGCGTTCCGGTGGATGTCGAGGACGTCGCGTTCGCGGCCAGGCTTGTCGCCGTGCACACCGTGCTGGCCCGCGCCGAGTGGGCGCTGACGCGGGTGGCACGGGGCGAGGGACCGCTCGAGGCGAAGTTCCGGCACCCCGCGGTGGCGCCGCATCTGCGTGCCCTGCAGCGCCAGCTCCCGCAGGTCGAGGCGCTCCTGTCCGTCGTGCCCTGAGCGGGCTGCGCTGGGGGAGAGGACCCCGGAGACCGTGCACTTCCCCGCGGTGCACGGCATCGGGTCCCCGTCTCGGGCGCGGACGCGAGGCTCCACCCTACACATCGTTCACAGAAACATGAAAATGCTGAGATGGGTGAACCGCGAGTATCCTTGCCGCCATGCCGACCCCCGATGCCGCCGCCCAGTTCGTTGAGGACTTCGCACTGGCGCTGTCCCAGATCGGGTTCCCCCGGATGCCGGCACGCGTCTTCACCGCGGCGCTGGCGGCGCCTGAGGAGTCCTTGACGGCGCGCGAGCTCGCCGAGCGTCTGCAGGTGAGCCCGGCGGCGATCAGTGGCGCGGTGCGCTACCTCAGTCAGCTCAACCTGATTCGACGGACCAGGGTGCGCGGCGAGCGGGTGGACCGATTCGGGCTGGGCGACGATGTGTGGACTCCGGTGTTCGAGGCCGAGATCGCAGCGTATGGGCCGCTGTCGCGACTGTGTGCCAGGGCCCTGGACGGCGAAGGCCTCTCCGAGCGCGGTCGGGACCGGGTGGGGGAGACCAAGGACTTCCTCGAGTTCATGGCCGAGGAGATGGAGGGGCTGGTCGAGCGCTGGCGGACGCTCCGGCGCCGCTGAGTCTGCGGACCTCAGCCCCACCAGAAGGAGGTCGCGATGACGACGTACAGCGCAATCAGGGTCGCGCCCTCCAGCCAGGTGGACTCGCCGTCCACCGAGATCAACGCAGCCAGGATCACCGCCGCGAGGAGCGCCGCGACCAGCAACGGGCTGAAGACCAGGGTCAGCGAGCCGAGCCCGAAGATGGTGCTGATCAACACGAGCACCGGGGCGAGAACCAGGGAGATCTGAAGCGGCGAGTTGAGCACCACGGAGAAGGCGTACTCCGAGTTGCCCCTTGCGGCGAGCTGGACGCCCACCACGTTCTCGACCGCATTGCCGGCGATCGCCACCACGACCAGGCCCGCGAACGCCTGAGAGATGTTCAGTGACTCCATCGCAGGCTGCAGCGCGGCGACGAACCAGTCCGAGACGAAGGCGGCGAGCGCACCCGAGGCGGCCAGCATGCCGATCGCAAGGGCGATCGGCCACCGTGGCGGCTCCGCCTCCGGCGAGGCTCCCTGCGTGTCTCGGCGCAGCGAGAAGGGGAGCGACAGCACGAACACGGCGATCAGGATGATCGAGACGATCGTCGAGAACGCCTTCTCGTGGTCCTGGGCGGGGCTGTGCACCCAATGCGCCAGCGACGGGAAAGCCATCGCGACCACCGAGAGGAGCATCAGCACGCTGAGGGTCCGGGCCCGCTCCGAGCCGAGCTGCTGGGTCCCGTTGCGCAGTCCGCCCACGAGGAACGCGAGACCGAGGACGAGCAGCAGGTTGGCGAGGATCGACCCCACCAGCGCCGAGCGGACGACCGAGTCGAGACCGGCTTTGAGCGCGAAGATCGAGATGAACAGCTCGGGCAGGTTCCCCAGCGCCGACTGCAGCACCCCGGTGGCGCCGGGGCCGAACCTGTCGCCGAGCTGGTCGACGCTACGGCCGACCAGCGAGGCGAGGACCGCGACCGCTGCCGCGCTGACCACGAAGGCGACGGTGGTGTTCCAGCCTCCGTAATGGGCCAGGCCGGCGAGCACGCACAGCGCCGCAGCGAGGCCGAGAACGATCCGGTCCGAACGGACCAGGATCCGGTGGGGGAGCGCGGTGGTCATGACCGCGATCCTTCCAGAGCCCGTGGATCAGTCGTCGACCCCGCGGGCCACCAGCGCGTCGCCCAACGCGTCCGCGTGACGCAGCGACCGGACCACCAGCGGTACGGCGAAGGCGGTCGGGCTGCTGCCCAGGCCACGTGCCAGCTGTGCCTCGCGTACGTCGTGAGCCAGCCCGGCCACCACCGCCACCGACCGGATCCCCAGGGCCAGGATCAGACCGATCCGCTCAGGGTCGACGCCGACCCGACGCAGCGGGCGGCACAGCCTCGTCACCGTGTCGATCATCGCCGTGGTGCGGGTGGTCAGCGTGACCAGACCGGCCAGCAGGACGAGGAGCACCAGCACCCCCACGACCACCACCGCCGTACGCCAACCGCTCACCAGCCACTGGAAGCCGGCGAGGACGAGCACCAGGGCGGCCAACGACCGGAGCTGCGCGGTGAGCACCCGCAGCGGCAGCCGCGCGACGCCGTACAGGGCGAGGACGCCGAGCAGGCCCGCTCCGACCCGCCAGGGTCGATCGAGCCAGTGCGTGCCGACGGCTGCGGCGACGAGCAGGAGCAGCTTCATCCCTGCCGGCGCCCGGTGCAGCACCGAGCGCCCCGGCTGGTAGAGACCCCAGAGGTCCGCGCGGCCGCCCATCGCGTGCTCAGTCCAGCAGCTTGCGGTAGTGGGTGACGGACTCGGCAGGACTGCCGTCGTGAACGACCCGGCCGCCGTCGAAGACCAGGACCCGGTCGAAGTCGACGAGCAGGTCAAGGTCGTGGGTGAGCAGCAGCACTTGCTCGGGCAGGCCTGCCACCAGGTCGCCCACCCGGCGGGTGTTCGCCAGGTCCAGGAGCGTGGTGGGCTCGTCCATCACCAGCAACTCGGGCTCGGTCACGAGTACGGCGGCCAGCGCCAGCAGCTGCTTCTGCCCGCCCGACAGCAGGTGGGCGGGATGGTCCCGGTGGTCGGCCAGGCCGAAGCGCTCCAACGCCACGGAGACGCGCTCCTCGACCTCCGGCCTCGGCAGCCCCCGCCTGCGCAGGCCGAAGCCGATGTCCTCGGCCACGGTCGGCATCACGATCTGGGCGTCGGGGTCGGTGAAGCAGAAGCCGACCTTGCGCCGCACTGCACGGGCTTCGCGGCGGGTGTCGAGACCGTCCACCCGGACCGTGCCCCGGTCCGGGACCAGCAGCCCGTTGAGCAGCCGGGCGAAGGTGGACTTGCCCGACCCGTTGCCGCCGATGACCCCGATCCGATGCTCGGACAGGCGCAGGTCGAGGTCACGGAGCACCACCCGGGCCGCCGTACCGACGCCGTAGGTGTGCCCCACGCCCTCCAGCTCGATCAGCGGCATGCCTCGACCACCATCGCCACCCCCTGGCCGCCGCCCACGGCGATCGCCGCCAGCCCGAACCGACCGCTCCCCTCGCGGACCATCTGGGTGAAGAGCCTGACCACCAGGACAGCGCCGCTGGCGCCCCACGGGTGCCCGAGGGCCAGCGCGCCGCCCTGCCGGCAGACCCGCTCTGGATCCAGCGCCAGGGCGTCACAGCAGGCCAGCACCTGCCCGGCGAACGCCTCGTTGAGCTCGATCACGTCGATGTCGCCGAGGCGGAGGGCCGCGTACTTCAGAGCACGGGTGACGGCCGGGACCAGTCCGATCCCAGGGCGCCGCGGATCGACCCCCGCGCTCGCTGTGGCCAGCACCCGCAGGCCTGGCAACTGCGTGGACGCCGGCGCGATCGCCACCACGGCGGCACCATCACTGATGCCGCAGGAGTTGCCGGCCGTGACGCTGCCGCCCTCCCGGAAGGCGGCTGGTAGTCGGCCCAGCCGGTCGGGAGTCATCCCCGGCCGGGGCCGCTGGTCGCGGGAGATCCCGGCGACCGGGACGATCTCGTCCCCGAAGCGGCCGCTTTCGATCGCGGCCCAGGCGCGCTGGTGCGACCGGGCCGCGTATGCGTCCTGCCGGGCGCGGGAGACCCCTGCCTCCTCGGCGAGCAGGTCGGCGGCCAGGCCCATGTCCGGATCGGTTTCCGGCTCCGGCGAGAACGGCGCTCGCTGGTAGCGCCGAGGGGCTGCACCGTCCGCCGGTGGCCAGAACCGCCACGGGGCGGTGCTGGCGCTCTCGACGCCGCCCGCCAGCACGACCGCATCGCGCTCCCGGACCAGGGCCGCGCCCAGCTCCACGGCGGCCAGTCCGCTGCCGCATTGGCGGTCGACCGTCACGGCGGGCACCGTGTCGGGCAGCCCCGCCGCGAGTGTCGCGACCCGGGCCACGTCGCCGCCGGGCCCCGTGCAGTTGCCCAGGACGACATCGGCCGGCGCGGGCAGATCGGCGCCGACCCGGGCCAGGACGGACGCGGCGAGGTGGGCCGCATCCACGGACGCCAGAGCCTTGCCGGCGGTGCCGATCGGGGTACGCAGCGCAGCCACGATGACGGGAGCGTCCTTGCGGCTGGCCATCGTTGCTCCGTCCTTCAGAGGTCGTCGGCGATGCGGGCTCGGTCAACCTTGCCAGCAGCGGTGAGCGGGAGTTGATCCAGCACCCGCCACAGCCGCGGTCGGTGGCTTGCCGGCAGCGCGGTCCGGGCCAAGGCGCGGAGCCGGTCCCTGTCGCCCACGGAGGTCACCGCGGCGGCGAGGACCTCGCCGAGCACGGGGTGCGGTGCCCCGACGACGACGAACTCGGAGGTCGCTGCGGGACGCAACGCCGCCTCCACATCGGCGATGCGGACGGTGGCGCCGGCGGTGGTCACCGTGCCCGGTCGGCCGAGAACGGTGAGGACGCCGTCCGCCAGTCGGCCGCGGTCGCCGACCGTCGCCCACTGGTTGCCCCCTGCAGCGACGTACGGCGATCGCACCCAGATCGCCCCGGCGCGCACCTCGACCTCCACGCCCGGGAAGGCGCGCAGCGACTCCGCGTGCGGCCCGGCGGCCACGAACGACAGCTCGGCGGCGCCGTAGTAGCTGACCACCTCGAGACCGCTCGCACTGGCCACGGCGTGCTGACCGGGCGGTAGTGCGGCGCCGGCCACCACGACATGGGTGCCCGGTCGAAGGTCGTCGGCGCGACGGTCGAGCAGGGCCGGGGTCAGGCAGGCGTGCGAGGCGTCGGCGGGCCGGTCGACGAGGATCGCCCCGACCGCACGGGCGTGCACGGCCGCGAAGAGATTCATCGTCGCGCTCAGCGGTCCGGGCACCCACACCCGGGCACCCGCCGAGACCCCGGTCAGGTCCGAGTACGGCCCGAAGGAAGCCCACCAGGACTGGGTACTGCGCACCACCGGCTGTGCGGTGCCGCTGCTCCCCGACGTGCGTAGCACGAGGTCGGCGCCGGTCCGGTGTGCCCGCAGGACCGCGGCGACGGGGTCGGCGCTGCGGTCCGGGGCGACGGGCTCAGGTGCTGATCGGGTGCTCATGCCGGCGGTCCCGGTCGGCCCGACGTGTGGCCGCGGGCAGCAACCCGGGGTAGGCAGCGTGCACGCCCCGGGCGACCAGCGCGGCGATCACCACTTTGGCGAGGTCGCCGACGACGTACCAGCCGGCGCTGGCGACCGCCGCCGGGACGGAGAGGTGCGCGCGCCAGGCTGTGCCGAGGATGCCGAGCGCGTAGAGCACCACGATGCCGCCGACGAGGTTGGCCACGACACCCCAGGACAGCCGGTACGGCGCGCCGCCCTTCTCGGTGATCCAGCCGACCACGAACGCCGCGACCGGGTAGCCCACGAGGTAGCCGACGCTCGGGCCGGCGAACACGCCCAGACCGCCACGTCCGCCCGCCAGCAGCGGGAGTCCGACGGCGACCAGGGCGAGCAGCAGCACCAGCGACGCCGCGCCGCGGCGGGCGCCGATGACCGCGCCCGCCAGCATCACGCCCAGTGACTGGGCGGTGATCGGGACCGGGATCCCCGCCGGGTAGAACGCCGGCACCACGCCCAGGGCCGCGACCACACCGGTGAAGGTGGCGATCAGTGCAAGGTCGCGTGCCGACGAGCGGGGCTTCATGACCGCCATTGTGCCTGCTGCGGGCGGGGTGACGCGCTCTCGTCTGGACGGTGGACGCTGCGTCCGGTCTCAGAGGCTTTCGGTCTTGAAGGTGTTGCAGGCGGCGATGCTGCCCTGCTTCAGCCCGGTGTCGAACCAGCGGGTCCGCTCGGCGCTGGAACCGTGCGTCCAGGACTCCTCGTTGACCCGGCCGGAGGTCTCCCTCTGGATCCGGTCGTCGCCGACGGCCCGGGCCGCGTCGACGGCACGGGCGATGTCGTCCGCAGTGAGGTCGCTGATCAGCACGTTGCCGTCCGCGTCCTTCGTCGTGGTCGCCGACTTCGCCCACACGCCGCCCAGGCAGTCGGCCATCAGCTCGACCCGGACCGAGTCGCTCTTCGGACCTTGCTGGGTTCGCATCTGGCCGAGGATGCCGAGCTGGTCCTCTATGTGGTGGCCGTACTCGTGGGCCAGCACGTAGCCGAGCGCGAACGGGCCGCCCTTCGCACCGAGCTCGCCCTGGAGCATCTGCCTCATGAAGTCACGGTCGATGTAGACACGCTTGTCGTTGGGGCAGTAGAAGGGCCCCATCGCGCTCTGGGCGGTGCCGCATCCGGAGGAGGTCTGGCCGGTGTACTTCACCGTCTTGATCGGCTGGTAGGCGATGTTGGCCTGTGCGGGAAGCGCGGTGGCCCAGAAGGCCTGCACCGAGTTCGTCAGCAGGTCGATGGCGCAGTCCATGTTCTTGTTGGCGTCGGCACCGTTGCGACAGGTGCCGGCGACGGCCTGGCCGGTGCCGGCGCTATTGCTGTCGCCGGTCCCGGGGACCACGCTGTTGCCGGCGCACATCTGCACCACGACGTACAGCACGATCACGATGATGGTGCCGACGCCGATCCGGCCGCCCCCACCGGTCGGGATCGGCAGCCGCATCCCGCTGCCGCCTCCGAGCCCACCGCCGAGGCCGCCACCGCCTCGCCCCTCGCGGTTCTCGATCTGGCTCTCGTCGATACGGGCCTTGGGGTTGAATCGCATGCGCGGCCTTTCCCGGGAGGTGACACCGGTACAGTAATGCCCTTGTGATCTCCGTCCAGCACCTCGAGGTACGCGCCGGGGCACGTCTCCTCATGCAGGACGTCACCTTCCGGGTGGCCGCCGGTGACAAGGTCGGCCTGGTCGGCCGGAACGGGGCGGGCAAGACCACCCTGACCCGCATCCTGGCGGGCGAGACGCTGCCCGCATCGGGGACGGTGTCGAACAACGGCACCCTCGGCTACCTGCCGCAGGACCCGCGGACCGGCAACCTCGACACCCTGGCACGGGACCGGATCCTGTCGGCGCGCGGCCTCGACGACGTCGTACGCCGGCTGCGCGCGGCCGAGGGGGAGATGGGCAGCGACGACCCTGCCGTCCGCGAACGCGCGATGCGTCGATACGAGCGGGCCGACGCGGACCTCCACGCCGCCGGCGGCTACGCGGCGGAGGCGGAGGCAGCCCAGATCGCTGCCGGGCTCGGGATCGAGGATCGGCTGCTCGGCCAGCCGCTGCGGACGCTGTCCGGCGGTCAGCGACGTCGCGTGGAGCTGGCAAGGATCATCTTCTCCGGCGCGGAGATCCTGCTCCTCGACGAGCCCACCAACCACCTCGACGCCGACTCGATCGTGTGGCTGCGCGAGTTCCTGCGCACCTTCAAGGGCGGCCTCGTCGTCATCAGCCACGACGTGGACCTGCTCGAGGCATGCGTCAACAAGGTGCTGCACCTGGACGCCAACCGTTCCGAGATCGACGTTTACAACATGACGTGGAAGAACTACCTCCAGCAGCGGGAGAACGACGAGCACCGGCGCCGGCGCGAGCGGGCCAACACGGAGAAGGCGGCCGACGCGTTGCTGGCCCAGGCCAACACGATGCGCGCCAAGGCCACCAAGGCGAAGGCAGCGCAGTCGATGCTCAAGCGGGCCGAGAAGATGCTCGGCGAGCTCGAGGGGGAGCGTCGGGCCGACAGGGTCGCCCGGATCAAGTTCCCCTCGCCGGCCCCCTGCGGGCGGACTCCGCTCACCGCCGAGGGCCTGTCGAAGTCCTACGGCTCGCTGGAGGTCTTCACCGACGTCGACCTGGCCGTGGACAAGGGCTCCCGCGTCGTGATCCTGGGGCTCAACGGGGCCGGGAAGACGACGCTGCTGCGGATCCTGGCCGGGGTCGACGCGCCGGACACCGGGATGGTGGTGCCCGGCCATGGACTCAAGGTCGGCTACTACGCCCAGGAGCACGAGACCCTGGACACGGACCGGACCGTGCTGGCGAACCTGCACGCGTCGGCGCCGCAGCTCACCGACACCGAGGCGCGCTCGGTCCTGGGGTCGTTCCTCTTCTCCGGCGACGACGCCCAGAAGCCGGCCGGCGTGCTGTCTGGCGGGGAGAAGACCCGTCTCGCGCTGGCCATCCTGGTGGTGTCCTCGGCCAATGTGCTGCTGCTCGACGAGCCGACCAACAACCTGGATCCGGCCTCTCGCGAGGAGGTGCTGGGCGCGATCCGCTCCTACGCCGGGGCGATCGTGCTGGTCACCCACGACGAGGGCGCGGTGCACGCCCTCGAGCCGGACCGGGTGCTGATCCTCCCCGACGGCGTCGAGGACCTCTGGTCACCGGACTACGCCGACCTGGTCGCACTGGCCTGACCGGCTGGGCCCGCTGCCGCGGAGGACCCACCTGCGAGGATGCCGCCATGACGGACCTTCCCGCACCAGCCCTGCTCGCCGCAGCCGGCCTGCACCTCGACGTCGCCGGACCGCTGGCCACCGTGGTGCTGGACAAGGCCGACCGGCGGAACAGCCAGACCCCGCGGATGTGGACGGCCCTGGCCGACATCGGCGACGCGCTGCCACCCGAGGTCCGTGTGGTGGTGGTGCGCGGCGCCGGACAGTCCTTCTCCTCCGGCCTCGACCGTGACCTGCTGTCGGGGGTCGGGCTGCGTGGCGAGCAGAGCATCCCGGCGCTGATGGCCGAGAGCGACGACACCATCCTCGATACGGTCGCGGGCTTCCAGCGTGGCTTTGCGTGGCTGCGCGACCCCCGGTTCGTGTCCGTCGCCGCCGTGCAGGGACACGCCATCGGCGGTGGGTTCCAGCTCGCGCTGCACTGCGACCTGCGCGTCGTGGCCGAGGACGCGCAACTGTGCATGAAGGAGCCTGCGCTCGGCATCGTGCCGGACTTGGGCGGAACAAAGCTGCTGGTCGACAGTGTTGGCTACTCCAGAGCGATGGAGATCTGTGCCACCGGCAGGTTCGTGGGCGCGGCAGAGGCACGCGGGATGGGACTGGCGACGGTCGTCGTACCTCGTGACGAGCTCGACGGCGCGGTCGACGACCTCGTCGCCGCGCTGCTGGCGACACCGGCCGGAGCGGTCCGTGAGACCAAGGCGCTGCTGCTCGGCGCAGGGGACCGGAGCCTGGACGAGCAGCGCAGGTTCGAGCGTGAGGCGCAGTTGAGGCGGTTCGTGGAGCTCAGAGGTTCCTAGGAAGGGGGTCCGCAGTGAGCGAGATGCAGCGGATGGGCCCGATGATGCGGGCGATGCGGGCGGACCGGAGCGTGGTCCAGCAGGGCGTCACCCGCGAGACGCGGCGCCGCATCGTCGAGTTCGCCCGGCCGCATAGTCGGCTGATCGGAGTCTTCCTGGTGGCCGTCGTCATCGATGCGGCGATCGTGATCGTCAACCCGCTGCTGATCCAGCACATCCTCGACGACGGCATCATCGCTGGGAACCCGTCACTGGTCGTCTGGCTGGCACTGGCGATGGCGGGGACCTCCGTGGTCGACGCCGGACTCGGCGTGGTCAACGGCTACCTGTCCTCGCGCATCGGCGAGAACCTCATCTACGACCTGCGCACCAAGGTCTTCGGCCACGTCCAGCGGATGGCCCTGGCCTTCTTCACCCGCACCCAGACCGGTGCACTGGTGTCCCGGCTGAACAACGACGTGATCGGCGCCCAGCGGGCCTTCACCTCGACGCTGTCGAGCGCGGTCTCCAACGCGATCAGCGTGCTGGTCGTCGGGGTGACGATGTTCGCCCTGAGCTGGCAGGTCACCCTCGCCTGCCTGGTGCTCTTCCCATTGCTGCTCGTCGCCTCCCGCTGGGTCGGTCGCCGGATCAGTGGCCTGACCCGTGACCAGATGAACGGCAACGCCGATCTCGGCAACATGATGACCGAGCGGTTCAACGTCGGCGGCGCGCTGCTGCTCAAGCTGTTCGGACGTCGGGAGGAGGAGGACACCCGGTACGCCGAGAAGGCGGCCGTCGTACGGGACCTCGGGGTCCGGATCGCCCTGGTGACCCGGGTCTTCATGGCCTCGATGATGCTGATCCCCGCGCTCGCGACGGCGCTCGTCTACGGCATCGGCGGGCGGCTGGTCATCGACCACGTGCTCACCATCGGCACCCTGACCGCACTCGCGACGCTGCTACTCCGGCTGCTCGCTCCGCTGCAGGGCCTTTCGAACGTGCGGGTCGACGTGATGACCGCGCTGGTCAGCTTCGACCGGGTCTTCGAGGTGCTCGACCTGCCGTCGACCGTGCAGGAGAGGCCGGACGCGGTGCCCTTGCCCGTCGACGCGGCCCGGGTCGAGTTCGACGACGT